>DASZGF010000230.1:0-49909 GCA_035939115.1 Binataceae bacterium (SeqCode)
TTTGGCGTTGCCCTGCTGATGGAAGTTCTCGCGATGAATATGGCCGTAGAGCACCGTGACGTTCTCGTACGGCGCCAGCGCGTTCATCACGTCGTCGCCGTCGCTGGTGAACCATTCCCAGTCGGGCCTGAGGTCGAACAATGGGCGATGCGTAAACACCACGATAGGTGCGGTCTTGGGAAACCGCGCCAGGTCGGACTTCATCCAGGCAAGCTGTTCGGTGCCGACTTCTGGCCGTCCGCGGGAAACGTTATCGAGCGCGACGAAGTGGACACCGCGATGGTCGAAGGAGTAATGCGTCGGCCCCATAAATTCGCGGAACATATCGCCGCCGTCGAGCGCAGCGTCATTCTCCCCCGGGACTACCTTGACTTGTGCGGCGCGAATCCTGCCCGCGATCTGCTTGAACAGCTTGTAGCGCTGCGCGTGCTCGTCGGTAGTGTCGGCGTCGTGGGTCAGGTCGCCGGTGATGATCACCAGCTCGGGACGCCGCTTAAGCCCGTTGATAGTTGCGACCGCGCTTTCGAATGCCCTGGTGCCGAGCGGATCCGGCGGTCCATTGAAACCAACGTGCGTGTCGCTCAATTGGATGAACGAAAAGGGCGCAGGCGCCTCGCCATTGAGTTCGGCCATTGTGCGCGTAAGCACTTCATTTCCGGCGCCATGTGCGAGCGGGGCGAACACGCTGTAAAGGGCGCCGATTGATAGCGAGGCGCCCGCAACCCCCAGGAACGATCGACGATCCAACTTGCTTTCCACCAAATAACCTCCAGGAAAACGTCGCGCAGTCGCGCGCTTCTGGGTGATATACCCGGCGGCCTTGAAAAAAATTCCAACTTTATCGGAAAGTGCCGGAATAAAAATTCCGATATCGGAGTCTAGAAGTTAACGTCGGCCTGGAACGGAGAGAGCTTTGCGCCGCAAGCATTTTACCTGGCGGAGATGATTTTAGATGAACTCGAATAAGATAATCCGATCTGAATTCAGATCGATGTTGATCGCCGCGACGCTGGCCACGAGCCTGCTCGTCGTCAGTGGATGCCGACTCGGTTCGAGCGCGCAGAGTGCACATGACAGCGCTGCCGCAGCCGGTTCTCTCACCGATACCAGGCTCATCGATTAAGACGGCAAGACCCTTTGGCTCGCGTCGCTCAAAGGGAAACTGGTCGTCGTTGATTTCATCTACACCTCATGTCCGGGGCCCTGCTTGATGGAGACTGCAAAGTTGACGAATGTCGCGGTTGGGCTGGGCGCCGATCTCGGTTGGAAGGCGTCGATCGTTTCAATCACGGTCGATCCCGAGCATGACAGTCCGGCGCGGCTGCGCGAATACGCCCAACAGCAGGGAGCAGACAAAAAGGGCTGGTACTTTCTGACGGGATCAGTCGCCGAGGTCGATCGCGCCCTCGCCGGCTTCAAGATGTTCCGCCAGAAAGACCCGGACGGCTCGGTCGGCCATCTGGTCGATGTGCTCCTGGTCGGTCCGGACGGGAGAGAGGTGCGCGACTATGACGGCCAGATCGTAAAGCCAAAAGAGATCGTCGATGACGTCCGCAGGGCTCTGAACGAGGGGAACGTGCCGCATCAGGCACACGTCGAACGCAACGGCGACAAGAGGTCAGGGTGAATCCTGGCCGGTTGACAGCAAGTCGACCACACTGTAAACGAATGCTACTCCAAAGGGGAGTAGTTCACGCCGACATCAAAAACGGCGTAGGGGAGATCGACATACCAGCCTTCGGGCTCGGTCCCCCACCTCAGTAGCGAGGCGAACGAGACCTTCGGACAGGTATCAACCCTGGCCGAGTCTTGTTCGATCAATATCTCGGCCATGAAAGGCCGGGAATGTCGAAGCCATCGCTCGGAAAGTTTGTCAGTTCCGCGCTCTGCGGCGCGCTTGTCCTGGTCACACTCTCGATCCCCACCAAGGCTGGAGCGACCGATTCTTGTCCGACCGACGCCGAGGAAATTGCCACCGACCGACCGGACGTCACTAATTCGAGCGTGGTCGTTCCTTTGGGCAGCTTTCAAGCAGAGAGCGGAGTGGACTGGACCGTCCGGCGCGGTTCCAACACTCTCGACGGCGCCAACACGAGACTCCGCCTCGGTGTCGCTCATTGCACTGAATTCCTGATCGATGTCCCCAATTATTTTCTCCCGGTTGATGGCTCGCAGCCCTCCGGCTTTTCTGACGTCGTCGTTTCGTTCAAGCGGCAGCTTCCGGTTCCGTTTAGCTTCAAACTATCGGCCACCGCCGGCCTTGGGTTTCCAGGCGGCTCTGCGAAGATCTCCGGTCACGGTTACGAACCCTACATACAGTTTCCGTGGTCTCACGAAATAGCCGACGGCTGGGAAATGGCCGGCATGTTTACACTGACCTGGTTCCCAAGCGAGTCGATGCGAAACCCGACCCTTGAACCGACCCTTTCGCTGGAGAGGGCGTTCGGACCTTCAGCCGACATGTTCGTTGAATACGTTGGAGACTACGACCACCAAAGGCCCAGCCAGCTCCTCGACACGGGTGGAGCATGGCGATTTACGAAGACCCAACAGCTCGATTTTCACGCAGGCGTCGGTCTCAACAGCAGCTCGGTCGATCACTACTTCGGTCTCGGGTATTCGTTCCGCCTTGACGATCTATTTGGAGGATCGCTCGGACCTTCACCATGAACTTTGCGCCTCCGCCCCCGTCGGTTTCGCAGTTACGCCGCCGGCCCGCGGCCGCTGTGTCATCGAGCGCGCCCGCTGAAGGCGGCACGGTGCGGATCAACTGCTATATAGCAGGAATGTAAATCGGACCTATGTTTGTTCGCCGCCAGCGGTGAGCCGCCCGATCTTATCGCTTGAAGGCTGCGGCCAGGTTGTTGCCACCCTCCCGCGTTGCCATCGCGTGTTCCAGCAACGATAGGCGCTGTTCAAAAACCGCCTGCTGCATTCCAAGCTTCCGTTGGGTCGAAGCTTCGACTTGTGCCAACTTCGCGGTCAGGCTTTCAATCTGCCGAGCCTGGCGAGCAATCTGCTCTGATTGTTGGTCATTGCGGCTGTTCTGATTGCGCAGCGCCGCGCTCTGCTTGCCCATCTCGTTGAGTAGCATAGCGCTGAGCGTCAGGCAGCGCACCGTCTGGATTTTGCCGTCGGGTCCGTAGGTCACCAGTTCCGGATAAATCTTTGCCACTTCTTCCGCCACCAGTCCGTATTGCACGATGCCGCTGGGGTCGTTGTTGTAGCGGAAGGTCACCGGACGCAGCTTCAGCAGGTTGCTGCTCGCCTCGCCCATGTCGCGGATGTCGTGTTTGTAGCGCACCGAAGACGTCATCACGCCGAGCCGCCCGTTGGCCGCCACCACGACGTCGGCGCCCGTAACCGCGGCATTGCTAATGCCCGCGATATAGGTTGCGGTCTGCGCGTCCGGCGCACCGAGGCGTATAGTGTTGGTATCGCCCGCTACCCCAGGACTCCCGATCTCCACGTTGTTGCTACCGGTGGTCACGCTGGTACCCGCGTTGTAACCTATCGCAAGGTTATTACTGCCGCTGGTGTTGCCCGCCAACGCCTCGAAGCCGGCGGCGCTGTTCCTGGCCCCCACCGTATTGTTGAACAGCGCGCTGAAACCGGACGCATTGTTGCTATTGCCGCTGGTGTTGGCGAAAAGGGCATCGACACCGATCGCGGTGTTCGAGAAGCCGGTCGTGTTGCGGTTGAGGGCACTCGCTCCAATGGCAGTGTTGTTAGCGCCGTTGGTATTGTGCGCCAGGGCGCTGGCACCGTCGGCGGTTTCAGAACTGCCGCTGGTATTACCATACAGCGCCTGCGATCCGGTGGCGGTGTTGTTAGCTCCGGAGGTGTTGTTGGACAGCGCCTGAAAGCCGGTGCCGGTATCGGCGTTGCCGCTGATGTTGTTGTACAGTGCCACCGACCCGACGGCGGTATTGTTGCTGCCGGTGGTGTTGCTCAACAGGGCCTGGAATCCGGTGGCGGTGTCACTGGTGCCGCCGACGTTGCTGAACAGGGCCTGGTATCCGCCCCCGGTATTGAAAGCTCCGGTGGTGTTGCTGTACAGGGCGTAGGCTCCGCTGGCGGTGTTGGCGCCGCCGGTAGTGTTGCTGTAGAGCGCCATAAACCCGCTGGCTGCGTTGGCGTTGCCGCTGATGTTGGTGAACATCGCCTGGTAGCCGTCGGCGGTGTTGCCGCTACCCGTGATGTTGCCGTACAGCGCCTGGGTCCCGGCCGCGGCATTGTTGGAGCCGGTGGTGTTGGAGCCGAGTGCCTGGAGTCCGCTGGCTGTGTTAGCGTTGCCCCTGGTATTGGCTTCAAGCGCGTTGGCTCCCGTAGCGGTGTTGGCCTGTCCGCTGCCGTTGGCTGAAAGCGCGGAATAGCCGCTGGCGGTGTTGTAGTCGCCGCCATTAAAATTCAGCGCAAATGATCCGGTGGCGGTGTTGCCGTGATTGGAGGTATTGAACTGCAGCGCGTCAAAGCCGAAAGCCGTGTTTACAGACCCGGTGTTGATCGATAGCGCATTACTGCCGCCAGCGGTGTTTTGGCTAGCATCGCTCGGGGTAGGGTTGGGGGCGGTCCGGCCCAACCTGGCATCATTCCCAGCATCATCAGCAGACCCAGACCGGCGGCAATTGCGAGGCAATGTGATCGTTTCAACTTGTTTTACTCCCTTCGGGTGGATAGTAAGGGAGCTTGGTAGGATAAATCAATCATATTCATGAATTATAGGTCAAAAACGGGATTTATTAGCTCGAATTGTTGGAAATTCAATTCAGATGCTGCTTCCCCGTAGCCGCTATACTGGAACCGAAGTGCGAAAAGCGGCAATCACAACATGATTCGCGGCGCTTATGCCCGCCGCCATCGGAACAATCCTGTGGCGGTGTCTACAAAATGGGCGTTGGTATGGCGTGAGCGGCCAGCACTCGCCCGGGACTTAATCACTTGACCAAGTGAAACGAGCCCCGGGCGAGTTGTCTTTCGGTCACGGAACCTGTGTGCCGGCGGGTTGCCCCATGGTGGTCCCAAGCGCGGCGCCAGCATTCTGGGACGTAGGGACCGGCGTGGGACCAACGGTTCCGCTGGTTGAGGTCAACTCAACGGTGATTGTTCCCATATCCGCAGGCACGCCCGTTGCGTTAACGGTGCCGCCGGAACTGGAGGTGGCGGAAACCGCGGTAACCTGTTGGTCTGACGATGCCGACCCGCCGTTGCCGCACCCGGCCACCGCCGCCGCCATCACCGTCCACACTGCGAACATGGCCAGATGCCGGCGCCGGAGCTTACCGCTGACTGCCAATACCGCCAGTGTCATCAAGCCCAGCAACAGCATCGATACGCCGCCGGCGGGCCCGGGCGAGACCATCGAAGCCAGTTTCAAATTGTTCAATTGCCGCCGTCCCAAACTGGTCGTCCCGCTGGGCGGTGTGCTGGTCAGGGTTCCGTTCAGGGTGAAGGAAGGTCGCACTCTGTCCGTCGGACAATTGAATCGAGGAAAAGCTGGCGACATTGGAGCCGCTGGTTAACGGCAGACTCGCATCCGAGCTGCCGCCGGGCGCTGAACCGTTCAGGGTCAGCGAATTGAACACGCCGGCGTTTCCCACCGACAACGTCACCGAGGTGATGCTGACGGTCGCACCTGAGGGCACCCCGCTGGCGGTAACGGTGATCGTTCCGCCGTTGGAAAAGTTAGAGCCGGCGGTGAGGCTCTGAGTTCCCTCCGACGTGACGCCGACGTTCAAGGTCTGAGCCCGTACCGTGCTGCCAAAGGCCAGCATCAGCAACACGAACAGGGCCGTAAGCCAAAGGCCTGAAGTGTTCTTCAAGAGAGATCTCCTCAAAGGGGCTATCCGGCGAACCACGCAGCGCGCGTTACTGAGGACGCGGACCAGCGACGGACCGTTGGTTTACCGGGGTACGACGGCCATCGTTCCGATCCTATGGAAGAAGGCGCACAGATGCGAGAGATTATAATAGTAGCTGATTCGATGATTTCCGCATCTTAAGACAGCTTTGGCCAGACGCCATGATCTTTGGCAAAAACTGGGCCCACTTCGGCACCCACTACCGCTGCGCGTGAGATCGCAGCAGGCCTGCTCCAACGACGGCTGAGAAATCGTCAGTCACTTTTCTCCTTGCTGTTGTGGGAGATATAAGCACTGAGGGTGCAGACTGTCGCAGTCAGTCATTTTTTTCCGCAGTCTGCCAGGAGAAACCGCGACGATGGACTACCGCAAGAGATTCGTGGTCGAGCCCGGCGCCAAGGTCCGGCTCGGCAAAATCGCCCCGGCATTCAAAGACAAGCATGAATCGCACAAGGCGGCGACGCCGCAGATCAACAAGCATGTCGAGCGTATGGCCAAGTTGCAGTATCTGCTGTACGCCGACGGCAACCAGTCACTGCTGGTGGTCCTGCAGGCGCTCGACGCTGGCGGCAAGGACGGGGTGGTGCGCCATGTCTTCAGCGCCATGAATCCGCAAGGCACGTCGGTCTATGGCTTCAAGCAGCCCAGCAAGTACGAAGCCGCCCACGACTTCCTGTGGCGCGCCCACCAGCATGCGCCGGGCAAAGGAGAAGTCGTGATCTTCAACCGTTCGCATTATGAGGATGTGCTGGTGGTGCGCGTGCACAAGTTGGTCCCGAAGTCGGTGTGGTCCAAACGTTACGACCTGATCAACGACTTCGAGAAGATGCTCAGCGAAAACGGCACGCGCATCGTCAAGTTCTATCTTCACATCAGCCCGCAGGAGCAGCTCGAGCGCTTCAAGCAGCGGCTCGATGATCCGGAGCGGCACTGGAAAATCAGCGAGACCGACTACTCGGAGCGCGAGTTGTGGTCGAAGTATATCGAGGCGTTCGAGGACGCCATGGAAAAGACCAGCACCAGGCATGCCCCGTGGTATGTGATCCCATCCAACCACAAGTGGTTCCGCAACCTGGCCATCTCGGAGATCGTTGCTGATACCATGGAGGACATGGACCTGAAGCTGCCGCCGACACAGGTGGACATTGCCGAGATTCGCCGCAAGTATCACGCTGCCGCAGCGCAGGAGGCGCGGCGCGGCCACAAGGCGGCCAAGGCGTCGCGCAAGAAGTGAGCGCGCATCAACCCAGCGACCCGGTGGACATGACACACCAAAAGCCGCGGACTAGCGAGCGCGAGCCGCGCCTCTTTCGGGGCATCCGGCCCATCACGCGTGCGGCAGCGGTGCGCGACGCGCTGGCCGGGGTCACGCTGGCCGCGATGAACGTGCCGCAGGTGCTGGGCTATACGCGAATCGCCGGCACGCCCGTTGTCACCGGGCTCTACACTTTGCTGCTGCCGGTAGTGGCGTTCGCGGCGCTGGGCTCTTCGCGCTACCTGGTGGTGGCGGCGGATTCGGCGACGGCGGCCATTTTGGCCGGGAACCTGTCGCAGATGGCACCGATCGCCAGCGCGCACTATGTGGCATTGGCTGGGATGGTGGCGCTGCTCACTGCGGGATTTCTGCTGCTGGCACGGTTGTTCGAGCTCGGCTTTCTGGCCGACTTCCTTTCGCAGACGGTGCTGGTCGGCTTTCTGACCGGGGTCGGCTTCCAGGTCGGTATCGCGATGCTCGGCGAGATGATGGGTGTGCCGTTTCACTCCACCCGCACGGTTGACCAGCTCGCCGAGGTCGTCCGTGGTTTGCCGCGGTTGCATGTGCCGACACTGTGCCTGGCGGTGGCGGTGGTAGCGATGATCCTCGTCTTGCACAGGCTTGCACCGCGTCTGCCAGGAGCGCTTTTCGCAGTGGTCGGGGCGATTACAGCGAGCGCCGCGTTTGACTTCTCCGGACACGGCATCGCCGTCATCCAAAGAATCACCGGGGGTCTTCCGTCGATCGGCCTTCCGGATGTGAGATGGGGGGAGATTCGGCCGCTGCTTCCGGTGGCGGGCTCATGCTTCCTGATGATCGTCGCCCAGAGCGCTGCAACGGCGCGCGCCTACGCCTCCCGCCATCGCGAACCACTCGACGAGAACACCGACCTCATCGGCCTGTCGGCGGCCAACGCGGCGGCGGCGCTCAGCGGCGCGTTCGTGGTCAATGGCAGCCCGACGCAGACAGCGATGGTCGAAAGCTCCGGTGGGCGCAGCCAGATCGCCCACCTCACCACGGCCGCCGTGGTGGCGCTGGTGCTGCTCTTCCTGACCGGCCCGCTGCACTATCTGCCGCGGTGCGTGCTCGGCGCGATTGTTTTCACGATCGCCGTCGAACTCATTGACGTGCGCGGCTTGCGCGACATCCTGCGTGAGAGCCCCGGTGAGTTCCAGCTGGCATCGATCACCGCCGCAGTGGTGGTGGTGATCGGCGTCGAGCAGGGCATCCTGCTGGCGATAGTGCTGTCGCTGTTCCGGCACGTGCGCCACAGCTATAGACCGCACACGGCGGTGCTGGTCCAGAAAGACGGGCAGTGGATGCCGACACCGGCTGTCCCGGGCGCGATAAGCGGACCCGGGTTGGTGATCTTTCAATTCGGGGCAGACCTCTTCTATGCCAATGCCGGCCGCTTTGCGGCGGATGTGCGCGGCCTGGTGCAAGAGGCAGCCGCGCCGGTGAAATGGCTGGTGCTGGATGCGGGCGCGATCACCGCCGTCGATTACTCAGCCGCGCGCGTGGTGCGGGAGGTGGAGCAAGACCTAAGCCGCCGCGGCATAGCGCTGGTGCTGGTACACCCACAATCGTCGCTGCGGGACGATCTGCGCCGCCACCGCCTGAGCGACGTCATCGGCGCCGATCACATCTTCGACACCCTGCACGAAGCCCTCGCCGCGATACGCGCAGGGCGCGTTCATGCCGTGGCCTCCAAATCCTGTTAGGCGGCGCTGAACAGATCGCGCACGGACTGCTCCAACTGACGGGTGAGCTTGTTGCGGTCGGACGCCTGCAGGGAGTCGGTGAGAATGGGTGGGCCCATCTTCATGCGCATGGTCCCGCCCGGTACGACCAGCTTGGCGCCGCGCGGCATGATCGCACCGCTGCCCCTGATCGCCGTCGGTACGCATGGCAGCTTGGTTTGCAGCGCGAGCCAGGCCGCGCCCGGGTTGAAGCGATGGACCTGGTTGTCGCTGAAACGATGTCCCTCGGCGAAGAAAACGATACAGATGCCGGACTTGGCAATTTCGATCGCCTTGCGCACCGCTTGTCCGCCGCGCTCCCGATCAACCACGATATGTCCGCCGTTTTTGAGCGCAAAGCCGAAGATGGGGATCTTGAGCAGCTCTTTTTTGGCGACGAAGCGCACCGGGCGGGGAAAATACGCCAGCAGGGCCAGGATGTCGAACATGCTCTGATGGTTGGCGACCAGGATGAAGGAGCCGAGGTGGTCGATGTTTTCCAGCCCCTCGAATTCGACCTTGACGCCCGCGGTGCGGATTATTATCCGTCCCCACATGCGTCCGAACCGGCCGACGCCCTGCGGCCTTCCAAACGCTGCCGACAGGGCCGCCAGGCTCGCAAGGACCGCCGTGTAGAGTACGGCAAGGCCGGTGGCCGCGACTGCCCAGCAAAATCGCAGCGGCGATTCACCGCCGGCGCGGGGCGGCGCCGCCGCGTCCGATGTTTGAAGGTCCTGATCCATAGGCGCACTGTGTCGCGATCGGTTGGAAAGGCTTATAGTTGGCAGACGGAGCGGGAGCAAGCGGTCCACGTTGACACCTGTGAATGCGGCTGGTACACGAAAAGCAGGGTGGATGAATGCAGACTTTGTCGTGGATTTGTCCGCCGTTCCTGAATCAGCAGGGAGATTTGAGAGCCCATTATGGAGCACATAACCGGCTTACAACAGTTTCTGACCATTGTCTCGCAGCCTGATAACATACCGATTGGGATGATGATGATCCTGGTGCTGTTTTTCACCTACGTTTCCTTCAAGCAGGCGCGCCGTAACGATCAGTTGATCGAGCACGGAATGCGCGACCGGATGATCGACGAGATGCGCAAATAACGCGGCGCTGCAGAGTCAGGGAAGCTGTTAATCATGCCTTTTACTATTATTGCCGAGAGTTGTACCGGGTGCAGTGCCTGTGAAAAGCGATGTCCCACGGGGGCGATTTCCGGTGAATCCAAGAAGGTTTACTTCATCGAACCTGCGATGTGCATCGATTGCGGCGCCTGCGGGGTGATCTGCCCGGACGAGGCGATCATGAACAATCGCGACGAAATTACCTACGTCCTCAAGCGCGCTCAGCGTCCGATCGCGGTGGTCCATCCCGACAATTGCAACGGTTGCGGTGTCTGCATCGACGTGTGCCCGTTCGACTGCATCACGCCGTCGCCCGAAAATCACGCCGCCTATTTGGGCAAGGTGCAGGTCAACGAAAAGACCTGCGTCGGCTGCATGCTGTGTGAAGAAGTCTGCGGCTGGGATGGGATCTATATTATGCAGACCGCGGAGAAGAAGACCTTCCTGGAAGCGCTCGGCTACGACGCCGAGGAGGCGGCTTGAGATTCAGAGTCGGACAACGGCTGAGTTGTGGGGGCCGGCGCGGCGTGCTGGCCCTTTTTCATTTTCAGTGCCAGATTGCGTCCTTTTCCGGCCAGCCCTTGGTGCCATCCGGGGAGCGCAAACGCACCCGCCGAAATGGCGAACAGCACCAACTGAGCGGTCAGGCTCTGAACGGTGGGGAAGACGCCCAGCGCTTTTATCGTTGGTACGTAGGGAACAAAGGTCGCCCGGATCACACTGGCTTCCTGAAGGCTGGCGATTCCCTGGCCGACGAAAACTATGGCCAGCGCGTATAGCAGCACCGAGGTTGCGCGGAAAAAGGCTCCCAGCGGAATGCGGAGCAGGAACCGTTGCAGAGTAAAAAATTCAACCAGCAAAACCACGCCCGCTGCCGCCATCCCGGCCCAAATCGCGTGCTGCTCAAGCCCCTTGGACGCGCCCGCGAGCAATGCCTGGAAGAATACGATAGTCTCCGCGCCCTCGCGCAGCACCGCCAGAAACGCCGTCATACCCATCGCGAAGGGCAGGGACCGGCGGCTACTTTCCTGGAGGTTGGAAAAAAGGAAATCCCGCCAGCGGCTGGCCTGGGTCTTCGCCGTCAGCCAGGAACTGACGTAAAACAAGGTGCCTGCCGCGATCAGCTGGAAAACGCCCTCCATGGTGTCGCTGGCGTCATCCGAAATCAGCGCCTGGACCCCCCATGCCATCAGTACGCTGGCCAGCACCGCCAGCGCGGCGCCGGTATATATTTCGCGCACCCGCCGTCCCTGGCCCATCTGTTTGACCCCGGCCGCCAGGGCGACCACCACCAGCATCGCTTCCATGCCTTCGCGGAGCAGGATTCCGAGGGCATAGAAGAAATATGGCACGGGCGTTTGAGTCATATTAATCCCCTATTGAGATTGATTCTCAATTTAGTCGAGTCGAGGCCTGCCGTCAAACGGAAAGTGCATCGCTCCAAAAGGCCATACCGATCCGGTCGCCTTGCCGCTCTGAGTGGCGCGGTGTAAGTTGGCCCTGTGACCACGATGCCCGGTCTGTCAGCATCCGCGCAGGCCGGTTTGGCCGTGGACGAAAAGCCGCGGGGATCGTCATGTTCAAGCACCACCGCGGGTTTGGCGGTTGAATCACGGACTTGATGCGCTGCGCCTTCTGCAAGACCAGAACCAGTCTCTTCCGCAAAATCTGCCCCACTTGCGCCAAAGTCGTGGCGATCGTGGACAGAGCCGCCGGCCAGGTGGGAATGGGCGAACTGGTCGATCTGTTCCTCGCCGAAGGCTTGACCCGGGAGCAGGTGGACCGGGTGCTGGACGCCGAAGTGGGCGACCAACCGACGATTCGCGACCGCCTCACCTCGCAGATGGCCAACGCCCTGATGCAGGGTCTGGGAATGCCGGGACGCCAGTCTCCTGAAGATGTTCGGCGGGTGCGGCAGGCAGCGGGCGCGGGCGGCGGGGAAGGAACCTGGAGAGGCGGCGACAAACCGCCCAGCGCGCACTAATGCGGCGCGTATTAGAGGATGAGGCGGCATGAGCAAGGATCGCAGCGATTTCGCGGTGATGAACCGGATGATCGATCACATCCGGCTGCTCATCGCGGTCGATGACGAGCAGATTACGGTCAAGAAGAAACTCGACGTGCAGGCGGTCCTTAAGGAATTCCAGACCTTGCTGGCGGTGCCCAAAGAGCAGCAGGAGCGGCGCCGGATCAAGGGTTATTACGATCTGCTGTGCCGGGAGTTGGGCGAGCATGGCGATGTCGACGCGCTTTTGAAATCGCTTAAGAATTACATCAGCTACATTTGATGGGTGGGGGTTTTGATGAGTATCCGCAATATTGGAGTCGTAGGCGCTGGTCAGATGGGAGCGGGAATCGCGCAGGTGGCGGCCCAGGCGGGACTCGAGGTGGCGTTGCACGACGTTGGCGAGGACGTATTGAAGCGCAGCCTCGACGGAATCGGCCGCGACATTGACCGGATGATCGCGCGCGGGCGCATCAAACCCGAGCAGCGCGACGCCATCCTGAAGCGTATCCACACCGCCCCGCGCATCGAGGCTCTGGGCGAGAGCGATTTTATTATCGAGGCGATACTGGAGGCCGAAGACGCCAAAATTGAGCTGCTCAAGAAGCTCGATCAGATTTGTCCGCAGCCGGTCATTTTTGCCTCCAATACATCTTCGATTTCGATCACCAGGATGGGTGCGAGGACCAGCCGGGCCGATCGCGTCATCGGCATGCACTTCATGAATCCGGTGCCGGCGATGCGGCTGGTGGAAATCATCCGCGGACTTGCGACTTCACAGCAGACCTACGACCTGACCCGTGAGCTGGCGGAGCGGCTGGGCAAGACCACGATGGTCGCCGAGGACTTTCCCGGCTTTATCGTAAACCGGGTGCTGCTGCCGATGATCAACGAGGCGATTTACACGCTTTACGAGGGCGTGGGGCGGGTCACGGACATCGACACCGCGATGAAGCTGGGCACCAATCAGCCGATGGGCCCGCTGGAACTGGCCGACCTGATTGGCCTGGACACCTGTCTGGCAATTATGGAAGTGATGCAGCGGGTGTTGGGCGACGACAAGTACCGGCCCTGTCCGCTGCTTAAGAAATATGTGGACGCCGGATATTTGGGACGCAAGGTCGGACGCGGCTTCTACAGCTACGACCAACAGGGCAATCTGATCCCGCCCCAACACGAATAAGGGGGCTTTCACAGCGGCTGCGCGCTGCCCGACATGCCGGGCGGCAAAGGACAGGCGAGAGGATCTTCAACATGATCGTTAAAGCCTTCATCCTGATTGACACATCTCCGGGCAAGGCCAAGGAGGTCGTGCAAAAGCTGCGTGGGGTCACGGGGGTTATTTACGCGCACACCGTGACCGGACCGCATGATATAATTATGTTGGTGGAATCGGCGGACGTTTCCTCGTTGGGCGAACTGGTAGTGCACAGCATCCAGAGCGTTACTGGAGTCAACCGCAGCCTGACGTCGATCGTGGCCGATTAGCTTTGGCGGCCTGGCAAGGTTGCAGCAGTTCCCAGGTTGCGCCGGAAGCTGGCGGCTTGGAACGGGACCTAAGTATTGCAGCCGCCGGCCCGTGCGAGCATACATAAGAGATTAGAATGGTTACCTCGCCGACGTCATCCATGCGCAGTTTAAGCGGTGGATGCTCCGATTCGCGATGCGAAGAGGCGGCGCAGGAAGGAAGCAATGGCGGAATTACCTGTAGTTAAGCGACTGCGCAAAGAGATGGAGAACTTAAAGCGCGAGCTCACTGTCGACCTGCCCAAGGAGCTGGAACGGGCACGCGCGCATGGCGATCTGTCGGAAAATGCCGAATGGGCGATGGCCAAGCAGCGCCAGGAATTCCTGCGCGCCCGCCTGTCCAACTACGAAGTCCGCATCGCGGAACTGGCGCGCATCAATCTTGATTCGGTGCCCCGGGACACCGTGGGTCTGGGCAGCAAGGTCGAGATCGAGGACCTCGATGAGGGCACGCGCACTGAGTACGAGATTGTCGTTCCCGAGGAAGTCGACGCGTCGCTCAATCGCATCTCGCTGGCCTCGCCGCTGGGCAAGGCGATGCTGAGCCGGGGGGAGGGCGATGACGTCGAAGTGCAGACTCCCAAGGGCAAGCGCTCGTACGTGGTCAAGCGCCTGCTCACGATTCATGATCTGCTCGCGTCTGGTAATGGTAACGGCGGCGAACAATCATAGCCGATAGCCGCGAACAAGCCGGCATCGTCAACAACCGGAAAGGAGCGCAACGCCGATGGCCTTGGATTTATTGATCCGCAATGGAATGGTAGTTGACGGTACCGGGCGCCCCGCCTATCGCGCCGACATTGGCGTAGAGCAGGGACGGATCGTGGAAATCGGCAAGGTCAGCGAGCCGGCGCGCCGCAAGCTGGACGCTTCGGATCTCATCGTCGTGCCGGGCTTCATCGATCCGCATACGCATTACGACGCCCAGATCTGCTGGGACCCCCTAATTAGCTGCTCCTCATGGCACGGCGTGACCACCGTAATCATGGGCAACTGCGGGGTCGGGTTGGCGCCCTGCAAACCCGATTCGCGCGAGGTCGCGACCTGGGATCTGGTCAACGTCGAATCGATCCCGTTCGATGTCCTCAGCAAGGGCATCAAGTGGGAATGGGAGACCTTCCCGCAGTTCATGGACGCTGCGCAGCGCCGCGGCAGCGGACTCAATCTCGGCTTTCTCGCTCCGCTGACTCCGTTTCGACATTACGTGATGGGCGGCGAGTCCAACCAGCGCGCGGCTACCGCCGATGAAACCGCAAAGATACGGGCTCTGATCAAGGAGGCAGTGGCGGCGGGTGCGATGGGTTTCTCCACCAGCCAGGTGCCCAACCATATCGGCTATCAGGCCAAGCCGCTCGGCAGCCGCCTGGCCAGCCGCGACGAGTTGCGCGCCTATGCCAGCGTGCTCAAGGAACTGGGACACGGCGTGGTTGAGATCGCGCCCCGCACCGGCGGCGCCAGCAAGGAAGATTTCGAAACGCTGGAGACGTTGCTTGAAGCGAGCGGCGGTCACGTTACCTGGCTGGCGATTATCAAGCGCTACGACCTGCCCGAGGCGCATATGCGGCTGGTCGAGCGCCTCGAGCCGTTGGTGGCGCGCGGCGGCCGGCCGCAATTGCTCGCGGTGCCGCTGATCGGCGATATCGACCTGCGCTCGCCCTTTATGTTTTCACCCTACCCGTGCTGGCAGGCGGCCTTCAACCAGCCGGCGGAAGTGCAGAAGCGGCTCTATGCCGATCCCATCTTCCGGCAAAAGTTCCACGAAGAGCTCAAGACGCATCGTAACTGGCATGGCAACCTGAACATGGTCTGGGTCAACGAGACCGGATGCGCGGCGCTGAAGCCGCTGCTCGGCAAGTCGGTGGCGGAAATCGCGGCCCAGCGCAACCGCGACGGGCTCGACACCCTCCTTGACTTGGCGCTTGAAGCCGACCTCGATATGCGCTTTTCGGCGGCGCGCTTTGAGGTCGCCGATGAATTGCTCGCCGATCCGCGTGTGATGCTGGGACTTTCCGACGGCGGCGCGCACGTCGATCTGTTCTGCGACGCCGGCTATTGCACGGAACTGCTGGGCAAGTGGGTGCGCGAAAAGCAGCGGCTCAGCCTGGAGCGGGCGGTGCAGAGGATCACGTCGGAGCCGGCCGATTTCTTCGGGCTTAAGGATCGCGGCCGATTGCTGCCGGGTAACGCGGCTGACTTCGCGATCTTCGACTTCAATACCGTGGGCTCGGATTCCGAGCGGCCCGAGGTCCGCTTCGACCTACCCGGCGGCGGCCGCCGTGTGGTCGTGCCGGCCCGGGGAATGGAGTACTCGGTAGTCAACGGCGAGGTGCTCTACGAGCACGGCAAGCCCAACGACTGCCTGCCCGGCAAGGTCCTGCGCTCGGCCGCAAGCTGATTCGAAAATTCAGCCCAGCCTCAGGGAGGCCCCCCAGCTGTGACTACGGCCAACCCGATCGGGCTCGACAGGGCGGTCGCGTTCCCTTGGATTGTTTCATTGGGCGACTGATTGCCCGCAGCGTTGGCCGGGAACACCACGAGACTGTTGCTGCCCGTGTTTGCCACTACAATCTGGCCAGTGCTGTCGAGGGCGATTCCGTTGGGAGCATTGAGCATCGTGGCTGCGCCGCTGATGGTCTTGCCTGGCGCGACGTTGCCGTTGGCGGTGGTGCTGAAAGACAACACCGCGTCGGGCGTGCCGCCATCGTCGCTGACCAGCAGATTGCCATTGCCGTCCAGCGCGACTGCGACTGGCTTAACCAGTTGGGTGGCCGGACCGGAAATCGATGACGCCGGCGCCATATTGCCGGACGCAGTTGAGGCGAATTGCAGCACGTCCGCCTGGCCGGTATTGGCTACGAAGATGTTGCCATTGCCGTCAACCGCAATTCCGCTTGGCGCGGACAGCGTTGTTAAAGGTCCAGAGATAGTCGTCATCGGAGCGACGTTCCCGGAATCCGCCCTGTTGAAAATTACGATGGCGTTGGCCGTGGCATCGGAAACATAGAGTTTTCCGTTTGCGACGGCCACACCGACGGGCTGCACCAGTCCGGTATTTGCTCCTGTTATAGTTGCCGTTGGCGTCAGGTCCCCGGTGCCTTCCTCCGTATAGACCGTGATGCTCGCAAGCTGGCTGTTGGCGACAAAGGCTTCATTGTTGGAGATTGCGATCCCCTGCGACACGCCTCCATCAAGGCCGGTGTTCGCGCCGCTGATTAAGAGTTCCGGCGCCGTGTTGCCCTGATTGCCCTCGTCGAAGGTGGCGACGCTGGGACGATTGGGAACGCCGCCCGCGTCGCTGTTCACCACCACAAAATGGGTGTGCATCGCGGCGACTCCGTTACCGCCTCCACCGCCGCCGCATCCTGCCAAAGCGAGACAGAGGAAAAAAGCAGACAATAGACCTTTCAAGTGCAATCTGAGACGGTACCTCACCGACATTTCTCCGGGGCGGAATTGAGCCTGCGGATCCGTCCAATGAGGACGCCGATCCCAAATCATCTCGTAGTAGGCTCGCGCTTTCATAGTTTGAACCTGGATCGCCGGCAAATAGTTCCCATGGCAGAAAATTGCGGCGGCCATGGCCCGCATCAGACCTTCGGCTCCCGATTTCCGGGACCCGCCTCTTCGTCAGCAATTGGTCTGCTGATTACGATCGTATATTGCGGGTCCGGCTGGCATCCACAGGGCTCCTTTGTTGCCTGGGCCAAAACACTGCCACCGCAGTCCACGACAGGAGCGGCAATGCTGTGGTTGGCGGAGAACCTGCGGATTTTCAACAATGCGATCAGCGGCCTCGTGTACCAATTCAAACACAATATGCACGGCCCGCCGACTTATCTTCTTGGTCGGGTTGAAAAGTCTTTCTGGTATTACTTTCCGGTTGCTTTGACCATAAAACTGAGTATCCCGATATTCATGATCGCACTCACGCTTCTGCTTTTGCGGGCGCAGGCGCTGCGCAACTTCGCAAAAGCGGGTGCCGGCGCGCTCCTTGCTTTCAGTGTTTTAATGCGTTTGCAGAACGGCATCAGACTGGTCCTTCCGCTCGTCGCTTTTATTATCGTTGGAATCGCCGCTGCCGCGGCGACCGCCAGGCGCGAATTGGGCCCGGGATGGAAAAGTCAGCTCCTTACCTGTACCTAAGTGATTCAAATTACGACTGGGGGCCAGGGCGTGCCGGACCTGGAGCGATGGCGCCGGTCGCGCGGTCTGAAGCGAATAGCCGTCTTTTATTTCGGTACCGATCAAGAATCCAAGACGAAGGCTTCTACTCGATAAGGCTGGAAGATTTTTCCGTAGCGAGCCTGCCTGCGATTGCTAGGCGGGAAAAGCTTCGATATCTCGCGGTGAGTACAACCCTGGCTTACGGCTACTACGATGCTGTCGCGCCGCTGCGCAAGCGAACGCCCGTGGACCGGACCCAAACATTTTGATCTATGATCTGAATCAGTTCGCAGCGACAACACCGCTTGCGATTATGGACGGATGTCGACGCGGATGAGGCCGGTGTACCAGTTCCACATCATCTCGGGCTGCGTCCATCCATTGATCGAGTAATACTGCTGCTCATAACGCCAGAGCATTTCCAGTTTCGCTCCATCAGGCTTTTTCCAGACCAGCCGGTAATAGACGTATCGCTTCCACCAGGGGGAGCGCATCATGAAATTGAATTCGAACGGTGTCGGCCAGCCGAAAACGCTTCTGCTGGAGGTGAAAGACAGTTCGTCGCCGGGCGTGGGAACGAAGTCGATTTCGAGACGTCCCGATGGATCGACGGGATTGGTTCGCGGCCCCAGGGTAAAGGATTGTTTACCGCTCGACAGGATGACCTGGTTCAAGGAATCAGAGCACAGGACCAGTTTGGATCGCAGGTTGTCAGTTGCCCCGAAGGTCATCTCGAATTGGTCAATAAGAAGACCGCCACCATCATATTTGATCGGAGTCACCGGTAAGGACGCCACTCGCATCGTGATTAAGTGATCCAGCAGTGATGTCACCGGGCGTCCGGCATACAGCCAGATGATGATCAGGACAAGCGCAATAATTACCGGCCGGTTCAGAATCAAGCGCATAGTCTAAGAAAGTCGGACGGGCTGCCGCGCCCGACGTTTATACATTTTCTGCGAGGCGTTACTCATTTTGCCAGTACATTCTGTTACTATTTTGGCGGTTTGACCGTTAATTCTCTCCCCTGCCAGGGGAGATGGGCGCCGCTGCGGCGCCCAGAGAGGGTCCTTTGTCAGCGCGCATTCTCCTGCGCGCGATTCAAGAATGAATGACAATCCGCATGAAGCGCATGCGCCCGCATTTTTGAGTTCCGCCATCTCGATTCACCAATGCATTCGCTACAAAGCGGCGTTTTTGCGTGTATGCAATCTTTCCCCGAACTTATGAATCGCGCGCGCGAGAATGCGCGCTGAAAAAGAACCCTCTCTCGGCGCCCGGAAAAATGGGCGCCGTTCTCCCCCGGTCCGGGGGAGAGAGTAATAGAGATCCCCGCTGGCGGCCCGCGCCACTGTTGAGCATTCCAACCATATTTGAAATTATTCGGGCAAACCATGCGGTTAGAAAACTCAACACACCCGGGTCGCGGTTAGAGTGTGACGTCTCTTAACAGGCTGCGGAAAAAGGACTTCCGCAGCCTGCTCCCTCTCTCTTATCTCTCCCAGAGGGAGAGAAGATTAAGGAAAGAAGCCAGCTTTAATGCAGGGTGCTGAAAAGGAACATCACCTCAACTGCCCGCAAGCTGATTTTTCCGCACCCTGCTAACGAATCCGGGCCACGGTTTTGCCCACGGTGCGGCGGCCCTCCAAATCCTCGAGCGCGGCGGGGATTTCGCCAAACGAGATTACCTTGCCGACTACCGGCCGGATCCGGCCTCGCCGTAGCAGGTCCAGCAAGTCATCGTGAATCTCCTGGCCGACCGCCCTGGGGAGCGGATTGAAGCCCGCGCGCCGGGCATTGGGGTCGTTGGTATCTCTCCAGCCCATCATACCGCCAATCAGCGCGAAGTTGCCCTTGGCCACCGCCCGCGGAGGGAGCCCGGCCTCGCCGTGCACCTGACCGCCCGAAAAGCCGGCAATCAGGTAACGTCCTTCACGCGCGATACAGGCAAACGACCGCAGCGCGACCTCGCCGCCCACCAGGTCGCAGATGACCTCGGCGCCGCGTCCGCCGGTTGCCTCCAGGACCGGTTGCACGAAGTCGCCGGCGCGATAGTCTATCGCGAGTGTCGCGCCCAGTTCGCGGCATAGGCGGACCTTCTCCGGACCGCCCGCGGTTGCTATCACGCGCGCGCCCGCCGCCACGGCAAGCTGAATTGCCGCCGAACCCACGCCGCCGGCCCCGGAGTGGATCAGCATGGTCTCCCCCGCCTGCAAGCGGCCTCGCCGATGGAGCAGGAGGTGGGCGGTTTGGAACGCGATCAGAAAAGCCGCCGCGCCGACGTCATCGAGTTGCTCGGGCGCGTCGAAGACCATCTCCCCGATGGCGGCGGCCTGCTCGGCGTAGCCGCCATGACCCGCATCCGGAACGGCGACGACCCGCCGGCCCAACCATTTCTCCAAACCGGGCGCGGTCCTGTCCACCCGTCCTGCCACTTCCATCCCCAGGGGGAAGGGCAGCGGCGGGTTGATGGTCGGATAAATACCGCGGCACATGTCAGTATCATTTAAGTTGAGTGCCGCCGCCGCCACCGCAATTCGAACCTGTCCGGGCCTGGGATCAAGCTCTTCAATTTCATCCAGAACCAGCGCCTCGGTGGGTGATCCGTAGCGATGGACTCGCCATACTTTCATCACTTGCCTCTCGCGTCGTTATCGACGCAGCAATCTTCGATGGATGTCAGGTGCGAGGTATGCGCGAACCGATCTCGCTCGCGATATTTGATGCGAGCCAGGATATTCCGGCCGCATACCCCACCCATTTATGCGCGGCTCGCAAGGTGGCTGGCGCTCGTCCTCCACGCCTGACCGCGACCATCAGGGCTCCGCCAAGAAACGGAATCAGTGCCATGAGAGCGAAGTAGATCATCCCCACGTTTTGATGGAATTCCATCAGCCGGATGTGCCAGGGATTAGTAATCTGAACGCGTGGTTGGTTCATTACAGTTACGGTGTTCATGTACACCACGAACACGCTGAGAAACAGCGCCAATGCCCAACGCGTAACGTGCCCCGCAGTACCCTTGGCGCCCGGATATTGCCATAAGAGCAGCAAGCCGGTCAGGAGCGTGAGCCAGAACGATAAATGATAATTCCAAAACGGAAGCAGATAAGTCACCGGACTCTTCCTACGGCTCGCGTCTTCGTCCTCGCGGATATTCGATCAGAGAATAACATTACACGGATCCCGTCCCTCAGGCCGGACTAACCCCCGTCGTACATGCTTTCGACTTCGCGGCGATAGTGCTCCAGGATCGCCTTGCGGCGCAGCTTTAGGGTGGGCGTAACCTCGCCGGCCTCTTGCGAAAACGGCGTAGGAATCAGGCGGAAGGTGGAGATTGCTTCGTAATCGGCCAGGTTGCGATTGAGTTGGCGCAATTGCTTTTGATACAGCGCCTTGACCTTGGGCTCCTCGACCAGCGCCTGGGGGGAACTGTTGTCAATTCCTTCGCGTTGCAACTCCTCGCCGAGTTTTTCGAAATTAGGCACCAGCAGGGCGCTGACGTGCTTGCGCCGGTCGCCCACGACGCAAGCCTGGGCGATCAACGGGATGCGGGCGAGCTTGGCCTCCAAGGCGGCGGGAGATACGTTCTTGCCACCCGAAAGCACGATAATTTCCTTTTTGCGGTCGCGAATGGAAATGTATCCGTCCGCATCGATCGCGGCGATGTCGCCGGTATGGAGCCATCCCGCTTCGTCGATCGCCGCCCTGGTGTCTTCCTCCAGCTTGTAATAACCCCGCATCACGTTGGGTCCGTGCAGCAGCAGTTCGCCGTCGTCAGCCAGCTTCACTTCGACCCCGCGCAGCGGCCGGCCCACCGTGCCGGGCCGGGTCTGCCCCCGCAGGTTGACGGATACCACGGGCGCGGCCTCGGTAAGTCCATATCCCTCGACGATTGGGACTTCCGCCGCGGCGAAGAACTCGAAGATCTCCCGGGGAAGGGGGGCGCCGCCTGAAATCAGGTAGCGCAGGCGGGTGCCGAACAGTCCGCGAATCCGCGCAAAGACCAGTTTGCGAAAAACCGCCATGGCCGCCGCCAGATGCGGCGGCACTGCTCGGCCCTCAAAACGATAGGGGCCCGCCCGTTTGCCGGTCGCCAGAGCGCGGTCGAACAGGTGACGGCGCAAGGCCGACGATTTTTCCACCGTGCGCAGGATGCGGCCGTGGATTACCTCGAGCAGGCGCGGCACGGTCAGCACGATCGTAGGATTGATTTCGATCAGGTTTTGCGCGATTTGCCCCAGCCCTTCGGCGTAAGAGATCGTGCCGCCGCCGGTCATCACTGTGTAATAGCCCGCGGTACGCTCGAAGGAGTGCGCTACCGGCAGAAAGGACAGGACCTCGTCTTGATCGCCGAGTTCGAGCGCGGCCAGGTTCGCCTCGCAGTTGGCCAGGATGTTGCCGTGGCTGAGCACAACTCCCTTGGATGCGCCGGTGGTGCCCGACGTATAGATGATGGTCGCGGTGTCCGAATGGCTGATCTCGGCAAGGCCGGCTTCGGCGCCGTCGCTGAGGTTTTTCAAGCTGACTATCTGGAGGCGCTGCGCTGCCGCCGATGGCAGCCCGTCGCCAAGCATAATCACAATCGTTTCCAATTCGGGCAGCCGGGCGGCGGCCGCCGCGACTTTTTTCAGGTTCTCCTCCCCGTGCACAGCGATCGCGCGGGTCCCCGAATCGCCCAGCACGTGCTCGATTTCATCGGCTGAACTGGTGGGATAAAGCGGCACCACGACGCCGCCCATCCCGAGTACTGCCAGGTCTACGATCACCCATTGCGGGCAGTTCTCGGCCAGAATTGCCAAGCGGTCGCCGGGTCTGAGCCCAAGCCTCAGGAGTCCGCCGCGCACGCGGCGGCTGACGGTCGCGACCTGCGACCAGGACAAGCCGCTCCAGTTACCATCGCGTTTTTCCCTTAAAAAGACGCGCTTGCCATACTTGGCGGCGTTGCGTTCGAAGGCATGCGCGATTGACGGCGCTGAGGTCATCCGGGTCGTCGGTCTCCTTGGCGTTTTGGGCTTATTTAGCCGGAAAAGGGCTGGATACCAAGCCTCGCGGTGGCGCGGCGCCCTACTTGACACACCCGGAGCTTGAATTATTCTTCATCGCAACCTAGTCTGCCGGAAACTTCGGGGGGCGGCTCCCTTGGTCGGAGTGCTCATTAGCTGGGTTGCCGGTATGATCAAGGGTTTTTCATTTTTGTTAATGGAAGCCGCCGCCGCATAATGACTCGCCGATCTTCGGATAACGTGCACGCGCCGCGCTCATTAGCCGGCGGCCGGTGTGGTTGAGCGCTTAACGGAGGCGCAAGGGCGTTGTATAAATGTTAGAGCATTTGTGGTTGCCGCACGGGATTTCCACCTACTCGCCACGCATCGACTTTCTCTTCACGCTGGTTTTCTGGATCACGCTGGTGGTCTGGTTGGCGGTCACGGCCGCCATGCTAATTTTCCTGGTGAAGTACCGCGCCAGGCCCGGACACAAGGCCACTTATATCGAAGGTAACTCGCGCCTCGAAGTGTTGTGGACCACGGCGACGACGGTGATCCTGATAGCCTTGGCCCTGCTCAGCCGCTCGACCTGGGCCAACATCAAGGAACAGGGACCTCCGGGCGACGTTTTCTATAAGGTTACGGCCAAACAGTTCAATTGGGAAATCACCTATCCGGGGCCCGACGGCAAGCTGGGCACGGCCGACGACGTCACAGTGGAAAACGACTTCCACGTGCCGGTCAACAAGGTGGTGCGCTTCGAGCTTACCTCCAAAGACGTTATTCACAGCTTTTTCGTGCCCTGGATCAGACTCAAGCAGGACGCGGTCCCCGGCCGCCTCATCCATGTCTGGTTTGATGTGACCGAGACCGGCCAGTGGGAGATCCCGTGCGCGGAACTATGTGGATTCGGCCATTCAGGAATGAAGGGGACACTGTACGTTCAGTCACAGGAAGATTACGAGAAGTGGCTGAAGGACAAGTACGCAGCTAACAAATAGATGGGCTTGACGACCTTCCGACGTTGCAAGGAACGGTTCAGAGGATCGGGTTATAATGAGTAGTATTCCGGCGGCGGCGATTCACGCGGGGCATGTCGAGCATCACGAGCTCGGCTTCGTCCGAACCTATATCTTTTCCACCGATCACAAGATGATCGCCAGGCAGTTCCTGTTCCTGGCGCTGTTCATGTTTTCGATCGGCGGACTGATGGCGATGCTGATGCGATGGGAACTGGCCTGGCCGGAAAGCGCGGTGCCATTCTTTCATTGGGTGCCGGAACCGTACATGTACGACGGCGCCATTCCGCCCAACACCTACAACTCGATGTTCACGATGCATGCCACGATCATGATTTTCTTCGTGGTCATGCCAATCCTGGTTGGATGTTACGGCAACTTCCTGATTCCGCTGATGATCGGCGCGCGCGATATGGCGTTCCCGGTCCTCAACATGCTCTCGTTCTGGGTCGGGGCGGTGGCCGGCGTGATCATGATCTCGTCGTTCTTCGTTCCGGGCGGACCGGCGGCCGCGGGATGGACCTCCTACGCCCCGTTGAGCGCGGTCCCCGTCTATACCGGCGTCGATTGGGGCCAAAACCTCTGGTGCATCAGCCTGATTGTGCTCGGTGTCTCATCGCTGATGGGCTCGCTCAACTACATCACGACGGTCATCAACATGCGGACCAAGGGGATGACCTTCTTCCGCCTGCCGCTGGTAGTCTGGTCGCTGTTCATCACCGCGATACTCCTGCTGCTGGCCCTGCCGGTGCTCACCACCGCGCTGGCTCTGTTGCTCTTCGACCGCATGGCCGGCACCCATTTCTTTATTCCCGCCGGCGGTGGCGAACCGCTGCTGTGGCAGCATCTGTTCTGGTTTTTCGGCCATCCCGAGGTCTACATCATGATCCTGCCCGGGATGGGAGTGACCTCGGAGTTAATCGCCACCTTTTCGCGCAAGCCGATCTTCGGCTACCGGGCGATGGCTTACGCGATGGCGTCGATCGCTTTTCTGTCGTGGGTGGTATGGGGCCACCATATGTTTGTTTCCGGGATGAATCCGGCCCTGGGCGGCGGGTTCATGATAACGACCATGATCATCGGCGTTCCGTCGGCAATCAAAACCTTCAACTGGCTGGGCACCATCTATAAGGGCGATATCCACTACACCACGGCGATGCTCAATGCGCTGGCTTTCGTGGCGATGTTCGTAATCGGCGGTTTGTCCGGAATTTTCATGGCCTGCACGCCGGTCGACATGTTCATTCACGACACCTACTTCATCGTCGCCCATATCCATTACGTGCTGTTTGGCGGCAGCCTGTTCGCGATTTTCGGGGCGATCAATTACTGGTTCCCAAAAATGTTCGGCCGGATGATGAACGAGACGCTGGGCAAGATCCATTTCTGGATCACCTTCGTGGCGTTCAACTGCACCTTCTTCCCGATGCATATCCTGGGCATGAACGGCCACATGCGCCGCATCTACAATCCGCTCCAGTACGATTTCTTAAAGCCCATTCAGCCGATCAACGTCTTCATTTCGATCAGCGCCTTTGTGCTGGGTGCGGCCCAGTTCATCCTGCTGGCCAATATCATCTGGAGCCTGGCCAAGGGGAAAAAGGCGGAAGACAATCCCTGGCACGCCAACACCCTGGAATGGACCACTCCAACCCCTCCGGGACATGGCAACTGGCCGGGTCCGTTGCCGGTGGTCTATCATGGCCCCTACGAATACAGCTCGCCGCTTACCACTGAAGACTACCTGCCGCAGAACGTGGAGGTATCAGGCAAGGCTGCGGTGGCGCACTAACTCTTAGGACTGTGCCGGTCCACGAAACCTGGCCCGGATGGACACAGACTGATGACCAATAAAGATGTGAGGGCGCGAGGGCCGCAATCCGCGGGCGGATTGCGCGGGATCCATCGCTACGCGTGCGCGCTGGCCGTGGCCACCTTCGTGTTGATCTTTGCCGGCGGTCTGGTGACCTCCACCGGGTCCGCTTTGGCGGTGCCCGACTGGCCGCTGTCATTCGGCAAGTTTTTTCCCAGGATGGAAGGCGGCGTGCTCTACGAGCATGGCCATCGTATGATCGCCGGCACCGTCGCGATAATGACGCTCCTGATGGCGGTATGGGCGTGGCGGCGCGAGGAGCGGCGCTTTGTCCGCAACCTGGCGCTGTTTGCTTTCTTCCTGGTGATCGTCCAGGCGGTGTTGGGCGGGCTCACCGTCCTGCTCCTGCTGCCGCTCGCGATTGCGGTCAGTCACGCGGCTACCGCGCAGGCGTTCTTTTGCCTGACTGTTGCCTTGGCCCTGTTGTTCAATCCGAAATGGACGACGCTGGCGAGGATTGAGCCGGCAGGGGAGCGGCCGCGCCTGCCGCTGCTCGCCGCTGCGACGACCGCGGTGATCTATATCCAAATCCTGGTGGGCGCGGTGATGCGCCACATGGGCGCGGGGCTGGCGATTCCCGATTTTCCGCTGGCGTTCGGGAAAATCCTGCCGCCGCTGGAATCAATCCCGGAGCAAATCAATTTTGCCCATCGCGTGGGCGCAGTTGTGGTCACCGCCGTGGTGTGCTGGACGGCAACTGCGGTCCTGCGCAGCTACGGGCGCCAACCGCTGTTGCGCCGTCCGGCCCTGGCGATGCTGGTATTGCTGGCGCTACAAATCACCTTGGGCGGCGTGACTATTCTAAGCGCCCGCGCAGTCATCCCGACCACGGCTCATGTCGCCGTCGGGGCGGCATTGCTGGCAACCAGCCTGGCCCTGACGCTGCGGGCATATCGATTGATAGACGGCAGACTGGTGGAACAGGACGGCAAAGAAATATCCGCCCTCCGCGCCCCGGCGGGCGCGATGAGACAGCGAGTTACTGCGTGAATCAACCGGCTGCCACTGCGACCCTTGAAATCGAGTTGACGCGGAGCAGGCCGCGCGCGCTGTATTACCTGGCGCTGACCAAGCCGCGGGTCCTGACGATGATCCTGGTCGCGACCCTGACCGGATTCTATCTCGGCTCGGCCGGCCATCTCGATCTGCGCCTGGCGCTGAGCCTGGTAATCGGTACGGCGATGGCGGCGGGGGGCACGTTAGCGCTCAATCAATACATGGAGCGGGATCTCGACGCGCGGATGGAGCGGACGCGGTCGCGTCCGCTTCCAGCCGGCAACCTCTATCCGGCGCAAGCCTTGTGGTTCGGTGGGGCGCTGATCATCGCCGGGTTTGCGTACCTCTTTTTTGCGGTCGGCGTTCTGTCCGCCGCGGTTACCGCGGCAATCACGATTTCTTATCTCGCCGCCTACACGCCGCTTAAGCGCGTATCATCTTTGTGCACTGTGGTTGGCGCGGTTCCGGGGGCGTTGCCGCCGGTGGCGGGATGGGCCGCGGCGCGCGGCAGCATCGATATGCCCGCCTGCGTGCTGTTCGCGATCATTTACCTGTGGCAGCTGCCGCATACCCTGGCGATCGCTCAGCTCTATCGCGAGGACTTCCAGCGGGCCGGTATCCACCTGCTCGCCACCGATGACCCGCAGGGCGGCGCGACTGCCCGCCAGATGATCATTAATACTTTGGCCCTGATGGCGGTCGCGATGATGCCGACCATGTTGCACTTTGCGGGATTGACCTACTTCGTTGTGGCGATTGTCCTGGGCGCCCTGATGCTCAGTAGCGCGATACAGTTTGCTTACAAACCGGACGTGGCCGGGGCCAGGCGGGTGCTGGTCGCTTCACTGATTTACCTGCCGGCGTTGCTCCTGGTGATGGTGCTGGACAAAATCTGACGATGCTGGCCAAGATCTAATGAAGGGCTCTGTAGCGATGGCGACGGCGGACGGCCTTGAAGATCGAAATCGAAAGCTCGGCTGCATTTTGATCGGTGTCGTCCTGTTCTTGATGGCGATCGCCATAATCGGGGTGCTGACCCTTAACTGATATGGCGCAGCAATCCGCAGCAGAAGTGATCCGGATCAGGCCTTTCCCGCCCGCGGGACGGCCGCGATTCGGCGACGGACCGCCCGGCGGCGGAGACGGTGGCCGCGAGGCGCCGATAATCAGCAACGGCCGGCTGGCGGTGCTGATTCTGCTGGCGGCCGAAGCGATGCTTTTTGCCGGTTTCATCGGTTCCTTTCTGGTGTACAAGCTGAGCGTGCCGTTCTGGCCTCCGCCTGGACTACCGCGCCTCCCGATACAGGTCACCTGGGTCAATACCTTTGTCCTGCTGGCCAGCGGCGTGACGATGAACCTGGCGGTGCGCGCGGTGCGGCGCAACCGGCTGCGCGCTATGCGGCGATGGCTGGGAGTCACGGCGTTGCTCGGCACGGCTTTCCTTGCGATTCAGGGCGGCGAGTGGATGCGGCTGGTCGCTCACGGCTTGCATCTGAGCAGCGGCACCTATGGCGCGACCTTTTACACCCTGATTGGCCTGCACGGGTTTCACGTACTATGTGCGGTGCTATGGCTGATGGGAGTGTTCGTGGCGGCGATGTTGGGACGCTTCACCGTGTTCCGTCACAGCCCGGTTGAGATTTGCGCGATCTATTGGTATTTCGTTTGCGCGGTGTGGCCGGTGCTATTTTTTCTGGTCTATTTTTAGGGGGAAGAACGGGGCCCAAGGTATGAAACTGAAACAGCCTTTTCGACACCAATGGTGGGCGGCGCTGGCGATCACGCTGATTATCGCGGCCGCGCGCAACGCCCATGCCTGTGCGACCTGCGGCATGTCGGCGGAAGATAGCAAGAGCCACGCCTACCTCAGCAGCGTGATATTCATGATGGCGGTCCCGTATTCTATCTTCCTAATCGGGTCGGTGGTGGCTTTCTTTGCGTATCGCGCCGCGTGCCGGCGCCGGACGGAGACTGAAGACAGCCCGCCGGAAAACCAGCCTTTTGCCAATCGCTGACGGGACGCAGGCGCACAAGTTTCCGGAATCAGGAGAGAATAAGAAATGAGCGAGGCCGCTACAGTCGATACCCACTTGCATCATGAGCCAGCAGTGGAACCGGTCCAGTCGCCGCTTACCCCCGACAGCATGGGCAAGCTTGGGATGTGGCTGTTCCTGTGCGCCGACGCAATGACCTTTGGCGCGGCGATCGCCGCCTATGAAGCGTTGCGTATCGGCAATATCAATTGGCCGATTCCTTCGACCATCCTCGGGATCCCGTCCACCGCCGTGATGACCTTCGTCCTCATCTGCAGCAGCGTCACGATGGTCGAGGCTCTGTCCGGAATCAAGCACGGCGACCAGGCCAAGTTCCAAAAATTTATGGCCCTGACGGTTTTGGGAGGCCTGATCTTCCTGGGGTTGCAGGCGCGCGAATGGACGCACCTGATCGGGACCGAGGGCCTGTCGATCAAAACCAGCCTGTTCAGCGCGACATTTTTCATCCTGACCGGGTTTCATGGATGCCACGTGTTTGGCGGGGTGGTGTATCTGACCGTAATCCTGCTGCGTGGGATGTCGGGCAAGATCACCATGGCAAAAGCCGGTCTGGTCGAGGTCGCCGGGCTTTACTGGCATTTCGTCGACCTGGTCTGGATCCTGATATTCACCTTCGTGTACCTGATTTAAAGGCGCACCGGCGCGCAAATGCCGGCGGGAGTTAGCGATGAGCACTGAAACGACGGTTTCACCGGGCATGATGGCGCAAGACGATCATGCCGAACCGAATTATATTGCGATTTGGATCTACCTGGCCGTTCTAACCGTGCTGGAACTGGGCGTCGCCTATGCGCCGATTCCGAAGGCGGCGATGATCGGGGGGCTGGTTGGCCTGGCCTTCACCAAGGCGGTGCTGGTGGCCATGTACTTCATGCACCTGCGTTTTGAACGGCGCACCCTGGGTATCATCGCCTGCATCCCGCTCATATTGATCACTTTCCTGACCATGATGTTGCTGCCGGACCTGTCCACCCGGATTTACGCCCGCCATCACATGGGCGAAGTGGTCAGGATGGAACACGCGCTGGCCAAGGACGTCTCGGGCCCCAATCCCAACGTGGCACCATAGGAAGTTCTGTAGTTGCCGATCGCAAACCGCCGCATGTGCGGGTGGTTAAGCTCAGCAGGCACAGCATTTGTCCGGCATACCTATTCTGGCGACGGTAAACGCGAGCCTTAACGCGATTGCCGCCGTGTTCCTTGCCGCGGGTTTCTATTTCATCCGCCGCCGCCAAATTGCCGCTCATCGCGTCTGTATGCTTATTGCCTTCGCGGTGTCGGCGGTTTTCCTGGTCTGCTACCTGACTTACCACTACCAGGTCGGCGACGTGCGCTTTCAGGGGCACGGTGCGGTACGCCCAGTTTACTTCACCATTCTTATCTCGCACATCATCCTGGCCGTGCTAACGGTTCCGTTGGCAATCTTCACGCTGGCCCGCGCGCTGCGCACCCGCTTCGACGCCCATCGCCGCCTCGCCCGCTGGACCTGGCCGGTATGGATGTACGTCTCGGTGACCGGGGTGATCGTGTACCTGATGGTCTATCACATCTATGGCCCGCCGATTATTCGGTAAAACCCAGGCTCGTCCATCGAAACCGGCAGTCTCAAGTTCGAATCGAACTTTAATCTTGCCCAAGCGTAGATCGTCCTTGTTATGAAGCAGGGGCGACTGGGCGGCCGTCAATAAATTCCACGCAGCGGGCATGAATTGTGCGTAATTTCCGCCATAGAGCGGGCGCAAGGAATGACCGCGAGGAAATTCCGATCATATTGTGCCTGCATGAATTCGGCTCGGGCACGCGCCGACCGAATTCAGGTCTGAAAATTTAAATTACCTCACGCTACGACCATGAAAAAAAGACTTCTCCTTTACGGCACAGCGGCGATCCTCGGAGTGGTATGGGCGCTCTACGCGCAGCGCACGCCTGCGATCCCGAATTTTGAGATACGGCAGTTGATCGCGCAATTGTTGGTTTGATGCGGCGCTTGACTGCGCCGGTTTGATCCCGGGCCGCAGCCTTCTATTTCATCCGCCACCGTCCGGGCATTCGGTGTAGCCATTGAAAAGAACCGGCACGGAGGCCGGCGCTACGAAAAGAATTCGATGCGCAAGGGCTTCAGTCGTACCCTACAAGTCCACGCTTGGCGTTTGTTGCGGGCCAGACGCTCACGCCGCGAACGCAAACGTCGTATCGGCCGCCTCGGGCGAACGCTCGCCGTGTTCGATCTCATCGGCGATTACACGCAGCGCCAGCACCTTGACCCGCGTAATTGCCTCATCCCGAGTAACGCCATACGCCATCACGCCGGGCAGCGCAGGAATCGCGGCCAGAAAGCGGCCATCGGCCTCGCGCTCGATTTCGATTTGCAGTCGCATTACAGCCTAAATCTTAGCAGTCGACAAACTGCAAGCGCCAAGAGCAACGAGCCTTTGACGACTCGCCGAACTTCCGCAGTTCGAAATGAGAGATCAAGGAAAATCCGCCATTCTTCCACAAAGTAGGCATTGCATTGCGCGTGTCCGATTTCGAGTCGTTTGTGACAGCCGTTGCGATGTCGCTTGAGACAGCGAAACCTTCCGCGCATCGGTTGGGCTCCTGGTGCTCCAAATGGAAGCATCGATTTGGTACGTACTGAGCTTTTCGCTTTCAGGGCGATCTTACGTACGCACATTTTGTCACTCGTCTGGATCTGCAGTCCGGCCATGCGGCCGGGATGCAGCCGGCGGATACATTGGAAGCGGCGAACAGTGGGACTAAGCGGTACGCTGTCGGCATTGCCGAGGGCCGGATTCGGGCATGGATACTGCTTTGTTGGAGGGCCACGGAAGGGTGGTAGGACTGGTCGCCTATGCTAGAGGGGGATGGCAGCCAATATCCTCGCCATCCTTCTGTATAGCCATTCATGCTCTATAACCCAAGCCTCAGTTGGAGACCAAAAGCCGATTGCGCGAAGGACAAATGCGCCCCTCACCCGCCGAGCGATTTGCTGGCAAATCGCTCGGCGACCCTTCGATAAGCTCAGGGCAGGCCCTCCGCGGCTTGCGCCTGCGCACCGCTCGCAGGGACGGGCGAGGTGTGAACAATCAGGCTAGCGGCGACTTGAGGCCGTACTTGGCAATGCCGCTGTAGAGCTTTTTGCGGGAGATTTTGAGCAGCTTGGGGGCGCGCAGCTTGTTGCCGCCGGTGATTTCAAGGGCGCGCTTTAGAACTCCCCGTTCCGCGTCGGCAAAGGTTTCGAAGCTGATTGTGGGCAGGCGTCCGCTCTGGCCGTTTATTGCGCAGACGGTGGCGGGCAGATCAGCCGGACCGATGACGCTTGAGTGCGCGCACCCAATGGCGCTTTCGATGGCTTTTAACAACTCTCGAACATTGCCGGGCCACGCATAACGCTCCATCGCCTCCATGGCGTCGTCGTCGATTCCAACTACTGCCGTACGGGGGACCATCCGCTCGTTGAGCAAATCGACGAAATGTGTGGCCAGTAGGGGAATGTCCGCGCGCCGTTCCCGGAGGGGCGGGACGCGTATCACGCGGTGGGCAAAGAGCCGGATGAGGTCCTCGCGCAATTGACCGACGCGCAACGCTTCATCCGGATCGCGGTTGGTCGAGGCCACTATTCTGGCTGGCGCCGGTCCACTGTTGGACCGCGCTCCTTCAAGCGCGCGAGCGAGTTTTTCCTGCACGTCCACGGGCATCGCGGTAAGCTCGTCCAGGAACAGGGTCCCCTCCTCGGCGGCGCTGTAAAGCCCGAGGTAGAGCGTCTGACCGCCATTGGGCCCCGCTCGCTGGTAACCGAACAGTTCGTTTTCGATTAGATAGCTGGGCAGTGCAGCGCATCGCAGCGCCACGAACGGACCGTCGCGGTGCGCCCCGCAATGGTGGACGGCACGGGCGAGCATCTCCTTGCCCGTACCAGGCTCTCCGACGACCAAGAGCGGATCGCCGCTGTGCCGCAGACCTTCGATGTGCCGGTAAATGTCGCGCATTTCGGCAGTGTGCCCCACCATCCCATAAAAGCGGGTCCGCTCCTCGGGCGGCAGATTTCTGGCTTCCAGTTCAAGCGCATGAATGCGTATGGCGCCTGCCGTCGATTGCATCCGCGAGTATGCGCCCACCAGCAGGATGATACGGATGTGGCTGAGCTTGTCGAACTTATTGTAGACGGCCGTGGAAGGCGGTGGGTGGGTTGGAAAAACCGCCTGAGCCGCCTCCTCCAGCAGATGGACCGCCGCGATCAACTCGTCAAGCGGAACATGCAGTTGCGCAAGCTGGTAGCCGGTCATGAGGATGCTGGCGGCATAGCCGTCCATGTCCTTGCGCAACAGGGCGTCCTGGTTGCGCAGCAGCGCCGGCTCGAAAATGCGGATGAAATCGGACTGCGAGAGGCTGCGCTCATCGCCGAAATGCAACAGGTAGAGTTCGTACCACAGAGCTGCGACCTCGCTGCGGCGGTCCCGGATGCGCATAAGCACCTCGCGCAGGTCATCAAGATCTTCATCCCACAGCAGGTGGAAGTGGCGCGGCGGTTTTAGCGGCTGACTCATTTAGCAGCAATCGAACCTAACAAAGGCGTGATTGGCAGGTCCGTAAAAAATGAATCCGCCAGTCGCCTTGGGATCCGTGCCAAAAAAGCGGTAAGAATCTCGTGCATCGATGCCGGCCGCAAGAAATCCAACCCCTGAACCCGAGCCCTCCAGTCCGTCCGCAGCCCGGGCGCGCGGAGGGAAACTGGGCCGCGACTTCTATGCGCGCCCGGTGCTGGTAGTCGCGCGTGACTGTATCGGAAAGATCCTGGTTCATCGCACCGCCGAGGGCGAGGCGGCGGCCCGAATCGTGGAAGCTGAAGCCTATCGCGGGCCGCTGGATCTGGCCGCCCACAGTGCGCGCGGACTGACCAAACGCACGGCGGCGATGTTCGGGCCGCCGGGATACGCCTATGTGTTCCGCCTGTACGGTACCAGTTGGGCGATGAACCTGGTCACCACCGCGCCAGGGGAGCCTCACGCCGTTCTTATCCGGGCGCTGGAGCCGGTGCGGGGACTGGATTTGATGGCGCAGCGGCGGCACAAGCCGCCGGATTCGCGGGAGCTTACCAACGGCCCCGGCAAGCTGACCCAGGCCTTGGCGATCACCGGCGACGATTACGGCCGCGATCTGTGCGGCGAGCATCTCTACCTGGAAGACGCCGGACCGCCCACGGGCAGGGTCGGCCGTTCAGCGCGAATCAACGTGGATTACGCCGGCAAATGGGCGGCACGGCCATGGCGTTTTTATGAACGGGGCAACCGTTACGTATCGGTACCGCCGCGTTAGGAAGAGAGAAGTGAGGGGAGAGGAGTGAGAAATGAGAGAAAATCATGAAAAAGAGAGGAAACAGTTGAATCAATTCTGGTCTGCTTCTCACTACTCACTTCTCTCCCCTCACTTCTTCTTCCCTAGCTTGGGAAGCGATATGGTTAGCCCATGAAGGCGCGATTGCAGGACGATCTCAAGACTGCGATGAAGGCTCGTGACACGAATCGGATGATGACTATCCGCGGCGTTTTGACCGAGATCAGCCGCCTGGAAAAGGATGTCCGCCGCGAAGCCAACGAGGCCGAGATTGTGCAGATTCTCAAGCGCGAACGGGCTCGCCGCGACGAGGCGCTGGGGTTTGCGCGTCAAGGCAATCGGCCCGACCTGATTGCGCAGAACGAAGCCGAGGCCAGGGTGCTCGACGGCTACATACCGGCGGGCGTGGGAGCCGAGGAAATCCGCGCCGCGATCGAAGGCAGCATCGCGGCCGGCGTCACCCAGATCGGTCCGATGATGAAGGCGCTTAAGGATCAGTTCGGCGCCCGACTGGACGGTAAGCTGGCCAGCGAGATGGTCAAGGAAGCGCTGGCCCGCAAGTAGGTCAGAGCTGCTTGAAGTGCATCAGTCACCCTCGCCCTCTCCCACGACTGAATGTGGTAGAAGGGACAAAAGGACGCTCTTCTCCCACGGTTTGATTTAGGAGAAGGACAGAAAGGAGAACGACGATGGCGCATGGTGCGGTCGAGAAATTTACCATAGCGGTTCCCGACGAAGTGCTGGCCGATTTGCGCGAGCGTCTGGCGCGTACGCGCTTGCCCGGCGAGGTGCGCGATTCCGGATGGAGCTACGGCACCAACCTCGCCTATCTGAAGGAGCTGATCGAGTACTGGCGCACGCGCTACGACTGGCGCAAGCATGAACGGGAACTAAACGCGCTGAGCCATTACAAGGTGCAGATTAATGGCTGTGGTATCCACTTCATTCATCAGCCCGGCGTTGGTCCGAATCCGACACCGCTGTTGTTGCTGCACGGATGGCCGGGCTCGATCGCCGAGTTTCAGCAGATCATTCCGATGTTGACCGACCCGGTCCGTCATGGCGGGGACGCGCGCGATGCGTTTACGGTGGTGGCGCCGTCGCTGCCGGGGTATGGATTCTCGGACGACCCGCGGGTGCCGGGAATGAAGGTCGAACCGATCGCCGATATTTCTCATGAGCTGATGACGCAGGTGCTGGGCTATCAGCGCTTCGGCGTGCAGGGTGGAGACTGGGGCGCGATCATCGCTTCGCGCGTGGGCCACGGCTATCCCAAAAGCGTGATCGGCGTGCATCTCAACATGGTTGCGCTGGGACCGCCCGAAGGGCGCAAGGCGCTGAAAGACGACGAGGAGTCAAAGAAATTCCTCGAAGGGATGAGCAAATTCAGCACTGAGGAAAGCGGCTATCAGCAAATCCAAGGCACCAAGCCGCAGACCCTGGCATACGGGCTTAACGATTCGCCGGCCGGCCTGGCGGCCTGGATCGCGGAGAAATTCCGCACCTGGAGTGACTGCGGCGGCGACGTCGAAAGCCGCTTCACCAAGGACCAGCTACTGACCAACATCACTATCTACTGGGTGACCCAGAGCATCAATTCCTCCACCCGCCTGTACTATGAAGTGCGGCACAGTCCCTATCGGCTGGGACCGGGCGAGCGGGTTGAGCCGCCTACGGGGATAGCGCTGTTCCCGTCGGAGCTGATCAGACCTCCGCGCGCGTATGCGGAAAAAGCCTACAACATCAAGCGCTGGACGGTGATGCCGCGGGGCGGCCATTTCGCCGCGATGGAGGAGCCCAAACTGCTGGGGGAGGACATCCGCGCATTCTTCCGCGAGGTTGGACAGACCTGAAGACAGCCATTTTCGTTCAGGCCGATGGGTCGATTATTCGCAGGCCAGCAAAGTAGCGCCGATAGAAGCCCTGGTCGCGAGTCAGAAGGCGGTCGGCGGCGGTGAGTGCATGCGCTCCGATCAGAAAATCCGCTGCGATGCGGCTGCGTGGACCGCCACCAGCTCGGTATCGACGCCAAGCCTGCGCGGCCCTGATGGCTACCTCTCGCGTCATGGGTGAGAAGGAAACTGCCAACTTCCGGATCGCGTCCTCGAAACGTTCAGTATCGCCGAACACAGTTGCGGTCTCCGCCCAGACCACCTCGGAGGCAATTAACGCCCCTTCCCTGAGGCAGCGCCGCAGTGCTTCTGAAGAGGCGGGGCCAAACTTGGGGTCCGCGCCGAACACATCCAGCAGAACGTTAGTGTCGACGGCGGTTATCACTGCCGCCACGAAGCTGCGCCATGATGGCGTCCGTGCCGATCTTCCTGCCGAGGCAGCCGTACACCTCGCTGACCGGGTCGGCGGTTGCGCCTTTGACGGCAATCAGGCGACCGTGTTCTTCGCTGAACTCCAACACGGTTCCGGGCTTCATACCCAGCCTTTCCCTCAGTCTTTTCGGAATGGTCACCTGGCCACGCTCAGCGATCCGTGCTTTCATACTTTTCATCTCTGAATTCATGAAACAATATCATGTACAGATTAATCGGACAACGGATGACTTGCCCGGCCAGCGGCGGCCCCGGCTGTAGGCAGCTCTTGCCGGTTCTCTCTTTGGAGGAAAAGAGAACAGACAGGTTCCTTATGCGTTCTGTGCAGCGGCGCCGTCGAGCTTCATTAGGTCGTCGTAAAGACGCTCGATCTCGCGGGCCAGGGATTCATAGCGCGCGATCATTTGATTGGCGTCCTTGCGCTGCAGATAGAAGTTGGGGTTGTTCATCTCTTCGCCCAGGCTGGCGCGCTGGGCTTCCATCGCTTCGATCCGTTCCTCCAGCTCCCGGCGGCGCTTCTTGTCACGCTCCTGCCGGCGCTGCGCTTCACGGTCCACCTGCGGCCGGACTTTTCCATTGGCGGTTTGCTCAGCGCCGTGCGGCTCGCGTTTGGCCGGCTGCGTTGCAACGACCGGCGGCGGCGGGATACTGGCCGCGATCTGTTCCTGTTCCTTTTTGAGCAGGTAATCGTCGTAATTGCCCAGGTAAAGCGTGGCGTGGCCCTGGCCGACTTCATATACCTGGCCGACCAGCTCGTTTAAGACATAGCGGTCGTGGCTGACGATGATGACCGTACCCTGGTAGCGTTGAAGGGCGTCCAGCAGGCTGTCCTTGGCGATGATATCCAGGTTGTTGGTCGGCTCGTCCAGCAGCAGGCAGTTGCTGCGCCGCGCCAGCACCTTGGCCAGCGCCAGGCGCGACCGCTCTCCGCCCGACAGCACGCCGGTGCGCTTGCGGACATCGTCACCCGAAAAGAGCATCGCAGCCAGCAGGTTGCGCGCCTCCGGCGTGGTCATTCCCTCGCAGTTGTCATGCAGCTCGTCGAATACGCTTTTGTCATAATCCAGCGATTCGCTCAGGTCCTGCGCGAAGTAGGCCAGGCTCACATTGTGGCCTACTGCGCACTGGCCGGCGGTCAACGGCTCGATGCCGGCCAGCAGCTTAATCAGGGTCGATTTGCCGGCGCCGTTGGGACCGACCAGCGCGATTTTGGCGCCGCGTTCGATTACCAGGTCGATCCCGTCATAGACCACCAGGTCGCCGTAGCGCTTGACAGCGCCGTGCAGCTCCAGGACGCGCCGGCCACTGCGCTGCGCCTGGGGAAAATTGATCGACGGCGGCCTGTCGGCGCCGGCCGGCGGGTCCAGCCGCTCGATTTTTTCCAGCTGCTTGATGCGGCTTTGGACCAGCTTGGCCTTGCTCGCCTGGTAACGGAAGCGGCTGATGAAGGCCTCGATGTGCTCGAGCTCTTCGCGCTGGTTTTCGTAGGCGGCCATCTCGGTCGCGAAACGCTCCTCGCGCTTGACCAGGTAGGCGGAGTAGTTGCCGGTGTACTCGATCAGTTTGCCGCGCGCCACTTCCAGGGTGCGGCGCGTGACCCGATCCAGAAAGTAGCGGTCATGGGAGACCACGATGAGCCCGCCCGGGTAGGAACTGAGGTAGTCCTCCAGCCAGTTGCGCGCTTCGATATCGAGATGGTTGGTGGGTTCGTCGAGCATCATGAACTCGGGCTTTTGCAGCAGCAGCTTGGCCAGCGCGATCCGCATCCGGATGCCGCCCGAGAATTCGGCGACGTCGCGTTTGAGGTCGGCGGTGGTAAAGCCCAGCCCGAACAGGACCGCCTCGGCGCGGCTTTCGGCGGTATAGAAGTCGTGGCGCTCCAGTTCGCTCAGCACCTCGCCCAGTTCGGTCAGCGCGGCGTCGTGGCGCGGCCCGCTGCTTTCCTGCGCAAGTATGCGTTCAAGTTCCAGTCGGCGCTCATTGGCCGCGCTGATTTCGCCCAACGCCGACAGGGTCTCGTCGATGAGTGGGCGGCCGCCGATCTCCGGCGAATCCTGGGCCAGGTAGCCGGCGCGGGTGCGCTGTGGGCGGCTGATGCGGCCGGAATCGGGGTCGATTATGCCCGCGATCATCCGCAGCAAGGTGGTCTTGCCGGCGCCGTTGAGCCCGACCAGCCCCACTCGCGCGTCATCGGACATCGACCAGCTTACATGATCGAAAACGGCGCGGTCGCCGTAGTATTTGCAAACGTCTTCGAGACTGATCACTGCGAAATGGTTCTCTCGCGCCGGCAATCGCGATGTGATTCTGCCCGGCGCAGCCAAGCGGCGCCGGACCTGGCGCAAGCCGACCCGTGTATCAAGACCTTCGATTCTACCGGGCGCGCCCGATTCGCGAAAGTTCCATTGGATGAGCGTGGCGCGGCTTTCGCGACCGTCACTTAGCGGGCGCCCTCGGATTGTGTCAAACTGTCGCTTAGCGGGAGAGACTAATACGATGGCGTCGGTTCATGCCAATGATCGGATCCTGGTGGTCGACCGGAAACTTTTCCGCGACGACGTCACCAACATGTTTGTCGGGGTGGTTGAGGACTACGAAGAAGGCTTCGTGCGCTTGCGCGGCTACGCCTACCATATACATCCGTACGAAATGGGCACGGAGCGGCGCGCGGAAGAGCGCGTGCGGCTGGTTTCGCTGTACTCGGGCGATGTCGTTTATGTGCTGCCGCGCGACCTGAACGTGGCGCAGATCCAGATTCGGCGCTCGCCGAAGTCGCTCATTCTGACCGACGGGGAGGCGTTCACGATGGACCTGACCGACTGCCTGGCGCGGGTCTGAGCGGTCTTGTTTTACCCTTGAAATTTTCTAATCCGAGCCGCGAGTGTGAGCGAGCGGTCTTTTTACGTTCAGCCCAGCTGACCGCTCCCTGACGGTCGCGGCTCTGACTAGCAGTGCGGCGGGCAGGGACGCCCGCCCTACTGGTGCGACTTCAACAACTGCATAAAGTCCAGGATCGCGGCGGCGGTGTCGTCGGGATTGTCCAGTGGCACGTGATGGTGGGCGCGGGGAATCTCCTTTAACACTGAACCCTTGATTTTGCGCCGCAGCCATCCCGCGCGACGCGCGCTGAGCAGCGTGCTTTCCGCGCCGCGCAGGATTAGCGTCGGCACAGTGACCTTACGCACGCTGGGCAGCTTGACGCTGCCGCTCTCGCGCCATCCGCGGGTCTGGGGATCGAAACAGAAGGCCCAGCGGCCGTTGGGTAATTGTACGGCGCTCTTGATGGCGAGTTCGGCCAGCCCCTGATCTGATAGATAACTTCCCGGCGGATGGAGGTGGAAGCGGCGGATGATGTCCTGCGAGGAGGGCAGTTCCGGGCGCGGCCGCGCCTTGGCCCGATGGCGCCATCGCCATTGCAATTTGCGCCAAAACGGCGGCGGGCCGCCGCGGCTGTCCACCACGACCAGACCTTCGAGCAGCTCCGGATGCATCGCCGCCACCCACATTGCGACCGCACCGCCCATCGAATGCGCCACCAACATCACAGGCGAACCGATGAAGCGCAGGAAGCCCTCGATATCCTTTATGTAACCGGCCGGCCCATAGTGCGGCGGCGTGGCCCATTGGCTGTGGCCGTGGCCGCGAAAGTCAACCGCCAGCACCCGCCCCCCGACGGTGAGTTTCGGCGCGGTCAGATCCCACCAATGAACGTTGGCGGAACCGCCGTGTACCAGGACGATCGTGCCCAGGGCCGGATCGCCGCCCCAATCCAGGTAATGCAGCCTGATTCCGTTAAGCGTGACGAACTTGCTAGTCGGCTCCGCCGCTGCGGTCGCCGCCACTGTTGATGCCATCGCGACCGATTGAAACTGGCGCGATCTGTCGAGACCACCGGGTGACTGCATGAGGACGCCGCAGCGGTAAATCGCTTGAGATTGGCGATGCGGTTATATTGGTAAAGCGATGAGGGCGATGGCGGATCAGACAGCGACCAGGGGCCTCGGATCGACCTTGTGGGTGCGCGCGATAGTGCTATGGATGGTCGCGGTTTGCGCGGCGGTCGTCATCGCCATCGCTCCCGCCCGGATTTGCGCGCAGGAAGATGAAGAGACTCCAACCCCGATGGCAACCCCCGACATGATGATACTGCCGTCGGTTGGAATGTACCCCTATCCAGCGTATGGTACGGCTCCGCTAACGGTCGGCTTTATACCCGAGATCCACGATCCCGCCGGCACGGAGATTGTTGCCTACAAGTGGAACTTCGGCGACGGTCATGTTTCGACCACTCCGCCGCTGATCACCTACAATGTCTATACGACGCCTGGGACGTACCTCGCCTCGCTGACGATCACGACCGTGGACGGCCGTTCGGCCACCGGGTTTGCCAGTGTGACAGTGAAGGCGCCCGAAAGCGCACCAGGAAGCTGATCGAGGTCGAAGCGGCCGCAGCTGTCGGTAGCGCCACGCGATATCCGAACAATGCGCATCAACATCCTGCTCGCAGTGACTGCCGGCCTCGCGCTTTTGATCGCGGGTTGCGCGGGTTCCCAGCTCAATGAGATGCAGCATCAGATCGAGCAGCAAAAGGCGGAGATCGAGCAACAAAACCGCGAGATAGAGGAGATGCGCATCCAGCAGCAACAGCAGGCGGTCAACAGTACGCTGCCGCCGCCGGGCAGTTGCGATGACGCCGTGATGCACGAGGCCCTCGCGCACGGTGACCAGCAGTATGCCGGCGGCAAGTACGAAACGGCACTGGGCTATTATCAGGACGCCGCCAACGCATGCCCAGGCAAAGCCCAAATCGAACTGAGCCTGGCCCGCGTCTACGAAGCGATGGGCAACCGCCGCCAGGCCCGGCATCATTATCAACTTGCGCTCAATGCGGCCCAATCCAATAGCAGCGTTGCTGATCAGGCACGTCAGGGGATGTCGCGCGTCGGCGCCGGTCATTAGGGCAACACTGCGGCGTCCGTTCTTTGACCATGGTGATGGCTTCGGTTAGCGTATGTGTCAAAGTTGCAGCGATCGAGGGTCGTAGCGGGATACGGGAGAAGACATTGCCGATTAAGCGTGCAAGCGAAGGGGTGGGCCGGGCAGCCGGAGCAATTGAGCGCTTCATCGAGCGGACGCTCGCGCCGCGGCTGGAAGAAATGGCCGGCGAAATCAGAGGCTTGCGTGGCGAGGTGGCGCAGATGGACAAGCGCTTCACCGAAAACATAACCTCGCTGCGCAACGAGACCATCGCTCGCATTGACAGTATTAAGAGCGAGGTCAACGGTCGCGTTGACAGTTTCAAAACCGAGGTCAATGCCCACATTGACAGTCTCAGAACCGAGGGCAACAGCCGTTTTGACAGTTTCAGAACTGAGGGCAACAGCCGTTTTGACAGTTTCAGAACGGAGGTCCACGGCGGCTTCGACATGGTAAACAGTCGATTCGATAGTTTCAAAACCGAGGTCCACGGCGGCTTTGATATGGTCAACAGTCGGTTCGACAGTGTTAACACCCGAATCGACGCGTTGAGCCAACGGCTGGATGACGCCCTTAACATCCGCGAGCGGCTGGTGGCGTTGGAAACCCGGTTCGAGGCCTCTCAGAAGCGCAACGGTTCCTGAGCCCGCGAACTTCCAGTTCGACCGCGTTTCCATTTTCTTCTATCGCGCATAAGGGTTGATCTTCGCAAGCTCGCCCACTACGCCGTCGGCTTGTCCAAAAGCGGTCGAGCGTGCTATCCGAACACAACAGTCCCAAGCGCTTACAGGAAGGTCAGGCAGATGGATTTCGGCTTTAACAAAGAGCAGGAGATGCTGCGCGACAGCGCGCGTGGCCTGCTGGAAAAGGAATGTCCCTCAACCGTGGTGCGTAAGCTGATGGAAGACGAGACCGGCTATTCGCCCGAGTTCTGGAAGAAGATGGCGGAACTGGGTTGGATCGGCCTGATCGTTCCCGAGGCTTACGGCGGCGCGGGGCTGAATTACATCGACCTGGTCGTCGTATTGGAGGAAATGGGCAAGGTGGTGCTGCCCTCGCCCTTCGTATGGACAGTCCTTTTCGGCGAGGCAGTGGCGCGCGCCGGCAGCGATGCGCTCAAGCAAAAGCTGCTGCCCAAGGTCGCCAGTGGAGAGCTGATTGGCACGCTGGCCTACCTGGAGCCCTCTGGAATGTGGGATCCGGCGGCGATTTCGATGCCGGCCAAAAAGAGCGGGCAGGGCTTCGTACTGGATGGAGTCAAGTTGTACGTCAACGACGGTCATATCGCTGACTACCTGCTGGTGGCGGCGCGTACCGGCGGCGAAGGCCTGGAGGGCATCACGCTTTTCGCGATTGATCGCGCACGGGCCGGGATCACCGTAAACCGGCTCAAGACCATGGACCAGACGCGCAAGCTGGCCGAGGTTGTCTTCAAAGATGTGAAAGCGTCCGCCGACGATGTGGTCGGCGAGGTCGGCAAAGGCGCTAAGGCGCTTAACGATGTGATTGATCGCGGCAAGGTCGCGCTCTCGGCGGAAATGGTCGGCGGCGCCCAGAAGGTACTCGACATGTCAGTCGATTACGCCAAGGTCCGCGAGCAGTTCGGACGGCCGATCGGCAGTTTCCAGGCGATCCAGCACAAATGCGCCAACATGCTGATCGACGTGGAGAACGCCCGCTCCGTCGCCTATTACGCGGCCTGGGCGGTGAGCAACGAGGTTCCCGACGCGTCGCTGGCCGCGGCCACCGCCAAGGCCGCCGCCTCGGACAGCTACCGGCGCGTGGCAGGTGAAGGCATCCAGGTGCATGGCGGAATCGGCTTTACCTGGGAGCATGACATGCATCTGTATTTCAAGCGCGCGAAATCCACCGAATTCACCTTCGGCGACGCGACCTTCAACCGCGAACTGGTGGCCCAACTCTTCGGTCTGTAAGGCGCGCGAAACCAAGAGCGTGGTCGACCGGAGCTTTATCGGGCTTTGCAGCCGGACCTTCAGTATGCCGATAGAATGGGGCAAGGTGCGGGAGTTTGCCCGCGCCATCAAAGACCCCAACCCGGCCTACATGGATCCTGAATTTGCCCGTCGCGTGCACGGCGGAATTCCTATCCCGCCGACCTTCCTGATGACCAGCATGGCGTGGGAAATTCCCGAGTGGGAATCGGGTAAGGTGGTGCAACTGGATTACGGCAATGGCGTGCATGGTGAGCAGGAATTCGAGCTGATGCGGCCGATTTTCGTCGGCGACGTTCTGACCTGGACCCAGCGCATCGCCGACATTCATGAAAAGGCAGGCGCGCGCGGGGGCACGATGAAGTTTGCTACGGTGGAAGGCAACTACTTAAACCAGCGCGGCGAGCAGGTTGCGATTTCGCGCATCGTGCTGATCGAGTTTGCGCCCAGGCCCAAAGTGGCTTGATCGCGGATGGGCACAGGGCAGGGCGATGGCGGCCACTATCGGCTATGACGACGTCAGGATCGGGCACGAATTGCCGCGCTTGGTGATCGGTCCATTGACCCGCCAGGACATCGTGCAATACGCGGGAGCGGCGTGGGATTTTTCGCCGCTGCATTACGATCAGCCCTTCGTTGAAGCGGCGGGACTGCCTAACGTGGTGGTGATGGGAATGTTCACCGCCGGGATGGCCGCGCGCTGTATTACGGATTTCGCCGGTGCGGGCCAGGTGCGCGACTACAAGGTGCGGTTCGTGGCGCGGATCTATCCCGGTGATACCATCACCTGCACCGGGAAAGTGACGCGCAAACTTGAGACCAACGGCGAGCGGCTGGTGGAGGGTGAGCTGACGGTCATTAACCAGAAGGGCGAGGTGGCGATAAACGGTTCTTTTCGCGCGGCGCTGGCGTGAGCACGCTATCCGCGCGCTGGCTATATCCACAAGGCCCGGGAGCTGTTGACGCGCGGGCGCGTCAAGATTTGCGCGCTTGCCCAAATAGCCATTATCGTTAAGGAGTAATGCGGAGAATTTTAAGCCGCGGTCCGGTCGAGAGTTAAAGCGGTTGGAAATGACAGCAGAACAAAAACGTTACGTGATCATCCATGGCCACTTCTATCAGCCGCCGCGGGAAAGCCCGTGGACCGGCCTGATAGCATCGGAGCCCAGCGCGGCGCCCTTTCCCAATTGGAACGAGCGGATTCTAAGCGAGTGCTACGCGGCCAACGCTCATGCCCATACCATGGACGGGCCGGTGGTGCGGATCAGCAATAACTACGTGTCGCTGAGCTTTGACTTCGGTCCCACGTTGATGGCATGGCTGGCGCGCCATGGCACTTCGGTTCATCGCTCGGTGGTTCGGGCCGACACGATGAGCGCGGAGCGCAACGCCGGGCACGGCAACGCAATCGCCCAGTCCTACAATCATTCGATCCTGCCGCTGCTCCCCGCGGCCGACCAGGAGATCCAAATCGCCTGGGGAATCGAGGATTTCAAATTCCGCTTCGGGCGCGCGCCCGAGGGCATGTGGCTGCCCGAATGCGCGGCTGACGCGGATACGCTCGAGGCGGTGGCGCGGGCGGGAATCAACTACGTCATCCTGGCGCCGTGGCAGGGCGAATTCCAGCCCAACTCGCACAGCGGCAATTCTTCGGGCCCCTTTATCTGGCGGCGCGGCGAACAGAAGCTCAACGTGTTTCGTTTTGACTCCGAAATAGCCGGGTTCGTATCCTTCGGCGACGCCTTGACCGACGGCGCGCGGCTGGCCAATTCAATCGTGGAGCGGGCGCTTTCCCAGCCGCCGGGTTCGGTGCTGTTGGTGGCGACCGACGGCGAGACCTTCGGCCATCACAAAAAGGCGGGGGCGGCCGAGTTGGCGCGCGCGCTATCTATCCTCGCCGAGCGCGATGAGCTGGAGATTACCAACTGCGGCCGCGTGCTGGACCTCGGGCTGGAAGCGGGCTCGTTCGAAATCAACGCGGCCAGCGCCTGGAGTTGTCAGCATGGGGTGGAGCGCTGGCGTTCGGATTGCGGATGCCGGCTGGCCGGCGACAGCAGCCAGCACTGGCGCTATCCGCTACGCGAAACGGTGGCGATGGTGAAACGGCACGCCGATACGCTGTATGCGGACCTGGCAGCGGAAGTGATGGTGGACCCGCGCCAGGCGCTCAAGGAGTCGATTGCACTGGCGATCGATCCCAATCCCGCCACCACCGATGGATTTCTCACGCGCCGCGGCCTGACCGAGGAAGCCGCACGTAACCGTGTGCTGACCCTTTTCGAGATGCAGCGCGCGGCGCATGCGGCGTTTACCAGTTGCGGATGGTTCTTCGATGACTTTGGCGGGCTGGAAGGGCGCATCGTGCTCCGCCAGGCGGCGCGCGCGGTGGAACTGGCGGCCTGGTTTGCGCCCAGTATCGAGCCCGAGCTGCTCGACCGGTTGCGTCCGATTCACTCCAACCGGCGCGATATCGCCGATGCTGCTACCCTATATTTGAGCCTCAAGACGCGCGAGGCCCGCGGGAGGATCTAGCGATGCCCAACGACCAGGCCAGTGATATCGAGTCCGTCCTCAAGGAGGAGCGTAAATTCCCGCCCAGCGCGGAGTTCAGCCGCCGCGCCCAGATAAAGAGCATGGCGGAATACGAGGCGCTCTATCGCCGCGCGGCGGAGGATCCCGAGGGTTTTTGGAAGGAATGCGCGGGCGAACTGTTCTGGTTCAAGCCTTTCAACAACGTGCTTGATTGGAATTTCCCGCTGGTGAAATGGTTTGTCGGCGGCGAACTCAACGCCGCCTATAATTGCATCGATCGCCATCTGGGCGGCCCCCGCCGTAACAAGGCCGCGCTGATTTGGGAAGGCGAACCGGGCGACTCGCGTGTCTTCACCTATCAGATGCTGGCCAGCGAGGTGGCGCGCTGCGCCAACGGGCTGCGCAGTCTGGGCGTCAAAGCCGGAGACCTGGTAACGATCTACATGCCGATGGTGCCCGAGGCGGTGATCGCGATGCTGGCGTGCGCGCGCATCGGTGCGACCCATTCGGTCGTGTTTGGCGGGTTTTCCGCCGACGCTCTGCGCGACCGCATCAACGACGCCGAGGCCAAGGTCTGCATCACCGCCGACGGCGGATGGCGCCGGGGCCAGATCGTCGAGCTCAAGCGCAACACCGATGAGGCGCTCAAGCAGGCTCCCACCATTCAAAAGTGCGTCGTGCTGCGGCGCTGCGGCAATCACGTCGAGATGCGTCCGGACCGTGACGTTTGGTGGGATGAGCTGATGGCCGGTCAGAAGACCGTCTGCGAACCGGTCTCGGTCGATGCCGAGCATCCGCTCTACACGCTGTATACATCAGGTACCACGGGGAAGCCCAAGGGTGTGGTGCATTCGACCGCGGGCTACCTGCTCCATACCCTGATGACGATGAAATGGGTCTTCGACCTCAAGGACGAGGATATCTTCTGGTGCACCGCGGACATCGGTTGGGTCACCGGGCACAGCTACACGGTGTACGGCCCGCTGGCGGCGGGGGCAACGGTGGTGATGTACGAAGGAGCGCCCAACGCGCCGGAAAACGATCGTTACTGGCAGATTATCGAGAAGTATCGGGTCAACATTTTTTATACCGCGCCGACCGCGATTCGGACCTTTATCAAATGGGGCGACGAGTGGGTCAAAAAGCATGACCTGTCCAGCCTGCGGCTGTTGGGTTCGGTCGGCGAGCCGATCAATCCTGAAGCCTGGATGTGGTATCACAAGATGATCGGGCGCGAGAAGTGTCCAATCGTCGATACCTGGTGGCAGACCGAGACTGGCGGAATCATGATCAGCCCCATGCCGGGCGCCACTCCCACCAAACCTGGCTCCGCGACCCGCCCGCTGCCCGGAATCGCCGCCGAGGTGGTGAGTCGCGACGGTACCGCCGTGGCTCCCAACCAGGGTGGCTTGTTGGTGATCAAACGGCCATGGCCGGGAATGCTGCGCACGATCTTCCGCGACCCCGATCGGTACAAGCGCTCGTATTTCGAGCTGGTTCCCGGCGTCTATACCACCGGCGACGGCGCGCGCTGCGATGAGGACGGCTACTTCTGGATCATGGGGCGCGTCGACGACGTCATCAACGTGTCCGGCCATCGCCTGGGCACGATGGAAGTCGAAAGCGCACTGGTGTCCCATCCGGCGGTTGCCGAGGCGGCGGCGGTGGGCAGGCCCGACGACCTCAAGGGCCAGGCGCTGATGTGCTTCGTGACGCTGGAGGGGCGGCACAAGGGTGACGACCGCCTGCGTGAGGAGTTGCGCAATCACGTGGCCAAGGAGATCGGCGCTTTCGCCAAACCCGACACCATCCGCTTTTCCGACTCGCTGCCCAAGACTCGCAGCGGCAAGATCATGCGCCGCTTGCTGCGCCAAATCGCGTCCGGCGATCAGACCTTGGGCGACACCACTACCCTGGAGGACCTGTCGGTCCTCGCCCGCCTGCGCGAAGACGAGGAGTAGCCGGGGTTTTCCATGGCTCGCGAGGAACGAAAAGGGTGGCTGCTGCTCGGTGTTCTGTTCCTCAGTAATTTTTTTGTCATCGGTTCCACCTCCTCCATCACCGGCGTCTTCCTCACGCCGCTGGTGAGGCATTTTGGATGGACCCGCACGCGGGCTGCTTCGCTCACCATGTTGCTCGCGCTGACCGGGGCGTTGGCCGGACCGATCCTCGGGCGTCTGCTGGATTCGCTCGCGGTACAGAAGGTGATGGCGGCCGGAGTGGCGCTTACGGCGATTGCGCTGCTGGCGGCTGGACAGGCCAATTCTTTCGCTGCGATGGCGGCGGCGCACGTCATGATTGGCATCGGGACGGCGGCGTCGACGATTATTCCGGTTTCGTTGGTGACCTCGAACTGGTTCGGTGCGCGCAGGGGCGTCGCGCTCGGGGTCGCGATGTCGGGGATGTCGCTGGGCGCCTCGGCGATGGCGTCCTTCGCCAGCTACCTGATCGCCGTCGTCGGCTGGCGGGATGCCTACACGATCCTTGCCATACCATTGCTGGTGCTGGTTATACCGATAGTGCTGCTGATCGTGCGGACTCGGCCACCAATGCCCACCGGAGACCGGACCACTTCTCAGCCGCTGGTTTTAGCCGAGGGTCTGGATCGGAGCGAGGCCCTGCGCGGACGCTCCTTCTGGCTGATTGGCATTACCTACTTCATGTATCTGATGGGGGTGGGCCTCGGTGTAGTCCATTTCGTGCCATACCTGATTGGCCTCGGGATGAGTGCCCAGCGTGCCGCGGCAGTGTTCAGTGTGGCATTGCTGGCTAGCACACTGAGCAAGCCGGTGATGGGGATAGTGGCCGACCGCGTTAAAGCGCCCGTGGCGCTGGCGATGGCCGTGCTGTCATTAAGTGGCGCGTTCCTCCTCCTGACCCAGGCGGCCCACGCTTTGGTGCTGGTGCCACTGGTAATCTTCTATGGCATCGGCGTGGGCGCGCCGGTCGCGCTGGTGCCGATGCTAATGGCGGAGTGCTTCGGACTGAAGACTTTCGGTACGCTGGCCGGCTTGATGGGTATTTTTGGGATGCTTGGAACCGCGACCGGACCGATGTTCGCCGGCCGCATCTTCGATGTTAGCGGCGCGTACACCACGGCTTTCATCCTCATGAGCCTGTTCCTGATGATCGCCGCGCTGCTGCCGTTCGGATGCCTGCCGTTCCGAATCCGCGCTCGTGCGGCGGCGCCGGCGCTCGCGCAACAAGCACTCACGTAGCCGCCTCACACAGCTTGGTGCTCCTTCAGTCGCTTGACCCTATAGACATTACAAGCTTGAGGTTAATTTCGAGTCTGTTATATGCTCGTTGGACTTGAACGGGCATGCTGATACGCGATGCGCGATTTCATTTAACATTGCGCGAAAAATAGGTCCAGCTTTTGGTCTTTTTGATGAATGGAGCGAATCGCTATCAGCGGTTGTTAGTATTGGAGAGTTGTTAATCGTGGTGGCTAGGTCAATGGCGCCGCGATGGCTGCAGGGTAATTGCCGTAGCCGAATGTTATAGGGCGTTAGTAAAAAAAGTAAGAAAAGCTCAGATAGCGGCGAGCAAACTTCTTTTGCGGGTTAGGTCTATCGTCATCCGCAAAACCGCCCAAAAAAAGGGTGATGTGGAGGACTGTGTTATGATTGGGTCCCCATTATCGGGCTTTGTCGATGGATCAATGTCCGATTTCCCGCCCGCTTCACAGCCGCCGCGCCACAGCTCAGCATTCCGCGGTTAATTCCAGCAACTGAATCTCTGGCACAGCGCGGCACCCAAATTATTGGGCGTGAGGATTGGCTGCGAACATGTATTACAAATATTTTGGATTGCGCGAAGCGCCCTTTCAATTCCTGCCATCGAACACGCTGTTTTTGAGCGCCGCTCATCTTGAAGGCCTTGCGGCGCTGGAATGGGCCTTTCAGGAACCCAGCGGACTGACGCTCCTGGTTGGAGAAGTGGGGACCGGCAAGACGATGCTGATCCATGCGCTGGTTACGCGTCTCAAGGACGACCGGGTTCGTATCGCGCAGCTAAGCCACCCCACGATGAGCTTTGAGCAAATTCTGGACGTCATCGTCCAGCAACTCCGAATCCATCCCGTTGGGAAGGGCAAGCTCGCCTCGCTTCAGGCACTCAGGACATTCGTGGCCGATCCTGCGAGCACTGATCGAGTGATATTGATTTTCGACGAGGCTC
>DASZGF010000231.1:0-1788 GCA_035939115.1 Binataceae bacterium (SeqCode)
TGCGGCCTCCCGCCGCCAGCCGCGATCCATCGCTCCAAATCCGATCGCCGAAACCGCCAATCACTGCCGAGGTGAAATGCGGGCAGCTCACCAGCACGGGCCAATCGGTTAACCGTGGAGTTGTGGCAGTTAAGGTATTCATCGACCTCCCTGAGCGTCATCATCTCGGCCCCGTCGAGTCCGGCGGGCAGCACCACCCGCTCAAACAATATCATTCCTGAAAAAAATATCGCTGCCATGATTTCCGTCCCTCTGGTCGAGATTCTGGAAAAAAATCATTCCGCCACGGAAAATGCCCTGCAGAGACTCTCGGGGCTCCGGATGCCCGGTGTGGAAGCCTTAGGTGATGGCCGCGGCGCTGACGGAACCTGCCCGGGGCGCGTCGTGGCGAAAAATGCGGGCTTGATACCTGAAACGGTCGTTAGGGGGCGTTTACGCCGCCCGATTGAATATCTCGGATCCCGGCTGGGTCGTTCTTATGGCGGAAGGTCACAGGGCGCAGCTGTAGCAACCCGGTGCTCACATTACCCATGCTGCGAATGTCGCGCTTGTAACGAGCCGAGGACATGACGACTCCCAGCCTACCGGTGTTATTTACAACGACCGTGTTGCCCGTCACAGCGCTACCGCTGAAAAACATAATGAGCCACTCCCTGAGGTTCCGCTCGGGATCGCTAAAACCGAGGTCGAGCATATTCTCGAGCATAGCCGGCAGATCCAGTTCAAAAGTGACAGCTGCGAGGCGGCCATCACCCGGGAAGTTGTCCTTCGGAAGAACTCCATAGCGTGGCGTCGAAATGCGGATCGTTATTGACGGGCAACTCCAAGCCCCTCAGCAGGTCGACCCGGCGTTGCTCAAGGCACTTGCCCGTGCGAGATTTCTGGTTCGAAGAAGTAGCTTCCGGCCGAGTCCAAGCGCTGGTCGAGATTGCGCGACGCGAAGGGCTCCCCAAACGCTACGTCACGCGGCTCGCCAAGCTTGCCTTCGTTTCCCCTGTGGTCGTCGAGGCAATCGCCGCAGGGCGCGCACTGGCTGGGATTAACCTCCAATGTTGATGGATGGTCGGCTTGTGCTACCGCCGGATTGGAAGGACCAACAGCTGATGCTCTAGCGCTGACTCCATGACCTCATGTTCGGCGGGCGGCGATTCAATGGCGAAACCGGGGCTGGCATCGGGGAAGGGGCCCGGGTCACTACCATAACCCGGTGACGGTGGCCGAACGTTACGCCACGCTGGACCACGGCCGTCTGGAGTTTGGAATCGGCCGCGACGTGCCGACCTTTGAGTGGAACAAATTCCGCGCCGAACCCTTCGAGCAGGGACGCGATATCATGTACGAAGCGCTGGAGGTGGTGCTCAGTGCTGGACTGGCGAAGACTTCGTGCAACAGGGCCGGTACTTCAACATCGACAAGCCCATAAACGTCATTCCCAAGCCGATGCAGAAGCCCCATCCGCGCATCCACGCCGCGATTACCCGCCCAAACGGTCGCTCTCCGGTGCCCTGACGACTGCGTAAAGGCGCACACGTGCGAATTTCGCGGGGTTCTCCAGAGAATGCCGTGAATCGCTGCCTGTTTGGCGGAGAGGGGGGGATTTGAACCCCCGAGACCCTTCCAAGTCTATACGCTCTCCAGGCGTGCGCGCGCTTGGCAATTAGCTTGACCTTGTCGATGGTGTTGTGGGAACCGTCGGAAAGGCGCTGGGAGTCACGCGGCAGGCCTTTGGCTCCTTAAAACCTCATCCGCGCAAACGGAGACACAGTCCGCACGGCTCCCGGCCTCGCC
>DASZGF010000232.1:0-1557 GCA_035939115.1 Binataceae bacterium (SeqCode)
CGAGGTCAGTGCCTACAAGAGCAATTTTGGTGAGACGGTTCTTCGAGACCTTCACCGACGCGCCCGCCTGCTTCATCTGCACGCGCAGCTTCTGCATCTGGGCCACGGTGAGGCCGGAATAGTGAGCAACGATCGCGACACTCGTGGTCTTGAAGACCGCGTTGAGCTGTTCGACCGCGTCCTTTTTTGCCGCTCGTTCCACAGCAAGCTCTCTCCGGTTGGCGGCCTTTGCGCGAGGCAGGACCGCCGGGTTGCACCCATCGTCCCGCCCAAATCTCATCCTCTGGACAGAAGTCCCAAGGACACGCCGGGCAAGACGACAATTTGAAGCCTGCCCTCCCGCATCCTTGACAGATGCGGGGTGTCGAGGTTCGAACCAAATAACCCTCAGACGCCCGCGCGAAACGCGGCGTAAAGCGAAATCTGGTCTTCACCCGTCTATGCAGGCCGTACGATTAAGCCGTTGAAGAAACTTTACGTTTCGCCGCGGGCGCCTGCAGTCTTGGACAGGATCGAGGCCATCCGGCAAGCCGGAAGACCCCCGCCGGCATCCCGGTCGAAAACGATTAATCGTATCGGGTTTTCGGAATGCGAGCACGAACGTGCCAGCAATGGCCAGCACCTCCAGAGAGGGCTCTTTAGCCGGTCTGTTCCGGCTTGCCAAGAGCAAAATTCAGACCAGTTTGGTCACGGGTCGGCCAAAAAAATCCGGCCCGCTTTGTCACGTCGCAGCTCTCCCGCTCGTCTGGGGCGCAGGAGGTACCCATGCAACGATGGATCGCAGGAGTTTTGGCGGTATTAAACATCTCAAACGGGCTGGCAATGCTCTTTGCCAGTTCCACCTGGTGGGCGAGCGTTCCTGGCGTGCCCGATACCGGCCCGTTCAACCCGCACTTCGTCGAGGACGTCGGCGCGGCTTTCCTGATGGCCGGCCTCGCACTTGGTGCTCGGGCCTGGCGGCCGGCTCTTTGGCCGGCGGCGCTCGCAGGCAGCGGACTCGCAGCGCACGCCGCGATCCATCTCGTCATGATCGGCTCCGGGCAGCACCATCACGCGGGCGCCGACCTTCTGGCGGTCATCGCACCGGCGGCCCTCACCCTGTACTCGGCCTTCCCGAACCAAGGAGAACAACATGCGTAAATTCATCGCGCGCCGCATGCTGCGCGCAACAGCCAAGCGTTACGGCTACGACGCGAGCTATCTTGAAATGATGCTGGAGGAATCGCCTGCAGCTTTTTTCAAGTTCGCCCCGGTGATGAAGGCATCCGCGCATCGCGAGGTGGTTCCGGTGGAGGCAAGCTTTGCCGCCAAAATCACCGGCGCGATGGCGGAGGATTGCGGTCCCTGCACCCAATTGACCGTCGACATGGCGCTGGAAGCGGGCATGGCGAAGGACCAGATAGAGGCCGTGCTTCGCCGTGATGTCGGCGCGATGAATGCCGCAACCGCGCTCGGTTTCCGCTTTGCCGACGCCATCGTGCATCATTCGGCGGACGATGAACGACATCGCGACGCTGTTCGAGCCCGCTGGGGCGAAAAGGGCGTGATCGACTTGAC
>DASZGF010000233.1:0-30203 GCA_035939115.1 Binataceae bacterium (SeqCode)
GCCGCCGCCGGCGGGAGAAAGTAAGGATCTCTCGAAGATGGATTATCTTTAGAACGCGCAACTGGGAGCTATCAAACACGCAGGGGGTGGGGCCAAATCAGGATATCAAAAGGGGCCAGGCCGGATTGACGAAATCATCGGAGGCGAGGTACACGGCCAGATGGGCAACATCGCGCGGTTCGCCATAGCCGAGCAGGTTGAATCCGCTGCCACCGCCCGCGAACTTGGGATCATCGAAAAACTTCTTGATCCGCTCGGTGAGGATCGTAGTGGGCGCAATCGCATTGGACCGCACCTTGTGTTGGGCGTACTCGACCGCAATCGCGCGGGTCAGCGACACCACTCCGCCCTTGGCCGCGGAATATGCGGTGCGCCCACCCTTGGAGCCGTACAGTGCCACAATCGACGCGGTGTTGATGACGCTACCGCCGCCGTTGCGAATCAGTTCCGGGACGCCGTATTTGCATCCGAGGAAGGCGGTGAACAAGTTGACGCGAATCGCCCGCCACCATTCATCCAGCGAGACCTTGTCCACCGGTCCGTCGGCGGCCGAGGACGCGCCGGCATTGTTATACACGATGTCGAGCTTGCCCCAGCGCGCGGCCGGGGTCTTGATTGCCTGTTCGACGGCCGCTGGTTCCGTCATGTCGGTATGGATAAAGCAGGCCTCGCCACCCTGATCCTTTATCATTCCGACGGTTTCCTCGCCGCCCTCCCTGACGATGTCGACCACGGCGATCTTCGCGCCTTCACGCGCAAACAACAGCGCTCCCTCGCGGCCGATGCCGGAGCCCGAACCGGTGATGAACGCAACCTTGCCCTTCAGCCTGTCCATTATTGCTGCCTCCAGCAATCGATTATGGGCGAACACTAAAAGCCCGCTGCCCTTTTTTGCCGCCCTCTCCCTGACCAGGGAGCGGGTAGGGTCAGGTTAATTGGCGCCCTGCGGGTGGATAGCAGGCGCGAAGGCCCGCCCTACTTCGGCGCGCGCTGTAGCACACCCTGCGCTTCCAGTTCCGCGACTCGCTTCTCGGAGTAGCCCAGATATTCGCTCAGCACATCGGTGTTATGTTCACCGAGCAGCGGCGCGTCCAGCGCCAAATCCTCGGGAAATTCAGAAAAGCGGTACGCGGAGCCTGGAATCTGAAATTCGCCCAAAATCCGATCCGTCACCGTACGCACCGTCCGACGCTCACGCATGTGCGGATGGTTCATCGTCTCCTGCACGGAGAGCACCGGTGCGGCCGGCACCCGATGCTGCTCGAGTAGCCGCAGCGCCTCATCCTCGGGGGTGGACGCAATCCATTCGCCTACGATCCTGTACACCTCGGCACCATTCTCCGTGCGTTTGGGCGTGCTCCCAAAGCGCGCATCGGAAGCCAGCTCCGGCCGGCCCATCGCCGTGCACAGCCGCGTCCACAGATTGTTATTCTGCGCCATGATACAAATGTAATGGCGATCGGATTTGAACAATCCGATCGGCGGCATGTGCTCAGTGCGCGTGCCGTAGCGCACCGGCTTCCAGTCGCCGCCGCTGGCGCTGATCATCTGCACCGCCAAATCAAAGCATTGGAAATAGGAATCGAGCAGCGAGATATCCAGATGCTGCCCTTTGCCGGTCTTTTCGCGATACAGCAGCGCGGCCAAAACCGCGCCCACGCCGGTGATCGCGGCCAGCGAATCCCCCAGCGACAGCCCGGGCATCACCGGCGGTCCGTCGGGGAATCCCATCATGCTGATAACTCCGGCGTAGGACGCCGCGATAAAATCGAATCCGACCTTGGGAGCCAGCGGCCCGGTTTGACCAAAGCTCGAGATCGAGCACATCACGATCGCAGGATTAATCGACTTGACGGTTTTGTAACCGAGCCCGAGCCGCGTCATCACGCCGGGCGAGAAGTTCTCGGCCAGCACATCCACCTTGGGCAGCAGGTCCTTGACGATAGTCAGGCCGGCGGGAGTCTTGAGATCGAGGCATACGCTCTTCTTGCCCCGGTTTTGCTGCACGTTGTACGCGCTGCGGGAAGCCGCGACCCACGGCGTCTGTCGTGTCTTGTCGCCGCCGGGCGGCTCGATTTTGATCACCTCGGCGCCCATCTCCGCCATGATCCGCGTAAGCATCGGCCCCGACAGATACTCGGTCAGGTCCAGCACCTTGAAGTGGCTCAGCACATGTTGCGCTTTTCGCCGCGCCATAAAACCTCCGCAATTGAACCGCCCGTTTTCGAGAGACAGACGCCCTGCATGCCTGTTCCAACTCGGCCGCGTTAACCTCCGGCCATAGCCGCTCGCTAATCATGTAGCGAGCGGCGGAGACCTTATCCGCTGATTGTATTTCACCCCGCCGGTAACCTTGTCGAGAGGCGGCGGATACTCGTGCGGCTCCGCTCGCCGCCGAGGAGTTGCCTGCGCAATCTCACGCCAAAGCGGCACGAGAGCCGGGCAGTGATGCAAGAGCGTTCCTCTGATGGAATTTGTGACTCTCCCCCGAGTGTACTCAATCGGGAAGGCTGCGGCGACTGTCATGACTTGTGCGGTCGCTAAATTTCGGCGCGCGGCGAGACCGCGATGCCTGTGCAGCGAAAACGCTTTGTCTCATTTCGGCCCACTTCATGTTGTGATGTGCGACAGTCGGGATCGCTATAATCTCGCCGCACATCAGAAAGTTGATAGAGTAACCAAAAAGTCAACCTCCACCCCCGATGGCATCGCGCTTGCTCCGTTGTTATGCGATGGCTCTTTTTGGTTCATACCGAAGGGCGGGGATGGGAGCCCGGCGCGTCCGGGGGCTACTGGTCGAAGGCTCCGGTGCGTTGAGGGCAGAGGCGGAAAGGATTGGGATGGCGGTGCGGAGCCGTGGCGGTCGGTCTGCCTTTGTTTTTTTCTTCTCTTTAACCCTTATCCTGGGTGTTGCGGGACCGCCCGAAGCGGTAAGTTCCGGCAGCAGTTACGCTCCGCCCGGCCAGGTCGAGGCCGAAGGTCACTTAGTCATTATCCACCAGGACTTCGGGCGTAAAGGCCGCTATCTCTACTTTCTGGACACGCCGAGCGGACGATTATCTCTACGCTTCGTTAAGAATCCCCCGACTCACCTCCTGACGGGGGCCGGCATCCGCGTCCGCGGATCGCAGCAGCCGGACGGCAGCCTGCTCCTCGCCTCCGGCGGTCATAACAGCGTGACCAACACGTCAAGTACAACTTCGTCAACGGCTCCTCTGCCCAACACCTTTGGCGCTCAATCCACCCTGGTCATCCTGGTGAACTTCCAGGATGATCCCACCAACGAGCCTTACACGGTCGCCGATGCTCAGAGCGCGGTGTTCGGCACCGCAAGCAGCTTCTTTTTTGAAAACTCCTACCAGCAGACCTGGCTGACTGGCGCGGTCACCGGCTGGTACACAATTCCAGTCAGCAGCACGACCTGCGATACCTCGAGCATCGAGAGCTATGCACAGGCCGCGGCGGCGTCGGCGGGAGTCAGGCTCTCGGCCTATACTCACTACGTCTACGCGTTTCCCCAGAATAACAACTGTGGCTGGGCGGGCTCGTCGTACATAGGTGGAAGCCCTTCGCAGAGCTGGATCAGCGGCGACAGCCTGGATGTGCATACGATCGACCACGAACTGGGGCACGCCCTTGGCCTGTGGCATTCGCACTTGCTCGATTGCGGAACCACCGCCACCATCGGATCGAACTGCACCGTCGAAGAGTATGGCGACATCCTGGACACGATGGGAGGGGTGCAGCCCTCGTCTCCGCATTACAACGCCTTTCAGAAAGAGCGGCTGGGCTGGCTGAACTACGGAGCCTCACCGACGATTACGACGGTCCAGACCAGCGGCACGTATACGATCAACACCTATGAGTTGGGCGGACCGGGCCCGAAGGCACTCAAGATCCTGAAGTCTACTGATCCAACTACGGGAGCGAAGACGTGGTATTACGTCGAGTCTCGTCAGGCGCTTGGCTTCGACGCGTTTATCTCAAACGAGTCATCCCAGAACGAAACCAATGGTGTGCTTGTCCATATCGGAACCGATAACGACGGCAACACCGGCGACCTGCTCGACATGACGCCCGCGACTCCGAGCTACTACTGGTGGTTCGACCCCTCCCTGGCGGTGGGTCAAAGCTTCGAGGACCCGGCGGCAGGACTGACCCTGACGACCTCCTGGGTGACGTCCACCGGGGCCGCGGTAACCGTGCAGTTCACTGCCACAGGAAATCTGGCGGTTGCGACAAATCAGCCGAGCTACAGGCCAGGCCAGACCGTCTCCATCATGGTGACTGCGACCAGCGCGGGCTCACCCGTCGCCAAGGCCGCGGTAAGCTTCACTGTTACAAAAGCCAATGGCACCGTGGTCACGGGAACCGCGACCACCGGGACCAATGGAACTGCCGTGTATAAGCTCGGCCTCAAGAAGAACGATCCGGCGGGAGCTGATCAGGTGGGAGCTGTCGCTACGATTAACGGAACGTCTGTCCGCGCAGCGACGAGCTTCACGGTGCAGTAGGGCTCCCATCTTCCTCGGCGCTTGCGCGAAATGCCGCGGGGCTCGAGCCGATGTGGAATAATGAGTAAGTCTATTGTCACATCGGCCGGCATAAAAAAAGCGGCCTGGACGGTATGTTCATACTCCGTCCAGGCCGCGGTTTCAGGTTGTTGCACGGGTTACCGGCGTGGCTTCGGAGTCGTCCGTAGCGACGGGCGACTCCGAGTCAATCTAACCTCTATTGCGTGGCCTCCGTCGTGGAGAAGCACACGTCAACCGTTAGTTTGCCGGGGGTCTGGGTGACCGTCTCGTCCTCGTCGCCCGTCAGAGTCCCCGTGACCGTGTCCATCATCTCGATCCCTGCCGCGCAGGTGGTTGCATTCGGCGGTTTGTTGAGTGCGCCAGTGTTGCCGCAGAATTTCGCGTCGAACTGGCAGGAGTAATTGCCGCCTACCGCAATCGTCGTCGGCAGCGCCCCTGCTCCGGCGGAACCGGACAGCGTCCCTGTGCCAGCTGCGACGCCGCACGTCGTTCCCAGAATGTTGCCTTGTACCTGGGTGATGTCCCCGTATGTGCTATCGGTCAACGCGCTCAGTGACTCTGTCTCGTCACTGGTCGACGCGCTGGTGTTACCCACTTGCACGCCGTATCTTACGGTCGCACAACCGGAGGTCGGGATAGCAGAAGCCGAGGTTTTGACGGTTGTCGCGGTGGCTGGTTCCTCGCTAACCGTTACCGTGGCTGAAGCCGTACCCGAGACGGGAGTGGTACCATTCTGAGCGATCGCGTTGACGGTCACGGTGTCCGTTAGACCCTGCTCCGGGACGTTTCCCGAGAAGGTGCAGGTGTAAGTGCTCCCTTGAGCAATCGTCTGCGGCAACGTGCACGTTACGCTGGCTGCTTTTCCAGTTTTTCCCGCGGCGCAAGGGGGTTGAACTGGATTAGTCACTGCCGTCGCGATGTTGCCATACTGATCGTCACAGATCTGATTAACCGTCACGGTTCCGAAATTCGAGGAGTTCTTCACCGCGACCGTGTAGGTCACCGGGCCACCTGGATCGGATAATGAGCTCGGGTTCGCGGTCTTGGTCACCGCCATGCCCGGCGATTGAACCTGAATCGGAACGGTGAAACCGGCATTACAGCTGCACTTCGAGGGCGCTCCCGGGATCGCCGCGGGCACCCACGGATAGTCCGGGGCCGGACTCACGCACTGAATGGTCCCGCCTGGCTGCTGCCAGCTGGTACAGTCGGGAAGCGCCAACTGATTTGTGCCAGCGGCAGCCTGGCACTTGACATTATCGACCTCGACCGTGATCACCTGATTGTTATCGGAGGTGGTGATGTCCCCGCAGTTGTCGGGCGAGGCATCGAGCTCTTCGTATTTGGCCGTTCCCAGGCATTGAGGAGTCTGACCAGCAGCCTTCGAGCAGCCCAAGGGGTGGATGGGCGAAATTATGTTATCCGAACAAGTCCCGGTTAACGCGGTAGCTTGACCGGCGGTGGCGAAGTAGAGGCCGATATTTTCCCGCGCCGTGGCCGTCGTCGTTACATTAAAGTCCGCGATAAACGAGAACATCTGGCCAACATTGCAGGATTTGAGCGGATTGCCGCTGAGGTCCCTCGGATTGCTGGCAAAGGCAATGCTGACATCTTTGGCTGTGCAACCCAGGGATTTGCCGAATTCATCCTGCAAACAATTGTTTGCGGATGCCGGCGAAGCCCGTAACAACATCGCCGCGAGGACGATGCTGACGACCACCGGAGCGGTGTATTTGGACAGGATTTGACGTAAACCGGGCATGTCAGGTTCTCCTTGCCGTCCTTTTTTGGCGGCTACCCTGATTGCTCCCGCGGCGGGGTCGGACGTTGGCAGCGTATCTGCCCCGCCGCGCCGGAGCGCTGAGCGTTTGAGTAACTTTGCGGTCTTCCAGGCGAGAGCTAGTTAACGCTCGCCGGCCTGGGCTGGAGGGCCGCGGGGATCCAGAATCCGATGCTTCGGTTCGTCTGTTTCAGCGTTCATAACTTGCGTGATTCACCTCAAAAATCCGAGCGCCGACGCCACTGTTGTCAGCTCCAGGCTTGAATTCGGGCTAACTGTGCGATGCGGCAGCGATGCGCCGGCTGTGACCGGTCCGGCGCCGTAGGGCCGTCGCTCAGGCTGATGCTGGGCCTGCTGGGCAAGCGCGGCAGCGGAGCTGGCGATTAAGCGCTTGAAAGCGCTCGCGGCGAGCGCAGCCGCTGAGTAGAAGGCTCGGCAAATTGTTTGCGGAATCACTGTCGCACGAACTCCCTCGGTTCGGCGGTTCTGGTCTTACAACACCTGCCACGTACCAATCCTACTCACTAGGAGGTTTAGCAAGACAAACTGTACGTTAAAGACTATAACAGGAAGTATTAGGCTCCTAAAAGCCGCAGTTACAAGTGAATACTAGCTCTTTCGTAAGATTTTTATAAGCATTAAAAATAATTATCAAAACATTGATTGACGCCCATGAATTTACCTTTTTAGAATGAATAAGTAAATATTAGTGATTTACGACCGTCAATGGAGAGGGTTGCCGAAGGGGACGGCAACCTTTCCTCGCCGTGGCGTCCCCGAATCTGGCAGCGCCACTTGAACGGACCGATTGGCTCAAATGGCCGATGACTTCAGAGTTTTGGACAGAACTTCGCGGTGAGGCCCCGGACTAGCGATTGAGGACGTGGCGCAACAAGTAGTGCAGAGGCCAAACCAGGGGATCATGAGGTACAACATATCGATCAGAAGGTGCTCTATGGATTGGGTCCACTCATGTTTGTGGCGTTCTGCGCACAGTAACGGCCAGATTAACGCCGCCAGCGGAATGCCCATCAGCAGCGCAGTCAACCGACACAGGAACGACAGCAGCCTCGCATGCCTGCGATTGCGGGCCTGCGCGTTACGAAAGGACTCTCCGGTCAGCAGGACCCGCAAACGAAGTTTTTCCCCTACTGTCCGCTGGGAAAATAGCCGATCGATCTCATGGCGGGGGATTTTCACCGATGTGACTGTCGCGTTCCACGCTCCTGGTCCTTGTTTCGAGGAGGTCCCGCTGCTGAAACCGCGCGCGATCCGCGCAAGCGGTTTACGCGTAATTTCCATTTCTTGCGGGCGCGTGGTCCGGGCTATGATCGGCACTCGCGAGGCCGGCGCACCGAGACTTGGAAAATGCTTTTTTTAGAAAGGTGGTCAAGTGAAGAGCGATATGGTGGCAACGCGTTGTGCCCTGGTCCTGGCACTTTTATCTTTCCCGACTCTGTCCCTGGCTGCCGAGAAGGCCGCCTGGATTGGAACTGGAACGGTATCATGCGCGGACTTCGGGGCGGCGTATCGCGAAAATCCCAAAACCAACGAAAACTTATTTTTTTCCTGGGCGCAAGGCTTCATGTCGGGCCTCAACACGGATTTACTGGATCATCGCGAGACCAACCTCAACGAGTTATCCATGGGTACGCAGAAACAACTCGTAAGATCTTACTGTAGCGACCATCCGCACGCCGCATATTTCCAAGCTGTATTCAACTTGTATAACCGCATGCGCGGCGACCAGGGACTGCCGAGCTACTACAAAATCTGGCACGAACCACCGAAAGGTCGATAGCTGCCAAGGCTTTTGTGGCAGTCATTCCTTCGGTTGAAGCGGCATCAGCGGACAAACTCAGCCATAACTTCGGTGGCGAACAGCTTTATCGCCTCCGGGCTGGGGAGCGAGACGAAGTAGTAGGTCATCCCGAACTCCTCGATTCGCGCGCGCAGTTCGCGTTTGATCTCCGCGGGCGTTCCCAACAGCAGCCCCGGTGATTCGCGTGCCTCATCGATTTCGGCAAAACCATTGCGTTCGGCGATCTTGCTGGCTGTCGCGTCGGCTTCGTCCTTGTTCGCCGAGATGAAGACAAAGGGAAAACCGGAGATTTCGATTGATTCCGGGTCGCGGCCCGCCGCGCGGGCGAAATCGCGCAGCATTTCCAGGCGCCGCCGGAGCTGAGCCTTGTCGAACCGGCCTTGCTTATTGGCTGCCGGCGCGGAGGAAACCAGGTTTACGATGTCGGCCTCGCGGGCCGCAATCTCCAGCACCTTTTTACCGGCGCCTCCGATCAGGATCGGCGGATGCGGCTTCTGGACCGGCTTGGGGAAGTTGTAGGCCTTGTCTATCGCGTAATAGCGGCCCCGGTAGCTCGGCTCCTCCTCGGTCCACATCGCCTTGAGCACCTTGATTGCCTCGGCCATGCGCTCGATGCGCTCGCCGTCGGACGGAGATCCGTAGCCGTAAGCCTCGAACTCGTCGCGAAACCATCCTGAACCCAAACCTGCGATGAGCCGGCCGCCGCTGATCTGGTCGATGGTGGAGGTCATTTTGGCGAGCAGCGCGGGGCTTCGAAACGGTATCACCGCCACCAGGGGCGCGAGCCGCACGCGCCTGGTCGACGCCGCGATCGCGCTGAGCGTCATGAAACATTCCAGATGTGGCACCTGCGGCCCCCAGGAGAGATGGGGGACGCGCACAAAAAGATGGTCCCCGAGCGAGACGGAGTAAAAGCCCAGGTCTTCGGCCAGCGCGGCGTACTCCCTGACCTTTTGCAGGCTGGTCATGGGCAAGGTCAGGTTGAACTTTATCTCGCGCATCGGCGTGGCGGTGGCCGGCTTGCGTAGCGCCTCCGCCGGCTCTTTTCAAATGCGACGCGGCGCAACGCCGACGTTACGCGTCAGGCCCCAGGACGCTGCTCTTGAATTCGCAATAGGTGTGGCACAGCACCTTGTCGACGATCCACTGGCTGCATTCCGGATTGAACCAGCGGTCGACCAGCCCCCAGTGGAACGGATGGTCCATGTAAGGGCCCGTCAGTCCCTCGAGGTTCTCGTATTCCTGCTCCCACACGTGGCTCCATTGACGGGAGCCGCTGGCCTCGGACGCGTGGCTTAGCTGCCAATTCTTGATTGACGAGATGTATTTGGGCATCCCGGCCAATTCCTTGTCGAATTGCGCAATCGCCTGCGCGCTTGAGCCGGGTTTGATCGTCATGATCAGGGTGCGATAGACGCCGTGCCCAAGCTTGTGCCTGGCCCCGCCCAAACCGCCTTGATACGCCACACTTTCATACTTTTTGAAGGTGCCGCCTTCGAATAGCGGATCGACCTTCTGGCGCCAGTTAGGCTGAGCGAGGCAGTCGCGGTAGGCCGACTTGTCGGCGAATTGCAGATGCCAGATAAAGTCGCCGCCGTTCAAGACTCCGGGCAACGTAGGCTCGAGCATCGAGCGCGTCACCATCGGGCTTTTTGCGCTGGCATCTCGAAGGGTTTGCGTTACCGCCTGGCGCTGGTCGGCCGGGCACTCGGCGGGAAAATAAAGCAATCTGGTCAGCTTAAACATTGGTCAGGCTCGCTATGTCTTTTGGGTTGCTGAGGAAAAACCGCTCTCTCGAATCGATCATCGCGGCGGCATCCTTCCACCACCACTCGTCCAGGGCGTTGCCCCGGCGGCCGCCGATGAGAGAGCCCCAAACCCCCTTGGCGCCATTTTTAACGGACCACACGAAAAACAGCGTATTGGACCCATCATCGAGCCACACCGGCGGCGCTACCCAGGTGTGCTCCAGGGTCATGCCGCGCTCCTTGGCGTCGGGGGCGTAACGTTGCATGTAGGCGTCGAGAAAAGCGCGGCCCATTGCGGGCTTGGACGTGATTTGATCGACTATATAGACGGTTTCGCCAGACACTGTGAGTCACTTCCTAACCGGGCCAAAGGCCCGCCAGCCCTTCGGCTCGCCCGCCGCGCCATTGGACAGCGCGTCGAGCGGCATGCGGAAGGGGCCGCGAAGTTTATAAAGGCCATTACACTTTTTGCCCATACCACGCTATGCCAACACCCGGCAAGGCTCGGCGGTTGTGCACCCGGCGCATGCATTTAACGCAAAGCCGCCCTATGGCAGGTTGGTCATCACGTCACGGCGCCTCCCGCCGATAAGGATTCCGCCCATGAAGTGGCCATCCGGATTCGAACCCGAGAATTCCTCCGTCTATGCGCACAACGAAATCGTGATCGCCGCACCCGCCGATCGCGTGTGGCGATGGCTTATCGGGGCGGCGCGATGGCCGCAATGGTACAGCAACAGCAGCGGCATAAAGTTCCTTGTTGGGACGCCGCCGGATTTGGCGCCCGGCACCGAGTTTCAGTGGAAGACCTTCGGGGCGACCATTCGCAGCAGAGTGATCGTATTCGAGCCGCCGAATGAAATCGGATGGGACGCGCGCGGCGTGCTGCGCGCATATCACGGATGGGTGCTGGAGGCCGCTCCGAACGGATGCCGGGTGATAACCGAAGAATGCCAAAACGGCATCGTCCCGGCGATAGCGTGGTGGTACCTGCGGCCGATGCTTCTGCGGGGGCATCAGAACTGGCTCGAAAGCCTGCGCCGCGTCGCGCAATCCGGCGAGCCTTCATAAGCTGACCTGAGCACGCCCCGGGCAGCGAAGGGGACGTGGACGGCCCATTAGTCAGTTTAGCGGCCAAGGTAGACTGGTAGCGGTTCTAAAACAGTGCCAAAATGAAACCTGATTCGGCCGAAAGGTGCGGTCTATGACGGTAACCCTCTCAATTAAAAAGGTCCCACAACCACTCGTTACTCGCCTGCGCCGCCGGGCCGCGGCGCATCATCGCTCTCTTCAGGGCGAGCTTCTAAGCATCCTTGAAGAAGCTCTAGTTCCCAAGCGAGCGACGATCTCCGAGGTACAAAAGCAACTCGCGAAGCTCGGCTTACGTACCGCGGACCAAAGCGCCAGGATGATACGCGAAGATCGCGATGCCCGCTAAGGTTGTGGACGCGTCGGTCCTTGCGGCTGTGGCTTTCGGTGAACCGCGCATGGATGAAGCGGCCGCGCTCCTCTTGGGAGCCGAGCTCTATGCTCCGGATCTGTTGCCCTACGAGATGGCAAGCATCGCCCTTAAGAAATCCCGGTTATATCCTGCGCGCGCGCCACAGATCGCAAGCGCACTCGAAACGGTAATGAAAATCGACATCAGCCTGGTCTCCGTTGCGGCACGAGACCTTCTTGCGCTCGCCACGGAGACCAAATTGACAGTCTACGATGCGGCCTATTTCCACTTGGCACAAAGTCTTAACTGCCCGCTCATCACCTTTGACGAGCGTCTTGCCAAAATGACGCTTCTCTCGTAGCGCGCCGCTGCGGCCGCTCCTGGCTTGGCATCAAAACTGTTCAAAGTCTGTACCGCGTCGCGGAATCCGGCGAGCCGAAACGAGCAGCGCTACAAACTCCGCAGAAATTCGATCAGCAATTGATTCACTTCGGCCGGGCGTTCCTGCTGCGTCCAATGGCCGGCGCCTGGGATAATCACCTGCTTCTTTAAATTGGGCGTGAAGGTGCCCGCCATCTCGAATACGCCCGGGTACATTTTTCCCACGCAATCCTCCGAGCCGGCCGCGAACAGGGCGGGCTGGCGCAGCTTGGCGCCGTCAAGAAAAGGGGTCAGCTCCCAGTTGCGCTCCGCGTTGCGATACCAGTTTAACCCTCCGCGAAACCCCGCGCGCTTGAACTCAGCGGCGAAGAAATCGAGGTCGGCCTCGCTCAGCCACGGCGGCAATTGCCTGGGCACCACGCCGGTGTCGATAAATTTCATCGACTTGGGAAAGCGGAACTTCCACTGCTCTTCCGGCTGCGCATCGCCTGATAACGAGTAGAGCAGCATCGCCATCGCGCGGCGCGGATCGGTCTCGAGTTCCTTTTCGGCCTTGCCGGGCTCCTGGAAATAGAGCTGATAGAAATTGTCCTGCCCCGCCATCGCCTGCATCGCCTGGGCCGGGTGCGTCGTGCCGCGCGCAAGGTATGGAACACTCAATAGTGCGATCGCGTGGAAGATATCGGGACGCAGCAGCGCGCAGTGCCATGCCACCGGCGCGCCCCAATCGTGGCCGACGATCGCCGCCGAATCGACCCCCAGACTGTTGACCAGACCGACGATATCACCGGCCAGGTTCAGGATGTTGTAGGCCTCGATCGGCTCTGGCCTGTCGGTCTGCCCAAAGCCGCGCTGATCAGGCGCGACGACGCGGAAGCCCGCCGCCGCGAGCGCGGGTATCTGATGGCGGTACGAGTACCAGGATTCGGGCCATCCATGGCACAACACCACCAGCGGTCCGGCGCCCTGCTCGACGTAATGCATCCTGATGCCGTTGGTGGTGACGAATTTGTGCTGCAACTCGGCCATCGAACGCACCTCCGTTTAGTCCCAATTCAGACTGGCATTGATAGCTGCCCGTCCGCAAACGCCGGCGGGTTGCCCGCGCGTACGCACCTGCCGTACAAACAGGGCAGTCGGCTCACCCGAGGTTGGCAATGGCAAAAATCGAATGGAACCGTATCCCGAAGTTCGCGCAGTTACCGGTCAAGCCGGAGGCTCCGCCCCAATCCAGTTGGGGCGTGTTCGGCGACGACGATCAGCTTGGCTGCTTGAACTTCCTCACCGCGCAGGGCGTGATCGCGGCGGCTGGCCTGGTGAAGAAAGGCAGCGTGTTCCGGCTTGACGCGCCGATCGGCTTCGCCACCCCTCCGCCGATCCGCGAACCGGTAAAACACACCATCCGGAACTACTTCGACGTCGGCTTCTCCGCGCTCGACGACGTGCTGGACAACTACAATACCCAGGAAGGCAGCCAGTGGGACGGCTATGCCCATTACGGGCGCATGCGCGACAAGCTCTTCTACAACGGGGTCAAGCTGGAGGAGATCAAAAGCGGGCTGGGCGGCAAGCTCAGCATCCATCAGTGGAAGAACAAGGTTGTGGGACGCGGGGTGCTGATCGACGTGTTCCGCTACTGCACCGAACAGGGACGCCAGCTCAATCCGCTCACCGACGAAAGTTATTCCACGGCGGAGCTGAAGGCTGCGGCCCGCGAATACGGTGTCGAGCTTAAGCCCGGAACGATCCTGCTGGTCCGCACCGGGTGGATGCAGGCCTACTTGAAGACCACTCAGGAAGAACGACGCCGCGACGCTCCGAAGCGAAGGTCGATCGGAGTGGAGCGGACCTCGGAGCTGATGGAATGGCTCTGGGACAATCGCATCGCCGCGATCGCGTCCGACTGCCCGGGTGTGGAGCCAACCCCAATCGTTGGCAAAGGTATCCTGCACCATCGCGCACTGTTTCTTTTGGGCCTGCCGTTGGGCGAGATGTTCGACCTGGAAGAACTGGCCGAGGACTGCGCCACCGACAGGGTGACGGAGTTCATGCTGGTCTCCGCCCCGCTAAACCTCGAAGGCGGCATCGCCTCCCCACCCAACGCGGTCGCGATCAAGTAAGGTGTAAGGTTTATTATACTATGCTTTTCATAAGTAAGTTTAACTCTTAACGCCCTCTCCCTGACCAGGGAGAGGGCGTTAAAGGTCAGGGAGAACTATTAAAAACAGAGCCTTGTTTGTAGAAACTGGGAGCTATGTGCGCTATTGAAAAGTTATCAGGACAAACGCACTGTCTTTCATCAGGGGAGATTACGCCATGTCCAGCAATCGCAGCAGCAAAGCGGCTTCAATCCGCGCCGGGCTCAAGCATCCGGTAATCGACGCTGACGGCCATTGGGTGGAGTTCTCGCCGGTGGTATCGGAAGCGCTCCGGCATATCGGCGGCGACAAGGCAGCCGAGGGTTTCAGGTCCATCGAGGGACTTATCAACCGGATCCTCTCCTTCAACGACGATGAACGGCGGGTGCGGCGCTCCGCGCAGCAGGCGTGGTGGTCCTTTCCGACCGCCAAAGCGATCGACGGCGCCACCGCGCTCTTCCCGCGGCTGCTTTACGAGCGCCTAGACGAACTCGGTCTGGATTTCGCCGTCCTGTACCCCACCGGCGCTCTGGGAATCGCGTTCAACCCCGACGCCGAGACCCGCCACGCGACCTGCCGCGCCTTCAACACCTATATCGCCGATGAGTTCGGCCCGCTTTCGGACCGGATGACGCCGGCGGCGGTAATTCCGATGGAGACGCCGGACGAAGCGATCGCCGAACTGGAATACGCGGTCGGCAACCTGGGACTCAAGGTGGTCGTGATGGGCAGCCTCATGCGCCGTCCCATCGAAGCGATCGAGCGCAAAATGCCGCAAGCGGCGCGCTACGCATTCTGGTATGACACGGTGGGGTTGGACAGCACCTACGACTATGACCCGGTGTGGGCAAAGTGCGAGGAACTCGGCGTCGCGCCCACCTTCCATTCGGGGTCGCGCGGCTTCGGCCTGCGCACCTCTCCGACCAATTTCGTCTACAACCATATCGGCCATTTCGCGGCTGCCGGCGAGGCGGTATGCAAGGCCCTGTTCATGGGCGGGGTGACGCGGCGTTTCCCGAAGGTAAAGTTCGCATTCCTGGAGGGTGGCGTCGGATGGGCCTGCAATCTGTACGCGGACCTGATCGGTCATTGGAAGAAGCGCAGCCTGGACGCACTGGACGCGACCAACCCGGCCAACTTCGACCGCAAGCTGCTCTCCGAGCTGGCCACGCGCTACGGCGGTCCGGCGGTCGCGGAATATCTGCGCAAGTCGCGCGGCGAGATCGACCAGCGCGCGATCACGCGCGATTTCGCGCCGCCGCAGCTCGATGATTTCGCGGCCTGCGGCATCCGGCGCGCCGAAGACATCCGCGAGCTGTTCGCGTCCAGCTTCTACTTCGGATGCGAAGCGGACGACCCGATTAACGCATGGGCGTTCAACCGCAAGTTCAATCCCTACGGCGCGCGGCTCAACGCGCTGTTCGGCTCGGATATTGGTCATTTCGACGTGCCTGACATGGGCGAGGTGCTGCCCGAAGCCCACGAGTTGGTCGAAGAGGGGCTGATCACAACCGACGACTTTCGCGACTTTGTGTTTGGCAACGCGGCCCGGTTCTGGACAAACGGCAACCCCGATTTCTTCAACGGCACGAGGGTTGAAACGCAGGTGAAGGACGCGGCTTTGATGGGGGCGGCGAAATAATACCCTCACCCTAACCCTCTCCCTGGTCAGGGGCTGGTCAGGGAGAGGGCAAGAGAAATGGGCTTCTTTTGACCTTCCCTGCACCTGCGGACTTGTCCTCGATGCCAGCGAGATCTGGAGCTTATAGATCGTGGTCCCGATTTGAATCGCCCTCTCCCTGGCCAGGGAGAGGGTTGGGGTGCGGGTGTTAGGCCCTATACTCAGGATTGCGCCAGTAGTCAGAAAACTGGGGTTTCTGGCCTTGGGGAAAGTTTTCTCTCACAGCCGAGACTTGGGAATCGGTAGCCCCGGAATATCGGCACGCGCCCGGCGGATGGAACCGGTAAACGCCTTGGCGTTGGGATTGATGCCGGTGGTGACGTAAAAGTCCCGGAGATCGGCGCCTCCAAACGCCACGCTCATCACCATCCCGTCCCATACTTTGATCCTCGTCTCCAGCGTACCGTCGTTCTTAAAGCGCAGCAGCTCCCCGCTCGAAGTGGCTGCCACCCACACGCCGCCCTCAGCGTCGACCGCCAGGCCGTCGGGAGGCGCGTCGGGAAGTTTGCCGAAGATTCGCCGATCCGTGAGCGTCCGATCCTCTTTCACATCGTAGACCCAAATAGCATTGGTGAAAGTATCCGCGTGAAAGAGCATTTTTTCGCCCGGACCGAAGCCCATACCGTTGCTGAACTCGATCCCTTCCCACAGCCTGGTAACCCGCCCGCCTGGATCGACTCGATACAATTCCCCGGGCGGACGTTTACCGCCGTCGGGTGGCGCCGGGTTCACCGAGCCAACGAATATACTTCCGCGGGAGTCGGTAGGCAGATCGTTGAAGCGGCGAATCGGTTTGCCCTCATAGCTTGAACACAGTTCGCGAATTTCATTAGTGGCTTCGTTCCAAAACGCCAGATTGGCGCCGGTCAGTACCACGCCGCCACCTTCGGCCAGTACCAAACCCCCGATCTGTTTGCGCTGCAGCAGGGTCTGTATTTTTCCATCCGCAGTGCGGCGATAAAGCGCCCCGCGGTTGGGATCGATGAAATGGCCGATTTCGCTGAAATACAAAAGGCCGTGTTCATCGAGTCGCGGCGCTTCAAACAATTCGTAGCTGCCTGAGACGATTGTCTCGAACTGAAGCATTAGCAGGCCTCCCATCGATCTCTTTACCGGCCGCTTGCGCGCACGCCAACCGAAGCAACCACGGAATTATCTTTAGTGATGCCTGATCGTGGCGCGTTTCAGTAGACCCAAATTACTTTGTCCTTAACCAGTTGCTCCTGTTCGGCACGGCCGATGCCGAGAAGTTCACCCAACACGTAATTCGCGTCGGCGCCGACTGCGTGAGCGCCGTTCAGAACCGCGGGCGGCGTCATCGAGAGTTTGTACGGCATCCCGCTGACCTGGTTTTTGGTGCCGTCTGGCATCGTAACCGCGGGCCAATAGCCGCGGACCGCAAATTGAGGATCGCGCAGCGCCGCATCCTCGATGTTCTCGACCAAACCGGCCGCTACATGCGCGTCTTGCAACAGCGACATCGCCGCTTCGGCTTCCTGCTCGGCTGCCCATCGGCCTATGAATTCGTCCAACTCCCGGTTGTGACGCATCCGCGAATAGAGTGTGCGGAAGCGCAAATCGGAAACCCAGGGCGGATTTCCGATCGCCGCGGTAAAGCGGCGCCATTGCTCTTGAGTGCTGACCGAGATGACGATCCAGCGGTCGGCATCCTGGCCGCGCGGCCGGCATTTATATACTCCATGCGGCGCCGCCGGCCCCTCCTGAGAGCTCCATTTGTGGGGCTGTGGCTGGCGATGGTTGATACTCATATCGAGCAGGTCGGGACCGATAAGGCTGGTCAGCCCCTCGAATTGCGAGAAGTCGACGAACTGTCCCTGCCCGGTGCGTTTGCGATGCCACAGCGCGAACATCGCGGCCAACGCGCCGGTGTAGCCCCCGGCCGAGTCGGAATAGGAGTAGCTGAAACCGGCCGGCCGCCCCTGCTGGTCGGCCATCATCAGGCTGAATCCGGTCAAGGCCTGCAGCGTCGGCCCGAAGCTGACGTAATTGCTGTGCGGGCCCGTGTGTCCAAATCCGCTCATACTCAGACAGATGATATCGGGCTTGATCTTGACCAGGTTTTCATAATCCATCTTCCACTGCCGCATAACGCGGGCGGAGAAATTGTCCATTACTATGTCGGTTATTCGCACCAGCCGCTGGGCCAGCTCGATTCCCTGTGGGCTCGCCATGTTGATCGACATGGACAGCTTGTCGCGGTTGATGTCGTTGGCGATACCCATCTGCGAGGCGAGATAGATCTCCGGCTGGCGCTCAATCTTGATCACTTCGGCACCCAGGGCGGCCAGGATGCGGGTGGAGACCGGGCCGGCCATCACCCAGGTGAAATCGAGTACGCGAGTTCCTTCCAGCGGTCTGGATGCCATCTTCAGATCACTCCCTCATGGCTGAGCACGGCCAGCTCGTCGGGGCTGACACTCAGTTCGTCCCTGAGAATAGATACTGTGTGTTCGCCAAGCAGCGGCGGGCGGCGATAGAGGCGCCAGGGCGTGACGCCAAATACGTAGGGCGCACCGGGATAGCGTAACGTGCGGCCGAGTTCAGGATGTTCGACCTCGACGAAATAGCCGCGCGCCGCTAGTTGTTCATCTTGCAGCAGCTTGTCGGGCCATTGTACGACCCCATAAGGCAGGCGCAGCGTTTGTGCCCGGCTCAACAAATCCTCGGCGTTGTAGTCCTTTATCCATTCATCCAGCACGTCAAACACGTGTTCGACGTGCTCGCGCTGGTAGCGCCGATGGCCCCATTTGGGATCGTCGAGATCCTGCGCCTTGCCGTCGGCCTTGACCCATTCGATAAGCGTGGTCCAATCGGCCGCCAGAGTATGCATCACATAGCCGTCGCGGCATTTGCCGACCCGAAAACCGCGCGCCCAGTGCATCGTGCCGTATCGCTCCGGGATGATCCGGGGGCCGAAAAAGTTACCGGCCAGATGCTCAATCGCGGCCATCGCGGATTCCTGAATACTCACATCGACCCACTGCCCCAGGCCGTCGCGCTCGCGCGCGAATAGTGCACCCAGGGTAGCGATAGCGGCATAGTAATTGGCCGAATGATAAGACTGCAGACCCCAGGCGCGCACTGGCGCTTCCTTGGTATAGCCGCAGGTATAAAGCAGACCGCCCATGGCTCCCAACACGGTGTCGTCGGCTTCGTAGTCACGATACGGCCCGGTCTGGCCGAAGGGCGCGATCGAGGTGAGAATGAGCGCGGGATTCCTGCGATGCAATTCATCCCATCCGAGACCGAGTTCGGCAAGCCGCCCCGGTTTTAGACTTTCGATGACAAGATCGGCGGAGTCGGCCAGACGCGCCAACAACTCGGCGCCCGCGGGACGGGAATAATCAAGCGTCATGGCGCGCTTGTTGAGATTGTAAAACCAGAAAAAAAGACTTCGATCCGGATGCGGTTGGTCATCAAGAAATGGACCGATTCGACGCGCGGGATCGCCGCCGGGCGCCTCGACTTTGATCACGTCGGCTCCCATGTCCGCCAGCAAACGCCCGCACAAGGAGCCTTTTTGGTCGGTAAGATCCAAGACCCTCAGGCCTGCCATTGCCGCCAATTGCATTGTCTATTTTCCTTGTCTATTGGTCATTGCGTCAGCCGCACACTCACCCTAACCCTCTCCCTGGTCAGGGAGAGGATTAGAAATAAAGCCTGGTTTCGAAAATATATGAATTGCAGGGACAGGCATTGTAGTCGGCCATTTTTTCTGACTGTTGTATCACGCTCGCGGGATGCGCCTATACCAGATGGAATTGCGCCACCATCTCCTGCGACACCACCACCTTGCCGTTATACAGCATCGGATCGGCGCAGGTGCAGCACAAGTACTCCAGTGTGGATGCAGGGATATCCATGGATTTGAAGACGGCGGGATCCGTGCCGGCGGCGACCGCGCCGGTACCCGCTTTGACTTCGATTTCGATGCGCTCGGTCAGCACGCCGCCCGGATCAAGCGCGATCACCGGAATCTTGTATTCTTCCATCTCCGCTCCGAGCAATTGCACGAACCGGTTAAGCGCGCGTTTGGTGACGGGATAATGTATCGCCGTTCCGCCTTTGCCCGGCAGGCCCACTCTGCCGCCCGCTGCCCCCGAAGTGGTACAGACGATCATGCCGGTCTTGTTCTCGATCATGCTCGGGATACACATGCGGCAGGCAATAATCGGAGCCATCAGGTTCCCGTGCACGTTCTTTTCCCAGGTGTCGATATCGAGCTGGAGAAACGGATCGAAATGGCCGGGTCCGACGTAGCGCGCGTTGTTGATCAGGAAATCAACGCGGCCGTACTTGTTCAGGGTTGTTTGGCAAAGATTCTCGACATCCTTGCGCACGGTCAGATCGCATTTGACCGGCGTACAGTCCACTCCCAGCGCCCGAATTTCCTGCTCGGTCTGCTTGAGCGACCCCGGCCATTCGCTTTGCGATTGGTCCATGGTCCGCGCTGCGAGCACCAGGTTGATCCCGTGCCTGGCCAGCCGCAGCGCCATCTGCTTGCCCATCCCGCGGCTCGCGCCGGTTACGATGGCCACCTTACCTTTCGTATCCATCGCAATTTCCTCCTAAAAGCTTCGAACACAGCAGCCATGATGCTCCGTATTCATTCACGTCGCAGCCGGACGATGATCGTGGCGGTCAGCAGGAGCAATACCAAATGGCGCGCCGGTGTTCCATCAGATCGGCCAAAGCGTCCCGCGTGGCTGCTCGGCCGCCGGCTCCAATAGCGCTTCGGCACGCTTCCTTATATAGGATTGTCTCGGTCGCTGCGCCGACGCTCCACCGGGCCTGGCGCCGCCAAATTTCGTTGGGATTCTGTTGGAGGTTTGCAACGTGTCGAAGGTGCGCGATCTTTTTTTGCCCGAGATAATTCACAACGCCCTGCGGGGAATCGCCGATGAGGCCGGCTTGTTCAGCGCCCGCAGCGCCTATTCGCCGTTTATCAACACGTCGCCGCAGATCGCGGCCGGGCTGTTCAATGCCCGGGCCAGGCCGATCGCACAGACCGACTCGGCCCTGATCCACGTCTCGGCGGTTCAGCGGATGCTGCCCGAGGTGCTCAAGGATATTCCACCCGAAACCCTGCAGCCCGGCGACGCGCTGATCATCAACGACCATTTTCGCGGCGGTATCCATCCTACTGACGTGGCCGTCTTCACCCCGATTTTTTACAAAGGCAAGCTGGCTTTCTTTCACGGCTCGATGATGATTGTCTCGGATTTGGGCGGGCTCTCAAACGGCGGCCTGCCGGCCAACGCCACCGAAATTTTCCACGAAGGACTCGTCATTCCGCCGGTCAAGCTCTACAAGCAGGGCGTGCCGAACGAAGAGGTCCATCGCATGATCGCCTCCAACAGCCGCACCCCGGCGCGCGTGCTGGGCGATATCCGGGCCCTGGTGGTGGGCGGCAACATGTCCGCGCCGCGTCTGATCGAACTGTGCGACAAGTACGGATTTGACCAGGTGACCGAGATCATCGACGAGTTGCTCGACTACACCGAGCGGCTCACGCGCCAGGGCATCGAACGCATCCCCGACGGCGTCTACACCGGCTCCTATTTGATCGAGGACGACGGCATCGACGTGGGCAAGCACTTCAATGTGCAGGTGGCAGTCACCGTCGAGGGCTCCAATATCAAGCTGGATTTCACCGGCACCGACCCGCAGGCGCGCGGGCCGATCAATTCCTCTTATTCGCAATCGCTCTCCGGAGTCGTCGTTGCGCTGAGATTCTTCCTCGACCCGGACATTCCGCTCAACGAGGGATTTTACCGGCCGATCGAAGTGGTCTTTCCCCATGGCAGCCTGGTCAACCCCAAGTATCCGGCCGCGGCCAACGCCCGTTTCGCGGTGGTGATGGCGATCATGGACGCAATCAACCAGGCGCTGTCGGCGGCGCGGCCCGACCGACAGATGGCGCCTAGCGGATGCCCGCACGTATTCACCGTCACCGGCATCAATCCGGAGACCAACCAGTTCTGGAGCATGATCGATGTTCACATGGGAGCGTTGGGTGCCCGCGCCAGCAAGGACGGTATCGACGGACTGCCGCCCTTGCTCAACGCCACCCCCGGATACATGCGCAACGCGGAGCATTACGAATGGGAGTATCCGGTCATCTACGACGATTTCGCCTTCCGGCCCGATACGGCGGGACCGGGCAAATGGCGCGGCGGTGCCGGGATGATCAAGCATGTGACCATCAACAGCGACGCCGACCTGACCGTGCGCGCGGTTGACCGCTGCGAACTTTCACCGCGCGGAGTTGCGGGCGGCAAGCCCGGCGGAATCGGCGGTTGGGTGCTCAATGAAGGGCGGCCCGGCGAAAAACGCCTGCCGATGAAGCAGACCAACTTGCGCATTCGCAAAGGCGATCGGCTGACGATGTACGTGTCGGGCGGCGGCGGATACGGCGACCCGTTCGAACGCGATCCGAACCTGGTCGGCAAGGACGTGCTCAAGAGTATCGTTACCGTCGAAGGCGCGGCGCGCGATTATGGCGTAGCCGTGGACGCATCGGGGCGGGTCGATCCGGCGGCCACGGAAAGATTGAGAAAAGAGAAAAGAGAAACGAGAAAATAGAGGTGAGAAAAGACCGATTCTCTTTTCCCATCTCATTTCTCTTTTCTATTTTCTCTTTTCTTGTTTTCAGGAGCCAACATGGCACAGCGGCAATTCTTCATGGGCGTGGATATCGGCGGAACCTTCACCGACCTGGTGCTGTTCCAGGATGGCCGACAGAAACCCTTCAACGCCAAAACTCTCACCACGCCGGCCAATCCGGTTGACGGCGTGATGAACGCGGTGCGCGAAGCGATGGCGCAGGCGGGCGCGCAGCCCAGCGAAATCAGGCGCGTCGTCCACGCCACCACGCTGGCCACCAACCTGATCCTGGAGCGTAAGGGCGCGCGGCTGGGTTACTTCGCCACCAAGGGGTTTGGCGACATGTTCCACATCAGCAAGCAGTATCCCTCCGGCATCGATCGCTTCAACGCCCTGTACGAACGTCCCGAGCCGCTGGTCGAGCGCGAGATGGTGATCGAAATCAAGGAGCGGCTGGACCATCGCGGCGACGTGCTGATTGCGCTGGACGAAGTTCAGGCCGAGGCCGCGATCAGACATCTGGCGGCCGCCAAGCCCGACGCCGTTGCCGTCTGCTTGCTCCACTCCTACGCCAATCCCGCTCATGAGCGTAAAGTTGCGCAGATGCTCCAACGCGCGATGCCGGGCTTGTATGTCGCGCTGTCCTCCGAAGTATGGCCCGAGTTCCAGGAATATGAACGCGCCTCGACTACGCTGATATCGGCCTACGTGGGTCCGATGCTCGCCGACTACCTCGGCAAGCTCGAGCAGGAACTGCGCAAGACGGGAATCGGATGCAGCCTGCAGATCATGCAGTCCAGCGGCGCGGTGATGCCCGCCTCGATGGCGGCGCGCAAAGCGGTCTACAGCGTCGAGTCGGGACCTGCCGCGGGCGTTATCGCCACCGCGCAATCGGGCCTCGCTATCGGCCGTCCCAACATGATTTCGTTTGACATGGGCGGCACCACCGCAAAGGTCGGCCTGATCCAGCATGGCAAGCCCAACGTCACCCATGATTTCACCGTCGGCACGAGCGTGAGTGCAGAGGTGCGCGCCAGCGGCGAGCCGATCAAGATTCCGGTCATCGACCTGGCCGAAGTCGGCGCCGGCGGCGGCAGTATCGCCTGGATCGATCCGGGCGGTCTGCTCCAGGTAGGTCCGTTAAGCGCAGGCGCGGCGCCCGGACCGGCCTGCTATGGACTGGGCGGCACTCAGCCGACCGTGACCGACGCCAACGTGGTGCTGGGCTATCTCAACCCGGATTATTTCCTGGGCGGGAAGATGAAAATCTACCCCGAGCGCAGCCACGACGCGATCGCGCGCAACATCGGCGAGCGGCTTAACCTCGACCCGGTGCTGGCCGCTCACGGCATTTATCAACTGGCCAATAATCCACATGGGCGGTGCGGTCAGATTGATCACCGTGTCGCGCGGCATCGATCCGCGCGAATACGCGGTGATGGCGTTTGGCGGCGCCGGCCCGATTCATATCGTCAAGGTCGCCGAACAGTTCAACATCCCGACGGTGATCGTACCGCCGTCGCCCGGTGTGGCTTCCGCGTTCGGCCTGCTGATGTCCGACCTCGCCCACGACAACGTGACCACGCATATCGTGCAATGCAAGGATGCCAAGGCGGAGGACCTGCGCCGAATTTTTCATAATCTGGAGAGCGCCGGGCGCGAAGAACTGCTTTCGGAGGGCCTGTCGGAGAAAGACCTGGTGATTCAGCGCTCGCTGGACACGCGCTTTGTCCATCAAAAGCACGAGATCAACATTCCCCTTCCGCCCGGACCGATAACCGAAGAAACTCCGGCTGCGATCGAGCGCGGCTTCCGCGATCTCTATTTCGAGTTGTTCAAGGTCAGGCCGGCCGATCCGGTCGAGTTCGTCAACCTTGGGGTGCGGGTGGTAGGCACGGCGAGCAAGCCGCAAATCATGCGCACGCCCAGGGGCGACGCCAAGGCGGCGCGGGCGCTAAAAGACGCGCGCAAAGCCTACTTCGCGGACGCATCGGGTTTCGTCGACACCCAGGTCTACGACCGCACCGCGCTCCAACATGGCGATACGATCCAAGGTCCGGCAATACTCGAAGAGCCCGACTCGACCACCATCTGCCCGCCCGGATATACGGTCGAAGTCGATGCGTTCCTCAACCTGGTTATCACGAAACAGTAGGGCGGGCCTCGTGCCCGCCGCGGGGAGTGGAGCAGTTCGCGCTGCGCCACCAGCGGCTGCGTTGCAAAAGGAATGGCGTCCATCTCGCGCCCGGATGCCAGCACGGTCGACAGAATCTCGCCTCAGTCATATTGGTAGGGATGTTATCGCTCGCGAATCGGTGGCGGACACACGGCCCTCTGGTGCGCTACGGGAAAGAGAGCCAATCAGCTGGCTCAAATCCAAAACTAGACTAGACTAAACTAAGTCTATAAGATGGTTGCTATGCGAACCGTGAACATTCACGAGGCTAAGACCCATCTGTCAAAACTCATCGAGGAAACAAGCCAGGGCAAGGAGGTGATTATCGCCAAGGCGGGAAAGCCCGTGGCCCGGCTTGTTCCGATCCGCAACGGCAAAAAACGCCGACGACTCGGGGTACTCGCGGAAAAATTCTCCGTTCCGGAGGACTTCGACGCGCCGCTGCCCGAGGACGTGATCGCCTCATTCGAGGGCCGGGGCGATGCGCCTGCTCGTTGACACGCATGTGCTCCTTTGGGCAGTGGCCGAGCCGCAAAAACTGTCAAAGGCATCGCAGGCAAAACTTGAGGCGGAGGAAAACGAGGTACTGTTTTCCGCGGCAAGCATTTGGGAACTGGCGATAAAGCTACAGATCGGACGTCTCTTTCTACCGATCAAGCTGGAGGACATAACGGCGGCGGCCAAGCTTATGGGATTTGCGGAGCTGCCGGTAAGCGCGGCACACGCCGCTGGTGTACGAGATCTGCCTCTTTATCATCGCGACCCCTTCGACCGTGTCCTCGTAGCCCAGGCGATCCATGAGCCTGCGCGCTTGCTAACCGCCAACGCCGTTCTTGGCCAGTATTCGAATTTGGTCGAGATCATAGTCTGACTTCAACCCAAGGCACCGGCGGTTACGCGTCAGTTGATCCTCACCTCAATACATACTCACCGAAATAAGCGCCGTCGTACGCCACCATCCAGCGCGCAGTGTCGAACTCGATGATTCGGGCGGCGGCTGGACTGGGGAAGAAGCGATGGACCGCGTCGTCCATGGTCAGAAACACCAACTCGGCGATTCCGCGATAATCGGGTGCGCCCGGCGTCAGTGATTCTTCGACGACGTTGCGTACGTATTTCGAAAAGCCGGTATGCGTGCGCAGCGCAAGCGGACCGTGGACTTCCCACGCCAGGCGCCATTGCGCTGGCGTCAACCCGGGCTTCAAGCCGGCTATCGATAGCATCTTGGCCCCTGGTGAGCGCTCGCCCAGCAGCGTAGGATGCGCGTCCTTTTCGATGTTTTCCGTTGCGCGGAAGGTGAATGCTTCGCCGGCCTTCGCCATCAGTGCTTCCTCGATAGCCCGCCCGGCCGAGGGAGAATCGTACAGACGGGCGCGGTCGGTGAAATCCTCGGCCGACTCGAAGCACATCTGAGTAACTACCTGATAGCGCCGGCGTGGCCCGTCGCCCTGTTCCAACGAAGGCATATTCTCAATAGATGGAGCAGGCTCGCGCAGATTGACCACGCAGCGGCGCAGGCGCGGGCAATGTCGCAGCACCCTCGGCGCATGCTCGCGCAAAAACCACCGGCGAAACGCCGCCGAGTCCTGTCCCACTCCGGCCGTAATGAGCGTGAAGTATTTGACCATGCGATTTCTCCTGGTGGGCGGGCGCTAAAGTGTCAATGGCCATTCGCTGCAATAATGGTTAGCGATAGGCCCCAACCATCGCGCGGTGTCGAACGCGATTACTTCGAGCGAATGCGGCGTCGGCATCGTGCCATAACGCATATCGTCCGCGCTCGCGAAGTGCAGTTCACCGATACCGGTATACGCTGGCGCCCCTTGGGTCAGCGTCTCCTCGACCAGGTTGCGCACGTACTTGGACATCCCGACGTGCGTGCGCAAGGCGATGGTCGCATGCACCTGCCATCCGTTGCGTCCGTCCTCAACCGAGAGTTCGGGCCGCCAAAACAGGGGAATGACACTCTTGAGCCCCGCGGTTCGTTCGCCCACCTTCAGCGACGCCTTGTCCTTTTCGATAATCTCGCTGACCCGATACGAGCAGACGACGCCGGCCTTTGCCAACAGATGCTTCTCTACCGCGTCGGCGCTGGCCGCCGAGCCATACAGTTTGATCCGATCCTTGAAATCGTCGGGCGATCCAAACCACATCTCGGTGATTACGTCGTAGGGAGTTTCCACCTCCGGCGCGACGAATCCAATGTTCTCCACCGGCGGCGCTTGCGTATCGACCAGATTGACGATGTACCGCTGAAGTCCGCGCCCATTTTCTAGCACCATCGGCGCATGCTCCCGGAGGAACCATCGCTGGAACTGGCTTTTGTCCTGTCCCGGCGCAGCGCTGATCAGGGTGAAAAACTTCATCGCCTACCCTCGCGTTGATTATTGGGGCCACGTCACGATGCGATTGGCCTTCCACGCCTCCTGCTGCGCGGCGTCGTAGCCCAGTTCGGTCAGGATCTTCTGCGTATCCTCGCCGATTCGCGGGGGCGCGCCCTGGATGACCTGCGGCGTCTCCGACAAGCGGATGGTCTTGCCGAATTGGCGCAGGTTGCCGAACAGGTCGCCCTGATGGTATTCGACCACGCGCCCGCTCTTCAGACACCATTCGTCCTGTAGGAATTTGCGCCAGTAGCCTTGGTTGGAGACCTCGCACGGAACGCCGGCGCGGTCCAGCCGCTCAAACCATTCATCGGCTGTCCGGGTCTTGAATATCGGCTCTAAAATGGCGGCTAGTTCGTCGCGATAGTCGATGCGGCCGAAATGCGAGCCGTAGCGCGGTTCGCGTGCCAGTTCCGGCCGCCCGACAGCCGCGCAAAAACTCTTCCACTCCGGCTCAAACAGCGCGGCCACGCAGATCCATCCCGAAGCCGTTTCGTACATCCGATAGCCGGCGCTGATTCCGGTCTGATTGCGATCCAGCGTGGGACGACGCCGCACATCGGGTTGATCGCTCACGAACGCGTCGGAGTTGTACCACAGCCCCGCGTTGAGCAGCGAGCCGTCGACGAACTGTCCTTCGCCGGTGTGGTCGCGATGGTAAACGGCCATCACGGTGGCGATCGCCGACAGCGTGGCGCCGCCGGCGTCCACAGTGCCCAGCCTATTCCAGACCGGCGGGTTGCCCTCGCCCCCGCCCATGTGTTCCATCCCGCACATCGCGGCGAAGAGCTGGTCGTAGCCGCCCATCATTGCGTCGGGGCCGCGCGTGCCGTAGGCGGCGCTGTGCGTGTAGATGATGTCAGGTTTGATCGCGCGCAGTGTCTCATAATCGACTTTCAGCCGCTCGGCCACGCCTGGACGCTGATTGTGATGGATCACGTCGGCCCGCTCGACCAGCCGGTAGAAGATCTTGAGCCCCTCGGGATGCTTTAGGTCCACGGCCAGGTCCTGCTTGCCGCGCTGGCACGCCATGAAGGGAGGAAACGGCACGGGAGTGCGCATCCGATCGCCTTGCGGCCGTTCGATTTTGATCACGCGGGCGCCCAAGTCCGCCAGCGCCATCGGGCCGAATGGACCCGCCAAGTATTCGCCGCAGTCCAGGACCGTGATGCCGTCGAGCGGATAGCGCGGGTCGCGGCCCATCTTTCTGATGCTGGTCTTAAGCGGCCGCGGCGCCTCGCCTTCGACCTCCCGTGTCACCTCCGCGGTATGCTGGCCGGGACGCGGCGCCAGTCCTTTTATGGAACTGGAGGTCGCGGAGAACCTGATCGGAATGCCGGCCTGCGTGACCTTGCCGCGCTCAGGGTCGTCCATCACGGCGACCATGCCATTGACGCGCGTTTGTTCGCGCGCGAAGGCGGCCTCGGCCGGCATCACGGCTTCGACCGGAATATCGGCTTCCCGCAGCCGCGGAATCCATTCGTCCCGCGTCCTTTTCTTGAAAGCGGCGATCACCTGATCGTTGAATTTCCAGCGCTCCGCGTCGGTCAGCCACGTCGCATCGGTGGGCATCGCGATGCCGAGAACCTTCGCCAGCGCGTACATGTTGCCCTTGTCGGTGCGCATGTGATGCAGCCACAGGCCGTCGCCGCATTCGTATAGCCACACCGGGTAAGGCACCGTGTGGTCGAGAAAATGGTTGAACTCCGGCATCGGCATCTCCGACCATTGCCAGAGCATGTTGGTGAAGAACGCGACCCCGTCCATCAGTGAGGTGTCGACGAACTGGCCGCGGCCGCTGTGCAGGCGCACGCGCAGCGCGCCGCAGATACCGAGCAAAGCCGTGAATGCGGCGCCGTAGTTCGCATACGGGCAGTACATGAAGGTGGGCCCGTCATGGCGGACTCCCGCCTGATGGTGGTAAAGCCCGGTGCGCGCCGCAACCAGCGCTTCGATCGCGGGCCGATCGCGCCACGGATGGTCCATCCCATAGCCGCTTATCTTGCAGTGAACCAGGTGCAAGAATGGCGCCTTGAGCGCGGCGTAGTCGAGTTCGAAGCGAGCTGAATCAGCGGGCGGAAACGATTCCAACAAAACGTCGGAGCGCTCCAGCAGCTTGCGCAGGCGCGCCCGGCCGGCGGCAGAATCAAGATCGAGCGTGACGCTGCGCTTGCTGCGATACCAGATAAAGAAGCCGGGCTCGATCTGGCGCATCGGATCGCCGCCCGGAGGCTCGACCTTGATCACGTCGGCGCCCTGTTCGGCGAGCAGCAACGTGACCAGCGCGCCAGCCAATCCCTGCGACGCGTCGATTATCCTGAGTCCATCCAGAATCCCCGGCATTGATTCCCCTCCCGACGGCGGTTGTCCTGAAGAATGAACCGCAGCCCCTATTTCATGTCAATTGGATCGCAAGCGAGGTGATCTCGCCAGCAGCAATCGCCGCCAAGCCGCGATGAATCATCGCCATGAAGCAATCGGCTCCGTCCGGCGGAATTTGACTGCGCGCGATCGACGCCTTGAGTGGCTGTACCAGTTCCTGCGTCACGCTTTGAATTTCCATCAGCGCCGCCACGCGGGCTTCTTCAGTGCCGCGCCGGTCAAGCGACTTGTGCGCTGCGCCAATGTCTTCCAGCACCGTCCGCAGCAGGGCAAGCGCCTTCCGGTTCGCGCCGGAAACGGTAAGGTCAAAGCCGCCGACTCCCGGCCGCGAGTCCACCTTGATTCGGTTTGCGCCATCAACCGGCGGAGCCAACTTGACCGCCGGATTGAGTCCATTGGCCAGCCAGGCACGCCACGCCGCCGCCGCTTTGGCCAGATCGGGCTCGGAGGCGATTGCGATCGCGTAGTAAAACTGCTCGACGGCTTTGCAGAAGCGGATAAACTCGGTGCTGATCGGCATCGCCGGCGAACTTACTTCGATATGCAACTGCGTCATCACGATTACTCTGTTGGGCACCGCTACTGCGGAGTCGGCGTCAGTTCGCGCTTTGGATCGAGGTCGAAGAACTCGCACACGTTGTCCACCAACACCTGACGCCGGACCTCATTTGGAACGCCGTCGAACAGTTCATCGAGCACGCGCCTGGAATCGGGGTACGAGCCGATACTGTGCGGAAAATCCGTCCCCCACATCAGCAGCGCGGGATCAATAAACTGGCGCAACTGCATCACGACGCGGTCGTGGATGAAACTGAAGCGGCAATGGTCGCGGTAGTACTGGCTTGGCATCTTCTTGAGGTGGATATCGTGATAGCGGTACCAGCGCAGATAGAACTCGTCCATCCAGTTAAGCGCATGCGCCAGCCACGCGCCCTGGGTCTCGGCGAAGTAGAATTTCAGGTTCGGGAACTGGTCAAACACGTAGAGCATCAGGCGGCCGATCGTGCTTGTGCAGGGCCATCCCAGCGCGCCGCTGGCGCACACCGTTCCCTCGCGGCTGACGCCTTCGTAGGGCTTGATCGGCCCGCCGAAGTTTCCGTGAGGCGTC
>DASZGF010000234.1:0-61988 GCA_035939115.1 Binataceae bacterium (SeqCode)
ACTTCCTGCTCAGCCACATCGATGTTCAGGTTTAGAACGAACTGCAGCGTGATGACCGAACTGCCGAAGGAGCTGTTGGAGGTCATCTGGTTGAGCCCCGGCACCTGGCCGAACTGACGCTCCAGCGGCGCCGTTATCGACGACGCCATCACGTCGGGGCTGGCGCCGGGATAAAAGGTCAACACCTCGATCGTGGGATAGTCCACTTCGGGCAGCGCCGAGACCGGCAGTTGCTTGTACGCGACCGCCCCAGCCAGCATGATTGCCACCATCAGCAGCGAAGTCGCCACCGGGCGGATAACGAATGGACGCGAGAGATTCACTGCGTGCCGCTCTGGACTCCCGGAGTCGCCATGGCGCCGGGGCCCGCGCTGCTGGAGTTCGCCGCCATCCGGACCCTGACCTTGCTGCCCTGTTGCAGCCGGTCGGCGCCTTCGATCACGACCTGCTCGCCCGCCGTCACGCCGCTTTGGACCGCGGTGGTTTCTCCTTCGGTCGCGCCCAGTGATACCTTGCGCACCTCGGCAGTATTGTCGGGCTTGACCACGTAAACGAAGTTGCCAACCGAGCTGCGCTGCACAGCGGCGGTCGGAATCAGCACCACGTTGCGGTCGGTGTCAACCAGCAGCTTGACGTTCACGAACTGGTTGGGAAACAGGGAGTAATCCTGGTTGGGGAACGACGCCTTGAGCCGCACGGTGCCGGTGGTGGTGTCGATTTGGTTGTCGAAGGTCGTCAAGGTGCCATCGGCGAGCTTGGTTTTTTGCGTGCGGTCGTACGCCTCCACGGGTAACTGCTGGCCGGCGCGGAGATCCTTGCGCACCTTGGGCAGGTCGTCTTCCGGAATACTGAACAGCACCGCAATCGGTCGCACCTGTGTGATTACCGCCAGACCGCCGGCGTCGGTGGCGTGCACGATATTGCCCGGGTCCACCAGCCGCAAACCAATCCGCCCCGTGATCGGCGCCGTGATGCGGCTATAGGTGAGTTGCAGCTTGGCATTGTTGATCGCCGACTGATCCGCCGCGATGGTGCCGTTGTACTGCCCCACCACCGCCGCCTGATTGTCGTAGTCCTGCCGGGCAATAACCTGATCGGCCAGCAAGGTCTTGTCCCGTTCCAGCATGATTTTCGCGTTGGTCAGATTGGCCTTGTCGCGCGCCATCTGCCCCTGTGCCAGCTCAAGCTGCACCTGATAGGGGCGCGGGTCGATCTGGATCAGAAGGTCACCCTGATGGACAATTTGTCCTTCGCGAAACGCCACCGTCATCAATTGCCCGTCAACCCGGCTTTTGATGGTTACCGTATAGAATGGAGTAACCGTGCCCAGCGCGATGAGATTGCGGCTCAAATCGCCCAACCGCGCGGTCACGGCCGCCACCGGAATACCCGGCACAGGCGTCACCGGCGACGCCTCTGCGCTCGGCGTACGCGCCTTCCCCATCCTGCCGAAGGCGGCGTAACCCACGCCCACCAGCGCCAACAAGAGCAACAGCCACCATCGCCACCGGCGTGCCGGGCGGATCGCGCCGGCCGGAGCCGGGGCCGCGCTGGCCGCTGACGTCGCCGATTCAGTCCGTGGAAGATTCAAATCCATAGCGTCCAGGTAAGTTCGACCTCTGCTTGCGCCATTAGTGCGGGGGCCTCAGCCCTAATGGCTTGACCACGCCCGATTAGGGTATTATTTCAATTATGGACGCGGCAGTCCATAATATCATTCAATAGGATTTGCCAATGCTTCCGATCTGGCAGGCAGCGCGGGGCGGCGCAAGGCCGCCGCGGCGCGCAGTTTGATGCCGGTTTGACGAGCTGAATGTTAGTGAGCAGCAAGGACAAAGGACGACTGATTCGTTTTGGCCCACGGCGGGTGGAAGGTGCGGGCGAGCCGCGGCCCGGCCGCCGTCCGATCCCGATGCTGCGTGCGCGGATCCTGCACAGCGCGATGGAGCTGTTTGGTGAGAGGGGTTTCGAGGACGTTCCGATCGACGACGTGGCCGCGCGAGCCGGAGTGGGCAAGGGCAGCATCTACCGCCAATTTGGTTCCAAGGAGCAATTGTACGCCGCCTCGGTCATCGAAGGCTTCGCCCAGCTCCGCAACCAGATTGAAACCGCGCTGGCGCAGGCCGCGTCGATACCCGATCGCATCACGACGATTGTTCACCATACGGTGTCCTACTTCTGGACCCGGCGCCAGTTCTTTATTCTGCTGCGTGACCCGGCCAAGCTTCCCCGGGAACAGGAAGTCCGCTACCGCAAAGAGCGCGGGCAGCTCTCGGCATTGATAAGTGAGGTGCTGCGCGAAGGTGCCCGCAACGGGTCGATTCGCAACGACCTCGACTTCGATCTGATGGCCGAGTCGCTGCTGGGAATGATCCGCGGAATTCAGCGCTACAGGGCTGCGCATGTTGTCCTGGAAGACACCGTGCACACGGTCGTCACGACATTTCTCCATGGCAGCTCGGCCGGAACGCAATAGTCATTAGCGTGTCGCCAAAATTCGGGCGTACGCGCGATCTGCGAGGTTCAGCCTGTTTCCTATCCTTATAGCGCGTCTATGATATTCTTCGCTTCGGCTGGATAAGCATTTCAAGCTTCCCTATAGCGAATAGCAACACTAGCGGCGCAACTGTATCTGCTGGCTACGCCGTCGCGCCGCGACTGTGCCCTCAACGACAGAGAACGCGGCTATTTCAGTGCGGTTGAAAACCCACCCCGCGCCTGTAGCACTGAATTTCAGCCAAAACCGACCCACAGCCGGACCGAGTGTCTATGGCATGCATAATGCTCCAGAGTTGCGTGCAATTTCGGGAAATCTCATGACATCAAACGATATCACCAACAACACCATCGACGATTTTTCGTTGCAACATTCGCTTTCCACCACCCCTGTGCCGGCAACCGAGCCTATAGACGCGGCGGTCCTGGCCCGGCTGCGCAGTCACTTCGATGCCCGCGAATCGACCTTATTCAATGACTTGATTGCACTGTTCATCAGCGAGCTGACCCGGCGGCTGAGCGCTATCCGAACGGCGACAGCGCGCGCCGACGCAAAAGGGATGGCCGCGGCCGCCCATGTACTAAGGGGCAGCAGCATGCTGGTCGGAGCGCTGACGATGGCCGAATTATGTCTCGGAATTGAATTGGCGGCCAGGAGCGCCGACGCGATCGCACAGGTCCAGGCGGTACTGCCTCTTTTGGACGACGAGGCCGCGAGGGTCCGCCAGGCGCTGATCGCCGTATACGCGGAGGGCGAGGAGTAATGAAGCCGCTGTTTCCATCAGGCCAGCGGTACCGCCGGCACAGGGGCGGCCGCAAAACTTTGGCCTAACCCTGGGCGCCACGAAAAAATCTGGAAAGAAGAAGCATGAACCTTGAAGGCCAGAGCGAGGAGAATCCGCGGCCCAATGATGGCATGACCCGGCACGGCGCCGCAGTGAGCGAATTTTTCGCGCGCGCCGCGTATGCGATTCGCTCTCCGGTCAACATCATTCTCGGATACAGCGAGTTAGTTGCAGGGCGCCTGATCGCTTTGGGCGACGACAGCCAGCGGCCCTACCTTGAGGGCATCCGGCGCTCCGGCAGGCAGGTTCTGGAAGCGATCAATCGCATCCTGGATTACTCGCGCATCGAGCAGGGAACCCTCACTGTGGTTCCCGAGCGGATCGATCTCGCCGGTTTGGTGGAGAAGCTGGCGCAGGACTATCGCGTGCTGGCCGCGGCAAAGAAGCTGGGGCTCATCTGCGAGATCGGGGAACCGGGCGCGGGAGTGCTCTGCGATGCGTACTGTCTGACTGCGGCGCTGTCCAATTTGATCGACAACGCGATCAAGTTCACCCACAAGGGCGGAGCGGTCATCAAGCTGTGTCGCGATAGCCGCGAGCGCCTGTGTATCGAGGTGAGAGACACCGGAGGGGGATTCGATCCGGCACAGATGGAGCAGGCCCTGGCCGGCCCGCAGGATGGCGGCGCGCAACGGTACGAGCAGTCGGGACTGGGACTGTTGCTGACGCACAAATATCTGGACCTGATCGGCGCGTCAATAGCGATGTCGAGCAGCCCGGGCAGAGGTTCCGTCTTTACCATCATTTTTCCCGCCTCGATGGAGGTGCATTGGGAGCCCCGGCGCGCCGCCGACGGTTCGGCAACGCAACTCCCGAATCCACCACAGCTCGCGCCTGAAGCGACGCAGTCCGCGGCGGCGGCGGTCACCGTCGTAGTGGTTGAGGATCAGCCTGATCAGGCGCTGTTTATGCGCGCTCTGCTCCAGGGCAGGTATGCGGTGGTGGTCGCGGCCAACGCCAGGGAGGCGATCGCGCGGCTGGAGGAATTGGGCGAAAGGGTCGGATTGATCCTGATGGACATTTCGCTGGCCGGAGACACAGACGGTCTGACTCTTACCCGGCGCATCAGGGCGGACCGGCGATGGAGGCGCGTGCCGATCGTGGTCACCACCGCGCATGCCTTCGAGCAGGATCGCGAACGCGCGATGGCGGCGGGCTGCGATGCCTATCTGGCCAAGCCGATCGACGCGGGTGAGTTGCTCGCCACCATCAGCCGTCTGCTTGTTCAGCCTGACGATCCCGTTGGTTAAAAATGCTGGAGACGAAGATGGAAATTTCCACAAAATTCATGGCGCCGCTCGCGCTGATCGGATGCCTGACCATGGTGGCCGCCTGTTCGACAGTCTCCACCAAGGAGGGCACCGAGCATTGGGACGAGGTATCCGCAATGGGCAAGACCAGCCCGCAGCTGGCGGAAAACGAGGGCCGGTTAAGCGCCAGGTGCGGCGCGGCGAATGCTGCGCGCGAGTTCAGCAATGCCACCGCGGTCGAGGACCGCACGGTCTATCGCATCCAACGCGGTGACAAGCTTCATCTGGCCTTCTATCGCAACGGCGAGTTGGACCGGTACGTCGAAGTCCGACCCGACGGCCGCTTCACGATCGAGCCTTACGGCGACGTCGCCGTGGCCGGTTTTACGCCCGCGCAACTGGCGCAGAAGCTGGATGTCGTTTTTTCCGAGGACCTGTTCGAGCCCAACGCCACGGTCAGCGTGATCGACAGCCCGTTCCGCAAGGTGTTCGTGGGCGGCCAGGTTAATTTTCCGGGGATGTTGCCGCTCAAGCCGGCCATGACCGCCACGCAGGCGATCATTTCCACCGGATGGTTCAAGGATGACGCGCGCGCCGATCAAATCGTGCTGATTCGGCGCGACGCGTGCGGCGATGCTTACGGCACGTTCATCCAGGTGGCCAATGCGGTTTCGCAGTCAACCGACCATCGGGTGCAGGACGTCTCGCTGCTGCCCAACGATATCATCGTGGTGCCGCGCAGCGCCGTGGGCAATCTCGATCTGTTCATCAAGCAATACGTCCGAGACGCATTGCCGATACAGCCATACCTGAGCGTCGGGCCGCCATTCTGAGCACGGCGGCGCATCAAGGGGGGAATATGAAACAACACGACCTGACGGTTTGGCTGGAGGCGCTATGGCGCCGGCGGATGGTCGCGGCCTGGGCCGCGGTGGGACTGTTCGCATTGATTTTCCTGGGCACGGTCCTGTATCCGCCGCTTTATGAATCAACTGCCCGGATTCTGGTTTCTCCCAACCGGGCTCATTACATCGTTTCGCCCGCGTTGCAAACGCCCAGCGACCCTAACGCGCCGGTGGTCAATGACCGCGAGGTAACCGAGCAGGACCTCAACTCGGAAATGGAATTGTTGACCCAGCGCCGTCTTTACGAGCAGGCGCTGGCCGACCTTGCCGGCCGCGCGCCGGCGCCAGGCCCATTGGGCACGATGCTGTCGAATCTGGCCAACCTGCCGAGCGACCTCATCGCGCTGATTCATGGAGCGCCGCGGCCCAGTCCCCTGCAACGCCGCGCGCTGGCGCTTGAAAAGCGCGTCGACGCCTCGGTGATTCGCAAATCCAACCTGCTCGAAGTCTCCTTCCGCTCGCGCAGTCCGGGTTGGAGCCGCGCCTTCCTGGACGCGCTGTTAAAGCGCTACTTCACCCTCCATGCCCAAATCGTTCACGACGCCCGATCCGAGCAGTTCTTCGATCAACAAATCCGCCGCCGGCGTGAGGAGTTGCACGCCGCCGAAGAACATTTGCGCGCAGTGCGCGATCAAACCGGGGTGCTGAGCCTTTCCGATCAGAGCGAGGCGGTGGTCTATCAGCTCTCCGGATTCCAGGCCGAGTTTCGCAAGAACCAAAGCCGTCTGGACGGCGTCAACCGCCAGATCGCGGCGCTGCAAGAGGGACTGACACAGTCGCCGATGCGCCTGCTCAAGGAGATCAAGTCCGGCCCCAATCCCGCTTATGTAAAACTCAAACCGAAGGTTCTAGATCTCGAGCTCAACCGCGACGACGTGCTGGAGCGCTACCGCTCGGGCAGCAAGATGGCGCGCGAGGTGACTCGGCAGACAGACCAGGCCCACGACCTGCTCGCGCAGGAAGATCATACCGAGGTAATCGAGCGGCTCAGCGACCTCAACCCGGTATGGCTGGGGCTCGCCTCCAATCTCGCGCAGGCGCGCGTGACCGCCGCGGCATTGGCCCAAAGCCAGCGGTCGCTCTCCGTTCAGATCGATACCTATCAAAAAGAAATGCGCCAGTTGACCGATGACGGCGTGGAAGTGGAGCGGGCGATGCGCGAGGTCGAAGCCGAAAAGGAGGCCTACATCTCCTACCTGCGCAAAGGTGAGGAGGCGCGCGCCGAACTGGAGATGAATGAAAGCCGGATCATGAACGTGGTCCTGGCCATGCCGCCGAGCCTGCCCGTGGAGCCCAGGTTTCCCAACGTCGGCCTGAACCTCTGCGCCGGCCTGGTGCTGGCGCTGTTAGCGGGGCTGGCGGCGGCGTGGTGGGCGGAGCGTCAGGACCAGACCATCTACTCGACGGCGGGGATTGCTGAATCCTCCACAGTGCCGGTGGTAGCGGTGTTGCGCTCCTGCGCAAAACCGGGTGCGGCCAGCGCCTGATCGGCGCAACGAAAGGAGATCAAAGTGTCGAATGTTACTCAAGTATTGAATTCCGCTCAGCTGATAAGCGCGCCAGCGGACGTCAAAACGGCAATTAGCTCCGGCGTAATCCCCGCCTATGCGGATCTTGACGTGCCCACCGCGACCGGCGCCCTGTTTGACAGCGAAGGAATCAGGATGATCGCTGAACCGGTCGCGGCGATGGCGGGGTTGACGGGCCATTCGCGAGTGCTGATTGCCGGATGCCGCCAGGGCGACGGCGCATCAACGGTGGCCAGCGCACTGGCCCTGGATCTCGCCGTCAGGCTCGGGATCGACACGCTATTGGTCGGTGCCGACGGCACCACGATCGTATATGCCGCCGAAACCAAGGCCGCCGGCAATGGCCGCCCGTTTCGGATCAATCCGAGCGGCCTGGCGCATCTGTGGACCGCGCGCTGCGTCAACGTTGGCGATCCGGCGCACTCCATCGGAATGCCGGTCAATGGCGGGCGCGCGGATCAGGCTGACTTGATCGAGGCGCTGGGCCAGGCCATGGGGCGCTACCGCGCCGCAGTGGTGGACCTCGGGGTCGTGCGTCTGGACGCGCGGATGCTCGCGATGGCCCGGCCCGACGATCCGGTGCTGGTGGTCGCGCGCTATGGCTGCAGCCGGCGTGATGAGCTGGCGGCCACTTTGGCGGTCGTCAATCTGGCCAATCGCAGTATTGGCGGCGTGATTCTCAACGGCTACAAAAGCCCGGCTCGATCGGCTGCGATGGATCCCGGGTCTGCGGGAAAACGGCCGATGAGCGACGCCGCCGGCAATCACGACACAGCTCAGCTCCCACGGCGCGCGGCACCGCAAGATCGGCTGAGCGCGGTCGCGGTGGTGGGGCTGGGTTACTGGGGTCCGAACTGGGTGCGCAACCTGCAAGGCTGCGGCCTGTGCGATCGCGTCGTGGCCTGCGACTTCGACCCGCAACGCCGCCGCCACGTAGAGAAGATTTATCCGGCGGTGCGGACAACGACAGCCTGGATCCGGTTTTGGCCGACCCCGCGATCGACGCGGTGGTCATCGCCACTCCCGTGCACACTCATTGGGAGACGGCCCGCCGATGCCTGGGGGCGGGCAAATCGGTGCTCGTGGAAAAGCCGCTCGCGTCATCGAGCAGGCAGTGCGCGGAACTGATCGAAATGGCGTCGGCGCGCGGGGTGGTGCTGATGGTCGGACACACCTTCGAGTACAGCGCGTCGGTCGCCAAGCTGCGCGACATCGTCAACGCCGGCGAGCTCGGCGAGATTTTCTATATCAGCTCGACCCGCACCAACCTGGGTTTAATCCAGCGCGACATCAACGTCGTGTGGGATCTGGCGCCGCATGACATCTCGATCATCCTGGCCATTTTGGGGCGCGCTCCGGAATCGGTGAACTGCCAGGGCCGCAGCCATTACAACCCCGGCATCGAGGACGTGGCCATGCTGAGCATGAATTTTTCCGGCAACATGACCGCGTTCGTGCACGTCAGTTGGCTCGACCCCAACAAGATCCGGCGCATCACCGTGGTCGGCTCGCGCAAGATGCTGATCTACGACGACATCGCCTACCAGGAACCGATCCGGATCTACGACAAGGGAGTCAGCGTGCTGCCCTACTACGACACCTTCGGCGAGTTTCATTTCTCCTATCGCTACGGCGACATCCTGGCGCCCCGCGTGGCCGAGACCGAACCGCTGAAGGCCGAAACCAAACACTTTATCGATTGCGTGCTGAACCATCGCCGGCCGCGCAGCGACGGTCTCTCCGGCCTGCGCGTGGTCAGCGTGCTGGAAGGCGCCGACGCCTCGCTGCGCCAGGGCGGCGCGCTGGTGCCGGTCAAATACGCGGTGACCAGATGAGTAATGCAAGCCTTCCCGTCCAGGTCGCGATAGCCTCAAATGTCGCGGTTGCTCCCGATGTCCAACTGGGCCGCGATGTCAGGTTGTCAACCTTCGTCAATCTTTACGGCTGCTGCGTCGGCGACCAGACCATCATCGGCGCGTTCGTCGAAGTCCAGCGCGGCGCAAGCATTGGCCGGCGCTGCAAGATTTCCAGCCACAGCTTTATCTGCACCGGGGTCGAGATCGAGGACGAAGTATTTATCGGCCACGGTGTGATCTTCATCAACGACCGCCATCCGCGCGCCACCAACCGGGAGGGCACGCTGAAAACCGAACAGCATTGGACGATGGAACGCACGCGGGTGCGCCGGTCCGCCTCGATCGGCAGCGGCGCGATAATCATGTGCGGAGTCGAAATCGGCGAGGGCGCGATGGTCGGCGCGGGCGCGCTGGTCACCCACGATGTTGCGCCGGGCGCGGTGGTGGCGGGCTCGCCGGCGCGCGTGCGCGCGGCCGGACCGCCGCGGGAGTGGGTTAACCATGAGTATCAAGTTTCTCGATCTGGCGGCGCAAGACCGCGAAATCGCGGGCCGCGTCGCGCGCGAGTTCGACGCGATCCGCGCAACTACCAGCTACGTGGGAGGGCCGGCGGTGGCGGCTTTTCAGCAGGAGTTCGCGCGCTACCTGGGAGTGCTCCACGTGGTCGGCGTCGGCAGCGGAACCGATGCGCTGCGTCTGGCCCTGATGGCGTTGGGCATCGGCCCCGGCGACGGCGTAATCACGGTCCCGATGACCTTTATCGCCACCGCCGCCGCGATCGCGCAATGCGGTGCGGTGCCCGAGTTCATCGACGTCGATCCGACGACCTGCAACCTCAGTCCCGAGGGTCTGAGCCGCTACCTGGAGGCAGGGCGCTTCAGGTCGCCCAACGGGCCGCGCGCCGTTGTTCCCGTGGACCTATATGGGCTGCCCTGCGCGATCGACCAAATCGCGGATGTGGCCCGCCGCCATAAACTCCTCGTAGTAGAAGACGCCTGTCAGGCGCACGGCGCGGAACTCAAGACCGCGCGCGGATGGGTCAAGGCGGGCACGCTCGCCGACGCCGGCTGCTTCAGCTTTTACCCGGGCAAAAACTTGGGCGCCTGGGGGGATGCCGGCGCGGTGGCGACCAACGATGAGCGGATGGCCGCGATCGTATCCAGGCTGAGCGACCACGGCCGCACCTCCCACTACGGTCACGACGCCTACGGTTACAACTCCCGGCTGGACACGCTGCAAGCAGCGGTGCTGCGGGCGAAACTGGAGCATCTGGACGCCTGGACCCGGCGCCGGCGCGAGATCGCCTCGCGCTACCGCGAATTGCTCTCAAGCACCGGCGTGCGCATACCCGAGGAACCGGCGGGATCCAGGTCCTGTTACCATCTTTTCACTATCCAGAGCGCCAGGCGCGAAGCGATCCGCGCGGTGCTGACGGACGCCGGTATCGGCAACGGCATCCATTATCCGCTGCCGCTGCATCTGCAACCCGCCTGTGCCGCGCTGGGCTACCGACCCGGGGATTTTCCCGCAAGCGAGCGCGTCGCCGAGACCACGCTGTCGCTGCCGATGCATCCGCATCTGACTGACGCCGAAATCGAAACTGTTGCCGCCGCCGTACGCGGCGCCTTGTAAGGAAGCTTAAGTCCGATGGCCGCAGGCGCGACGCAATCCGAAATCCGGGGTTTCAACCTCACCAAAAAGCGCGTTTTCGATCTGGTCCTGGTCTGTCCGTTTCTGCTGCTTGCCGCGCCGCTGATGCTCTTGGTGGCGCTGGCGATTCGGCTGTTTGACGGCCGGCCAATTCTGTTCCGCCAGGTCCGCTTGGGCCGGGGCGGGGCACCGTTCGAGATGCTCAAGTTCCGCACCATGCGCCAGGCAAGCGACGCGGCCCATCGCGATTACGCCAGCAGATGGATCGCGCTGGGCCACGCGTTCAACCACGGCAACGGGCATGGCGTGCTTACAAAATGACCAAGGACGCGCGCATTACCCGGCTCGGCGCCATCTTGCGCCGCTTCAGTATCGACGAACTGCCCCAGCTCATCAACGTGGTGCGCGGTGATATGAGCCTGATCGGTCCGCGTCCCGCCATTCCCTACGAACTCGAACTGTACCAGGAGTGGCATCGACGCCGCCTGGACGCGTTGCCGGGACTGACCGGGCCGTGGCAGGTAGGCGGCCGCAACCGTCTTTCCTTCGACGAAATGGTCCGGCTGGACATCGATTATATCGAGCACTGGTCGCTGGCGCGCGACCTCGTAATTTTGGTCCGGACGCCGCGCGCCGTCGTTGAGGGAGACGGGCAATGACGCAGCTCGACGCCCGGGCGCGTCCCACCGCACCGGCACCCTCAGATGAGCGGCGCTTGTGGAAGGCGTTTGCGCGCGGCGTGCTGTTCAATTTGCAGGCGGAGATGGTTGCCAACCTGATCCGGGTGGGCGGCGTCATCTTCCTGGCCCGCGCGCTGGAGCCGCGCGATTTCGGTCTGTTGCGCATCCTGAGTGCTGGGAGCGATTGCCGCACTGATCGGTACTGCCGGATTCCCCGAGGCGCTAATCCAACGCAAGGAGCTGTTGACCGAGCATCAAACAACCGCCTGGTGGCTGACCGTGGCGTGCGCGGCGATAGCCGCCGCATTGCTGTTTGCGGCCGCGCCGTTGATCGAGCGGTTCATGACGATGGTCAATTTGGGCGGGATGATTCGCCTAATATGCATCCCGCTTTTTATCGAGGGCACGGCGGCCGTACCCAATGCCCTTTTACAACGCGGGCTGCGTTACGACGCCTTGGCCGCCGCCGATATAATCGCGGAGGGCGCCTTTGTCACCTCCGCCTTCACGCTGCTTTACCTGGGGTTTCCCCGTTTGAGTCTGCCCTGCGCACTGGCCGGGCGCGCGACGCTGCGCGGCCTGACGACCTGGGTCGCCGCCGGGTTTGTCCCGCGCGGATCGCCGCGGCTGCGCGCCGCGCGCGACCTGTGGCCGTTTGCCACCGGTGTCCTGGGCGGACAAACGCTGGTCATTGCATCGCAAAACGCGGACTACGTGATGGTCGGGCGACTGCTGGGCAGCGGCCCGCTGGGCTACTACGGCATGGCGTGGGACCTGCTGCGCTTCATCCCCGAGCGCCTGCACCGGGTGGTGGGGCGCGTCACGCTTCCAGCATTCAGCGCGATACAGGAACAGCGGGCACAACTGGCGCGCCATTATCGCGCGCTAATCGCCATGGTCGGCCGCTTGGTCCTGCCCGCGATGGCGCTGCTGGCGATCGTGGCGCCAAAGTTGATCGCCGCGATCTATGGGGCGAAGTGGCTGCCCGCCGCCCTGCCCCTTGCGCCTGCTCACCCCGGTCTTGCGCTGGTGGGGCTGCGGCTCGCGATCGGCTCGATCTACTACGCCCGCGGCTGGCCCGCGCTGGACATCGTGCTGCACGGGCTCCGCCTAATCGCGATCGTAATCACGGTCATTCTGCTCGCCCCGTTGGGGTTGGCGGCCATCTGCGCCGGGATGAGCGCGGTGGAAGGCTTGGTAAGCGTGGCGGGGCAGTGGATGGTCTGCCGGCTGATTAAGCTCAGCCCCGCGAGTCTGGCCGCATCCACTTTGCCCGGTTTGCGCACCGCCGCGGCGTGCTCGATTGCCGCACTGGCGGGAGCCGCTTTGGGTGCCGGGCTGATGGCAGCCCCCGGCGCTACGCCGGTCGCCGAATCCCAATGGCTGGCGCTGGTCCTGATGCTGGCGCCGGCAGCGGCGGTCTTCTGCTGGCAGGAACGCAAGACCGCCCGCTCCTTGCTGCACGGCGATCCGATTTCGAGCACCGCCGAGGCCTTCGGAGCATAGCGCATGACACCTCGTTATCTTGCAATAACGCCGGCACGCGACGAGGAGCGCTTCATTCCGGGACTGATCGCCAGCATGCGCGCGCAGACCATCACGCCGGAGCGCTGGATCATCATCGACGACGCTTCCACCGATCGCACCGGCGCGATTGTGGATGAAGCCGCGCGTACCACCTTTTGGATCAAGCCGCATCATCTGAAATCGGATCGCCCGCGCCAGGCGGGTGGCGAATCGGTGATCATGCAGTTCCTCACCGAGGATGCATGGCGGCCGATGGACTTCATCTTTCGACTCGACGCCGACCTGACCTTCGGTCCCGACCTGGTAGCGTCGCTGATCACCGAGTTCCAACGCGACGCCAAGCTGGGTATCGCCAGTCCGATCCTGGCCGAACCCGCCCACGGCGGATGGAAGGACGTGGCGGTCAGATCGATGTATACGCGGGGCGCGGCCAAGATGTATTCGCGCAGCTGCTTTGAAGTGGTGGGAAAACTCGAACCCGGTATCGGTTGGGACGTGGTCGACGGCGCGCGGGCGCGGATGGCTGGCTTCGAGACGCGCACCTTCGCGCATATCAGATGCTTTCACCATCGTCCGCAGGGCTCCGCTGCAGGTCTGCTGCGGGGACGCTACGCCAATGGCCGTTCCGCCTGGTACGTCGGTTACTCGCCGCTGTACTTGCTGGCGGCGGCGGCGTGGCGCATCGCACAACCGCCGTTCCTGCTGGGCTCGACCATGATGGTCGCGGGCTACCTGGAAGGCTTGGTGCGCCGCCGTCCCCGGGTCAACGATCCCGAACTAATCAGATTCGTACGCAGGCAGCAGACGCGACGTCTGCTGCTGATGGACTCCCTGTGGAGTTAAACGCCTATGTGGCTCGCTCATGACGAACGCGCGGCGCGAATCGGACCCATTGACAGTTCCGGGCGGGAAAGCGCCGCCGCGCCGGCCGCTCAAAAACGCGCGTTGATCCTTGGCTATCTGACTTATCGCGGCGACGCGCGGGTAAAGCGCCAGGTCAGGACGCTGGCGGCCGCGGGCTACGCGGTCGATGTGATTTGTCTGGCGGAGGACATGGGCGAGGTGCGCGGCGGCGCCAACCTGATCGGCATCAAGGTGCCGCATTATCGGGGCCGCAACCGGCTCAGGTACATCCTGGCCTACGCGACCTTTTTTCTTAAGGCCACCTGGACGGCAGCACTCCTGGCCGCTCGCCATCATTACGATGTCGCCATCGTGTGCAACATGCCCGACTTCATCATTGTATGCGCATTGGGGCCGAAGCTGAGCGGTGCGCAGATCGTCCTGGACGTGCACGATCCGCTGCCCGAACTATACCGGGTCAAATTCGGACGCCCCGCTGGATGCCTGGGCGAACGGCTGCTGATGCTCGAGGAACGGGCCAGCGCCTGGTTTGCCGATCACGTCCTGGCCACCCACGACTTGCATTTACGCCGGCTTGCGCGAGCCGGAATTCCGCCAGGCAAGCTGCGCGTAGTGCTTAACGCTCCCAACCCGGAGCTATTCCATTATAGCCCAAATCCGCTGCGGCGAGGGGAAGGTTTCTTCCGCCTCGTCTATCACGGCACCATCTCGGCGCGACTGGGGATCGACGTGGCGATCCGCGCCATGCACCAACTGCGCGGCCGCATACCGGGAATCGAATTGTGCCTGATCGGCAAGGGCGAGGCCTTGGAGGATTGCAAGGAGCTTAGCCGAGCGCTTGACCTGGATGACATCGTGCACTTCCAGGCGCCGGTACCGGTGGAAAAGATCGCGCCCATTCTGCATGCCTGTTCGGTAGGCCTGGTACCCAACCGCGACAACGCGGCAACTCAAATCATGCTGCCGGTAAAGCTGATGGAATACGCGATGCTCGGAGTGCCGGTGGTGGCGGCGCGGCTTGATCCAATCACGCAGTATTTCGATGGGCGCGCGGTGGAGTTCTTCGAGCCGGAAAATCCCACCGATCTGGCGGCCGCGATAATGAGGCTCTACAAGGACCCAGGCCGCTGCGCGCGGATCGCCGCTTGCGCCAATCGCGTCGCCGTCAAGCTTAGCGGGGGTTGGACCGAAGACTACCTGGAGGCGATTGGATAAGTGGACGCACCCACACTTCAATTCCAGCCATGGCACGAACGCCCGTTGCCCGTGTCTGCGCAAACCGTAGCGTTTATCGCGGCTCTGGCAATGTGGGCGCTGGCGGTGATGCTCTTTGCGCCGATGGCGATCGGCACGATGGCGCTGCTGGCGGCGGCGCTGATCCTTGCGCTTGCGCGCCTGTCATACCAGCATTCGCAATGGCGCATATTTGCGTTGCTGCTCATAGTCGAGACGTTGCCGTCGGCCAATTTTCTTCCTATGGGAGCGGAGCGGCCGTTGCTGCGTTATCCGCTGTACCTGCTCTTTTGCGTTCCGATGCTGCCGATGGTGTGGCGCTGCGGGATTTTGTCGCGCGGAGGCTTCCGGCTTTATTCGCTGTATTTCGCCTGGGCTTTCCTGAGCGTCACATGGTCGCTGGTCCCCATGTTTTCTTTCGGCCGCGCGCTCAGTTCCACGCTGCTGTTCGCGGCGCTTTGCTCGGTCGCACTTGACGTTAACGACAACGACGCCTTGCAGCGAATGATCCGCTGGGTGCTGATGGCCTGCGCGATCCTGACCGCCATCATCGCGGTCATCGCCGTAATCCCGATATTTCCATCGGCGTGGTTTCACGACCCCGAGTTGGGAGCTTATCGCCTGCAGGGGATATTCGACTCGCCCAACCAGGTCGGCGAGCTGAACATGATAGCGATCGGGGCGGCGCTGGCCTGCTGGTATTCTCTGCGCACGGCCAGCCAAAAGATCGGCGCCGGCGTCTTGATCGCCATCTCGGGACTGATGATGGCCGCGGCGGATTGCCGCTCCGCCGCCGTGGCGATGGCGTTAAGCATCGCGGTGCTGGTGGTCTGGCGTTCCCGCTGGCGCGGGCTGTTGGGTACGGCGGGCGCAGTAGCGATAGCGGTTTTCGTGACCAGCCAGTTAAGTCCGCACGCGCTGCTTTATTTCACCCGCGGGGACGTGGTCACGCTGACCGGTCGCACCGAGGTGATGCATTTCTCGATGCATCGGGTGATGGAAAACCCGCTGCTCGGCTATGGCTTCGGCGCCGAGGGCGAGATTTTTCGCAACCGCTATTTCCCCTCCTGGGACGACCTGTGGACCTGGGGGCCGCGCATCCCAATCCACAACGGCTATCTTTCGCGCGCGGTCGGTCTGGGTGCGCCCGCGGCGTTCCTGTGGACGTTTCTCTTTTTGCGCCCCTTTGTTGCGCTCTTTGCCCGTCGTGCCGATCCATATGGCCTGCGAAAGCCGATCGTGCTGCTGCTGGTGATGCCAGTCCTCATTCTGTATCTGAGCGAGACTCTGGGCGGCGATTGCCGCTACCCCGCGGGAATCGTCATTACCGTGGTCTGGGCCGTGGCCGAGAAGCAGCGTCTGCGCGGAAATGATGCCCAGCCCGCGCGCAGTGGATCTTCGAAGAACGCGCCAGGTCTTTTGGTCGAGTCAGCTTAGGGGGAATCGACACCGATAGGGCTGGGGGTTGATTACCGAATATGGACCATAATCCTCGCCAGAGCACTATTCCCTCTCTTGCACGTATCCTGTTCTGGGAGCAGTCGCGCTTTCAGTTGTGGGAGACGTCTTTTCTATCTCCTTTTTCACGCTCCGTGCCCGCCGCGAGTCCGAAGACAGGTTCTCGTATCCGGCCGGCACGATGCGGCCCATGGCCACCCCGCCGTCCGCGCGGCACCGGCAGCTTGCTGGCGGCCCTGGTATGGTTCGCCGCGGCGATCGCGATTGGACTGCCGGGCAGTGCCAGCGCGTTCCGCCTGCATGTGCCGTGCACCAGCAGCCACGATTGCCCGCGCGGTGCGTTTTGCCGGCATCAGACCAGCTTTCGCGGCCAGTGCATTATCCCGCCCCAGTCGCCGTTTGGGATCACCGGCCGGCGTCAGGTCGAGTTCCCTCCGCAATCCGATCCGCCCGAGCACCTCTTTGGCTCAATGCCGATACTGAGATGCTCGCAGACGAAGCCCTGTCCAGCCGGCTTCGTCTGCGCCCGCTACGGCTCCTCCAAACTCGAAGAGGCGCTTTGCGTGCCTTACTCCGAGCCGTGCTGGTCCACGGCTGACTGCTCGCCGTCCGACATCTGCGACAAACTCGACGATGAATTAAGCCTGGACGGCGTATGCAGGCCGCGGGAGAGTGAGGACTAAAGCCTGCCCGGCGGCGTTGGAGCGAGGGCTTTCTTCCGTAGCGCCGTTCCATTTAATCGTAGTGAATCAATCAGCGAAAATGGGCTAAGGCGATGGGCCTGATTGGAAACACTCCTTTGACGATGTTGCGTGCGGGCGCTCAGGCCTGGCGCCTGCTGCACGGCATCGCTTCCACCTCCGCCAGGGGGCGCTGTCTTATTCTGATGTATCACGACGTCGATGACGGCGCCGCGGCCGATCTGTTCGCCCGGCAGATGGAATATCTAAGCACCGTGGCCGCGATAGTATCGCTTGAAGAGCTGCTGCCAATCGCGCGCAGCACCACCGCGCAAAACATTTGGTGCGCAATCACCTTCGACGACGGTTACGAAAGCGTGTATCGCAATGCCTTTCCACGCTTGCAGGAGCATGGTTTTGCGGCGATGGTTTACCTCTCAACGGGCTTCATCGATGAATCATTCAACCTCGCGGAACGCACCGGGCGCTCTGGACTCATCGAGGGAAGGCCGCTGCTCTCATGGCGCCAGGTGCGCGAGATGGAACGCCACGACATACGCTTCGGCTCGCACATGTCCGAGCACGGCGACCTATCGCTGCTGGCATCTCGCGAGGCGAAAGAGCAATTGCACCGCTCGCGAGAGGAGATATCAGGCCGTCTGGGCAAGCCCTGTGAGCACTTCGCCTATCCCTTCGGCCGCTTCACCGCGCCAGCCGTGAACTGGGTGCGCGAAGCCGGGTTCCGCACCGCAGTCACCACAATTCATCGGCCGCTTTTACGCAATGATGACCTCTTCAAACTGCCCAGGGCGGGAATCGAGCACCGGTACTCATTGCATGATTTCAAAAGCATAATCCGCGGCGACTGGGATTTCATCGGCCAGCTTCAAACCCTGCGCCGCCCCACCCTGCGAATGCGAAAAAGCCCACCGCCGCCGTCCGCTCGCGGTTCGTGCACAAGTTGAGATTCGCTTCAGGAGCGCTCGTGGCATCCGGGCGAGCTGCAGCGCTTGACAGGTCTTGTCCGGACGTATAGATACGTTGGCCGATAGGGTATGTTATCGAATAAAACCAAATACGCCCTCAAGGCGCTTCAGGTTTTGGCCAAGGAGTTCGGTCAGGGGCCGATCTTGATCTCGGAAATTGCGCGGCGTGAAAACATTCCCGCCAAGTTCCTTGAACTGATTCTGTTGGAGATGAAAAACCAGGGAATCCTCCAGAGCAAAAAGGGCAAAGGCGGCGGCTATTTCCTGGCCCGTCCCCCCCATTCGGTGAGCGTTGGACAGATAGTGCGGATGATTGAAGGGCCTTTGGCGCCCCTGCCCTGCGTGAGCCGTACCTCATATATGCGCTGCCGCGAATGCCGCGATGAGCGCAGCTGTGGCATCCGAATCGTGATGAAGGATGTTCGCGACGCCACCGCCAGAATCCTTGATTCCACCACGCTGGCCGACGTGCTCAAGCGGGTCGAGGCCGTGGTGCAGGGCAAGGAAGGGTTGCATTACGCGATCTGATTTTTTTTGGGATATCAGTCTACTAAGATGATGGAGTTAATGGTATGAGGCCGGACGAAAATAGACCACTCGATAATGTCCTCGCCGACCACGACGAAACGCTCGAAAAGGCGATGGGGGAGATCCTGCGCTCCATCAAAAACGTCCGGTTCGGCTCGATCGAGATCACCATCCACGATTCCCGGGTGGTTCAGATCGAGCGCAAGGAAAAGGTGCGGTTTGCCGCCATTGCGCGGGCCAAAACCGGCTAAGCGGTCGGGCTAAACTGAAGTCCAGCGCCGACCGGATCATCCGGAGGCGAAAGTACATAACGACGGACCTGACCGGACTACCGGAAGTCATCCCGTCCGATAGAGGAGAGGAACGGATGAAATACCGGCGGTCATGGTTGCACCTGTGCACGGAGCCCGCAGCGGCTCTCGGCGGCGCGCGCGCGGGCACAATCCATCGAACTAACACAATAAGAGACCTCAAGTGGCCAGGCCTCGCCGCCGGTGCTCTGGTTTTGGCGATAAGCGGCTGCTCCATCAGCACCACCCGGCATGGATGGCCCGGATCGTATGCTCCCGCCGGTGTACCGAACGCTCAGGACTGCGTCCCGATCAGCTTCGGGCAGCCGACCGAATTCGCCTGTCCAGGGGGCAAGGTCTACACGGCGCAGCAACTGAAATCGCTGCGTGAGAAGGCCACTGGCAGCACTGTGGCGTCAGCCGGTTACTAAACACACGTCAACGCCAGGCGGGGGCGTCCTCAGGACCCGCCGCGCGGCGGTATTGCGAGGAGCTACGGAAAGTCATGTTTAAGCGATGGAGGTTACCAATCGCAGCGCTCGGACTGCTCTGCGGTGTGGCTTTGCCAATGGCGGCCCGGACCGGTTGGGCACAATCAAAGGCGGTGGATCTGTGGGTTGATACCCGAACACACCAGGTTTTCACCGAGTGGGGACCGCATCGGGTGCGGCTGAACCTGCCCGGCACGATTACGGAGGATCAGCTAAACCGCGAAGTTGACGAAAGGGTCCAGGAAAAGACCCAAGCCATTCAGACCCAGCTCAACCAACAGCAGACGGTCAGCGCTTCGCTGGCCCAGCAGAATTCCGCGCTGACGCAACAGGTCACGGCAATGAAGCCGGACTGGAAAAGCTACGCGCAGGGTTTTGCGAAGAACATGCATATCGGCACGGTCACGTATGCTGATTATGGCTATTACAGCCACACCGCCTTCGGACCTTCGTGGATGGACAGTGCCAATCAACCCGGCCAGGGCAATAATAACTTCAATACTTTCGACATTACCCGCGCCTACATCAATTTTATGTTCAATCCGACCAAGGACCTGATGTTGCGCTTCACGCCTGATGTCTACCGCACGATCGGCGCCGCCAACGACAGGTTCGGTGAATCGGGTGCTATCGGCACCACCCTGGACGGCAATCTCGGAATCAGACTGAAATACGGGTACGTCCAGTGGAAGAACTTCTTCAATGGCAATGAGCACACCAGGGGCGCCTATCTCAACTTCGGTGCAATGCCCAATCCGTTTATTCCATGGGAAGAAAACCTGGACGGCTATCGCTTCGTGTATGACTCGCCCTGGAATTATGTCGGCCTGTCATCTTCCCAGACTGGGATTTCGATCAGCGTGCCATACAAGATCGGCGAGCGGCAGTATATCGACGACGAGGTCGGCGTTTATACCAACGCCAACTACAAGCAATTGGAGCAAAGCGACACCAAGCAGGTGATGGCTCGGGTGACGGCCTATCCATTCGGTGCGCTGTGGCGCTTCGACGGCCTGGGCATCACCGGTTTCTATGATTACGGTTACGGCAATACCACTCCCGACCTCTCCAGCGTGCCGACCGCGCTCAAAGGTCCCAATGCGCACATCGAGCGCATTGCGGCGCTGCTGCATTACACCACGCCGGACTGGCAGTTGGCCGGCGAGTTCGATTACGGTCACAACGCCTTTTCCACCAGCAACCTGTGGTCGGGCAGCGGTCCCGGAGACGCCTTCGGCTTTCCCACCTGTCTCCCGGCTCAGACCGCTCCGGCCAGTTGCACCAAGCCCACGACGCCGCCGGGTCTGGGCACGACGGGCTTTGCCGATACCACGACCCTGGCTCAGGCGCTGCTCAATAACGGCAGGTCGGTCCAGGAGGGGTTTGATTTCTTCGGCCGTTATCACATTCCTACTACGCCGCTGACGGTGTTCGGCATCTTCCAGTTGTTCCAGCCTAACACCAATGTTCAGAAGAACCCGTTTGATTTCCAGCGCTGGGTAGTTGGCGTGAGCTACCAGTACAATGAGTATCTGCGATTCGCGATCGATAGTGACAACCTGGACTTCTATGAAGGCCAGTTCAACTTCCCGACCGCGTATGCCAGGTCGTTCAACTCCGCGGCCTCGTTCACTCCGCTTTCGAAGAACCTCATCAAGGACGTGGTGCCGCGTGATATCCACGCGTTCTTCCTGCACGTGGAGTTCGACTACTGAGTGGATAGCGCTTTGAAACACTTGAATCAGGCGACAGGCGCCCGGAAGCGGGCGCCTGTCGCCTGGAAAACGAAACGACAAGAGGAACCTGGTTAGCTATGAGGCTTAGACCGACTATCATGCTGGCCCTGGCCGCCGCCGTTATCGCGGCGGCGGTAGTGCCTTCCAACGCCAGCGCCCAGCAGACAATTCTAAACGTCTCTTACGATCCGACGCGTGAATTGTATAAGGATTACGACGTTGCCTTTGCCGCCTGGTGGAAAGCCAAGACCGGCCAGACGATAACGATCAACCAGTCGCACAGCGGCTCCGGCAAACAGGCGCGTGCCGTTATCGACGGACTTGAAGCCGATGTAGTAACGCTCGGCCTCGCATACGATATCGACGCCATTGCGGACAAGGGCAAGCTGCTGCCGGCCAATTGGCAAACGCGCCTGCCTTACAACAGCACGCCTTTTACCTCGACGATTGTCTTCCTGGTCCGCAAGGACAACCCCAAGGGGATCAAGGACTGGCCCGACCTGGTCAAGCCCGACATCGCCGCTGTAGTCGCCAATCCCAAAACTTCGGGGGGCGCGCGATGGGCCTACCTGTCGGCGTGGGCATATGGTCTCAAATCCGGCGGCGGCAGCGAAGCCCATGCCAAAGAGTTCGTCACTCAGCTCTACAAACATGTTCCCGTACTGGATTCCGGAGCGCGCGGCGCGACTACCACTTTCGTCGAACGCGGAATTGGCGACGTGTTGCTCACCTGGGAAAACGAGGCCTACCTGGCACTGAAGGAGAATGGCAAAGACAAGTTCGATATCGTTTATCCTTCGGTCAGCATGTACTGCGAACCGCCGGTGGCACTGGTGGACAAAGTGGTCGACCGCCGGGGAACACGCGCGGTCGCTCAGGCCTATCTGGATTATCTGTTTTCCCCCGAGGGTCAGAAAATTGGGGCCGAGAACTATTACCGGCCGCAACTGAAATCGGTGCCTGCGCCATTTCTAACGCAGGACGCCAAAATCGAGTTGGTGACGATTAAGTCTCTGGGAGGCTGGCAGAAAGTGCAAAAGACCCATTTCGCGGACAACGGGATCTTCGATCAGATTTATCAGCCCGGCAGTTGATGAGTTGATGAGTGCGCAACCGCAGCCGGTCAATCCGGCCGGTAACAAGGCCGTTAGGGCTGCCGCCGGCCGGGTCAGGAGACGCAATATCCTGCCCGGCTTCGGCCTTTCCATGGGAGTCACGATTTCCTACCTGTCCCTGATGGCGCTCATCCCGCTCTCGACGGTTTTTCTAAAGACCGCCGGAATGGGATGGGGCCGGTTTTGGGAGGTCGTCACTTCTCCAAGAGTGCTCGCCGCCTATCGCCTGAGCTTCACCACATCGCTGGCGGGAGCCTCGTTCGACGCTTTGGCCGGATTGTTGGTGGCGTGGGCGCTGGTTCGGTACGAGTTCCCAGGCCGCGACCTGGCCGACGCGCTGGTCGATCTGCCGTTCGCACTGCCGACATCGGTCGCCGGGATAACTCTTACGACTCTATACGCCGCCAATGGATGGATAGGTAAATACTTCGCTATCGCCGGTATTAAGGTCGCTTTTACCCCTTTGGGTATCGCGGTGGCCCTGGCATTCGTTGGCCTGCCGTTCGTAGTACGTGCGGTGGAACCCGTACTGCACGACCTCGAGCCTGAACTCGAGGAGGCGGCGGCGACTCTGGGCGCCAACCGATGGCAAACTTTCCGGCGCGTGATCGCTCCCGCCCTGATGCCACCGATGGTCACCGGCTTCACGCTCGGCTTTGCCCGGGCGCTGGGCGAATACGGCTCGGTAGTCTTTATTTCCGGCAACATGCCGATGCGCACCGAGATCGCGCCCCTGCTGATCATGACCAAACTGGAGCAATTCGACTACCAGGGGGCAACCGCGATTGCGGTGGTGATGCTGGTCGCCTCGTTCGTGATTCTACTGTTGATCAATCTGCTGCAGCGCTGGACCGGCCGCTTTTACGCGGCTTAACAGAGGTACAAGGTGATATGCCCCCGGAACTGACCCTGACCGCCTCTTTTGAGCGCACGCCCTCGCGCAGCGCCATCACCGAACCGCCGTGGGTTCGTGCCGCGCTTATCGCGGGTGCGCTGGCGGTGCTGCTGCTCTTCGTTCTGATACCACTGATCTCCGTATTCTACTACGCCACCCGCAACGGCATCTCGGCCTGCTTCTCCGCCATCGCGCAGCCCGACGCGCGATGGGCCATACTGTTGACGCTGTTCACCGCGTCTATCGCGGTGCCGCTCAACACCGCTTTCGGAATCGCCGCTTCGTGGGCGATCACAAAGTTTGATTTCCGGGGCAAGCACCTCCTGATCACGCTCATCGATTTGCCGCTTGCGGTCTCGCCGGTTATTTCGGGAATGATTCTTGTCCTGCTGTTCGGGGCCCAGGGAATATTCGGCCCCTGGCTCCAGGAGCACGATATCCACATCATCTTCGCGCTGCCCGGCATCGTTTTGGCAACCGTGTTCGTTACCTTTCCGTTCGTGGCGCGCGAACTCATTCCGATCATGGAGGCGACCGGCACCGAAGAAGAGGAAGCTGCGCTGGTACTGGGCGCCGGCGGCTGGCAAACCTTCTTTCGCGTCACGCTGCCGAATATCAAGTGGGGGCTGCTCTACGCGGTCATCATCTGCAACGCGCGCGCGATGGGTGAGTTCGGCGCGGTCTCGGTCGTTTCCGGAAGCATCCGGGGCAAGACCACCACGATGCCGCTTTTTGTCGAGATTCTTTACAACGAGTACAACCTTTCCGCCGCGTTCACGATCGCCTCGCTGCTGACCTCATTGGCTATCGTAACGCTTATCGCCAAGCGCGTAATCGGACGCAAAACCATGCAAGAAGTCGCCGCGCGGCGCGAAGTGGGTTAATGGAGTCACCCAATGAGTATCGAATTGCGTAACATCAGCAAAACCTTCGGCGATTTCGTCGCCCTGGACAATGTCAGCCTGGAAGTAAAAGACGGCGAGCTGGTCGCCCTGCTGGGCATGTCCGGATCGGGCAAGACCACGCTGCTGAGGATCATCGCGGGCCTGGAGGTGCCCGATTCGGGCACGGTTCTGTTTGGGGGCGAGGAGGCGACGCAGCGCAGCGCGCGCGACCGGCAGATTGGTTTCGTCTTCCAGCACTACGCGCTGTTCCGCCATATGAGCGTGTTCGAAAACGTTGCCTTCGGGATGCGGGTAAAGTCGCGCAGGCAGCGTCCGCCTGAAGCGGAAATCCGCGAGCGGGTCCATGAACTGCTCAAGCTGGTGCAACTGGACTGGACCGCCGCGCGTTATCCTTCCCAGTTGTCCGGTGGACAGCGCCAGCGGGTAGCGCTCGCGCGCGCGCTGGCGGTCAGGCCCAGCGTTTTGCTGCTCGACGAACCCTTCGGCGCCCTGGACGCCAAGGTCCGCCAGGAGCTGCGCCGATGGCTGCGCGGTCTGCATGACGAACTCCACATCACCAGCGTGTTCGTCACTCACGACCAGGAGGAGGCGCTGGAATTGGCCGACCGCGTGGTCGTGATGAACGCCGGGCGAATCGAACAGGCCGGCACCAGCGAGGAGGTTTACCATCATCCAGCAAGCGCTTTCGTCTACAATTTTCTGGGCAACGTGAATCTGTTTCACGGCCGAGTCGAAAACGGACGCGTCTATATCGGCGATACCACACTGGAGGTGGATTCCCGCATTAGTGGTCACAACCCGATAGCACCCGATGGCGGTTCTGTTGCTCCGGCCCTGAATGGCCACGCGGACAAGGCCGACTCGAACCGGGCGCTGCTCTACGTCCGTCCCCACCTGCTCGATATCGACCTTACGCCCAACGGCGGAGGCAGCCATTTCCCTGCAACCGTTGTGCGTATCAATCCCGCCGGGCCGCAGGTAAAGGTGGAACTGCGCGCGCAATGGGGCGACCTGGTGCAGGTAGAACTCGGACATGAGCGCTTCCGATCGCTGGGGCTGACCCCGGGCGCTGAAGTCTTCGTGCGGCCCAGGGAAGCGAGGGCCTTCGTCTATCAGATCTGAGCAGTGACGCGACCGGGCGTGTCTCGCGTTCATGGCGCCATCGGTCCTTGGTCGCCGACCCGCTTCGGCTTCATACCTGCGCGCGGCGTCCGATAGGGCGTTTGAGCAGCGTCCTGGTCGGTCTGAATTTCTTACGCGCAACCAGCCCGCCATACCAAATCGGGTGCGCAATACTCGCGCCGGCGTTCCCCTCGGCGCGCAAGGCCCGAAGGCCACTGCGTAACCAGCCTGGGTCAATGCCGAAAACCTCACAGATGGATTCAAAGGCAAACAAATCATGGCAGTTCCGGGCGTTGAACCAGCCATTAACTTCGCGGAACTGCACTACCGCGCTCCGCCCGGTCCGGTTCATGTTTTTAAGGTAGCACCTGATTGCGTCCTCGAGCACGGCGAGCAGCAGCCTCCCTTCCGCTCCGGCCGAAAACCGTGGTTGAAGCAGGCCGAAGTATTGCACGGGTAAAACGCCATCGGGCGCCACTCTGAGATCAGCCACCGAGGGTGCGAAAGCACGTTCGGCGCGGCCCGATCCGCGGGCCCTGAAACGCCCGTTGTTCCGCGGGAGAAGTAAACTCGCGCGTAAATCCATGTCTGTCCCATCTGTCATTTCGAACACGTTCCTCTTGCACAACATAAAATCAGGCAGTGCCGATCGCGCTGAGCGCTAATCCGCTTCGCAGTGCTCCGTTTCCGCTCTTAAAATAAACAAGGCATCTCATGCAGGCTTTCGTTCAAACCTAAATCGCGTATGTCTTGAAGCCGGTAAGCTAGCGGATCGCGAAGACTCTGGCTCCATATGTCTTGCCAGCATCGGCGTTTCTCCGCTGCCAGGTTGGACGTTGCGGACCCGCACTCCTGCGGCGCTTGCGCCTTGACGTATCTGGCCCGTGATCTGCGGTATTTGATCAACATGGTTTCTCTGCTCCCCGGTTACTGATTGAGAGGATCAAGGCGCGCGGCACGGGCTTTCCGGCTGGCAATAGCCCCCGCCGGCGCGCACTCAACGCGGACTCTTCAACTTTTGGCAGCGGAATGGTTGTCGATGTTGTAAAGCCTCCGCGTTATGGCCAGGGAGTTGTCGAGTATCTGCTTGCCCGCGGTCCTCTGTGCCTCGAACAGGGGAGCGAATACTGTCTCGCGCGCCCAGCTCGTTGACTGCTCGTGGAGGTCCAGCAGAACTCGCGCGAGTTGCTCTCCGCCATTGACGTAGGTTTCCAGCGTCCGTTTTGCCCCTTCGCTCCACACTTTGTTAATGTCGCCTGTTGCCATGTGTCTCTCTCCTTCCTTCTATTCGATGCTTAACCGAAATTTCGAAATATTGTTCGAGCCTTCTTGCTCCCGGTTAATTAGTTGTTGCGACTAGTCCCGGCCCTCCGGCCTTGGCTTCGTGCGTAAAAATGATTGATTTGGCGAGAGCCTGGCGATTGGTATGCGCCTGGCGAAAGATAGTCGGTAAAATTGCGGAGTTCTGCTCGCGAAGGGTCGATCTGCGAGCGAGCGGCTTTTGCGCCGCAACCAATCGGGTTCAGTCGAGGCGCTAAACCGATTTCCGATGCAACCGAAGAGGGGCGCCGGCGACTATGAGGGGTGATTTCGCACACCGAAAGCTCCTTTATCAATGGAACCTCCGGTCGTCCGGTCAGTTCGGGTAAACCAAATGGGAGCCGGCACTGGAAGTTTGAATCGAGTGCCGCGCTCCAAGCTTAGACCAGTAACTCTATCTAATAGATAGACTATAGAGCCGAGCAAGTCAAGAGCAACGTCGATCCGACACCAGATTCACACGGTTCCGTAGCTTCGACTCGCTGAGTGCCCCGCCTTTCACCCTAAACCGCCGGCCTTTTCTGGCTCAAAAGCTTAGCTTGAAGGGCGGAACAAAAGGCAATTTCGAAAGATCGGTAGTGGCAACTGTACTTACCGACACTTTACTGGCAGCGAGCGGGTAGCAAATCATGGTTTTGCCGCTGCTACCAACGACCAGTTCCGAATTGATCGTCAGAGAGGTCGAGGTCTTTGGCTGAGCATAATACAGAGTGCTTCCGGCAACCCCACCGCTATAATTTTCGAGAACCCCGGAACCGTTATCAAACTTCGGATAACTGATATAGAGGGAATTGGAGGTCGGGGACAGCACATAACGCGTCCCGGTGCAGGCACCGGTGGTGAACGAAAAGGTCACGCCGGTTGCAACAAACCCCTTGGTATTCACTTGCAGCGCGAACCGGGTGCCCCCGATCGTTTCAAGCGCCGAATCGGTTCCATTGATATTTTCGAAGGGGCCCACTTCCGCAACGAGGCTATCCACGACAATCGCCGGTTTGGAGGTCGAAACCGCTGGGACCGTGAGATATGACTCAGTAGTGACCTGCTCCTGGCACAGAGCCGGCCGGAATGGCTACTCGAAACAGAAATCCCATCGCCAATAAACCGCTCAGAACGTAAGGTGTTAGTCTGCTCATAATTCCTTCCTTTTCCAAATCTATACCACTCGGGCTGGATGCGTTTGCCTACTGCTGAGGTACCAACTCGACGCGGCGGTTCTGCGCGCGCCCCTCGGCGTTGGTGTTGGTTGCAACGAAGTTGGTCTTGCCATAGCCATGCGGCGTCAGACGGTCGCCGGCGATGCCTTTGCTTTCCAGATAGCCGACGACCGCGTCCGCGCGCCGCTGCGACAGCTTCAGATTGTAGGCGACGCTGCCGATGGCGTCGCAATAACCATTGACGTCGACGCTGACGTTAGGATGCTGCTTGAGGAGGTCGGCTGCTTCGTCAAGTATCGGCTGCGCATCGGGCCGGATCCTGGCTTTGTTGAAGTCAAAATGCACGCCGCGCAGCACGATGCGCTCCTGGGAGCCGGAGGTGGAGGAGCGGGGGGTGGCTGCGGCGGGGGAGCCTGCGCAACCACCGGTGCCGGAGGTTGGATGAGCGGATCGCAATAGTAATGACCGATCAGGGCGCCCAAACCAGCCCCGCCCGCCGCGGCACCCAGGCTGGCGCCGACCTTTACGCCGTCGCTGGCATTCTCACCCAGGGTAATTCCCGCTGCCGTACCACCGGCGAGGAAGGCGCCAATAACGCCTCCCTTGATGGCGCAGTCGCCCCAGTACCTGGGCTGGCTCATGTTCGCACATCCGGCGAGTGTCGCCGCCAGCAATGCCACCAGGTATTTTAATATTTGTAGACTGTGACCGGGTTTGCTCCTCATCATTCCTCCTCTGAACGTCAATCGGGTTCCGCTCCGGACGGCCAGAAATAAAAAAGCCAGTGGTCTGCTAGACTCACTGGCTTCCGGTCGTCCGGTCAGCTTTAGCTCGACAGGAGTTAATCACCCGGCTTGGTTCGCGACCGAGCTGAAAATATCCTGCAGAACTTTGATTTCAGATCCCTCAGACGAAAAACGTCTAAGATGATGAAATCTATCGGATAGATAGAGTAATGCTCGACCCAAGTCAACAGATAGGAGCGACAGGCTCGGCTGTCAGTCTCCGCCTGGCGGCGTTTTAGATCTGAATGCTACAAAACCCCGGTCATCGCTTCCTTCAAGGTCAGCAGATCCACGTACTCTCGGATACGTTGGATCTTGCCGTCCTTCAGGATGAACACGAAGCAGTAATAGTTATCGTAGATTTTCCCGTTGGAAACCTCGCCGTAATTGTGTATCTCCGCAATTACGGTATCGCCATCGACGTGCGCATAGCGGACTTCGGAACTCATCCCCTTGGGAAACACGTTGGGCCCGGATGAAAACCAGTTGCGGATATCCTGTTTGCCCTTCTTGGTGCCCGATGTTCCGGGCAGATTGCCGCAGATCCACCATTCGACATCGTCAGCGAAATTGCCCAGCGCGCCCTCGACGTCGCCCTTCACCAACAGGCTCTGCCAGGTCGAGCGGATGATTTCTTTCTTTTGCTCGGGATTCATGTTTCGACCTCCGCCGGCTTTGGTTTGAGCTAACACGGTCGTTGCGCGATAGAAAGACCGCGCGGCGCGGTCCTGCGGATAGACACCGTTTAAAGGGTGGTGCTATTTGAGGGATAAAGGACGTCCGGGCTTTAAGTTCAGCTTCAAGGGGAATGGCAATGGGCAAGTATCGTACGATCGACGCCGACGGGCACTTCACGGAACCGAGCAGCATCTGGCCGCAATACCTGCCGAAAAAGTACCATCCGATGGCGCCCAAGGGCGTGCGCGATAACACCGGCCGGCGCCGCATCATGATTGGCGGGCGAATGCTGCCATACATCCCGCCGCCGCCCGTTTCGGAAAGCGCGCCGCCGCGCAAGGGCGGCTACGATCCGCATGCCCGCCTGGCCGACATGGACGCCGAGGGGATCGAGGCGATGATCACCTATCCCACCACGGGGTTGATGTTCTTCGGCCTCGACAGCCTCGAACTGACCGTCGCGCTGTGCCGGGCCTTCAACAACTGGGCGCACGATTTCTGTGCCGTCAATCCAAAGCGCCTGATCAGCCCCGCGATAGTTCCCCAGATGGACGTCGGCGAGTCGATGACCGAACTCCGCCGCGGCGCAACCGAACTGGGCCTCAAGGGCGCCTTCCTGCGGCCCAACCCGATCGGCGGCCGCACGCTCGACAATCCGGCCTTCGAGCCGTTGTGGAGTCTGATCGAGGAACTCGATCAGCCCCTGGTCCTGCACGAAGGCACCACCCAGGATTTGCCGCAGGTCGGGATGGATCGCTACGACAACTTCCTGTTCCGCCACATGATCTCGCACGCCTTTGAGCAGCAGATGGCGCTGCTCAGCCTTATCTGCGGCGGCGTACTGGAACGCCATCCGAACCTGCGTGTGGTGATCGTCGAGGCGGGCTGCGGATGGGTGCCCTATTGGATCGAGCGCATGGACCATCACATGAAGGAATGGGGCCATGCGAGCATCAAGTTGAAACTCAAGCCGTCCGAATATTTCAAGCGCCAGTGCTATGTTTCCGCCGACGGCGAGGAGGAGATGATTCCCGAAGTTATCAGCCGCATGGGCGACGGAAACATCTGCTTCTCAACTGACTATCCGCATCCCGATCATCCGTTCCAGGGCGTGGTAGCGGAGTTGGCCGAGCGCGCCGACATCTCCGATGCCTCCAAGAAGAAGATCCTGGCCGACAATGTCGTCCGGGCGTTCAAGTTGTAGAGGAAAATCTGACGCCGCTGCGGGCGGTCCAGCTTCGGGAACCACTACGCAGCCCACCGGTAGTGTCATGTTCTGGTACTGTCCAAATCTGAATTTCCAAATCGGGACACTACCCATCATCCGGGTGGAACCAGCTTAGAGGAGGGAAATCAGTGCCAGCCATTCCTTGGAAATCGCTTGGTCCGGTCGACCCCGACCGCGAATACCTGATGCTGCTGTCGTTCCTTCCGCTCAAAACGTGGGGCGCCCTGCCGCGATTCGTGCTCCATACCCGCCGCATCACTGGACAGTTAGGCCGCGCCAACGGGCTGATCGGTTATTCGCTGCTGGCGCGACCGCTGGCCAAACAGTTCTTCACTCTTTCGGTTTGGGAGAACGAGGCCGCGCTCAATGCGTTCGTTCGCGCCTCGCCCCACGCCGCCACGATGGCTGAGCTGATGCCGCACATGGGTCAAACACGCTTCGTCAAGAGGCCTATAAAAGGTTCCGAGATTCCCCCGGCATGGGATTACGCGCTTACTCTATGAGTTCAAAAAACGGCACGTCGAGATCAGAACCTGATTGCCTCAAACACACACGCGGCCACACATTCTTAATGCCCTCACCCTGACCAGGGAGAGGGTTAGGGTGAGGGTAATTAGCGTTTGTCAAAAAAACTATCCGTACATTGATCTGACCACTGGCTAGTCATCGAGGTCTTTTTAACCTTTGAAGCGAAAATAAAAATCGGGACAAGTTATCAGAAAACACCCGGCAGTTAGGAATTGCGACGGTATCCTGCACCCTCACCCGCACGTCACGGTTGTTGCGAAAAAAAACCGCAACAACCGCGCCGCTTCCCCTCTCCCGCAACTGAGCGGGAGAGGGAGTTGAGAGCAGCCGCCAAGCACGAAAACCCAAAATTATTTTCGCTCGGGATTAATTAAGCCGCTCAACGCAGGGCGACGGCGAGATCGCGCAGGCGCGGCAGCGTGAACCATACGTCGTTGCACGCCTCCACCTCCTCGGCGTCCAGCGCGACTTCGACGGCCGGGAGCGATTCGCGGAGTTGCGCGGCCGAACTGGCGCCGACGATGGCCGAGGTGATGCCAGGCTGGGCCATCACCCAGGCGATTGCGGCCTGCACCAGCGAGCGATTGCGCTTGGCGAAGAACTCCTGCAGATGCGCGACCGCTTCGAACTGCGCCTCATGCCAGTAGCGGCGATGATAGATGTTGCGCGTGCGCCCCGACAGGAACCCGAAGCGCGCGTCCGCGGGCGGCGGCGCTTCGGGCTTGTATTTGCCGCTGAGGAATCCGCCGGCGATCGGGTTATAGGGAATCACGCCAACTCCATGATAACGGCACAGTGGCAGCAGTTCGTGTTCGATTTCGCGATAGAGCAGGTTGTAGCGCGGCTGCACGCAATCAAAGCGCGCCAGCCCATTTTTGTCGGCGGTCCACAGCGCGTTGGCGAGCATCCAGGCGGCATAGTTCGAGCATCCCAGGTAGCGGACTTTGCCCTGATGCACCAGGTCGTCGAGCGCGCGCATGGTTTCGTCGATCGGGGTGGAAGGATCGGGGAAATGCGTCTGGTAGAGGTCGATGTAATCGGTTTGCAGGCGGCGCAGGCTTGCTTCAACCGCCTCGCAGATGTGCTTGCGCGACAGTCCGCTCTGATTGGGCGCCGGTCCGGTAGCGGCGAAACATTTGGTCGCCAGAACGATCTTCTCCCGCCGTCCCTTAAGCCATCGGCCGATAATCTCCTCGGTGCGTCCGATCGTGCTGAGATTGCCGCCCAGCGGATAGGCGTCTGACGTATCGAAAAAATCCACGCCATACTCGGCCGCCGTATCCATGATCGCGACACTGGCCGGCTCGTCGCACTGCAAGCCGAAGGTCATCGTGCCCAGGCAGATCTCCGAAACCTTGAGTCCGGTACGCCCCATCTGTTTGGTTTTCATAGCTGCACTCCTTAAGGTCTATCATGCATGGCGATGAGAGTTTGTTTTCTACTGATATCGGCCTTTCTCTTGGCCGGGTGTGCGCCTCCGGTCAGCGTAGTTTACATACCCGATCCCAAAGCACCGATGGCTGGATGGAAATGCCCAAGTGACCGCCAGTTCATCGCGCACACCAATCCACCCTGCACCTGGATTCCGGGCGTGGTTCTCACCCAAAGCTGCCGCGAGCAGTACATCAGGAGCATCAACGAGGCGCGTGGCTGCGTCCCCGAACCTGATGCCGCCGCGGCGCATCCGGCGCCCAAGTGAATCAGGCCGGACTTGCCGCTGGAGACCAGCCGCATTCATGCGCCTTTGTAGTTGCGTCCTTTGACCATCCGCAGCGGCGTGTAGATGATCACGACGGTGCCGTCCTGTTTGATGATTTGATTGCGGGTGCGCACCAGGCCGACCCCGGGCCGCCGTTTGCTCTCCTGGCATTCAATCACCTCGCATTCGACGTGAATGGTGTCGCCCACCAAGGTCGGCGCCTTGACGTCCAACTCCATGTTGAGGAAGGCGAGCCCCACGCTTTGCATCGCAGCCTGGACCAGCAGTCCCTCGGCGAACGAATACGCCAGGGCGGCGGGAACCACGCGCCCCTTAATCGCGGATTCGGTCTTCAGAAACTCGACGTTGGTGAACAGCACCTCGAGCATGCCGGTGCAGGAGATGAAGTTGGCCAGGTCAGCTTCCGTAACCGTGCGGCCCACGGTCTTGAACCTGCGGCCGAGGGGCAGGTCTTCCCAATGTATCCCCACGCCCACGGTCTCGATGTCTGCCATGTTGCTTCCTCTGCCGCATTTTTTCGCGCCGCTGACAGGCAATCAACCTCAGCCGGGTCCTCATGGCTGCTTTTGCGACGTCGCGATTCGTGCGATGTTGCAGTCCAGAGGACGCAGCAATCAATCGCGCGATATCGATGGGCAGGAAGCGGGATGAGAATGTGAGCCGGCTTGCCCGCGGGTTGCAAATCCTAATCCTGCTGGCGGTGACCGCCGCCGGACTTGCCCCGAACCCGGTGATGGCGCAGCAGAGCAATGACGACGCCGCCTGGCTCGGGACTGAAAAGGCCGCGTCCACCGCGCCTGTCACAATTGACGGGCGCCTTTTGTTCCGCGTATTCGGCGTAACCTCCTTTCCGGCGGGAAAACGCGCGCAAGCGATCGCTGACCGCATCATAGCGCTGGCTGAGGATAGATCGGAATCCACGGATTCACTCCGGTTGGTTGAGGCCGAGCATTCGACCGATATCCTGGCGGGCGACCAGCTTATCATGTCCGTGGTCAACGCCGATGCCCGAATCGAGGGCGGCGATAATCCGCGCCGTCTCATCGCCCAGGTACACCTCAATCGGATTAAGGCCGCGGTGGCGGATTACCGCGCCGAGCGCAATCCGGCTCTATTGCTTCACAACGCGATCATCGCGGCCGACTATACACTCCTGCTCGCAGTTACACTTTTCGTGATCTTCTTTACCGTACGCTGGGTCGCAAGGGGTATCGAGCGCAGATACCAGTCGGCGGTAAAAAAAATCGAGACCGGCTCTTTTCAGCTGGTCAGCGCCGCATCGATCTGGAAGCTGATCCATATCGCGTTCAGAATCCTGAGCCTGCTGCTGGCGCTGTTCCTGGTCCTCCTTGACCTGCACTTTGTGCTCAGCCTTTTCCCCTGGACGCGCGGCGTCGCAGACAACTTTCGGGCGCTGGCCCTGGCTCCGGTGTTCTGGATACTGAGCGAACTGGAAGCCACTGCGCCGGGGCTGTTGGTGATCGCGCTGATTGTTTCTGCGGCGCGCTACATGCTCAAAGTTGCACGCGGTGGCTTTACCGCAATCAAAGAGCGCAGATTTAGAATTTCGGGATTCGACCCCGACTGGTCCGATCCAACCTACAATATCGTCCGAGTGCTGATAATCGCCTTCGCGGTGGTAGTCTCCTACCCCTACATCCCCGGATCCGAGTCACCGGCATTCAAGGGTGTCACCATCTTTATCGGCGTGCTCTTCTCGCTGGGATCCTCGGCCTTTTTGGCCAACCTTATCGCCGGCTACACCATGACGTACCGGCGCGCGTTTCATCCCGGCGATCGCATCAAGGTTGGCGATCTAATGGGAGACGTGACCGCGATCGGTCTCATGGTCACTCATTTGCGTTCGGTCAAGAACGAGGAACTGGTCGTGCCGAATTCACTGATTCTCAACAGCAACCTGATCAACTACAGTTCGCTTGCGCGGGAGCACGGACTGATTCTTCATACTACAGTGGGAATCGGCTACGAAACGCCGTGGCGGCAGGTGGAAGCCATGCTGCTGATGGCCGCCGAGCGCACACCGGCAGTGCTCCGCGAGCCACCGCCTTATATCCTGCAGAAATCTCTGGAGGACTTTGCCGTAACCTATGAGCTCAACGTTTACTGCGACCGGCCGCTGGCGATGTACGAACTCTACACGGAGCTACATCGGAACATCCTCGACGTTTTCAACGAGTTTGGCGTACAGATCATGACCCCATCCTACGTCGCCGATCCTGCCGCGCCCAAGGTCGTGCCAAAAGATCAATGGTTCGCGGGACCGGCGCAAGCGCCACCGCTTAGGAAAACCGGCAGCACATAGAGAGAGCGCATGTGAAACACGCGATATCCACGATCGGTTTGCTCGGGCTTTTCTTGCTGGCCTGCCCCGGCTCATTCGCCGACAACCAAACAGCGGTCGGGCCGGCCATGCGCGCGGCTCAGTCGTGGCTGGAACTTGTGGATGAGGGCCACTATCGGCGCAGTTATAAGGACTCCAGCAGCTATTTCCAAAGCAGGATCGACGAACAAAAATGGCTGGCGACGGTGGGACCGGTGCGCAAACCGCTGGGCGCGGTGATTTCGGGTAAGCTCAAGAACGCGCAGTACACCACCAATCTGCCCGGCGCTCCGGACGGACAGTACGTCGTGATCCAGTTCGACACATCTTTTAAGAACAAGAAGTCCGCGATCGAGACCGTGACTGCGATGCTCGACAAGGACGGCAAGTGGCGCGTCTCGGGATATTTCATCAAGTGAAAGCAGCATCGGGGCATTTCATCGACATAAAGCCCCGCAACGGCATGTGCTCGGCCGGCGATCGCTGGTGACTTTTCGCCTTTCCGATTGCATCATGCCCAAGACGACGACTGGAAGGAACATGAAAGAGCCGGTTCAAAACCCGAAGAAAACCGCCGCCGCGGCAAATGCTGAAAGCGCCCGCTTGAGCGCGTGCCGCGACTCGGCGGTGCCATGGAAAAAGTGGGGTCCCTATCTGAGCGAACGGCAGTGGGGAACCGTGCGCGAGGACTACAGCGAAGACGGCAACGCCTGGGATTATTTTTCCCATGACCAGGCGCGCTCCCGCGCCTACCGCTGGGGCGAGGACGGCCTGGCGGGAATATCCGACCAACACGGGGTGCTGTGCTTCGCGCTCGCGCTTTGGAACGGCAAGGATCCCATCCTCAAGGAACGCCTTTTCGGCCTGACCAATAGCGAGGGCAACCACGGCGAGGACGTCAAGGAGTACTACTTCTACCTCGACAGCACGCCGACGCACTCGTACATGAAGTACCTTTACAAGTACCCGCAGCGCGCTTATCCGTACGAGGACTTGATCCAGACCAACCACCGGCGCTCACGCAGCGAACTGGAGTATGAGCTGCTGGACACCGGCGTGTTCAATGACGACCGCTATTTCGACGTCTTTGTGGAATACGCCAAGGCCGCCCCCGAGGATATGTTGATCAAAATCAGCATTTGCAATCGCGGACCGGAGCCGGCGCTCATCCATGTCCTGCCGACCTTGTGGTTTCGCAACACCTGGTCGTGGGCGGGCGGCGGAAGCAAGCCGGTAGTGCGGGCGATCGAAGCCGGCAGCCGCGCCGTCATCCAGACCCATCACAGCGACCCGCTCTTCCAGGAATCGCTTGACGACTACTATTTGTACTGCGAAGGAGCGCCGGCGCTGCTCTTCACCGAAAATGAGAGCAACAACGCCAGGCTCTTTGGAACGGCGAACGCTTCACCTTACGTCAAGGACGGCATCAATGAGTACGTCGTTCATGGCAAGCGCGATGCGGTAAATCCCGATCGTGTCGGGACCAGGGTTTCTCCCCACTACCAGGTGACTGTGGCTGCCCGGCAGACTCAGACCATCCGGCTGCGCTTGACCCGCAGTGCTCCGGGCGACCTGGCCGATGCTTTTGCGGATTTCGACGCGGTACTTGGGGCTCGCGTCAAGGAGGCGGACGAGTTTTATGATTCCGCACTCGTGCCAGCCGTCAAGAGCGACCCGGACCGCACCAACGTAGTGCGCCAGGCGCTTGCGGGGATGCTGTGGAGCAAGCAGTACTATTTTTTTGACGCCTACCGATGGTTGGAGGGCCACCAGGCTCATCCGCTGCGCGCGGGCGGGCGCCATTATCGCAACCGCGACTGGTTCCACATGATCAACGATGACGTCCTGTCGATGCCCGACAAGTGGGAATACCCGTGGTACGCCGCCTGGGACCTTGCCTTTCACACGCTGGCGCTGTCAGCCGTGGATTTGGACTTCGCCAAACAGCAACTCGAGATCGTGCTTAGCGGGCGCTATATCCATCCCAACGGCCAGGTCCCGGCATACGAATGGAACTTCAGCGACGTCAATCCGCCGGTACACGCCTGGGCTACGCTTTTCCTCTATCGCACCGAGCAGGCGCTGCGCGGTGCAGGCGACCTGGAATTCCTGAAGTCGGCCTTCTCCAAGCTGACGCTGAACTTCACCTGGTGGGTCAACCGCAAGGACCGTCTGGGCAAGAACGTGTTCGAAGGCGGCTTCCTGGGGCTCGATAACATCAGCGTCTTCGACCGCAGTGCCCCGCTGCCCACGGGAGGAAACCTCGAGCAGGCAGACGGCACGGCGTGGATGTGTCTGTTCTGCCAGAACATGGCCGAGATTGCGGTCGAGCTTACCGCCTACGACCCCGCTTACGATGACTTCGTCGCCAAGTTTGTCGATCACTTTCTATGGATCGCGATGGCGATGAACCGGCCGGGACAGGATGGGATGTGGGATGAGGAGGACGGCTTTTACTACGATCTGTTGCGTCTGCCCGACGGCAGCTCCAGGCGGCTTAAGGTGCGCTCGATGGTGGGCCTGCTCCCGCTGTGCGCAACCACGGTGGTAGAGCCGTGGCAGCGCGAGCGCGTCCCCTCGGCGCACTTTTTTGTGGACCGCCTCAAACAGATGCCTGAAATCCTGGAATCGATTCACCCCACGGGGCCAGGGCATTTCGGAGTAGGCGAGCGCGGCCTCATCTCTTTGCTCAACCCGCAGCGGTTGCGCCGGGTGCTGAGCAGGATGCTGGACGAGAACGAATTTCTAAGCCCCTACGGGATTCGCTCCCTTTCGAAATATCATCGGGATCATCCCTACATATTCAACGAGGGCGGTCAGGAGCACCGGGTTGACTACATGCCGGCCGAATCCGCCAGCGGGCTTTTTGGCGGCAATTCGAACTGGCGCGGACCGGTGTGGGCCCCAGTCAACGCGCTCATCATCCGCGCCCTGATCAGCTTTTACGCGTACTACGGCGACAACTTCAAAATCGAGTGCCCGACCGGATCGGGCCGTCTGATGAACCTGTTCGAGGTCGCCAGGGAGATCGTCGAGCGGCTGGGGAAAATTTTCTTGCACGATGAGCGTGGCCATCGGCCCGTCTATGGGGGCACGGAAAAGTTCCAGTCCGACCCGCATTGGCGCGACCATATCCTGTTCTACGAGTACTTCCACGGCGACAACGGCGCCGGTCTCGGGGCGAGCCATCAGACCGGCTGGACTGGTCTGGTGGGGGCCTTGATTAATCTCTTCGGGCGCCTGGACCCCGCCACGCTTCTCGCCCAGGGAAGGACCGCCACGTTCAAAAGGGATTGATCGGTATCGCTACAGCTCATGCGGCGCCCATTACGAAATCCAAGGAGGTTTTCGAAGGGCGAGGAGGAGCGAAGTCGAGTTGCCTGCTGATGCCGGACACACTGGCCATAAGTTGAGACTTCAAATCCTGGTGGTAGTCGTGTTATGTCTGCTCGGAGCCTTGACCGGACTTCAGAACGCTTTCGCTCAGTCGGTTGACGTCGAGCAATCATTGACCGAAGACCGCGCCCTCCAGCGTCCCCTGGTGTCCATACATCCCTGGCAGTGGACGCGAAAGAAACTAATCCGCACCACAGACCTCATCAAAGACATGACCAGGCTCAGCCTCGGCATGTCATATACGACCATCTATCAAATCGCTCCCGACGCGCCCACTCCCCACCATACGTGGGTGGGGAGTTTTGACATCTATGGGGCGTGGCATCTGATCGATTCCGCCACACTTGGCGATGGGACACTGGGCTTCGTCTATCGCGATCGCAACGTTTGGTCGCCATTGACCGGCAACCAGCTCGCCGCCGACGTCGGTCTGCCCTGGGGCATCAACAACTCAGGGTCGGCCGGCTACAACCGCTTCAATCAGGTGTGGTGGCAGCAATCCCTGCTCAACCGGAAGCTGGTCATTCAGCTTGGCAAGATTGACCAAACAACTCACTTCAACACCAACCGGGTGGCCTCCAGCGATGGCCGCGACTTCCTGATGCAGTCGCTGGTCTATAGCCAGACGATCGCCTTTCCGTCCAACGGTCTGGGCTTCAACATCCGCTATTGGCCAGACCCGCGATTGTACGTTGATGGCGGGTTGGCGGATGCCAATGGCAGCCCCGACCGTAAGCCCAGCGATTCGATCAATTCCTTCCTTCAGGGACATTACTTTGAAGCCTTTGAGATTGGCTTCGTGCCCAATATGAAGACCGTTTCAGCGGCGCTTGGTGAGGGTCACTACCGGCTGATGGGTTGGCACACGGCGGAGGCCATGGATCATGGCGCCGGCTCCGGGGTCGCTCTGAGCGTGGATCAGGAATTGGCGGCGCAGATGGTGCCGTTCGTGCGAGTCGGTTATTGCCCGGCTGGCGCGAACCGCACCTCGATCGAGGCGGACTGGGGAGTGGTTTCGGTCGCCCCGTTCGAACGGTCCACCGACCGATTGGGGTTTGGAGCGACCTGGGCCAGACCCACCGCACCGTCCACCCATGATCAGTTTGCCTTCGAGTTCTTTTATCGTGCCCAAGTGGTGGATGGCCTACAGGTCACGCCCGATGCTGAATTCATCATCAATCCGGCGCTCAATCCCAACTCCAACTTCCAGGTGGTTTTCGGCATCCGGGTCCGCGCCTTTTTATAGAGGGAATCCAGGCAGCTCTGAGCAAGGTCGAGCTGGTAAAGCTTAGCAACCAGAGGTCAAGCGACCAGTTTCAGCAAGGTTTTCACGATCTGGCCCAACGGCATTACGGTCGCGGCCAGCGGGAGCGCCGGAATCAGGCCGGGGAGAACGATCGCGATGAAGTCGCTGAGATCCACCGGCAACACCTTCATTTTCCTAATGATTTCGAAACTATTGCCGAGATCAGCCAGAGATTGAATGTCACCCGTGCCGAGCAGCGGTTCTTCGGTTGGCTGAGTCTTGTCGACCCACCTTCGATGGAAGGCCTGTGTGTACTCACTGCCCAGTGCCCCGTATTCCATCAGGCCGCGTTGCTTGAGTGTGATCAGTTTGGGTACGAAAATCAGCATCGGTCCAGCGAAAATGACCAAGCCAACCAAAAACAGGACGAGGTAGCTCCACTGGTAGTCTTCGAGTTTTCCACCGTTGAACAGCATATTTCTCGCGATCGCACTGGCGACCACAGCGCTTAACGCAAACAGGACGACCCCGAAGGGAATCAGTCCCTTGCCGAGGAAGGCGAGACCTCCGGCGGCGTCGGGATGAGTCGGCGTGAGGAGAAGGTCGAATTTTGAAACCTTCCAAAGGAACCTGCTCCACACCACCATCCGGTATATCCAGCGGAAAATCAGAAACTGGAAAATTGGCAGAGCGACGAAAGCGTACCAGTAACCGACCGGGCTTAATCCCTGGCCGGATACCGGCATGAACCAGCTACCGCCTTTTTGAAACGAGAAACCGGTCACAGCGCTGTAGGTTGCGATGTATGCCAGAATCAGGACTATCATTTCCGCGACATGCGAATCGCGAAAGCGCAGCGCCTCGAGGATGGTCTCGCCGAATTTCACCAACTCATCCTCGCGGATCAGATGCGCGGCAACGAAGTGCCTCACCACCTGCCGCAAGCGCGCGCCCACCGGGATGTCGGCGAGGACCAGCACCGGAACGGCAAGCAGGAACCTAGTGTGCGCGGCGATATCGTAAAAGAAAGGTATTTTGGCGCCGCTAAAGACTAGCCCCTCCAGAAGACACAGAATGAACAGAGGCAGCCACGTCAGCCCCATCAGGACCAGCGCGGTCCGTGGCGAACCCGTGCCCAATTCAGGATGCACCAGATGCAGCCGCTTCATGAAGGCGGATCCGGGCCCCCCTTCGGTAAGCGAGAAGGCCAGGTTTGGCTCAGCGCGATCAACGTTCAAGGATGCCATCATCGTGCCTCGGACTGCTGCTCGCTGGAGTTAGTCCCCCGGCGATTGGCAGGATTTGCGCTACTCGATGTCTGCGACCTCCAGCCGGCCGTCGGGCGCTTAAGCATCGCCCGGTGGTCGCTCTCGGTCTGGTCGGCTAAGCCGCCGCGAACTTCACAGTCGCTTTATAGAAGATATCGCTGTTGCCGAGATAACCGGAAATCATCGCCGAATCGCCCGATCACGCGTGCGCTCGCGCCAGGTCCCATCCGCACAGCTTTCCGTAAATCCTCATCGTTTCGGGTTCCATGGTTTCAATGATCGCGGAAATCTTCATGTCCCGAAGCTGGCGCACATAAAAGTGGCGCCCGCCCAGGTTGGCGACGGGCCAACCCAGCATCATATCGCTGGCCGCCCGCATTAGCCGCTGTCCCACAACCACGCGCTGCCCATGGTTGGAATAAGCGCTCTTGCCGGCGTAGGGCTCGAGCACCGAGGCGTTGGCCTGCTTGACCTCGAGGAGCAGCGGGTTGTCGTCGGAAGCCATCAGCAACGCCACTATGCACATCGTCCCGACGCTGCCCACCCCGACCACGAGTGTGGCTCTATAGGGGTCACTGAGCGTCACAAACGTCTCGCGCGGTCCCGATGCGGCTCAGTTCTGCCTTTTCTCACCCGCATTGTGCGGATCGCTGCGATCATGCCACAAAGACAGCGTTGCGATCTCGTGCGCGGTGGTCTATCAGGCCTTTTGTGGCGAGCGCATCGCCAACAGTGGAGTAAACGCCAATGACAACACCTGCCTCGGCACTGACCTTTTCGCACGTCGGCATCTGCGTGTCCGACCTCGAGCGTTCGCTGCGCTTTTATTGCCAAGGCTTGGGATTCGAACTGGTCGAATCCTACACAGTCGGGACCGAATTCGGTCGCCTGATGGAGGTCGATGGAAATATCGTGCTGCAGTCGCGATTCATCACCCGCGACGGAGTGCGAATCGAGCTGTTGTGCTTTGATGCGCCGGGATTCCAGGGTCAGGCCGCCCGCCGTCCGATGAACCAGCTTGGCCTGACGCATCTGTCAGTGCGGGTCGAAGATGTGGACGCGACGGCGGCGCGAATTCGCGAGTTGGGCGGCACCGCATTCGATCATACGCGAACCAAACTCGACAACCCCGACGGGTCGAGCAGCGATTTCATCTACTGCACCGATCCCGACGGGGTGAGAATCGAGCTGATGCGCCTGCCCGGATAGGCATCAGGGTCCCACGCACAACCAGTTCGCGAAATAACGTCATCTTTGGAGGAAAGGATACATGCACGAAATCAAGTCGATCGGGGTTTTGTCGGCGGCCAAGGTCATGGGCGCGCTCTATTTTATCCTGGGTGAAATAGCGGCGTTCTTTGTCGCACTGGCTGCTTTGGCGCATGGACAACCCGGCAAAGCCGTTCTCGCCCTGGTCTTCGTGGGCGCGGTCCAGGGCGTAATCGGGTTTGTGCTCGTTGGCGTGTTCAGTTGGCTTTACAATCAGATCGCGGCCCGTATTGGCGGCATCGAGGTGCAGACAGTCCCGTTCGGGAGTTAGCACAGGCAGCCGCCGCCGCCGCGCAACGGCGCGCGATTGACTTGGCGGCGCCGCAAAAGTTATGAGGCGTTGGGAGCTCAACAGTTTAGCTGGTCAAACGAGCGAACGTGATTGCGGGCGGCAAACATTCGCGGGGAGACAACAAATGAGCATCACGCGCGTTGCGATCGTCACCGGGGCCGGACGGCCCTGGGGAATGGGGCGGGAGACCGCCCTGCAGTTGGCGCAAAAGGGTTTGGACGTGGCGGTCGTCGATCTGCGGGAGGATTGGGGCCGCGACGCCGCCGAAGTTATCGCCAAACAGACGGGTCGGCGCACGCTTTACATCAAAACCGACATCTCAACGCGCGCCGAGGTGCAGAGCATGGTGGCCCGCGTGCTAGCCGAACTGGGCCGCGTCGACGTGCTGATCAACAACGCCGCCATCCCCATCGGCCAGCCCATCGCGGAGTTCACCGAGGAGACGTTCCACAAGGTGATCAACGTCAACCTGCTGGGCGCGATGCTCTGCTCACAGGCGGTGCTGAAGCCGATGAAGGATCAGAAGTACGGACGTATCGTCAATATGGCGTCCGGCGCCGCGGTCAAGCCCTACAAGGGAGCGGCACTGTATGCGGCGGCGAAGGCCGGGCTGATAGCATTCACCAGGGTGCTCGCTCTGGAGGCGGCGCCGGAAATCGTCGTGACGGCGGTCGCGCCCGGATGGGTGCACACCGCGATGGGCTCCGAGAAGCCGCCCAGCGACAAGGACTTCGAAATGGGCATCCAGGACAATCCCTTCGGTCGCCCACTATGGCCGTCCGAAGTCGCCGACGTAATCGTCTATGCGGCCACCAGCCCACACCACGCGCTGACCGGCCAGACCCTGCACGCACGCGGGGGTTCATTGCCGTTTATGTAGGATCTATCCGGCGCGGGCCAAGGACGTGTGAGCACGAATATGACCATAGACAGCCGCCCAGAGTCTTGCCGCCGCTTCGTGCTGGAAGCGCTCGATGATGCGACCGAATCCCGATTGAGGAGGCTCCTTTTGAAGTTGATGATATTGGCGAGCTATGTACGATAATTGGCGCCAAAGTCTCGGAGATAGCCCACCTCTGCTACGACCTTGACGGTCAAGTGGTAGAGCGTCTTAAGGCGCGTTTCAAGATCGCAATCGATTCGAGGAACCGGATCCCGAGGCTCCGTGCCTGGCGTCCGTTAGATGACCTACCCTACAAAGTGCACACGAACCGGGAGCTGACCCTGATGCTCAAGGGGATCAAGCCGCTCGCTTGTTTTCACGGTCAATACCCGGATCATCCTGAAATTGAAGAGATTCCCGAAAGTCTATTCGATCCATATGTGGCAGCGGGCAGGTTCGTAAAACGGGAGTACGTCGTACCGATCGGGAACCGCGAGCATGTCGTGCCAACCGGCACAGGACGAGTGCTGGGGACGCGGCGTGTCATGTACGCCCTGCCAACCCAGGAGTGGCGAATCAATGCAATGATTTTACTCTGGGACACCGCCGCAAAAACCGGTTGGAACGAAGGCTTCGAAAGGATGGAGGGTTCGCTCCTGGGCTATGAGGCTTGGCAAAACGATATCTTTATCGAACGGATTTATAGGCCCGCTATCGGCCGCGGAACCCGATGATCGGTTCTGCGACCTGCTTTCGTTGGCCCAGCGAGCTTGCATTGATCGGCTGATCGCCAAAAAGGCCGCCGCTTAGCCTTCAGGCTTCGAGTTTTCGCATATCCGGTCGCGCGGCGCCATTTGAATGTGGCACGCCGAGTTGAATCTTACTCCAATGCGCCCGCCGCGCGCAGGGTCGCAATTTCAGCTCCGCTCAGTCCCAGCAGCTGGCTCAGCACCTCGTCGTTATGCTGCCCCAACAGCGGAGCCGCAGCACGGACGGCGCCGGGCGTTGCGCTCATTTTCCACGGGATGCCGCAGTGCTGTTTCACCCCGACCACGGGATGGGGCAGGTTAACGAAATAGTCGCGCGCCCTGAGATGCTCATCTTCTTCGGAAAGGTACTTGTTGTCGGCGACCACGAATGCCGCGACGCCGGCATCCTGGAGCATCTGCGCGGCGCGCGGAGCGGTTTGCTGCACGCTCCAGGCTTCGATGATCGATTCGAGTTGATCCTCATTGGCCTTGCGCGCCGCCAGCGTCGCGAACTTCGGATCGTCCGCGAGTTCCGGGCTGCCGATAGCCGCGGCCAGCCGCTTCCATGCGGCGTCATCGGCGGCGGCAATCGCGATAAACTGATCCACGGTGACTCCAAACACCTTTTCGGTCCGGTCCTTACATCTGAAGATCCCATGCGGCGCCATCAAGGGATCACGGTTGCCGATCCGCTCCGGCTCCCGCCCGTTCATGGTGTATTCCATGATCCCCTCGGGCAGCACCCCCATCGCGCACTCCCACTGGCTCATCTCCATGTACTGGCCCTCGCCGGTCATCTCGCGATGGTACAACGCGGTCATGATCGCGAAGGCGCCGTGCACGCCGGCGTTGGGATCGGCGTAGCTGTAGCCAGCATGCATCGGCGGTCCGCCGATATAACCGGTCAGCGCCGACAATCCGCACAGCGGGACCTGCGCGGGGCCATAGGCTACATAGTCGCTGTACGGACCCGTGTCGCCATAGCCCGAGAGCGAAATCATGATGATGTCGGGTTTGATCTTTTTGAGCTCCTCGTAACCAAGCCCGAGGCGGTCCATCACGCCGTGCGCGAAGTTGTTCGCCACCACGTCGCTTTTTGCAACCAGGCGGCGGGCGATTTCCAACGCCCCCGGTTTGGTGAAATTGAGCGACAGCGAACGCTTACCCTGGTTGTACTGGTTGTAGTAGCCCGAGCTGTCGAGCCCTGCCGGCTTGCCGCCGGGCCACGGCGGGAGTTGGCGCGTGACGCAAGGGCGGGTGGCGGTTTCGATTCTGATCACGTCGGCGCCCATATGCGCCAGTTGAAGGGTGCAATAGGGCCCCGCCCATACCCAGGTGAAGTCCGCGATTCGAATGCCTGAAAGCGGCGCGTCCATCTAAATCACTTCCTTGCCTTTGAGATCGTCCAGGCGCTCGCGTGAAAGCCCCAGGCGCTGTCCTAGGATTTCACCGTTGTGCTGTCCAAGGGCTGGCGCGGGCATCCGAATCTGCCACGGTGTGGCACCGTACTTGATCGGTGCTCCCGGATATTTGTGGGTTCCGGCCACCGGATGCGCGATCTCGACGAAAAATCCGCGCGCCTTGAGATGGTCGGAGTTGAGCAGGTCGCCCATGGTCGAAACCGGTGCGAACGGCACCCGCCGCTCCTGCGCCTTGCGGTAAAGCTCGAGCACGGTCTGGCCGCTGACCCATTCGCGCAGGAAAATTTCCAGCGCTTCCCAATTCTCCCCGCGCTTGAGCCGGTCGGCAAAAATCTCCTCATCGGCCCATTCGGGGTTGCCCATCAAGGCCACGAAGTTGCGCCATTGATGCTCCTCGACGCAGCACACGTAGATCCATCCGTCCTTGCACTGCATCGTCTCCATCGGTTGGAGCGGCTTGCGCCCAAGCCGCGTCGCGATCACGCCCATGTAGGGCCAGTACTCGAAGACCATCTCGTTCTGCGATACCAGCGATTCCTGCGCCGAGACCTCGACGTGCTGCCCCTTGCCGCCGCGGATGCGCGCGAACACGGCCCCCATCGTCGCAGTCGCTCCATGGACCCCGGCTTGAAATCCCGCCTGGCTGCCGGAGGTCTTCAGCGGGGGGAGTTCGGGATGGCCGGCGCCGCCGCCGTTGAGCACGCATACCCCGCCCGAAGACCACGCGGTCAACTCCTCGGCGCGCCAGTTGCGATGCGGCCCGGTAGTTCCGAATGGTTCGATCGACGTCATCACCAGGCGCGGATTGCGCCGGGCAAGGCGCTCGAAGTTAAGGCCGATGCGATCCGTTTCGGGCGGCCACACGTTGTGAATCAGTACGTCAGCATCCGCCGCGAGCGCCTCGAACAGTTCGAAGCCTTGTGGCTGCGCGAGGTCCAGGGTGATGCCATACTTGTTCGCGTTAAGGTACAAAAACAGCCCGCTTTTGTCCGGATGAGGCTGGCCGCCGGGAAACGGCCCGCGGGTGCGCGCCAGGTCGCCAGCGCCCGGCCGCTCTATCTTGATGACCTCGGCGCCCATATCGGCCATGAGCTTGGCCGCGTACGGCGCCGAGACCAACTCGCCAACTTCGACTACTTTAACTCCAGTTAAAGCGCTCGCCATAGCAAACCTCGCGTCCAGCCTACCACGGCGCCGGACGGGTGCGGCAAGGCCAGCTTCGCGTGGCGGGATTGCTGAAGTAGCCCCCGGCTTAACGCCTGGCAACCACCTTCAGGTCTTGGCGAAGCCTGGACGGCGGGGCGACCGTTTTTTCGGCGAACGCCAGGCCTGGGTGCTAATTTCGCAGCGCGCCGGCAGCGAACACCACAAACAGAACGGCCCTGCCTAGAAAAATATCACCATGCCACCGTATAACAGGGATCGGTTTAATTCTCACGGAAGGCTTTTGTCAGATCGGCTCGCGTCTTGAAAAATTCCGTGTAGGACAGTCTTCCACTTTGATAGGTTCACCCGCTGCCATGATTTCTCCTTTCGGGACTCAGAGCTAGCCGCAAAAAGTGCAGCAGTTGTTTAATTCGTAACCTTAGCTCGCCTAATCGGGCAGTCACTCTTTTTCTTCGATGATTTCGGTATTATCCATGCTCGTGCTCCGGCACGGAGGAGGTCGTACTTATGAGCGCCGCTGAAAACAAGAAACTGATCCGGGACGCGTTTGACGCGTGGAGCCGGGGCGATGGGCGCGCTTTCTTCAAGCTGGTCGCCGACGACGTGCGCTGGACCGTAACCGGCAGCACGCCCATATCGCGCACCTACAACAGCAAACGCGACTTCAGAGCCGCGTTGAGCGCGATGTCGGAACATTTAGCCAGCGAACTCAAGGTCGTCGTGCGCGACGTCATCGCCGACGGCGACAAGGTGGCGGTGCAGTTCGAGAGCCACGCCCAAGGCAAGAACGGCATCGCTTACAACCAGACTTACTGCTGGATGCTACGCCTGGCGGACGGGCAAGTGCGCGAGGTTATCGCGTACCTCGACACGGAGTTGGTGACGAAGCTGTTCGCTTAGCCGGACTCAGGAATCTTCCTGAGTCCGGCGGCGATTGCATCAGCCAAGTCCGTAGAGCTTGACCGCGTTGCCGGCGACGATCTTGTAGCGATCCTCGGCCGGCACGCCGGCGAAGTGATCGTCCACGTACTGGCGCGAGTTGGGGAAAGTGGTGTCGGTGTGCGGGTAATCGGCCGACCACATCAGGTTGTCCACGCCGATCACTTTGCGAATCATCACGCCGACCTTGTCCTCGATGAAGGTGGCGAGCACCTGGCGATGGAAGTAGAAGCTGGGCGGGTTGGGCAGATCAAGTCCGGTATGGTGGCGATGGCGTTTGTAGGTGCGGTCGGACTTCTCCAGGAAATAGCCCAGCCAGCCGATGTTGCCTTCCACCGACACGAACTTCAGCTTGGGGAACTTCTCCAGCACTCCGCCGAAGATGATCCGTGACAACGCTTCGTAGTTGGCCAGCGAGGCGAGATTCAGGATCACGTCCACATTGCCGCGCAGGCGCCCGCCGCCGCTGAACAGTCCTTCGGTGCGGCGATCGCCGGTGCGCAGATGGATATGCATCGGGATGCCGAGGTCCTGCGCTGTGGCCCACAGCGGATCATAACTCTCGGTGTTGAGCGGCTCACCGCGTGGATAGGTCGGCAGCAGTGCCCCGCGCAGTCCGGGCAGCTTGGCGATGTGTTTGAGCTCTTCGACGCCGACCTGGACGTCGTCGGTGGGCACCAGCCCGATGCCGATCAGCCGGCTCGGATCGGTACTGGACCATTCGGAGAGAAAATCGTTGTATGCGCGCAGGCAGGCAAACTGCAGCTCCAGGTCATCGAGCAGGAACAGCGGCCCGATGCCGAGATTGGGATAAAGCACCTCCGCATCAACGCCGTCCAGATCCATGTCTTTGAGCCGCTCAACCGGATCCCAGGCGCCCTTGCGCATCGTTTGATAGGTCTCGCCCGACTGTTTGTAGTCCTCGAACTTTTTGCCGCCTTGGACTTCCATCCCGATGCTGCGGCCGCGCTTGCCGTCTATCACCCAGGCATCGCCGTCGGCGCCGCGCTCGATCCTGGGGGCGCGGTCGCGCAGATTGGCGGGCACGCGTTTGGTCCAGGTATCGCCGGGTTCCTGCACGTGATCGTCCGAAGAAACTAAATTGTATTGCTTCACCATCATCTCCTTCAAAGACTGCTTATCGATTTCTGCCGAACCTTTAGCGTACCCACCGCAACCTTGCCGCCAATCTCAGGCTGGCGGTTTCAAATTGATCTAGTAGCTCAAAAGCGCCGTGCGCCGCTATCCTCGCGGCGGCGCACGGCGTCAGTTAACGGCCTCCTGCGCCGCGGCCGCGACGGTTGCCTTTGCCGGCTTGCGCCTGGCCGCGCGGCCCGGCCTGGTGCCCAGGACCAGGGTGGAGTGCGTGGTCAGATGGCCGCCGTTGCCCGAGACCAGGCAGATGTTATGTTTCTTCACTTGCCGCTCGCCAGCCTCGCCCCGCATCTGGATGACCGCCTCGGACAGCGGCGTCATGCCCCACAAATAGTACGCGCTAAGCTCGCCGCCGCCGGTGTTTACCGGAAGCGAACCGCCCGGCCCCGTATGGCCATCCGCGACGAAGGGTCCGCCCTCGCCCTTGGGACAAAAGCCGTAGTCCTCCAACGTCACGATAACGGTGAAGGTGTAGCAATCGTACAACTGCACCAGGTCGATGTCTTTGAGATCGATTCCTGCCATCTTGAAAGCCACCTCTTTGGCTATCGGCGCGCCGCAGGCCAGGCGATCGACCGGGTCGCCGCCCGGATGGCCCTGGCCGGCGCCGAGAATATAGACCGGCGGCTTGCGCAGATCGCGCGCGCGCTCCGCCGAGGTGACGATCACGCAGATGCCGCCGTTGGAAACCAGGCAGCAGTCCAACAGCCGAAACGGCTCGCAGATCCATCGCGAGTTGAGGTAGTCCTCCAGCGTCAGCGGCCGCTCGCGAAAATAGGCGATCGGGTTGCGGTTGGCCCATTTGCGCTGCGCCACTGCGACGGCGCCGAAATGCTCGGCCGTAGTGCCGTAAAGTTCCATGTGGCGCTTGGCGACCAGACCGTAAGTCGCCACCGCGCCGAACATGCCGAAGCTAGCGTTCATCCCGAACGCCTGGCCATAGGCGGCTCCGGCGCTGCCCTGGGCGCCGGGTTGCGGCGGCTTGAGCGGATTGTCGGCAAACACGCACGCCACCGCGTTGGCCATCCCCGCCGCGATACTCTGCGCGGCGTACGCCACCATCGCGCCGGCGGTCGCGCCGCCCAGATTCATCGTGGCAATCAGCCGCAGGTCCCGCAGTCCCATCAGGTCCTGCATCTCGGTATTCGCCATCCAACTGAGCCCCCCGGCGGATTCGCGCCAGGCAACCCCCGGCTGCACCAGCAGACCGTCTAGCTCCGAAGGTTTCAGGCCGGCGTCATCCAGCGCCAGGCGGACCGCTTCGATAGCGAATCCCATCCCGTCGAAATCGTACACCTGGCCCATCGGGGTCATCCCCAAACCGGCGATCGCGCATTTTCCTTTAAAACTCATAGCTGCTCTCCCGGAACGAAAAGTGTTTCCTGCCGTAGTGGTGGAGCGCTTACTAACGCCCGTTTAGCACAGGCTGTGTTCGTGAAAAACCGGAGTGTAGAGAGACCGAGCAAAAAGAACCGGCGCGGAAGCCGACGCTACGGCAGAAGGATTGTCCCCTGCTCTCCCTGGTTTCGTAGCGCCGGCCTCCATGCCGGTTCCTTTTGAACTCGTCCGGAGGACCGAGGTCCCCGTTCCGCTTGTTAAAGTCGGCCGACCTAAGCCATTATCGGTGCGGAGCGGACGCTCAGCGTCGGCGAGCCGAAGCTCCTCGAACCAGGAGGTGGTACGATGAAATTTGGAATTCTGATGGAGCTGCAGACGCCGAAACCCTGGACCCTGGAATCCGAAATGAACGCCTGGCACAACGGCCTGGAGCAACTGGAAGTCGCGGATCGGGTCGGCTTCGACTATCTGTGGGAGGTCGAGCACCACTTCCTGGAGGAGTATTCCCACTCCTCGGCGTCGGAGAGTTTCCTGGCGGCCGCCAGCCAGCGCACCAAGCGGATGCGCCTGGGCTCGGGCGTCACATTGCTGCCGCCGCCAATCAACCATCCGGCGCGGGTGGCCGAGCGGGTCGGGGCGCTGGACCTGCTCAGCCGCGGGCGAGCGGAGTTCGGCACTGGCGAATCGTCGAGCTTTTCGGAACTCGACGCGTTTCACGTCTCGCGCACCGAGAAGCGCGCGATGTGGCACGAGGCGCTGGGCGTGATTTGCCGCATGATGGTGGAGGAGCCGTTCCGCGGTCATGAAGGCAAATATATCCAGTTTCCGCCGCGCAACATTATTCCCAAACCCATCCAGAAGCCGCATCCGCCGCTGTGGGTCGCCTGTTCGCGCCAGGAGACGATCGTGATGGCGGCGCGGATGGGAATCGGCGCGCTGACCTTCGGGTTCCTGTCCGCGAGCGACGCCCAAAAATGGACTCGTGACTACTATGCGACCCTGGAACACGCTGTTCCGATTGGCTACGCGGTCAATCCCAACGTCGGTTTCCTTTCCGGCTTCATGTGCCATCAAGATGGCTCCAAGGCGCGCAAGCTGAGCGCCGAAAACGGGACGTTCTTTGGTTACTGCTTCAGGCATTTCTACGTGGACGGCCTCCATCGTCCGGCACAAACTGATCTGTGGAGTGCGTTTCGCAATACGCCGATGCCCGAACTTATGAGGATCGTCGGCGGCGACAGCGGAGCGCCCAGTTGCGTGGGCACCCCGGAAGAGATCCGCAAGGTGCTGCTCGATTACGAGGCCGCGGGGGTTGATCAGATCAATTTCATCGCCCAGGCGGGCAAGCTCAAGCACGAGGACATCTGCGAGTCGCTCGAACTGTTCGGCAAGACCATCATCCACGAATTCCAGGAACGCGACGAAAAGCATTGCCGGGAGAAGGCCCAACGCCTCGAGCCGATAATCAAAGCAGCGATGAAGCGCCGGGTGGAGGTGAAGGCTCCCGAATCGTACAAGGACTACGCGTTCGCCGCTGGCGGCGAAAACATCCGCCACTTCGCTTACGACCCGGCCAAGGAGCGCAAGCAAGCCTAACCCTCCGTCGTTCAGCGACGCCAACGCGGTCCATCGGATGATGGACCGCGGATAAGTTCAGAGCCAAATAAAAAAAAGGCCGACACAAGCTGCCGGCCTTTTTTATGAGCTTGTAACCCTATTCAGCGCAACGCCGATGTCACCAGCCTACGCCGCGGGCGGATTGAGGAGCCACGTCACGTGCAGGCAGTAGCTTTTGATACGCCATCCCTGCGCCGTGCGCACCAGGTCATGGGTGTAAAAGCCGCCCATGTCATAGATCGGGTCGCCTGGTTTCCATCCCTGCACGAAGTGACGGGCCTGCATATAGACCACGCACTTGGCCTGATTGCCGTTGACCTCGATTTTCGGATTGGTCAGCACGTGCTGGGTGACCTCGAATTTGGAGATACGGCGGATGATGATACTGGCCCATTTGTCGGCGCTGAGCGTGGCCGGCCTGCTTTCTTTGAACAATCCGCCGACACCGTCAACGGTAATCTCGTCCGCCCAAATCGAGCGAAAGAGTTTTTCATCCTTCTGATCGACGCCGGTCGCGTAATTGTAGACCACCTCGCTGATCTCCGCGCGGTCGAGCAGCATTTGCAGCTTCTCGGGTTCGGTCATAAGCTTTCTCCTTTGTTCTTGAGCGCGCCCCGATTTATGGCCCGGAGCCGCTGTGGCTAATCGCCACGAGCCTCCTCTTCGCAAACGTCACGGTTCAAACCCCGGATTATGAGTACTGGCTATTTCCGCTGCAGGACCTCGACCCAGTTACCGTCGGGGTCGCGCACCATAAAAAGACCGGCCAGGGGTCCGGCCCCGGATGTGAATGCCACGCCCTGGTTTACATCTTTGCCCATCACGCGCTGATATTCAGCCGCGCAATCGCGCACCTGGATAGTCAGATACCTGTAGCCTACCCCGGCCATCGCGGCCACCGCGTCGAGCGGATTAGTGATGAGTTCGGTTTTGACCCGGCGCGCGCCCGGATCCGCGCTGAGGCTGAGAAAGGTCTGACCAAAACGGTAGCGCCCGCCGGCGACCCGTTCCGCGCCCAAAGCATCGCCGTAAAAGCGCTCGGAGAGAGCCATGTCGCTGACGCCGAGTTGGAACTCGATTTGATCCACCTGGTTGTGGCCGGGCGGAACGAAAAGAAGCTGATTGCCGTCCGGATCGCTCATGGTGCGTGGCGCAGTGGCCTTGGAGTCGGCGATGGTCAGGGATTTATATCCGGCCGGGGTGCGCGGCGGCAGCGCATCGGTGGCATGCCAAAGCTTGAGGACCGAACCGTTGAGCATATAGCGTGACAGCTTGAATTTGGGTCCCATCGGCGTGGTGCCTTCGAACTTCAGACCGAGCTGACCGTTGTAGAAGTCGTGCATGACTTCCGGGTGGTTGGTGAACATACCGAAGTCGAGCGAATTCTTTTCCAGGTCCATTGAGTAATACCTCCATCGATTGGTGGGCGAAATCGCTAAGCCATAAAGGTGCCGCCGTTCACGTGGATCGTGCTGCCGGTAATGTGCGCGGATGGCGTGCTGCACAGAAACACGATTACGCCCGCGATCTCTTCGGGATGGGCGAGCCGAATGGGGCGGGTAATGACGCCGGAGGTCGTCGCTTCGCGCATCTGATCCTCCGCAGTAGGGAAACCTTGCTTCACCATCTTGGTGAGCGCGGTGCCGGGCGCGACGCAGTTGACGTTGATTCCATAAGGGGCCACTTCCGCGGCCAGCACCCGGGACATCGACAGGATCGCGCCTTTGGCGGCCGAGTAGGCGCCCATGTTGACGCGGGGTTTGAAGGCGGCCCGCGAGATGATGTTGACGATACGGCCCCAGTTGTTCTTCTTCATGTGGGGAATCGCCGCCTGGCTGCACAGGAAAGTGCCTTTGAGATGGATCGCGATCACCTGGTCGAAATCGGCCTCCGCCATCTCTTCCAGCGGCGCGCCGAGGCTGTTGCCGGCGATGTTGACCAGGATGTCGACGCGGCCAAAGGCGTCGGCGGCCGCCTTGGCCAGCTTCTGGGCGTCGGCCTTTTTTGACACGTCGGTTGGTACAAAGATCGCCCGCCGGCCCATGCTTTTGATTTCCCGGACCAACTCCTGGGCGGCGGTCTCGTCGATATCGGCGACGATGATGTCGGCGCCCTGCTTGGCCATCATCCTGGCACTGGCGGCGCCGAAGCCACCCGCGCCCGCGGTGAGGATTGCTACCCGATTTTCAAACTCCATGATGAGCCTCCATTGCTTTCTTGCGCCACCGTCGCCCCCCGCGGGTCCCCCGCCGCGATGCGATGCGGAGCGGTAAAAAGAGCCCCGCACTACTTGAATGCCGGCAGAACTTCCGTGCAGAACATCCGCATGGTTTCCATCACCATCGCGTGCGGCATCAGGCCGATCCTGAACTGGCACATGACCCGGTCCACGCTGTAGCGGTAAAACGTCTTGAGCTGCTCGATCACCTGCTGCGGAGTTCCGGTCACCACCATCCCCGTCCTCTTGAAATCCGCATAGGCCGGATCGCCGTAAATGAAGCCCGGGATAGGCTCGGGCAGGCCGGGCTTGGGGTTGGGGGAGTAGAACTCGCGAAAGCGCCGGACCAGCCATTTGTGATACGGCTCCAAGGGCTCGTCGGCCTCCCGCTCGGTGCCGGCACAGCGGACAAACGCCAGCTCCGAAAATTCGCCGGGCCGATCCTTGCGCGGCGAATTCTTCCACGCCTGCCGAAACGCGTTGACGTCGCGCTCGACTTCGGTCAGCGGCTTGAGGGTTGAGAACCCCAGCAGGTTCCATCCTTTCTCCGCGTACAGGCCGTAAGAATCGGGGCTGCCGCCGGCGACGTGGATGCGCGGGTGCGGCTTCTGAACGGGCTTTGGGATTACATTGATCGGTTCCTTGATGGAGAAAAACCTGCCCTCGTGCGTGAAGGGCTCAGGCGCCCAGCACTTCTGGATCACCTCCATCGCCTCGTACATCAGCGGACGGCTTTCCATCGCGGGCTCGCCGAACAGTCCGGGCCGGAAGGTGTTCCATTCAAGCGCGCTGACTCCGCGCCCGATACCGAATTCGACGCGGCCGTGGGAGAGCTGATCCAGCACGGCGTAGCGCTCCGCAATGGTGATCGGATTATGAAAGGGCAGCAGGCAGACCGCGGAGCCCAGTCTCATCGTGCTCGTAATTCGCGACAGCGAACCCAGGAGGACCTCCGGCGCAGAACACCATGAATAGCGGTCGGTGAAATGATGCTCGACGATCCAGCAGGAGTCGAAGCCCTGCTCCTCGGCGTAGCGGATTTGGGTGATGATATCGTCATAGAGCTGCGTAACTTTGTCATACGCGCCTTGCTCGACCTCGAACTCGAAGAACAAACCGAATTTCATTCGCACCTCCGCTGTTGCAGCGACCGTATTAGCACAGCGGCATTCAAACGTGTTACGGGTGACGCGGCTCAAGGCGCGCGCTTCGCCTGTGGATCAGGCTGCGCTAAAAGAGCTTATAGCCCCGGCATGAGGAGGAATCTTATGGAAAGCGCATCGCATTCGTGGCAGGAATGGCAAGAGATTCAGGACCTCTACACCCGTTACTTCGCCGCGCTGGATGATGGTCCCGACCCGCAGTGGGTCGAGTGCTTTACCAACGACGGAGTTTTGGAGACTCCTTCTTTGGGGATCCTGGGAACCGGGCACGCGGCGCTGGCGGCCTGGATCAAAGATTATCACGAGTCCTGGAAAAAGGATGAGCAGCGGCGCCACGTGATGACCAACCTCGCTCTGAATATCCAGAGCAACAGCGCAACCGGTAGCTGCTATTTGACCGCCTGGCATTGCAGGGGCGGCAAGGCCAACCTCGGGGTGGTCGGCTACTACCGCGACCGGCTGGTAAAGGTCGACGGCGCCTGGCGCTTTTCTTATCGCCTGGTGGTAGTGGAGGGTCAGGGTTGACGATTACGTTCCTTCACCCTCTGTACTGGACGCCGGAAAGAAGGGAAAAATCAGAGCCGCGACCGTCAGGGAGCGGTCAGGCTGGCAAAACCCGACACAGACCGCTCGCTCACGCGCGCGGCTCGGATAGTCAGGCATCGCTCCAGGATGGAGCCAAAGGCCCATACGCTCTTGAGAACTTCCAAATATTTTTGGTTAGATTTTGGCTACGCGCACGCGACTCCCCGCATGGTCGAATATTACCGCTAACTGAAGTATATTATCGATTGGAATGGTAACGCATCCCGGATCGCCAGACTTCCTGAAGGAGCCGACCGCCCGCACTCTGCTTGCGGGCGACCTGAAGGCTGTTTTCCTGCCGGCTCACGGAATGCTCGGCGCTTCGCTTCGTCATAAGGGCGTTGAGATACTCGGACGCGTGGAAGACCTCGAAGCTGCCGCGGCAAGAGGCAGTAGCGCCGGTATCCCGCTGCTCCATCCGTGGGCAAACCGGCTCGCTGAACCTCGGTATCGTGTTCTGGGGCAGGAGGTTGTGCTTGATGTGTCATCGCCGCTTCTGCATCTCGACGAACATGGACTTCCAATGCACGGTGTGCCGTGGTCTTCGCTCGCGTGGGTAGTGACCGATGCCAGACAGGATTTTGTGGGAGCTCGGCTTGAGTGGTCGAGCGGTGATCTTCTCAGCATCTTCCCTTTTCGCCACCGCCTTGAACTGGCTGCCACTATTCGCCCTGACGGCCTCACCCTGGAAACGACACTGGTCGCCAGTTCCGAGGGTCCAGTCCCGGTGAGCTTCGGTTTTCATCCGTACCTCGCACTGCCGGAGATTTCGCGCGCGAATTGGCGCCTGGAACTTCCACCAATGCGGAAGCTTGTACTCGACGGGCGCGGGATACCGACCGGTGATGAGGCGCCCTTTGGGGGATTCAACTCGAAACTGGGCGAAAGCGGTTTCGACGACGGCTTTGCTCTCGTGGAAGAGCGAACATCGTTCTCCGTCACGGGAGCGACACGCAGAGTCAGCGTGGATCTGCTCGAGGGGTATCGTTACGCGCAGGTCTTTGCGCCCAAGGACAAGAATTATATAGCACTTGAGCCGATGACTGCGCCGGCCAGCGCCCTTACCAGCAACCAGGGGCTGCGGGTGGTGGGTGCAAGCGAGCGGTTCCGGGCAGTATTCAGAATCCGTATCGATGGAGTCCGTTGACCTTCTTAAATTCTAATCCGAAACTGGATGCGACCAACGTAAACCCATGTTGCTATTTGTCGAATATATACATGTTGCTATTTGTTTGCAGGATCGATAGCCCACAGCGCAGCTCGTCGTGAGTCGACCGTTACTCGTTATTGATGGCGACTCGTTTGGGCATCGCGCCTATCACGCACTTCCCAAGTCGATCCGCCGGCGCGGCGATAAAGGCGGAGGCGCAATCGTCGGCTTCGCAAACTTTCTGTTGCGACTCTATGAGAGCGAGCGACCCCGGGCGGTACTGGTGGGCTGGGATACGCTTGATGAGCCGACCTATCGTCACCAGGCGTTCGCGGCCTACCAAAGCGGACGTCAGTTCGACCCCGAGCTGCTCGACCAGCTTGACGTGTTGCCGGACTTCGTCTCCGCCTGCGGCTTTATCTGCGCAAAAGCTCCAGGTTACGAGGCCGATGATTTCCTGGCGGCCGCCGTCGCCAACGAGGAGCGGCGCGGCGAAACGGCCGTCGTGGCGACCGGCGACCGCGATGCTTTTCAGCTCGCCTCGGAATCGACGACGATTCTGCAGCCCATACGCGCCGGTGAAATGGCACGTATCGGACCCGCGGAAGTGCGGGAGCGGTATGGTGTCGAACCCAGCCAGGTACCCGACTTCATAGCGCTTCGTGGCGACCCGTCGGACAAACTGCCGGGTGCAAAAGGAGTCGGCCCCAAGGGTGCGGCGACCCTTCTGCGTAAATATGGCTCCCTGGAGGACGCGCTCGCCGATGGTAAATTCAAGGAGCAGGCGGATGAACTGCGCCTCTACCGCCGGATAGCGACAATGGACAAATCCGCACCTCTTCCCTCCCTGCAAGACCAGACGCCAACCTGGGAGAAAGCGTACGCTCTTGCTCAGGAGTGGGGGCTGAACCGTCTGGCCGAGCGTCTGCAAGCGCTCGCCCACCCCAAGCGTGATTGATTCAGGAATTAATTTCCGCCGCGGAACAGCGCCGACGTGATGTCGGCGTCAGAGTGTCGCGTTCGGGGAACTCACGGCGTTCTCATGCATCAGCGCTTGGATGGTTCCTTGGTCTTAAGCCTCGACTTGTTGGCTTCGATAAATTCGCGCAGCTCCGAAGCGTGAGAGAGCAACGTGTCCCATTGTTCCAAATAGAGGGTGACCGGGAATCGCCCGAGACCATAGACGGAGACACCACCTTTCTCCGAGACCTTGAAGCTGATGCTACCGCCCTTGGCCAAGCGGCCTTCCAACTCCGCAATCCGTGCGGCCATTTGCTCGGGACTGAGGTCGCTCTTTGTCTCATCTGCCATCGTTGATTCTTCCCTTTTTATGCCACCTGGCCGGCCAGGGCACGGCCGCCGGATGAAGCGTTTTGGCCCAAAAATAACAGCGTACGTGCCGCCGCCAACGAAGCGGACGCCCTGCTAGGAGTGGCGCGGCTCGAGGATGAAGTCACCTAAATCGGCCGCCCGCGTCATCTCGAAAAATGTGGTGTTTTTAAAAGGGGAGTTGACGACCACCCTCCCGCGCTGGTTGCGGTAGTAGGTTTCCACTCCGGGATGGGTCCAGACCATCTTCGCATGCGCCTCGTCAATGCGCTGATTGTACGCGTCGTTCACATCCTGGCGGCATTCGACCGCGCCAATTTCCTGGGTCAACATCTTTTTCATCAGGTCCATGATGTAACGCATTTGCATTTCGATGACGAACATGATGCTCCCGCCATGACCCGGCTGCAGGTTCGGACCGTATAGACAAAAGAAGTTCGGAAAATCGGGAATGGCAAGTCCGAGATAGGCCCGCGCGTTGTCATCCTCCCATACTTCGCGCAAGCCGCGCCCTGAGCGGCCGCGCGCCTCGAAGCTGGTGAGGAACCGGACAACATCGAAGCCGGTGGCCACCACCAATACATCGGCGGGATACTCCGAGCCGTCCCTGGTGACGATTTTATCGGGAAGGATCTCGACGATGGGATCGGAAACGAGTTTCACGCGTTCGTTGCCCAACATTCGATACCAGCCATTGTCCAACAGCATACGCTTGCCAAACGGCGGGTAACCGGGAACGACTTTATCGAGAAGTTCGGTCTTATCTCCGATCTCCGACTCGATGTAGCGGGTGAAGTAGGCCCGATGCGAGTCGTTGGCCTTGTTCAATGATCGCTCTGCGTGGGGCCAGGCTGGATCCTTCTGCAAAGCCGAGTGGGTCCGGTCGCCAAAAGTCCAGCCCAGACGCAGCCGGTACCAGAGCCGATACAGGGGCACTTCCCGCATCAGGAACCGCAGCGGTTCGGCGATCATCAACCGAAATTGCGGGTTGGGCGCTATCCAATGCGATGAGCGCTGAAAAATCGTAAGCGAGGCAACGGTGTGTTGGATCTCAGGACCGATCTGCATCGCGCTCGCGCCGTTGCCGATCATTGCCACTCGCTTGCCGTTAAGGTCGAGATCGGCGGGCCATTGTGCGGTGTGAAAGCACGGCCCCGCAAAACTATCGAGCCCCTTTATGTCAGGCAGCTTGATTGGATTGAAGATCCCGACCGCGCTGATGAGGACGTTTGATTTGAGCAGTTCCTGCGCACCGTCAGGATCCCGAACTGTAACCAACCACTGCTGAGCCTCCTTGTCATAGCTGGCTGATTTAACTTCGGTTTCGAAGCGGATATGTGAACGCAAACCGAACTGGTCGGCAACGTGCTCCAGGTAAGCGTGGAGTTCGTCACGCAGCGCAAAATACATCGACCAATCATAGGGGGCGAAAGAATACGAGTATAGGTGGTTCGGTGTATCGACGCCGGCGCCAGGATAGTGGTTGTCCCACCAGGTGCCTCCAACAGTCGCGCTTTTTTCGAGGATTGTGAAGGGAATGCCGGCTCGCTTAAGATTGATTGCCGCGCACAATCCCGAAACCCCAGCGCCGACAATAGTCACCTCGAATCCGTCCGGGACCGGCAGCTTCTCCGCCGTTTCCTCCCGCCCCGGAAAAAGCTCCGCAGCGATAATCGAATCGTATTCGGCGGGGACTTCCTCCGCCATCGCACGGCTCAGCATCTTGAGCCGCAGTTCCGCGGACGGCTCGGGAATCGCGATCGGACGGCCCGTTCGCCAGGCCATGATAGCGTTGAGCGCGGCGGCGCGTATTTCGGCCTGGATCGGCTGCGGAAGCCCACCGGTATCGTTGTCATTCACCCCCCGGCCGCGCGTGGGCCGGTACGGCTCCTCCAACCAGCGGAGATCGCCGGTCATCTGCACCAACACCATCAACAAGGTCGGGATATTTGCGACCGCGACGGCTTGCGCAAAGCGCTGCTCTTCTCCTGAATCGCGAGCGCCGTTTCCCTTATCATGCATAATGATTCTCCAATCAGTTTTCTTCCAGAGGCGTTCCGCATCTGAGTTGAGGCGGGTAAATCGCGATAAACTTGGACGTGACCTGCCGCTTCTCCCACCTTCCACTAATGCCGGGGGCAGGACTCGAACCCGCACGGAGGTTGCCCTCCAGAGGATTTTAAGCTCGACTGACGCACGTCCGCCGATGTCCGTTAAGTAGTAAAATGCTAGGTTTTACGACTGATCAATGGCTGTTCCGTCCGCCCTTGTCCGGCGGTGTTCAACCCCGTGGCTGTCAAATTGGCTGTCAAATATTTGAATCTCGAATGCCTTGGTGGGTGTGGTTCTAGGGCTATGGTGCGCCCTCAAGCCGCACGAGCGAGTAAAATCGTCACCTTTGGAAGGACCGGGTTCCGGCTGCGCCGCGTTTAACATTCGCGTAAAGTGGCATCCGCTGTTTCCGGCGAACGGCGCCGGACTTGCAAGCCGTATGGGTTAGGGCAATAGGGATAATGTCGAGGTAGCGAGTAGTTGCACGGTCCGTAAGCGGGCAATCTGATGGGGCTTTGGCTCCAGCGCAAGGCTGACCCAGTGCGTGCCATCAGGCGCGCGCACGCATGCTCTATAGCGCCGGGCGTCGCGACAGAAGAAGACCGAGAATAGCCAGGCCCCGCACTTCTCACAGTAGGTCTGACCTGGTGAAACTTCTTCGATTGGTGACGGCGTCATAACTATTAATTTTAGCCGTAGTTGGGGCGCTGATACTACGGTAGCAAGGGTGGTGACCTTTCGCTGCCGAGCCGCATTCAGTTCGCTGGCACTGGTGATCACCTAAGGTATGCTTAAGTTGGCAATTGCTATCTCCATTAACCTGTGGGTTTAACCGCACGCCGGTCTCGGGGTTTCTCCGAAAAAGCGTGTTTGCTATCGACATCCACCTACTCCGCGATTATTACATTTTCCAGCGTTTTTCGGGACAAGCTGGCGCAACCGAAGCCAGAGCGGGTCGGGACGCGGCATTCTGGTATGTTAAAAACCCTTAATTACATGCCGTTCAGCCCCATATACCACAGCAAAACCAGCAGGGCCGGGCCTTTCTTGCGCCCTGAATCCTGACCGCCTGCGTTCGCTATTTCTCCCACGCCGGCGCTTTCAAAAACCTATCGGCATCAAGCCGGGTTTCGGTAATGACCTGCTGTACGGTAATAGTGGATCATGCATACGAGGCTCGCTGGAAATGGGCCAAAGTGCCGCGTTTGCACCATCCCGAACGCCTTCAAATTGAGTCGCTCCTGGCTCGCGGTGCCGGCATATCCGCAATAGAGCCGCTTATGCGTGGCTTCTTCTCCCATCGAGCACTGTATCGCCATCGCGCCCAGCATATGATCGCCTCGGGCTTATCTGCAGCGCGCCCTGTTCCCTTCCCCTACTCGGGGAGTCCACTCAAGCGTGTTAACTTAATGGAATGTCCGCCGATATTTCGCCTGAAGAGAGATTGGAGACTCGACCATGCGCTATCAGCTCAATGATCAAGATCGCCGTATCAGGACTATCGCTCTCGAGGAGCACTTCTCAACGCCAATGCAGCGACAGAAAACGGAGGCAACTGAATTCCGAAGCTTCTATCTCTCTTCGCGGAGCGAATACATCGGCCATGACATAGCCGAGCAGCTGGCCGACATCGATGAGCAGCGACTGGCCTATATGGATGCTGCCGGAATCGATGTTCAGGTGCTTTCATTCTCCTCGCCCGGCCCTCAGGCCTTCGATGCGCCGGAAGCGGTCCCTCTTGCGAAGGATGCCAACGACCTGCTGCATGAGGCGGTTAAACGGCATCCGGACCGCTTTGCGGGGTTTGCTGCTCTGCCAACAGCGGCGCCGGAGGTTGCAGCCGCCGAGTTGGAGCGCACCGTGACCAAGTTAGGCTTCAAGGGCACGATGATCCACGGGCATACACGGGGCAGTTTCCTGGATGAAAAGAAATACTGGGTCATCTTCGAACGA
>DASZGF010000235.1:0-11756 GCA_035939115.1 Binataceae bacterium (SeqCode)
GATCTGCGCGTTTATAGCAAACGCGGCCAGCTTCGTTCTGCCGATCTCAAATCCAGCCAACCTGGTCATATTCCGTGAGCACATGCCGCCGCTGCTGCAATGGCTGGGGCGGTTCGCGTTGCCCTCGCTGCTGTCGATCGCGGCTACCTACGTTGTCCTGTGGTTCACGCAGCGCGATTCGCTGGGGCAGGAGCTAATGGCCGCCGAGGTAGACGTACCCGGTCTGTCCAGCGGTGGCCGCACGACCGCTGGCGGCATTGTGGGCACCGAAATCGTGCTGCTGCTGGTCTCCGGCTTCGACATCGCACTTGGACTTCCGACATTTGTCGCCGGGGTTGCAACTGCTTCGGTAGTGCTTTTGCTAAAGCGCGACTCACCGTGGACCGTCATAAAGGATATTTCCTGGGACGTCCTGGCGCTGGTGGCCGGTCTGTTCGTGCTGGTGGAGGCGCTTGACCGCAGCGGCGTGCTGAAGGCGCTCATTCATGTTCTGCAGATGGCGGCCGATCGCTCCGCGATGGTGACGACCTGGGTCGCGGGCGTGACCCTGGCCCTGATTTGCAACCTGGTCAACAATCTGCCCGCCGGTCTGCTGGCAGGCTCCGTTGTGTCTGCTTCGCGCGTACCGCGGCAGGTCGCCGATGCCGTGCTCATCGGCGTGGACCTCGGACCAAATCTATCTGTTACCGGATCTCTGGCGACCATCCTGTGGCTAACCGCCTTGCGGCGGGAAAATCAGGAGGTCAGCGCCTGGAGCTTTCTGAAACTCGGTATATTGGTGATGCCGCCGGCTTTGCTGCTCGCGATTGCGGGCCTGCTGGTCAGCGGCTCGGTTCATTAGTCTTTCCAGGCTGCGATGACCGCAGCCAGACCCTGGCAACAAATGAAGTCGTGCTCGCAACCCAATGGCTCTGATACCCGCTTAACCCGTCACTGGAGCACTTTGTCGATCACGCGAGGAGCGTGGGCGCAATGGTGAGGGCGAGTTTCATCGCCATCACCAGATTGACGGTGAACTGACGCTTCGCCAGCGTTTGCCCAGGCGGTGAGGCGATTCAACCCGCAGGAATCAACTGACATTCGACCGGCGACAGCGACTTGATGCCGTCGCTGTTCTTCTCGAACGCGATCGTGCCGTTTGGCCCGTTGACGAGATAATGATCTCCGTCGCGGCCATAGGTGACGGGCCCCGTCTGCTTGCCAAGAATATTCACCGTCATGGTTTTCTCGGAAAACTCGACTCCATCGAACATTGCGCAGGCCGGGCTCGCCGCGGGCGCCAATTTCCACTTGCCGATAAGAGGATTGGATTTGCTGCAGCCGGCCACAACGCAGATCACGACCGCCGCCAAAGTCAGCTTCGAATGCGACATGTGCCTTTACTCCCCGGTTAGCCTGTCGAAGTTGACGACGGCTGACGCGTCTGTTGCGAGCCTTTCCAGGCGCGCCGTTTTCCGAAAGAAGCTAGTCGGACGCTGATCGATTCGCAATGGCGCCGGCAGCCCAGCCTCCTGACATCAATGCTGAGTGAACTGTTTGCGTGGGACTGGCTTCCCAGCCGGTCGTTCTTTTTAGTGATTTGTGTTGAAGATTCAGACATGACCGGCTGGAAAGCCGGTCCCACGCAGCCAGCGGACCGGCCTTGTGGTGTGAGTAGGTTTCAGGGCGGTCGCGAGCTTTTCGTATCGCGCCGGGCCTTGACGCGAGGCGTTACCGGATGATAATTATTATCATGTGATATGGATCGTCCAACGCTGATAAGCGCCAAGTGGCGCGCCCGGTATGCCGCCGAACGGCTGGCCGAGTTCACCGCCCGATGCCGCAACCGCGGGCTGGCGATTACGCCGCAGCGCGTCGCTGTGATGCGCGTGCTGGTTAACTCGGGCGACCATCCACGCGCCGAAGCCGTCTTCGCCCAGGTCCGCAAGGAACATCCTAATATCTCGCTCGCCACCGTGCATCGCACGCTGGAGACGCTGTGCGCGATTGGCGAGGCGCGCAAGGTCACGCCGCTGCACGACAGCGCCCGATACGACGGCAATACCGCCCCGCATCATCATGTGATCTGCGTGCGCTGCCGCAAAATCTGCGATATCGACGTGCCGGAGTTCAACCGGCTTCTGCATGGGCGCCAGACGCTGGGCGACTTCCAGTTGCTGGGCTGCTGCGTGGAGGTCCACGCGCTGTGCAAGGATTGCCGCGAGGCTGCGGCCAGGAAAGAAGCTGAATTATAACCCGACAATGGCTAACGCATAACAGGAAAGGGAAGGAGAAACACTATGGCCAAAGCACTGAAGGGAACCAAGACACACGACAATTTAAAGGCCGCTTTCGCTGGAGAGAGCCAGGCCAATCGCCGCTATCTCTATTTCGCGAAGGTCGCAGATGTGGAAGGACAGCCCGAGATCGCGGGCCTGTTCCGCGACACGGCGGAAGGTGAAACCGGCCATGCGCACGGCCATCTGGATTACATCAAGCAGGTCGGCGATCCGGCCACCGATCTGCCCATCGGCGACACTCTGCTCAACCTGAAATCCGCCGTCCATGGCGAGACCCACGAGTACACCGACATGTACCCGGGGATGGCCAAAGTGGCGCGCGAGGAGGGTTTCACCGAGATTGCCGACTGGTTCGAGACCCTGGCCAAGGCCGAGAAGTCCCACGCCGGGCGCTTCGCCAAGGCGCAGACCACTCTGTAAGACATCGCCGCAAGGCGGTACCTATGCCGGCCAGCCGCGCCAGCGGCTGGCCGGCTGCTTTATAGCAGCTAAAAACCGCGCCGAGGGCGTCGAACACAAGGATGACCTCGCAGAGGATCAACAATGAGCAGCCGTATCGAGTCGCGCCCCACCGATGGGCTCACCTACAATCCCAACGATTCGAAATACTGGGACCGCGGAGCCTTCGAGAAGGAAGAGACCCGGATCTACGACATCTGCCACGGCTGCCGTCTGTGTTTTAATCTGCGCCCATCCTTTCCCGCGCTGTTCGACGCGATCGACGCCAAGGGCGACGACGTGCGTAGTCTAACCGTCGCCGAGCGGGAACGGGTGGTGGACCTGTGCTACGGATGCCGGCTGTGCTACCAGCGCTGCCCTTACACCCCCCGCGACGGGCACGATTTTCAACTTGACTTCCCCCAACTGATGCAGCGCGGCAAAGCGATCAAGGTCAAGGAGCGGGGACTGGGCCTGCGCGAGCGCATGCTGGGCGACCCCGATCGCTTGGGACGCATTTCGAGTCTGGCGCCGGGGTTGGCAAATTGGGCGAATAAAAATCCCTTGCAGCGCCTGATTATGGAGCGGACGGTCGGCATTCACCGCAAGAAGAAGCTGCCCGAATTCGCCCATGAGACCTTCGAGCATTGGCTCTCCCGGCGCGGACTGCCGGCCGCACCCGCCGCGCCCGCTGCCAAGGTGGCGCTCTTTTACACCTGTATCCTCAACTTCAACAACCCGGCGCCGGCCCAGGCCGCGGTCGAGGTGTTCGCCAAAAATAACTGTGCGCTGGCCTGCCCCAGCCAGAACTGCTGCGGGATGCCGGCGCTGGACGGCGGCGACATTGAGTTCGCTAAAAAAGAGGCGACCGCCAACGTCGCCTCGCTGCTGCCGCTGGTCAGGGAGGGCTGGCGCGTCGCCGCGATGAATCCGACCTGCGCGCTGATGCTGCGCGAGGAATATCCGCGGCTGCTCGGCACCGATGACGCCCGCACCGTCGCCGACGCGGTAGCCGACCCCCACGAGCTGCTTTACGAACTGCGGCGCAAGGACCTGTTCAATCGCGAGTTTCGCTCCACACCGGGGTCGATCGCCTATCACGTCCCCTGCCATCTGAAGGCGCAGAACATCGGACTGCGCTCGCGCGACCTGATGCGGCTGATTCCGGAGGTGCAGGTTACCGGCGTCGATGCCTGCTGCGCGCACGACGGGACCTGGGCGATGAAGAAGGAGTATTTCGAATTGTCGATGAAATGGGGCGAAAAAGCGTTCGGCCCCCTGCGCGAGGCGGGCACCCGCGTGATGGCGACCGACTGCAGCCTGGCGGCGATCCAGATCGAGCAGGGCACCGGCACCCGCCCATTGCATCCAATCGAAGTTCTGGCGCGCGCTTATCGGCCCGATGGCTTTGATCAGCCGGTGATGCCTCAAACCCCTCCCGCGGAGTAGGACCCAAGCATGAAAGCCGTACAACGGGGCCAGATTTTGCCCTACGACCAATACGAAAAACTGCGCCCGCTGCTGCGCCCTCTGTTTATCGCCGAGAAGGATCGGCGCCGGCTTTCGGTGGGCGAGCATGTGACCCTGCTGTTCGAAAATGCCCAGACCGTGTGGTACCAGGTGCAGGAGATGCTGCGCAGCGAGCGCATCACGTCCGAAGCGGGCATCGCGCACGAGTTGGACACCTACAACGAACTGCTGCCCGGCCCCAACGAACTGGCAGCCACGCTGCTGATTGAATTCACCGATCCGGCGCAGCGCGACGAAAATCTGCGCCAGTTGGTGGGGCTGGAAAACCAGCTCTACCTGCTGATCGGTGACCGCCGCCAAAAAGCGCGCGCCGATCTGCGCCAGATTTCCAGCGATCGCGTCAGTTCGGTGCAGTTTGTGCGCTTTGCCCTGGGTGGTATCGACGTCGAGGGTTTCGCCGCGCAGGCCGCTGAAGGCCGAATCGTGGTCGAAATCACGCACCCTGCGATGACGGTGCGGGCGCCGATCGATGGCGCTCTGGCAGCTGCTTTGGCGCAGGACGTCTCTCAAAGCTGATTTTTTTGCTTAATCCGGCGCGCTGCAAGGCTCCCGAATTCGTACGTGCACCTATTTACTCTTTGGGCCTATATGTGCAGGCTATAGAGGGTCGCGAAACCGCGGCGCGCGGCGCGGGCGAAAAAGGAATCAGCAGCATGTTGGGACGCGAAGTTTGCGATTGGTACTTGGTGCGCACAAAGCCGCAGAAGGAGCGCTGGGTTCAGGACCAACTCAAGAACATAGCCGCAGAGGCTTTCCTGCCCCTGCTCCGTAGCCGAACCCGATGCTTCGGGCGGGCGGTGACGACGGTCAAGCCCCTATTTCCGTGCTATTTGTTCGCGCGGTTCGATCTCAAGGAATGTTATTTCGGGGTGAAATACACGGTCGGCGTGCATAGCCTCGTCGCCATCGGCGGCGAACCAGTGATAGTACCGGTATCAATTATTGACGAGATCAAGTGCCGGGGCACCGACGGAATTGTCGAACTGCCCCAGCGCCGATTGGACCACGGAGAGAAAATCCGCGTCATCGACGGCCCCTTCAGGGATATAGAAGCGATTTTCGACCGTTATCTCTCCGGTAGCGAGCGGGTCGCCATCCTGCTCGATGCGATCGGAGCCAGCACGATTCGGGTCGTGCTGCCCAGCAGCTGTCTGGCACTGTGACCGCTTCGGCCCGGTATCGGGAAATCTGGGCGCATTGTGCCCGGCGCGCGCCGATGCGCTGCCTGGTCGCGGTCTTGGCGCTGTGGGCCGTCGCCTGCTTCAATACGGCCCCGCAGCCAAGCCACGGGGTTGGCTTTAAATCGTTTCTGGGGATTAGTTTCGGCGCGTCCCTGAGAGACACCCGCAGGTACTATCCCAATGGCATCAACGAGACCAGCCCGATGGGTTTTCCGGCCTACCACGTTAACGGACTTTCATCCGATGCCATTTCATACCCGGATGTAATCTATGAATTCGACGGGAACCATGGAATGCAGGTCGTGGTCGCGCGATTTGCCCCGTCATCGACCGAAGCGGTCCTCGAGCGTTTGCGCCGGCTCCTCGGCGAACCCACCCAGCATACCCTGACCGAGGACCAGCGGATGGCTGATGCGCTATGGCTAACTCCCAGCGGGGAAGAAGTTCGCTTCGACCGGACACGGCGCGTGATGACAGTCCTGGGCCCGCAGGGCGCCAACATGAGGAAGGACCTCCAGTTGCGCATGGAGAACAGCGCGCCCGTGCTGTGATTGAAGATGGCACTTTCGGGTGCGCCTGACGGCCTGTTGTGGCCGTCCTTGACGGTTGCCCCGACCAGGAAACCTTAGATTGAGGAAATCCTTTCTATCCTTCCATGTTCCCGAGATTGGCGAGGAAGATATCACCGCCGTCGGCGAAGCTTTGCGCTCCGGATGGATTACGGCGGGACCACGCGTCAAGGAATTCGAAGCACGCTTCGCGCGTTTTACCGGGGCGGCCAACGCTGTCGCGGTAAACTCGGGCACCGCGGCCCTGCACCTGGCGCTGGAGGCGGCCGGGATTAAGCCAGGGGATGAAGTCCTGGTGCCGACGCTGACCTTTGCGGCGACTGCCGAAGTGGTCGTGCAGCTTGGCGCCCGGCCAATCCTGGTGGACTGCTCCCCCGATACCCTCAATATCGATCCGGCGGCTTTGGAGCGGGCGGTCAGCCCCCGCTGCAAGGCGCTGATCCCGGTGCATTTCGCCGGCCATCCTTGCGACATGGACGCAATCGCGGAAATCGCGGCTCTCCATAATCTGGTGGTGGTGGAAGACGCCGCCCACGCTCTGCCGGCGCGCTGGCGCGGCAGTATGGTGGGGACTATCGGCGACCTGACCTGCTTTTCCTTCTATGCCACCAAGACCATCACTACCGGTGAAGGCGGAATGATTACCACCGCGAATCCGGAGTGGGCCGAGCGGATGCGGATCATGAGCCTGCACGGCATCAGCAAGGATGCCTGGAAGCGCTACACGGCGGAGGGTTCCTGGCGCTACGAGATAATCGCTCCCGGCTACAAGTACAACATGACCGATATGGCCGCGGCGCTGGGAATCTCACAACTAGGCAGGTGCGAGGATTTCCTGCGGGCCAGGCTGCGCTGCAAAAGGCTGTACGACGAAGGCTTCGCCGGCCAGCCGGCGATACAAAGGCCGGTGTCGCGCGGCGGCATCGATCACGCCTGGCATCTCTATGTGATTAGAATCGACCCGCGGCAGTTGCGGATTAACCGCGACCAGATGATGGACCTGCTCAAGGAGCGCAACATCGGAGTCGCCGTTCATTTCATTCCGCTCCATCTGCATCCGTTCTACCGCGAAACCTATGGTTATGCGCCGGCAGATTTTCCCAATGCCAGCGCCGCTTTCCAACAGATCATCTCCCTGCCCATATATCCGCGCCTGACCGATGCGGATATCGGGGACGTGGTGACCGCCGTCACCGATCTCACCCGGGAGTATCGGCGCTAAGGAACGGCGGCAGCTCCACGAAGATGCTAAGCGTAGAGGGCTTCGCGAGCGGACTTGGAGTGCTTGACGCCAGCGCCTGTTATCGCCAACATAAGGCCGTCGAATGGCTCGAATTATCGCTGCGGGAGTCCGTTGACCGATTCTGGAGCCCGATGAAGTGAAGCGGCTTAAGGCCCTTATTTTTGTGCTGGCATTGGTTGCCGTCCCGGCCGCCAAGGCGTCTGCCCAGCAAGTGGATGGTCCGCCTGTTTTGGATATGGGCCGCCTCTATCAGATCGTCGGTCATGTTTACGATATCGATCCCGGCCTGCTTGAGGCGATTGCGACGGCCGAATCCAATGGCAACCCGGAGGCGGTTTCGCCCAAGGGCGCCCAGGGCTTGATGCAACTGATGCCGGGGACGGCGCGGCGGTACCGGGTCGACCATCCGTTTGATCCGGTCGAAAACGTCTTCGGCGCCGCCCGCTTTCTGACCGGGCTGCGAGCCTGGTCCCGGGTGCAGGGAACTTACGGCGAAGTGGACTTGCCTGCGATGATCGCGGCCTACAATGCGGGACCGGGCGCGGTGGAAAAGTATGGGGGAATCCCGCCGTACGCGGAAACCCAGGCCTACGTACGCAAGGTCCTGTGGCTTTACCTGTTGGGGCAGCCTCCGCCCCGCCGGCTGAACCCGATGCATACATCCGCTCACGCGGCCGATGCGTCCGCACCGTCGTCGTCGCGGCCGGTTTTAGTGCGGCACCACGGGGCCAAGTCGGCCCTTCGCGCAGCGCAGCCGGTTTCAATAATGGATCAGTTGGCTAAAATCAGGCGGGGTCGCGAAGCGGCCAAATCGCAGGAAACGGTCCAGCGCGCGCAACTGGGTCTCAAATAGCGCGTTTGCGGACCCAGGTTTGCTTGCATCTGCTGATCATCCACCAGACAGGCTGTTGCGGTGAAGACGCCGGCACGAGGCTGGCGCTGCGGGAAGTTCCCTGCAAGCCTTCGCATTTGCCTGAAGCCGGCGCGACCAGACGCTTGACTGACATAACAGCGCAGGTTTGGATCAACGCGAGGGAGCTTTAAGCAAAGCAGACCTGCAATTCCAGTAAGGCGGTGGATATCATTCAAGCTTCGGCTGATTCGTTGGATAGTTCGTTACCGGCCGGTTTACCCGGAATAGTTGAACCGCCAGCCGTAAAAAAGACCGGGCTGCGGGAACTGTGGGCGGCGTGGAAGAAAATCGCGCGAAAGATCGGGGACTTCCAGGCCAGGATCCTCATGACCATCTTCTATTTCGTGTTGCTGGCCCCCTTTGCCCTGATTGTCCGCCGCACTTCGGACCCGCTGGCGATCAACCCCGGCACGCAGCGGGGATGGGGGGTGAGACAGGGCGAACCTGAATACACGGTGGAGATGGCGCGCCGGCAGTCCTGAGGCGCGGCCCCGCCTTGGGCCGTCGCTGAATCCAATCTATGGAAGCAAATATAAAGTGTTAGTTCTGGGGGTGTCATGTTATTTCCATGACGCCGCCGCGGCCCTGTTACGCGACGGCCAACTCGTTGCCGCCGCCGAAGAGGAGCGTTTTTCGCGTAAAAAGCATGATTACGGCTTTCCCCAGAACGCCATCGACTTCTGCCTGCGCACGGCGGGAATCAAGGCCACCGACCTCGATTACCTGGTCTTTTTTGAAAAGCCGTTCCTGAAATTCGAGCGCCTGCTGCTGACCAGCATGCAGACCTTTCCCCGGTCGCTGCGCGTATTTCGCGAGGCGATGCTGACCTGGCTCGGCGATAAAATCTGGATCCGCCACCTGATTCAGAACAAGCTCGGACTTCCCGGGGACAAAATCCTCTTCAGCGAGCATCATCTCTCTCATGCCGCCAGTTCTTTTTTGTGCTCCCCCTTCGATGAGGCGGCGATCCTGACCATCGACGGCGTTGGGGAATGGACCACCGCGAGCATCGGGGTGGGCAAAGGGACTCAGGTCCGCCTGCTCAAAGAGATCCGCTTTCCCCACTCGCTGGGCCTGCTCTATAGCGCCTTTACCGCTTTCCTCGGCTTCGAGGTCAACGAGGGCGAGTACAAGGTGATGGGCATGGCGCCGTTTGGAAAGCCCAACTATGTCGACCAGGTGAAGAAGCTCATCCGGCTTTTTAGCGACGGCAGCTTCGAACTCGACATGGACTATTTCAGCTTCCATCATTCCTCCGATCAGACCTACAACGATAAGTTTGTCGGCCTGTTCGGAACGCCGCGCCCGCCGGAGTCGCATTTCTTTACGCAAAGCAGCGGCTATCCATCATATTTTGGAGAAAAGCCCTCGAATTACGGGGCGCTGTGCCAGGAAAATCAGCACTACGCCGATATCGCGGCCAGCATCCAGGTGGTTATCGAGGAAGCGGTGCTAAGTCTCGCGCGTCAGGCTCAGGTTGAAACCGGCCGCAAGAACCTGTGCATGGCGGGCGGCGTCGCACTTAACAGCGTCGCCAACGGCCGGGTGCTGCGCGAAACATCTTTCGAAGGGCTCTACATTCAGCCCGCCGCCGGCGATGCTGGCGGGGCATTGGGCGCCGCGCTGTTCGGTTACCACACTGTATTGGGACAACCGCGCTCCTTCGTGATGGAGCACGCGTACTGGGGTGAGGAACACAGCGCGGCGGAAACCGAAGCCTTTCTCAAGAAAAGTGGAATCCCTCATCAGCGTTGCGCAAATCAGGAGGAACTGGTTGGCCGATGCGTCGACAGCCTGACTCAGGGCAAGGTGCTGGGATGGCTGCAGGGGCGGTTCGAGTGGGGCCCCCGGGCGCTGGGCAACCGCAGCATCATCGCCGACCCGCGCCGGAACGAGATGAAGGAGATTGTCAACGTCAAAATAAAATTCAGGGAGCCGTTTCGGCCTTTCGCTCCCTCGGTGCTGGCCGAGCGGGCTGACGAGTATTTCGAAATCGGCGCGCGTGACGGCAAGTACCCTTCCCGGTTCATGCTCAACGTGGCCAAGGTGCGCGAGGACAAGCGTGCGGTGGTCCCGGCCACCACTCACGTCGACGGCACGGGACGGCTCCAGACCGTCGCCCGGGAGGTAAATCCGCGGTATTATTCCCTGATCGAGTCCTTCGGACAGTCAACCGGCGTGCCTGTACTGCTTAATACCTCGTTCAATTTGCGCGGCGAGCCGATCGTTAACACTCCCGCTCAGGCATACAGCACCTTTGTGCGCAGCGGTATCGACGTCCTGGTGTTGGGTGACTATCTGGTGAGCAAAGACCGCGGTTAGTGTATACCGGAGCGTGTAATGAAGTTTCTCAAGGGAATCGGGCAGCGGGCTTCGACCACTTCGGAGCTGCTGAGGTTTTTCGGGCGGACCAAATGGTGGTGGCTGACTCCGATGATCCTGCTGCTGTTCATCCTCGGCCTGATGGTGGTATTCGTCCAAACATCGGCGATTGCGCCCTTTATCTACACGCTTTTCTAAATTGCCAATGCGTGGTTTGTCGCATGAAGCGTCACCCTCACCCCTAACCCTCTCCCTGGTCAGGGAGAGGGTTAGGGGTGAGGGTAATCAGCGCCGGTCAAACCTGCCCGTACGCGTCATCAGGACCAAACCTGTGGCAAGCAAACTGAGGTTTTCGGATTCTGCAGGGCGAGGGCCGACGGCCTGATGGCGCGGATCAAAAACCTTGCTCGGTTGAGTCCATCGCGTGCCCGTACCCGCAAGTTGGCCGACCTCTCGCGCCTGGTCAAGCTCACAGATTTCGCCCGGCCGCTCGAGCCCGGCGCCGCCTTTGGCCAGTTCATGGACTCGCTCCCGGCCGTGCTGGCGGCGGGCGACCTGCGCGAACTCGCACGGCGTATCGCCCGTGCGCATCGCAGCGGCCGCACCTTTCTCCTGATGGCCGGAGCGCATCCAATCAAGACCGGCCTCAGCCCGCTTATCTGCCAACTGCTGCGTGACGGTATTCTGAGTGCGGTAGCGATGAACGGCGCCGCCATCATCCATGATTTCGAACTGGCTTTCGCCGGCCGCACCTCCGAGGACGTCGGCCCCGGGCTTGACGACGGCAGCTTTGGGATGGCGCAGGAGACCGGGGAGTTCCTCAACCGGGCCGCTGCCATGGCCGCCGAGGAAGGACGCGGCCTGGGCGAAATCGTCGGGCGCGAAATCAGCCGGCGGCGCCTGAAGCATCGCGCGATCAGTATCTTCGCCTCCGCTTACGAGGCTGGGGCGCCGGCCACGGTCCACGTTGCAATCGGCGCGGACATCATCCACATGCATCCCAACGCCGACGGGGCCGCGATCGGCAAGGCGACGTTCGCCGATTTTCACCGCCTGACGGAGGTGGTCGGATCGCTGTCGCGGGGCGTCGTTCTCAACCTGGGATCGGCGGTGATCATGCCGGAGGTGTTCTTGAAGGCACTCAACCTTTGTCGTAACCTCGGCCGCAAGGTCCGCGACTTCACCACCGCCGACATGGATTTCCTGCGACACTACCGGCCCCGGGTCAACGTTGTTGAGCGGCCTACCCGCGGCGGTGGCCGCGGCATCATGCTCACCGGT
>DASZGF010000236.1:0-28938 GCA_035939115.1 Binataceae bacterium (SeqCode)
GCTTGGATCGGTGGGATTGGAACCATCGCTCGTCAGCATGGTCTTGGGCACCTGGAGCGCAATGGTATGGACGTTGAGCCGGTTAGTCCCATTGACGCCCGGGGCGGCCGGGAACAGAGGATTCAAATGCAAATTCTGGAAGCCGGGAATGATCCCTGCGGGGATACCAGTGAGAAATATCGCGACCATGTCCGCTCGGGGTTTGTTGTAAGCGGCCAGGTTGGGAAAAACCCCCGGATAGAGAACCGGCAGCAGGCCTGCGACCTCCTGGGTCTGCACATGAGCGAGGAACTGCTTATCGTCTTTGGGATGCTGCGTGTTCCACAAGTCCTTCTGCCCCAGTGGGATCATGACCTCATTGACCAGGGGACTGCCAAGCCGCGAGACCTGTGTCCAGGGTCCGGCCTCATGAATCACCGCGTTATGTTGAAGGATCGTCGCCTTGCGGCGACTCGCGGACGCAAACACGCCGATGATCGAGCGGGGGTCGCTTGGATCGGTGGGATTGGAACCATCGCTCGTCAGCATGGTCTTGGGCACCTGGAGCGCAATGGTATGGACGTTGAGCCGGTTAGTTCCATTGACACCCGGGCCGGGCGTAGTGGACAGAGGATTCAAATGCAAATTCTGGAACGGCCGGAGGTCGAGGAGGTCGAAGACCGAACCCAGGTCTACATAGAATCCTTCGGCACGCTGTCCGGCAAATACCGTCTCGCCACTGGGCAGACTGTGAACCGCTGCTTGAGCGAGTGCGTCATAGTTAGGGGTGGACAACGGTCCTATGTTGCAGGGCGGACAGGACAACGCCTCGGCCACGACAGTTGCTTTGCCGCGCTTCACCCTGGTCACGGAATAGAACTGGCGCTTATTCCAATTTGGATCATCCAGGGAACCGATCTGTCCGGTGTTGTACAGGAAGGTGTTAGGATTGCGCAGGTTAGTCTGGAAGCGGAACTGGTAAGTGATGTCGTCGTTCGCATCGCCGTCGTTGTCGATGTGGATCTCATACAGCACGTCGTCGCCGAACTCATAGAAGTTCGGTCCCCCGGCCGGCCCCTCCAGGGGAATGAAATTGGCGATCAGGGTGACCGTGCTGGGATCGTCCGGGCTCACAAATGCATAGACATCGGTGTTATCCGCTACGGGATCCTTGGAAATCTCTGGAGCTTCGCGATGGGATGACATGACTGCACCTCTTTCCTATGGTCGCAAACGAGTTCGATGCGTATGGCTTAGGCATCCGCCAAGCCGGCGGCGTCCGCTTTAGCGCGCTGCTTTTATAAGGCGAGCGACGAGCCGGCGATCGCGGAAGACGATCTCCCGCGCACCCACGAGGAGAGTAACCTCGCCTTTAGCTACATCGCTCACATGGACTACCATTGGACCAGTAGACGTCGCGGACATCTCGGGCGCGGCGGTTTCGGCCGCGTGAGGGATGGTTGCCAAGGCGGGTATGGCAGGCAGCAAGCCAATCGTTGCCGCGCTTACCGAGGTCTGCTTGAGAAACGAGCGCCGGGTCAGCTTTGTCACCACGTTCTCCTTATCCTTGCGACATAGTTAAAAGTGCTCTCAGCTCCACTGCCCAGGTTTATCGCGTCGACCGCATTCAGATGGCAGGTCCATTCCCCCGGCACCGCCAATGAAAGCGGAATGAAGCTGCGAGTTGCCGGTCAGGAGGCTACTTTGGTCACTCTGGCAGTGTCAAGTGGCATATCCGCGATCAGCCGCTCGGCCAGACCGGCTTTGTACATCATAACGTGCTTCGATTTAATATTACGAAGCTCGTGCGCGATCGGATTTACCCGTCCGAAGCTATTTGTCACAGGCTCGCCAGCACAGGCCGGGTTGTGCTCTAACAGGAGGGGCGCCGGGCGCGTCAATTGTGATACGAGGCGGCACTTATGACGGCACAAGGTTTAGCAACCGGATTTACGCAGGTCTCCTACGTGGTGCGTGACATCGATGCTACCGCGCAATGGTTCGAGCGGGCGTTGGGAGTCGAGTTTTTCGGCGTCCGCGGCTACAAGCTCGGCGGTTCGGATTACAGGCTCACGGCCGGCGGCAAGCCGATTGCGGCCGAGGTCGGGATAAGGATTGCTTTGGCCCGGGCGGGAGGGCGCGGCGAGCTCGAAATCGAACTGATCCAGCCCGACGGTGGCGACAGCGTCTTTTCCAAATTCGTGCAACGCACCGGCGGCGGGCTGCATCACGTCGCCTTCGAGGTTGGCAATTTCGACGCGGCCACCCAGCCGCTGGAAGGCGAGGGCATGATGCCGCGGACGATTACCAGCGGCGGCAACAAAATCGCCTACTTCGATTGCCGCGGCGCGGGCGCCTCCGTGATCGAGGTGGCGCAGTACGACGATGCCACGCGCCAGGACTATCAGCGGCTCAAGTCGTCGCCGGGTGCCGATCCAACCTCGATGCCGGCCGCGGATCCCAACGCGCCGCGCCTGGTGCAAATCTCCTACACGGTGCGCGACCTCGACCCCATCATGGATTGGTGGAAGCGCGTCCTTGGCGTCGAACACTTCGGCGTCACCAGGGCCACGGCCGGCCGCGACTACGAGGTGCTGATTAGGGACCAGCCGAGTTCAACTCCTTTTTCGCTCAGGACTGCGATGGGCCGATTGGGGCCGCGCGGCGAGCAGGAAATTGAAATCATCCAGCCAGTGGAAGGGCCGAGCCCCTACCGCGAGTTTCTCGAAGAGCGCGGCGAGGGCCTCAATCACGTCTCCTTCCTGGTGCCGGATTTCGAGCCCGCCGCCGAGCGGATGCGCGCCAGCGGGGCGAAGCCGTTAATCGAGTTCCGCGGCCATGGGATTCGCGCTTGCTATTTCGACTGCCGGGCCGCCGGCGCCTCGATCGTCGAAATCGGATACTTCGATGAGAAGGCGACCGCGTCGCTGGAACGGGTCAAGACGCCGCGCGACAAACGCCCGTCGGCGTAGGCGGCCGGCTGGCCGTGAAATCGCCGACAAAAGATCATGAGGAGATAAATCGATGAGCGCCAACCCAGACCTATTGGCTCCGCATCTCTACCAGATTTCCTATCTGACGCGGGATATGGAGGCGACCCAGGAATGGTTCAAGCGGGTGCTGGGAGTCCGTCATTTCGGCACCTTCGACACCTTCCTCGGTCCCGATTTCAACTTCAAGATGCGCGGCAAAACCCATCCGGGGATTGGAATCAAGGTCGCGATGGCGCGGGTCGGCGCGCGGGGAGAATACGAGTTGGAGATCATCCAACCGGAGAAAAGCGACAACATCTATAATGAGTTCCTCGAACAGTTCGGGCCGGGACTCCATCATGTGGCTTACGTGGTGCCCGATTTCGAGAAGGCGTCGGCTCCGGTGCGGGCCGCCGGGATGCAGCCGCTGATCGAGTTCGAAAACAGCGGCACCAAGGGAGCCTACTTCGACCTGCGCCCGGCCGGCGGTTCGGTTATCGAGATCGTTGAGTACAACAGAGGGACTGCTCAGGGGCTGGAATCCCTGAAGGCGCCGCCCGCCGGCGCGCCCTCCGCGGCCGATACGCTGGCGTCGTATTTCTTTCAGGTCGCCTACCTGGCGCGCGATTTCAACCCGGTCGTGGACTTCTTCAAACGCGTTATCGGAGTGGGGCGATTTGCCGAAGTTGACGTGCCGTTAGGACCGCCAGACGAGGTCAAGGTCAAGGGCGTGGCGGTGGGGCGCCCGTTCGAGCAGAAGATAGCGATGGGACCGGCGGGCAAAAACGGCGAGAATGAGATCGAAATAATCGCGCCCCGCGGAAAGGACAACATCTATTCCGAGATGATCGAGGAGCGCGGCCCCGGGATCCATCACATCTCCTGCAAGGTGCCGAACTTCGACCACTTCGCCGCGCACATGCGCGCCAACGGTATCAAACCGGTCATCGAACTGGACCTGCCGGGATTCAAAGGCGCGTACTTCGATTGCCGCGCCGCCGGCGCATCCTACATCGAGATCGGCGAATACCGGCAATAAAATGACCGCCGCCGCATGACCGCATCCGAGCCGCGAGCGTAAGCGAGCGGTTTCTTTGAGTAAGAAAAAGAAGGAACCGGCACGGAGGCCGGCGCTACGGAGAAGAGCGCTCGCCCAACTCCGTGTCCCCGCCTCACTGCCGCCGCAGCGCGAGCAGGCTGCCTTCGCCATCTGCCGCCACGTAGATGGTGCCGTCCGCGGCCGCGGTGATGCCCGCGAACGGCAGAATCGGGCCGGGAAGAAAACCTGGGACTCCAGCCTGCGGTTGCGGCGTTACTCCCGGTGGACATCCGACCGGAAGCCCGCTGGCAACAACCTTCGATTTTCCGTCCTTGATCGATACCGTCCACAACTGTTTTGTGCCCGTGTCCAGCACGAACAACTCATCCCCGCAAACGGCAATCCCCTCCGGCCGCTCCAGCCCTTCCAGGACCGGCGTTGCGCTGCCGTTTATTTTGACTACTCTGCGATTCCCGGTTTCGGCCACGTAGCAGGAACCGTCCGCGGCGACGGCTACCCCGGTGGGATGGTCGAGTCCGCGCGCAAGCACCTTGGGTTTGCCGCCCGTCTCGATCTCGACCACGCGCCCGCCGCCATATTCGGCCGTCACCAGCGCGCCGCCGGGCGTGCGCGCGATCCCGAAGGGTGTATCCAGGCCGCTGGCCAGAACCTGGATGGTATGCTTTTGCGTGTCGTACGCGGTCACGTCGCCCAGCAATGTCGCGGTGTAGAGCACGTTGGCCGTGCCAGCGCACACACCGCGGATAAAGCCCGGGAATTCAGCATCGAAGGTCCATCCGACGCGCTCCCATTTGCCGCTGCCCAGCACCTTGAGGATGGCCATGAGATCCGACAGATAAATGGTGCCGTCGGCGGCGCAGGCAACGCCGGAAGGTCCCGACATTCCAGGCGGGCTGAAGTTCTTCAGCGTGCCGTCAGGCGCCACTTCGGTGATGCTGCCGTCCATAAAGTTTGAAACGAACAAACGATCGTCCGGCTTTATCACCAGGTTATCCAGCCCCGGATTGAGCATCGCAGCACGGCTCTTGTTCAGGCTCTGAATATCGACGCGCGAAATCTCCCCAGTCAGGGCCTGCAACACCAGCAGCACGCCGTGGTTGTCGAACTTGACCGCGGTAGGCACGCCAAGGCCGTCAGCCACGCGCTCGGTCGGCCCACCGTCAAGCGACACGCGACAAACTTCGCCCTTTCCCAGTTGGGGAAAATACAGCATGCCGTCGGGACCAACCGCCAGCGCGTTGGCGAGGTCGAGTTTTTCGACCAGGACTTTCGGCGGGCGGCCATCCCGAAACAATTCCACCACGCGCGCATCCGGGCGGCATTCGTCCATGAAAATCCGGTCGCGATAGATGGTGATTCCGTTGGCGCCGGGCACGTTGTCGATCAGCACGTCAACCTTGCCCTGGGGCGACATCGTCATGACGCGCGCGTTGAAGAATTCCGTCACGTACATCACGCCGCGCGAATCAAAGGCGATATCGTCGGGGGCCTTGATCGGCCCGCCGTTGCGGTTGACGTCCTTGCGCGCGCCGCTGACGGTGTCAAACGCCGAGATCGTGTTGCCGAAGCATTGCGCCACATACAGCAACCCGTCGGGCCCAAAGCGCATCCCGTTGGAGCCGAAAAGCCGCGATGGCCCGATAACACGCTCGATCCGCCATCCGGGAGCCGCTACCGCGTTGCTTTGATACCGTTCAAGGCTTGAATCGTTTGCTGCCATATTTGTGCTCCCGCTTGCGAAAAGAGAAACGAGAAAAGAGAAACGAGATAAGGGAGTGGCAAATTCTTTCTCTCAACTCTCTTTCCTCATTTCTCGTTTCTCTTTTCTCAGTTAGTTCTCGGTAAACCCAGCACGCGCTGCGCGATTATATTGCGTTGAATCTCGGACGTGCCGGCGTATATCGTGTCGGCGCGCGAGCGCAGGAACATACGCTGATGGTATCCGCCCACCATCGCATGGGGTTCCCGAAACGCCAGTTGCGCTCCGGGTCCTTGCAATTCCACGGCGAACTCCTGCATCCGCTGGCTCAGTTCGGACCACAGCAGCTTCTGGACCGAGCCCTCGGGTCCCGGCTTGCCCCCTTTGATGATTGCAGAGAAGCCGCGATAGACGTTGTACTTCAGCCGTTGCAGGTCGATGAAGAATTCAGCCACCCGCTGGCGCACGATTGGATCCTCGATCGCAGCGCGGCCATTGCGCGGGGCGGAGCGCGCCACGTCAACCACTTCCCGTAACTGGGTGCCGAAGCGCACCAGCAGGGCCAACGCGCCGGTGCCGCGCTCGTTGGCCAGCGTGGTGTTGGCGACGTGCCATCCGTCATTGAGCTTGCCGATTAAATTTTCGCGCGGCACGCGCAGGTCGTCCATGAAGACTTCGTTGAAATGGGACTCGCCGGTTATCTGGCGCAATGGCTTGATGGTGATGCCGGGACTTTTCATGTCGACGATCAGGTAACTGATGCCCTTATGCTTGGGGGCGTTGGGATCGCTGCGCGCCAGCAGGATTCCAAAGTGCGACGAGCGCCCTCCGGAGGTCCAGATTTTTTGCCCATTGACGACGAATTCATCACCTTTAAGTTCGGCGCGAGTGCGCAGCGAGGCGAGGTCCGAGCCGGCGTTGGGCTCCGAGAACAGTTGGCACCATTTCTCATCGCCCGACAGGATCCTGTTCAGGTAGCGTTTTTTCTGCGCCTCATTGCCATGGACGATAATGGTGGGGCCGGCCAGCGCCAGGCCGATTCCACCCAGCGGTCCCGGAGCCCGAGCAAGGGCCAGTTCCTCGTTGAGGATCGCCTGCTGGACCGGAGTCGCGCCCTGGCCGCCATATTCCTTGGGCCAGGAAATACCAACCAGGCCGTTGGCGTACAGCTTGCGGTGCCAATCAATGTAAAAGCGCTTGCCCAGCATCTCGTCGGGCATCTCAAAATCGGCGCTGCCCCATCCCTTGGGCAGGCTGGTTTCGAGGAAAGCGCGTACTTTTCCTCTGAAGGCTTCCTCTTCCGGGGTGAAATTGAAGTCCATCCGAGTTCCCTCTGGCGAGCAGCCGGAACGACTGCTCCGTGACTGAGGACAAGATAGGGCGCGCCCGCTGAGAAGTCTATCGCGCCGGAAAACCGCATGGCGCCGGCTTCCAACGAAACGTTGCTTGGCGGATGTCCTGATCGTGCGCAGCTGTGGGCCGTGGCGAGGGCATTGGAACTTTCCGGCGGCGCGCGCTTCGAGCCTAATGTCTTTAAGCGGCGCGCCGCCGGACCCCAAGTTCCACCCCAGCCGCCGGTCCTGCTTAATTAGGGCGAACAGGAGGCGCAACTCCTGCTCGGAGCGAGCCGACGACAGGTTTCCTGAAAACTACCAGGCGAGTGTAAAAGTTCCTGGGCGGTCGGGCGAGGGGAGTCTTTTCCGCTCCGATCTTCCGTAGCGGCGGTCCCCGTGTGTAGCGGCCGGCCTCCGTGCCGACCGTTTTGGCGATGGCACTTATAATCGGCGGCGCGCGCGAGCGCAGAATAAACATTGACAAAGATAACCTGCGCGTCAGATTGTAACTTGATGCGGCAGGCGGCGGGCCGGCACGGGACTGGTGCTACGGGCTCGGATGCTCCGGTATCGCGAGACTGACCTCAAAAGAGGACGCGTTTGTCGCATTCAATGATGGGGACCGGTGATCCACAAAACCGCATGCGTTTCGAGCAGGAGGCGCTGCCTCATCTGGACGCCCTGTTCACGACCGCGCTGCATCTGACCCGCAACCGCGACGACGCCAGCGACCTATCCCAGGAGACCATGTTGCGGGCTTATCGTTTCTTTTATCAATTCCGTCCGGGAACTGATTGCCGCGCCTGGTTGTTAACAATAATGTATAACACCTTTCGCAGCGGCTACGCCCGCCGCCAGCGAGGGGAAAAACCCAGCGCAAGTGCGGAAGAGTTCGAGCGCGCGCTGGAGAAGGAGAGCAACCAGAACCCGGCGGGCTCCGACCCCGAGGAACTGCTGGCACGCTCCGGCTTGGACCCTGACATGGAGAAGGCGCTGCACAGCCTGCCAGAGGAGTTCAGGACCGCGCTATTGCTGGTTGACGTAAACGAATTAAGTTATGAGGAGGCGGCTCAGACCATGGAAGTGCCGATCGGGACCGTTCGGTCGCGACTCTCGCGCGCGCGGGCCATGATGCGCTACGCTTTGGAACAGGCGGCGCGCACCAGGCGCTCGACCGGTTCGTAGGGGAGACTTCAGGCCGGTGTTCGCGCACAAATGATGGACCATCGGCAGTACATAGAACAATATCTCAGCGCCGACGTGGACGGAGCGCTCAGTCCCACCGAGCGTCAGGCTGTCGCGGCCCATCTGGCCGCTTGCGCGGATTGCCGCCTGCGTCAGGCCGATGAGCGCGCGCTGAAAGCCCTGCTGCGCGAACGCATCCCGATCGTGTCCGCACCGGCGGAATTGCGGCAGCAGATAATTGCAGCTTTGGACCGGGAGGATGCGCGATCCAACGTGCGCCGCCTGCGGTTCAGCGGCCAGCCGCTCAACCCCCGACCGGTATGGCTCGCCTTGGCGGGAGGGTTAGCCTCGGCCGCAGCTATCTTCGTGATACTCCTGGTCAGGGGTCCGGGTCAGCCGCCACCGAATCGGGCTTTTGAGGCCGCGGTCAATGAATACCTGACCTCGGAGCGCAGTTTCGCGTCCAGTTCCGCCTTGAGTTCGCCCGCCGATTTGGCGCTGGCGCTATCCACCGAACTTGGTTACCCCTTCGTATGGGACTTTTCTTCCGTGGGACTGACGCTAACCGGCGCCCGAATCGAGCATCGGCCAGACGGCAGAGCCTTGATTTACAGCCTCTACAAAGGCAAGTCCGGCTCTTTACTTTGTATCAACTTCCGGCAGCCGGACCTGGCCCTTCCGCCCGGCGGGCAAGATCTCCACGGCGTGCGTTTTTACAAATACAAAAACCTTTGGATCGGCGTGGTCAACTACGGGCAGGTATTCTGCTATTTCGTCACGCGCCTGACGCCGACACAGTTGATGCCGGCTTTGCTCCACAACGGTCCGAACCTGGGGACCTCATAAACGCCTCCGTCGCCGCAGCAAGGAGTGGTGAGCGCGGCGGGTTGGAACGCCGGTCCTTCCAAGTCTGGTGCTACCGTGATGGCTGCGTGGGACAGGTTTTCCAACCTGTCGCTCGAGTTTCTACATTACTCGGCCTTCTATGGAACACAATTAGCTGTGTTCAACTAGTGCCTGAGGCTCTTTCTGTCCCCTCTCCTTATCTTAGGAGCAAATTATCTTAGGAGCAAATTAGGCGAAGGCAGTCGCCAGGCGTCGTATGAGAAACGGAGCCGCAGGGGTATAAAGCGGAGGGCGGCGGCGTCCGCGGGCCGAGACCGGTCGCGCATTGGTGCGGTGGAGAGCCCGCTTAGGAGCATGGTCCGTGGGGTGCAGCGATAGCGTCAGTGGTGACACGCTGGTCGTGATCCCGTTTGAGAGAATGTCATTTTCCCTACGCCCCCTGTTTGCGGACGCCAACCGCCGAATCTAACTATGGAAGAGGCGGAGATGAAGAGCAAGAAGCGGCCTCAAGCAGTGCGGCATAAACGCACAAACACCGAGCGGCGTCCAAGCGCGACCCCGTTGCTCCAACGCATCCAGCCCGATGCGGCGGGAATCGACTGCGGCGCCGAGTATCACTATGTCGCAGTGGCGCCTGATCGGGATCCTCAGCCGGTCCATGCGTTTCGGACCTTCACCACCGATCTCTACCGGCTGGCGGACTGGCTGGTGCAGTGCGGAGTGAAGACGGTCGCGATGGAGTCGACCGGGGTGTATTGGATTCCGGTCTACGAAATCCTTGAGGCGCGCGGCTTGGAGGTGGTGCTGGTCAACGCCCGCCATCTGCGCAACGTGCGCGGACGCAAGAGCGACGTATCGGACTGCGAGTGGCTGCGCGATCTTCACAGCGTCGGCCTGCTCAGCCCCAGTTTCCGTCCCGCCGACGAGATCGTGGCGCTGCGCTCCTACACCCGCCAGCGCGAGAGTTTGGCAGGAGGCCGCTACTCATATCCAGCGCATGCACAAGGCGCTAACCGAGATGAATCTTCTGCTGCACGTCGTGCTCAGTGATATCACCGGCGTGACCGGGCTTAAGATCGTGCGCAGCATTCTTGACGGAGAACGCGATCCCGCGCGGCTGGCCACCCATCGCGACTATCGCTGCCATGCTTCGCCCACAGAGATTATTGCCGCGCTCACCGGCAACTACCGCGCCGAGCACCTGTTCGCGCTCAGGCAGAATTTCGCGGCTTACCAATTCAACCTGCAGCAAATCGCTGAGTGCGACGCCGCCATCCAGGCGCTGCTGGAGACCCTTGCCGCCCGGCAGCCGCCGCCGCCTTCCGAACTACCGCCGGCGCGGCGCACCACCGCGCCGAAAGGACACGAGCCGCGCTTCGACATCCGCACCCCGCTGCATCGACTCACCGGCGGCGCCGACTTGAGCCAACTCGATGCCATCGGCCCCCACGCGGCGTTGCAGCTGGTCGCCGAGATCGGCACCGACATGAGCCGCTGGCCTACGGCCAAACATTTCACCTCCTGGTTGACGCTCGCGCCCAATAACAAAATCTCCGGCGGCAGACTGCTCAGTTCCAAGACCCAGCCCTCCGCCAATCGCGCGGCTGCCATCCTGCGCCGTTGCGCCATGAGCCTCGCGCGCACATCAACCGCGCTCGGCGCCTTCTACCGACGCCTCGCCGCTCGCGTTGGCAAGGCCACCGCGATTACTGCTACCGCCCGCAAACTCGCACTCCTGGTTTACCGCGTCCTAAGCAGCGACATCACTTATGCCGACCCCGGCGCCGACGCCTACGCACAGCTCCATCGCGCACGTGCTCTCAAGACCCTGCGCAAACGCGCTCAACAACTCGGCCTCGGTCTCGTAAACCTTAACTCGGGCGAACTCCTGCCCGCCCAAACTGTTTCTTGAGAGAGGGTTAGGGAGAGGTTTGCGCGCAACGCCAGTTTAGCCTGCTGCTCACTCTACCCACGGCCTCCGCTCGAACTGTGCGCTTGATTTTAGCGGTGCGTATGACCTCTCCCTCACCCTCTCCTAAGATAAGGAGAGGGGACAGAATTACTGCTTTTTTTGACCGATGACGCGACCCAGGTGCTGTTCAGCAGCCAGATTTGTAGAAACTCCAGGGACAGGTTTTCCAACCTGTCGTTCTTTTCCGATGTCCTTCTGTGGAAGCTCAGAAATGACCGGTTGGAAAACCTGTCCCACGCAGCCGATCGATCGAAAATTCCAAGCTCCGGGCGTAAACCCCTGCCAGTACAGCGCTAGCTATAAGAAGGCACGCGGGGAGGGAACGCATGCTGAAGCACGACATCGGTTGAGAACGAGAAGTTCCTGACGATGTAGCAGGTCTCAAAGTACCATTCGGGATCGGTGAAGGTCCGCGCGGTGTGACCATTCAGTTTCGCAAATTTCCACACCGCCTTTCGGGACAAGAACCGACGCAGAAACCCGGTTTCGAGTGTACCAATTTCCTCCGTCCCGCAAAGGATGCAAGTCCTGCGCTCATTGCGGCCGTTTCTCATCAAACGCCGCCGCGTGCCGGCGTTGCCGGCAAGGACGATGGTCAAGGAATGTGCCGCCTCCTCACATTTATCCTTCAGTTCCTCGATGCGCCCATGCAGCTCCCGATGGCGTTCCCACATGGGAGCAGCAAGAGCGGCCTCTTCCTTGGCAATACTGTCCCGCAAGGTTCTGATTCCATCATCGGGCACGTGTTCCATGTAAAGCGCGACCACGTCTCTGCTGACCATCTGGGGCCACCTCAGCGAGAATTAAATTAGATTAGCTGGTCCCATCATACGATACACTGTCGTTCGCTTTAGCCTGGCGGCTCAAGAAGGGAGAATTTCGGGCTAAAACACGAAGTCCTGGGTGGCCGCCCAGTTATAGAGATGGATCGAATCGCTGCCATCAAGGCGACTGGTCACGGGATCGGAATCGCGCAGATTTCCGCGCGGACCGGTGACCGGTCCGGCGGCGCATCCTCCGCCCCCGCATTGCACCGAGCCCACGTACGCGTACTGGACATGCCGATGGCCGGCAGTTGCGCTGGGCGCCGCGCTGAGGCTAATCCGCACCTGATTACGGCCGCCGTCGAGTTCGACGGCGCGAATTTTCGGCGGCGCCGGCGAGTCGTCGATATAAACAAATCCAAAATTGCCCGGGTCGCGGACCATCGTGGTGTCGAGCACCAACGGCGGCGACGGGATGTGGTAGGAAAGCGTGATCAGGTTGGCGTTGACGGTGGCGGCGGTGATGTATAGCGGCTTCCAGACGGCGCCGTCCACAAACGTCCGCTCGATCGCTTCGCCATATTTCTCGCCCAGCAGTTCCTCAGATCGGTTGGTCAGGTGCGCGCCGTCCTTGCGATAATAGTTGAGCCAGTACTTGGGGCAGACCAGGACGATCGAGTCGGGATAGTCGAGGGCGGCTTTAAGCTGCGCCAGCGGGATTACCGAGGTCGGAGCGGCGTGCGATCCAAGGACCTTGCTGGTGTAATTGTTCATCTGGTCGGTAAACAGCATCACCCGCTCGCGCTGCCCGGTGATCGCGCGCACGTCAGCGTCATAATCGCTGCGCCATTGGACCAGGTCCGCTTCGTACTCCGCCGCGCTGATGCCCATTATCGCGTCACTCTCGCCATGAGTGACGGTTACCGCCCGCACTACGTCACGGATCCTGGCGCGGCCCAGGATCGCCGCGATGCGCTTAACGGCGGCGAGTGAATTTGCGTAGGGCACCGTGCCGCGCTTGAGTATCGAGTACGGCGCGCCGGTCACTCCGTGTGCCGAGAATACGATCGGCCAGGGCGGCTGGCCGGCCTCCAGCGCGAGTTCATTTATTTGGAAGGCCATTCCCGCGCCGATGGTCTCGCCGTCATGATCGGAGCTTGAGGTTTCGACCAGCGGCACCAAAGCGGTAATCAGGTCGGGATTGAGAACATGGACTTGGCCGCGGTCTATTACCTGACGCACACCCAGGTTCGTCATCAATGCGACCGTGGGCCATAACGCAGTAGTGGAGATGGCGGGATTGGCAAACAGGCCGGTGGAAAGGCTTTGACCGGTTCCGATGATCTCGTTGTAAACCGGACGAGCGGCGGATTGTCCTTTCGCGGCCCCCGTGGACAACGTCAGGGCCGCCAGCGCGGCGGCTGCAACCACGCAAGGGTTGCGGCGAAGGGCACTCGCCCCGCGCGCCCCAGGCCTGAGCGCCACGTCGCCTCCCGCGGTCGTCACCGCCGCGGGAGGGACGTGGCGTCAATCCGATGCAGACTGCGCCGCGCCGCGCCGGGGCTGATTTCGACTATGCCCCGATATCGCAACTGCGCAGCACCTTGCCCGGCAGCGCGCCGGTGCAAACGCTGTCTTCGAAGGTGATTTCCCCGTTGACCAGGGTGTAGCGATAGCCTTCGGCCTTCTGCACGCGGCGCCAGTCGCCGTCGGGTAGATCGTTGAGCCTCTCGGTCGGCTTCACGCTCAGCTTATCCTGGTCATAGATAATGATGTCCGCCGGCATCCCCTCGCGCAGCCAACCGCGGTCGCGAATGCCGATTGCCCATCCGATCATGGTGGACAGCCGCCAATGAGCCTCTTCGAGCGACATCACCTGTTTGTCGCGCACCCAATGCGACAGGAAGTAGGTTGGATAGCGCCCGGTGGTGAGGAATTTGGTGTGAGCGCCGCCATCCGACGCGCCAACCAGGGTCAGCGGATGCTTGACGATTTGCGCCACCGCGTCCTCGTCGGTGTTGACCACGCCGGGCATCCTGAATTCCGTCTTCAGGTCCTCCTCGACCGCCAGATCCAACATCACGTCCACCGGATGCTTGCCGGTCTCGCTTGCGATCTCCGCAATCGACCGCCCCAACAGCCCGTGGTTCTTCTCCAGCTCCACGTCGGCCACGAAGGTGGCATCCCAGCGGAACATCGAAACTTGCGCGGCCTCACCGTCGTAGTTGTCGGTTTGCCGCGGGCGCCGGCGCCCCTCCATGTCGCGTTTGAGCGCGTCGCGCCGCGCCGGGTCGCCGAGTTTGATTTTGCGCTCCTCGACACTGCCCATGGTTGCTTCCTTCCATGACTGCAGTTGATCGAACAGCCCAATCGTGTCGAGCGTGAATTCGAAGTCCAGCGGCACGCAGATGTTGACCGGCAGGACGGTCGCCTCGCGGCAGGCCTTTTCGGTCCAGGCCAGGATTTTGCGCCACCCGTCGGGATCGGTGGGGCTGTGCGCGACGCCGTTGAAGTTGACCGGCCGACCGCTGGTCCGGGCCAGTTCGAGCAGGAAATCCATCCCCAGCCGCTCCACGTGCTTGCCCATGGTCCATTCGAGCGAGCCGCGGTTGTAATCGGCCAGCACCGACGCCATCTCCAGAAATTCCTCGCGCGGTGCGACGTGGGTGGGCAGATAGCCGCCGTCGTAATCGCGATTGGCCGGGCTGAAGGTGGCCGAGAAGCCGAACGCTCCGGCTTCCACACCCTCGCGCAGCAGATGCTTCATTTCCGCCACCTGCTCCGTGCTGGCCTTGTAGTTGGGGTCGCGCGCGGCCTCATTGCCCATCACCCAGGCGCGTAGCGGCGAGTACGGCACCATCGCGGCCGCGTTGACGCCCATTCTGCCCCGCTCCAGGCTGTCGAGATATTCGGGAAAGGTCACCCAGTCCCAGCGCATCCCGGCCTGCATGCAGGAGAGCGGAATTGATTCAGTGCGCTCCATCCGCCGCATCGCGCGCTCGCGGTCCTCGGGGCGCACCGGGGCGAAACCGAAGCCGCAGTTGCCGATGAGCACCGTGGTCACGCCGTGCCAGCCCGAGATCGACGCGTATGGGTCCCATTTGGTGCCGCCGCTTAAGCAGGCATCGTAATGCGTGTGCAGGTCGATAAATCCGGGGGCCACGATCAGGCCGGTGGCGTCGATCACCCGGGTGGCGCCGCCCCCCTTGATCCGGCCCATCGCGGCGATACGTCCGCCGCGGATGCCGATGTCACCGTGGTAAGCGGGAACCCGGGTTCCGTCCACAATCGTGCCATTGCGAATCAACACATCATACTCGGCCATGAGAGCCTCCTTACGACTGTTGAAAATTAACCGGCCAAAGACACCTGTGCGCAATCTGAAATTCCTATAGCACATAATCGGGCGGCGCCTACAGGCGAAAGGGCATGGCTGCCCCGACTCGTCCAAGAACCCCAGTTCGCCTCACATCTTAACGCCCTCTCCCTGACCAGGGAGAGGGTAGGGTGTGGGTAGTCTGAATCGATTCATCCCTCGACACGCGCCAGTTCGTCCATCCAGGGCAGGATGCGCTCGCGGGGCAGACCGGTCAGGCGGTACACGATGCGCTCGACGCCGGCGTGGCGAAAAGCCTCGATCGCGGGCTTTTCGGTGTCGAAAGTCCGCTCCGGGAAATTCTGATGCACGGTGATCCGAATCGACCGATGGTCGCGGCCGGCGGCCTCGAGGCGGCGCAGCAGTTTGTGGCGCATCGCGGTGAACTGCTCCAGCGGCATCCGCGGCGGGAACCATCCGTCGAGGTAATCGATATGCCGGGTGGCGGGATTTGCTACTCCCAGAAGCAGGGGAGGATAGGGCTTCTGCACCGGCTTGGGCGGACAGAAGATCGGATCGAAGTTTACGAACCGGCCGTGATATTGCGCCTGATCATTGGTCCAGATTGCCTTCATCGCTTCGACCCGCTCCTTGAACACCTGCCAGCGGTTTTCGAAGGCGGTGCCATGAGTCTCGATCTCAGAGACCCATCCGGTGCCCAGCCCGATAATGATGCGGCCGGCCGAAAGCACGTCGAGACTGGCAAACTGCTTGGCCAGGATGATTGGGTCGTGGGCCGTTACCAGGCACACGCCGGAGGCCAGTTTGATGCGGCGGGTAACGGCGGCGGCCCCGGCCAAGGCTACGATCAAGTCGAGTTCCCTGAGATATTCCGCCGACATCGTCGGCAGCGGATAGGGGATGCGCGGCGTGACCGGGATATGGATGTGCTCGCCCATAAACAGCGCATCCAGCCCGCGCTCCTCAACGGCTGCGGCCAACTCCGTGATCGGCATGATCCCGGTGTTGGGAATGATCGATACGCCGTACTTCATATTTACCTCCGGCGCTAAGGAACCCTTATTTTGCTCCTCCGCACCCTCACCCTAACCCTCTCCCTGGTCAGGGAGAGGGCATTAAGATTCGACGCAAATGTACAAACTTTGATCAGGCGTCCCCGAAGCCTGCATCACATAGCCAATTCAACGAGTGGACTTCTGAGCCAGCGCCGGCACCTGGCCGGAGGTGGCCATTTCGCACAGCCTGGCCGCAATCAGATCGCCGCCGACTTGATGGCCCAGTTCGTTCCAATGACCCTCGCCGACTTTGGTGTTCTTGAACCCGTGCAGATACAGGTGATGCTGCTGCGCGTAGTCGGCGAGCGGCGGTGACAGGATCAGGACCGGGAAGCCGTCGCGCCGGCCCAGCGCTTCAATCCGCTGGTCGGGATACAACAGGTCGCTGACCCCCAGCCTCCGCATGTATTGCTCGCGCGCCGCAGGGTCGGGCAAGACCTGGGCGCTGGTGGTGAGGGTAACGGCAAGAAAGGCTGCATCGTGAGCTTTAACCTCGCGATTCATCTGCTCGATGATTCCTTCAGTCACGCGCCAGGCATCGCGCCAATTCGAGTCGGTCGGCGGCTTGTACACGAGGTCGTTGATGCCCAGTTCGGAGCCCACCGGCTCGCTGTGGCGATGATGCTTGCCGGGCAAGCGATCCCTGACCGCGCGCCACCCGTCGTCAATCATCTTGATCACCGCCGATTGATGAGGGTCGAAGCGCAGACGCCCCTCAAAGCGCATCATGCATTGCCCCCGGCTGATCGGCGAATCGAACAACGGTCCGACGGGCACCATCTCGCCGTCGCGGTAAGCGTAGAACGGACGGCATCGCTCAGTCTCCATCGCGAGCGAATTGTTTACTATGTCATTGCCGGTGAAGATCGCCAGCACCACGATATCGGGCGCGAACTGCCACGCCTGATGGCGCAGGGTCATCAGCTCCTGGATAGTGCCGTAGCCATTTACGCCCAAATTGAGCACTTCAACCTTGCGCCCGCCTAGCGCCGGGCAAACCGCCAGCGCGCGTCCGATTACCGCGCTGAAGGTCTTGTCCTCCGCTATCTGCTGCGCCTCGGTAAAGGAATCCCCGAGCACGGCGATTCGAATGGTGCCGGGCGGCTTGGCGAAGGCGGTTTCGGAGCCACGGAAGCCCTCGCGGTTAATGCTCACGTAGGCGTCGCCTTCCTTGGTGTTCCATCCGGCGGCGCCGGGCCGCAGCCCCCATCCGCGGTAGCGGTCGTAGGTATAGAACGCCGGCTGTGCCAGCCCGGCGACGCGCAGTCCGATCTCTCCCACGACTAGCGCCGCCAGTATGCCGAAACAGAGTAATGCGACGCGCGCCGCGATTTTTGCGATTAGCTTCACGTCAAGGAAGAGAAGTGAGGGGGGAGGAGTGAGAAGTGAGAGCAGAGGAGTAAGAAATTGAGAGCAGGCAGGCAGAGCGCCTTTCGGTTGGATCTCCTCCTCTCACTCCTCACTTCTCTCCCCTCACTCCTGTCTTCTTTATTTCTTGCGCACAATCGTCAATCCGTCAGACACCGGAATCATCATCGCGTCGACGCGCTGATCATGCGCGATCAGGTCGTTGAGCGCGCGAATAGCCTTGGTATCCTCGGTCTGATTTTTGGGGTCGATCACGCTGCCGCCCCACAGAACGTTGTCGATCAGGATGAGCCCGTTGCTCCGGGTGCGCTTAAGGCATTCCTCGTAATAGTTGCGATAGTTGACCTTGTCGGCGTCGATAAAGGCAAAGTCCAATACGTAATCGGAGGGCAGGGCGCTCAGCGTTTCGATTGCCGGCGCCAGCGTCAGCGTAATCGTCCCGGCCAGCCCGGCGCGATCCCAGTAACGGCGCGCGATCGCAGTCCATTGCGGATTAACGTCGCAGCACAATAGATGGCCGTCGGGCGGCAGCGCGCGAGCGATGCAAATGGCGCTGTAGCCGGTAAACGTGCCGACCTCGACCGCGTTGCGAGCGCCGATCGCGCGCGCCAGGATACCCATCAGTGTGCCCTGTTCGGCCGCGATCTGCATCTCCGCGATTTGGCCGAGTTTGCGGGTCTCGTCAGCGAGTTCGGCCAGCAGCGGGTCGCGGTTGTGTCCGTGTTCGAGCAGGTACTTGTGAAGTTCGCGATTGAGCGCCGTAAATTTCTCATCTGCCGCCATCTGTCAGGGTCCTTTCAGGAATTAGAAAAGAGAAACGAGAAAAGAGAAAATGGAGTTTCAGGCCAGAAAAGAGCGGGGCCAGCCCTGACCAGAGGCGTCTTCTGATCTGTTCTGGACTCTCTTTTCTCATTTCTCGTTTCTCTTTTCTCGCCCCAATGTATAACGATAGCATTGAGGACGGTGAGCAACGATGCCTTTTCCATTAAATCGTCCCCGGAGATTGCGCCGCACGCCGGCACTGCGCCGGATGGTGCGCGAGACCCGGCTTAGCCCCGACCACCTGATCCAGCCGTTGTTCGTCTGCCCGGGACGCGCGGTGAACAATCCGATCAAATCGATGCCGGGGGTGGCGCAGATGTCGCCCGACGTGGCGATGCGCGAGGCGCGTGAGATTGCGGCGGCGGGTGTGCCCGCAATCATTCTCTTCGGGCTTCCCGAGCACAAGGACGCAATCGGCAGCGAGGCATGGAGCGACAGCGGGTCCGTGCAGCGCGCTATCGGGGAAATCAAGGAGCATGTGCCGGAGCTGGTCGTGATAACCGACGTCTGCATGTGCGAGTACACCGACCACGGCCATTGCGGGGCGATCAAGGACGGCGACGTGGACAACGACGCCACCCTGCATCTGCTGCGGCGCGAGGCGCTTTCGCATGTGCGCGCCGGCGCCGATATCGTGGCGCCCTCCGACATGATGGACGGGCGCGTCGGCGCTATCCGCGCGGCGCTGGACGAAAACGGCTTTTCCTCGACACCGATCATGGCCTACTCGGCCAAATACGCTTCCGCCTTTTACGGGCCCTTTCGCGAAGCGGCCGAATCGGCGCCGCAGTTCGGCGACCGGCGCTCCTATCAAATGGACCCAGCCAATGGCGACGAGGCGCTGCGCGAGGTGGCGCTGGATTTGGAGGAAGGCGCGGACATCGTGATGGTAAAACCGGCGCTGCCTTATCTGGACCTGATCTGGCGGGTCAAGCAGGAGTTCAAATGCCCGGTGGCCGCCTACAACGTGTCGGGCGAGTATTCAATGATTAGGGCGGCGGGCATCAACGGATGGCTGGACGAGCGGCGAGCGGCGATGGAGGTGCTGGTCGCGATCAAACGCGCCGGCGCCGATATGATATTGACCTACTTCGCCAAGCAAGCCGCTCAGGAGCTGAACTCGTAGGGAGCCATTGGACGTTCAGAGCGGGCCGAATTGATCGGACTGAACCGATGGTTGCCGGGGGTATTGAGTAGCGGGTTGATCAAAAGACCAAATTTAAAAAATAGTGGGACAGGCGTCTCGCCTGTCGATGAAGCGCGAGCATCTTTTCGCTCGCGCCACCGAATTGATGGCTGAGCTCTTTTATCGCAGAAAACTTCCTCATTTGAGGGAAGACCAAGCTACCTATTTCATCACCTGGCGGCTCGCTCGCGGACAGCAGGAACTCAATTCGAGCGAACGAGACCTGGTGATGGCGGCGATCAGGAAGTTTGACCGGCAGCGCTATGAAATAGCGGCTTTCGTCGTAATGGACGATCACGTTCACGCCTTGCTCGCGCCGCTTTCACCGTACCAACTTCAGGCCATCCTTCATTCATGGAAGTCGTTCACAGCCCATCAAATGGGGCGCAATAAGCGGCTTGGGCGAGTCTGGCAGGACGAGTATTTCGACCGGATCATGCGGAATGACAGGTAGCTGTTGCAGACGGCGGAGTACATCATAACAAATCCATGGAAAAGGTGGCCCGAGATTAAAGAGTATCCGTGGGTTTGGCCGCGAGAGGTGTGAGAATTTATAAGGTGGCGCGAGCAAAAGACGCTCGCGCATCATCGACAGGCGAGACGCCTGTCCCACTGATTTTTTTCAGAGCAACTGCCCTACCTCACCTCCTTTATAGGCATGCTTTTGCTGTCCGCAAACTTGGTGGAGGTGGGTTGCCGGCGGGGCTAAAAATAGTGGGACGGGTGTCTCGCCTGTCGATGATGCGCGAGACTCTTTTTCTCGCGCCACCTAATTTTTTCTCGGATAGCGCCCGACATTTCCCCCCGCAAATCCTTAATGCTTCGCCGATGCGAGGTGGATCGGCTTGACGAACTTCAGCGTCATGCGGTCGCTCTCGCCGATTCCCTGGTACTTGTCGCGATCGACGTTGCCCATCCGCAGCGTCGGCGGCAGGGTCCATACTCCCTGTTTATAATCCTTGGTGTCCTTAAGGTTGGCGTTGATCTCTGATTTTGCCATCAGGTGAAAGCCGGCCTTCTCCGCCAGGCCGATCACGTAATCCTCGCGCACGTAGCCTGACGACGCCTTGGGGTCCTGCGGTAATTTTGGGTCGGCGCGATGCTCCTCGACGCCGAGGATCCCGCCCGGGCGCAGCGCCTTGTACATCGCCTTGAACACATCCTCCGCGAAACCGCCCCTCATCCAGTTGTGGACGTTGCGAAAAGTCAGCACCATGTCGGCCGAGCGCGGCGGCGCGATATCGTAATGGTTGGGCGGCCCCAGTTCGGTGATGGTGACGACGCCATACAACTTGGGATCGGCGGCCAGTTTCTTGCGGTAGGGGTCGGAGCGAGGACCGGGAGGCACGGCTTCATATAATTTGCCGTTATCCTTTAGGTATGGAGCCAGGATGTCTGTGTACCAGCCGCCGCCGGGCCAGATTTCCACCACCGTCATGGTTGGCTTGAGGCCGAAGAACTGCAGGGTTTCCAGCGGATGGCGGTAGCGATCGCGATCCCGGTCCGCAGCCGGCCGCGCCGGATTGTCGATCACGGCCTGCAGCGCCGCCGCGCGAGCGGCCTGCTTAGGGGTTTCAGTTCGGCCCGGGATGGCATACAGGGCGACTGCCAATGCGCAGGCCACGGCAAGGGTGGCAGCGGCGCAGGTGCGGGGAAGCGAGCGTGCGTTGTTCATGGCTTCAAGTTTGGAATGAATCCGATCCTGATGCGAGCGGCGCATGGATCATTTAACGGACCTTTTAAGCCACCGTCCAACTGAGCTACGTTGCCCATGCAGACAGGAGGCCGCCAATGACCAAACCGCTCGAGGGCTACAAGGTTATCGAGATCGCCCAGGAGATCCAGGGTCCGTTCGCCAGTATGCTGCTCGCGTACATGGGCGCCAGCGTGGTCAAGGTCGAGCATCCGGCCAGCGGCGATCTGAGCCGCTGGATGCTCACCTCGCTGATCGGCGGACCCACGGTCAACAATCCGCAGGTGTCCCACTATTTCATCGCGATGAACCAAGGCAAGCGCAGTCTCACGCTCGACCTCAAAAAGCCAGCCGCCATCGAGATTGTGCGCAAGATGGCGGCGACCTATGACGTGGTGGTCACCAATTATCGGCCGGGCGTGCTGGACCGGCTGGGATTGGGCTACGAGGAATTGTCGCGCATCAATCCGAAGATTGTTCATGCGCAGGGCAGTTCATGGGGACCCAAGGGGCCGTGGGTGACGCGTCCAAGCCGCGATACGCTGGCGCAGGCGGCCAGCGGCTTGATGGCCCAGACGGGAATGCCTGATGATCCACCGTTGCCGGCGGGCATCATGGCCGCCGACCATTCGGGCGCGATCAGCCTGGCGGCGGGAATCTTCGCCGGGCTGCTGGCGCGCGAGCGTACCGGCAAGAGCCAGAAGGTCGATGTTTCCATCTACGGCACGCTGCTGGCGATGCAGGGGTTCGAGATTAACTACACTTCGCTTTCCGGCCAGGAGCCTCAGCGCGCCGGTATCAGCCACGCGTTTTTGCGCGGTGTGTGGGGCGCGTACAAAACCGCCGACGGTTATGTCTGTCTGGCCGGCGTCGATGACGGACGATGGCCGCGCTTCTGCCGTATCCTTGGAATCGAGCACCTGGAGAAGGCGCCTGGCTTCGATAACATCGGGCGCAACATGCACGGCGACCAGGTGCGCGCGGAGTTGGAAAAGATTTTTCCGTCGCGCACCACCGCGCAATGGCTTAATGAGCTCAACGCGGCCGATATCTTGGTGACCGAAGTGGCCGACTATAAATCGGTACTCGACAGCGAGCAGGCGCGCGCCAATGGCTATATTCGCGACCTGCACCATCCCAGCGCCGGAACGGTCAGGATATCCGGCACTCCAATCATCATCAACGGGGAGATCGATACCACCGCCGTGATGCCCCCGGAATTGGGCCAGCATACTGAGGAGGTGCTGCTCGAACTCGGATATAGCTGGGAGGACATCGATCGGCTGCGCAATGAGAAGGTGCTCTGAGAATGGACGAAAAAAGGAGATCTTGTGAAACTTGCTGACAGAGTCGCCCTGATTACCGGGGCTGGATCAGGGATCGGACGCGGCTGCGCGCTGTTGTTCGCCAAAGAAGGAGCGCGGGTCGCCGTGGCCGATATCGACGAACAGTCGGCGGCGGAGACAGTGCGCCAAATCAGGGGCCAGGGTGGCGAGGCGATCGCGATTGCGGCCGACGTCTCAAGTCCCGAAGACGCACAAGCGATGGTGGAGGCGACGCTTAAGCAGTGGGGCACCATCGACATCCTTTACAATAACGCGGCCGACGAAGGCCCCATCTGTTTCGCCGCCCAGATCAGCGTCGAGCAGTTCGACCGCGTTATCGGCGTCAATCTGCGCGGCACTTGGTTGGGGATGAAGTATGCGCTGCCGATAATGATGAAACAGCGGAGCGGGTCGATCCTGAACGTATCGTCCCTGGCGGGTTTGAAAGCGACGCCTGGCGGCGCGGCCTACTGCGCGTCGAAGTTTGCGGTGATCGGTATTACGCAGGCGGTCGCGATTGAGTATGGCAAGTATAATATCCGGGCCAATTGTATTATCCCCGGCTGGATCGAAACTCCGATGGTTCATCGACTGTTCGGCGGAACTCTGCCGGAAAGCAGCGTCACCGCGCCGCCGCTGCGCCGCATCGGACAACCGGAAGACGTGGCCAAGGCGGCGCTGTTTCTCGTCAGTGATGACGCCGACTATATCACCGGAACGATTTTCACCGTCGACGGGGGTATCAACGCCGGCGACCGGGGACCATGATGTGCGCAATTACTTATCTCGAATACATGCCAGGCTGACAGCAGAGGCGGCGAGGACAATCCAATGGGCAGACTCGACAACAAAGTGGCGGTCGTAACCGGCGGTTCCAGCGGCATGGGGCGGGCAATCGGAACGCGATTCGCGCGCGAGGGCGCCGCGGTCGTGCTGGCGGACCTCAACGAAAAGGGCGGCGCCCAGGTTGTCCGCGAATGCGCTGAGGCGGCGGGCGGCAAAGCCGTGTTTCAACTGACCGACGTGACCAGCGAGTCCGACGTTAAGAATGCCATCGCGCGCGCGGTCGCGGAGTTCGGCCGCCTCGACATCATGGTTAACAACGCCGGCGTGGGCGGTGCTTTAGGGCGGCTCGAGGAAATTCCCCTCGAAGAATGGGAGCGCACGCAGGCGGTGCTGCTGCTCGGTGTGTTCCTGGGCATGAAGCATTCGATTCCGCATTTGCGCCGGTCCGGTGGCGGTTCGATTATCTCGACCGCGTCGATTGCGGGCGTTTCCGGCGATTTCGGACCGCATCCGTATAGCGCCGCCAAAGCCGGGGTAATCAACCTCACGCGCAGCGCGGCGGCGGAAGTGGCAAAGGACAGAATCCGCGTCAACGTCATCTGCCCGGGCGGTATCAAGACCCCGATGTTCATCGGCGGAGGCGGCTTCGGCCATGACGACGCCACGATCGAAGCGACGATGGCCAAGCTGCAACCGATCCCGCGCGCGGGCCTTCCCGAGGATATCGCCGCGATGGCCCTGTTTCTGGCCGGCGACGAGTCGGAATGGATAACCGGCACCGTGATGGTGGTCGACGGCGGCGCATTGGTCGCGCACAGGAACGCGATTTCAGCCGCCGCCACCGGCCGCGGCTATGCCGGGCCGTCGTTTCAGAGATAGAAAAGAGAAACGAGAAAAAGAGAAAATAGCGAATTCCCTTTTTTATTTTTTCTTTCGGCCTCTCGTTTCTCTTTTTCTCATTTCTCTTTTCTCGTACTTGCGGTCATCGCGGCAAAGGTCCGCCCGGTGTGGAGCGTGACGTACTTATCCGGAATGATTCGGATGACCTCCCGCGAGTCCGTGTTCAGGTGACTTAGATACCGGTCGCGCGTTTCATCCTTGACTCCAATCCCGTCCGCCATCGCGTTGAGAACGCGCTGTTTCAACGCCGGATTGTTTTCGAACACGACGCGGCCGAGCACCGTCACACCACCTTTGAGCGGCATCTCAAACACGGCGGAAGTGCGAGGGTCGCGCCTCCACGCGATGTTCTTGCCGCGGTCCGCCGTGGACGTCACGTAGATTTGACCGTCCAGCACCACGCTCTGTACGTAAGCGCCCGCCGGATGGCCGTCGCGGCGGCACCAGGTGACCATGCAACCGGATGCTTCGCTGATGACTTCGGCGGTCTCCTCGGGTGTCATCCGAAACGGGTCGAGCTTTTCCACCGACGTCAGCCCACCATCGCCACGCCGACTTTGCCGGTATGCAAGGTCACGTATTTCTCCACCACCAGCCGCATCACCTCGCGTCCACGGGTGTTGATATGACCGATAAACCGCTCCCGAGCATCTCCGGTGAGATGCACCGCGTCAGCCATTGTGTTGAAGACGCGCATTTTGACGGCGGGGTCCTCCTCGAAGACGACTTTGCCGATCGCGGTAACGCCGCCTTTGCCGGGCACGTCGAATACCCATGCCGTGCGGGGATCGCGCCGCCACGCCTTGTTCTTGCCGCGGTCGTTCGTTGAAGTGGTGTAGATCTGGCCGTCCACGACGACGATCTGCACGTAGGCGCCGGTGGGATGGCCGTCGCGGCGTGCCCAGGTGACTGTGCCGCCGCCGGCTTCCTTGACGACTTTTGCGGTTTCCTCCTCCGTCAGCTTGAACAGCGCCAGATTTTCCATCGGTTCTTCTGCCATCGGCGTGATCTCCTCGAACTAAAATTCGGCGGACACGACCTCACCCTCTCTTGAGATAAGTTAAGGAGGGGACAGAATTGTGATCCACCGGCGCTTACCATGCCTTAATCCGGGCCTTTTTTGAAATGCATCATGCTGCGGTAATCTCTTAACCGAAGTCCTCTTTCCTGCGCCGTGTACATCTCCATAAGATAGACTCCCAAGAAGATGGGCAGAATTGTTCAAAATATTGCTTTAGCGTTATGCATGCTCGGGTTTTCCGCAGCTTTGGCGTCGGGCCAAACGCCCGCGTCCAAGGGGCCGCAACCGGTGCCGGTGCGGCACGAAATCTCGGGCGACAGCTTTCAGTACGAGGTGGCAGACGATGACACCTCGCGCTCGATTGCGGCGCGCTTTGGCGAGCCCGACACCATAATCCTGCTAAACGGCGGCGAGCCTGAATCGGGCGCGAATATTACGGTCGATAACCGTCACGTGGCGGCGGCCGTGATTGGCGACGGCGTGGTAATCAATGTCCCGCAGCGGATGCTGTTCGTGTTTCGCGACGGCCAAATCGCGGCGGCTTGGCCGGTGACCGTGGGGCGGCCGGATTGGCCTACGCCGTTGGGCAGCTTTTACGTCGCCTCGCGTCAGACCAATCCCACCTGGCACGTTCCCCCCGCTATCCGGGACGAGATGGAGGAGGAAGGAATCGACCCTGGTGACGAAGTCAAACCCGGACCACGGAACCCGCTGGGCCAGAGCTGGGTCGGCCTAGATCACGGCGGGATCGGAATTCACGGCACCAATCGGCCGCTGAGCATTTTTCTGTTCGGCTCCCACGGCTGCGTGCGGCTCAACCCTAAAGCAGGCACCAAACTGCTGCACATGGTCAGCCCCGATGAAGCGGTCGAAATCATCTACCAGCCGGTGGCGCTGGCGGTGTTGAGCGACGGGCGCATCTTTCTGGAGTCGGACTCCGATCCCTATGGGATGGGCCGCTCGCATATTGATGACGTGCGCCAGTCTGCGCGTGCCGCCAGAGTCGACGCCAAGATAGATTGGGAACGCGCCTCGCACGTGCTGGAGATGGTTGAAGGGGTCGCGCGGCGAATCGACAAAGGTCAGCCGCCGATGGCGAACAGCGGAAGCTGAGTCCAATTTCTTGCCGGCGGCCTTGACCGCGCCCTCCACGGCCCGATATCGAAAAGCGATGGACTTGAGCTTCACCGAGGAAGAAGAGCGATACCGCTCGCGCGTTCGCGAATTTCTCAAGGAAAATCTGCCACAGGGTTGGGGCACTCCCGGCTATGAACTTCCCAGGGGCGGCGCGCTCGTGGAACTGCTGCGCGACTGGCAGCGCCGGATGCTCAAACATGGCTTCGTCGCGATGGCGTGGCCCAGGGAATACGGCGGCCAGAGCGCCAGCGCCGTGGAGATGGCGGTCTTCAACGAGGAATGCGCCCGCGTGCGCGCCCCGGGCGTGCTCAATGCGCTGGCCATTTCGCAGGTCGGTCCGACGATTATCCAGCACGGCACCGCGTCGCAAAAGCGCCGCTTCCTACCGCCGATCGTCAATGCCGAGGAAATCTGGTGTCAGGGTTTTTCCGAACCCAACGCTGGCTCCGACCTGGCGTCGCTGCGGACGCGGGCCGAGCTGGTGGGCGATGAATTCATCGTCAATGGCCAGAAGATTTGGACTTCCTACGCGCAATATGCCGATTGGTGCTACCTGATGGTCCGCACCGATACGGACGCCCCTCGGCATCGCGGACTCAGCTATCTGCTGGTTGACATGAAGACCCCCGGCATCACGGTCAAACCGCTGCGGCAGATGCATGGTGGTCAGGATTTCAACGAGGTCTTTTTCGAAAACGTCCACGTGCCGCGCCAAAACCTGCTGGGAGCGCTCAACGATGGCTGGCGCGTCAGCATGACCACGCTGGCCAACGAACGCGGCACCAGCGCGCTGTCGCAATACGTGCGCTACGAACAGATTCTCAATGGCCTGGTGCAGCTTGCCCGCAACTCGCGCCGCAACGGAACTCCCGCGTTGCGCGATCCGTCGATACGCCAGGATCTGGCGCGTCATTACGTTGATTTGCAGGGCTTCAAGTACAACTGCTTCCGGGTATTTTCGGCGATCATCAACGGCGGCACTCCGGGGGCCGAAGGCTCGATTCTGAAGCTGCTGTGGTCCGAGCTCAACCAGCGCATGCAGGAGTCCGCGATGTCCCTGGAAGGACCCGCCAGCCAGTTGCTGGCTGAGTCCCCGTGCGCGGTTGAAAACGGACGCTGGCAGGTGTCATTCCTGCGCTCGCGCGCCAATACAATCGAAGCGGGCACCTCCGAGATTCAGCGCAATATCGTCTGCGAGCGAGTGCTGGGCCTGCCCCGCTCGCGTTGAGCGTGGAGCGTGCAAAATCGAGTGACCGGCCAACGGCGGCGCTGGTGACGACGTGCGTTTGACCGTTGGATGGGACGTAATAATCCCGAACTGCGGTTTGAACGCTACGCGGACGATGTCATCGTCCACTGCAGGAGCCATGGGCAGGCGCAAGCGGTGCTCAAAGCCGTCGCCGAGCGGATGGCGCAGTGCGGTTTGGAGCTTCATCCAACGAAGACCCGAATCGTATACTGCAAAGACTACCGCCGGCGAGGGAAGCACGAACATATCAGCTTCGACTTTCTGGGCTATACCTTTGGGTCTGGGCGGGCAAGGGACGCTGGGGGAAGAGTTTCACTGGCTTCATGCCAGCGATCAGCGGCAAGGCCGCCAAGGCGATCCGCACCACCATCCGCCAATGGCGGATAGCGACTTCCAGAACCCACCAGCGTCTGGAGGACAACGCGCGGCTGGTCAACCCGTCGGTGCGGGGCTGGCTGAACTACTATGGGCGGTTTTACCGATCCGAATGTGTTCAGCTCTTAAAACGCTATTTCGACCAGACCCTGACTGCATGGGCGCGACGAAAGTTTAAGCGGTTGCGTGGCCGCAAGTGGGCCTCGATGTGCTGGCTGGAGCGCATTAAGCGCCGCACTCCCAAGCTTTTTGCGCTGTGGGAGCTGGCTGCGCAGCCCCAAGGCTGGCTCATAGGAGCCGGATGAGGCGAGAGTCTCACGTCCGGTTCTGTGAGGGCGGAGGGGTGAGACTCCCCTCCGCTACTCGACTGCTGTGAAAGAAATGCCGTTGACTGTCATCCCGAACGAAGCGGGAGGAGTTGGGGCAGCGCGGGTGAGGGATCGCCGCGCAGCGATTGTGTCTGCCAGGGGTGAGCGTTTGGCAACCTATTAGGTCTATATCATGACCAATCGCACGCGGCGACTATACATCGGCGTCACCAATGACCTCCTCCGCCGCGTATACGAGCATGAGCATCGGCTGGTGCCAGTCTTTACTAGCAAATACTTCCTGGAGCGCTTGGTGTACTTCGAGGATACCGACGACGTTGGCGCCGCTGTTGCCCGCGAGAAGGAACTCAAAGGTTGGCGCCGCTCGAAGAAAATCGCCCTGATCCAGGGAGTCAATCCCCAATGGTCAGACCTAAGCCGTGACTTGATCGACAGGGTCGAGGCGAGCCCGGACCAATCGCTGCGCGGCGATCCCTCACCCACACTGCCCCAACTCCGCCCCGCTTCGTTCGGGATGACAGTCAAAAACCGATCTGCCAGAAAT
>DASZGF010000237.1:0-3950 GCA_035939115.1 Binataceae bacterium (SeqCode)
CCCATGGGGTTCGTCCGTGGGAAAAGTAATCTCTAAAATCATGTCCGCCTGCCCCTTCTAGTAGTGCCAACTAATTACTGCCTGCGCACGTGCAATGTCTCCAAAAGGCACATCGCCTCTCTGGACGCGCCAGCTTGGGACTTCTTATCGCTCCCCGACTTGCAGGTGGTAGCTGGCCCAGCAGACAAGCTGATTTGTGCCTGTTTTATCGGCCTTTCTGTAGTTCCCCTTCGTTTCCCTAGGGAGAGCCGGAGGAAAGTTCTGAACCGGGCAAAATCCGATTGGCGGTGGGACACCGTGGTGGTATCAATCGGAGCGGCAGGCATTCAAGTTATCCAGCAAATATGCGGGTTTCTGGTGGTGGGCAGGTCCTCTCTTCGGGCGCGCCATTTAAAAAATCATATCGTTGGTATGGAGATGAATGGCCTCCACCAATTGGCTCGGCTCGCAGTGAAGCCGCGGCGCGGTCGGATGGTCTCGGTTTGACCCCCATCCCACCTTCAACGCCTAGCGCAGGAGCCGCCGCTCGCCATCAGGCGAGAGCAACGAAATCGTGCGCACCAATCCCCTGCAAAACGAGGAACACGGCTGAGGTGTCACCAGCGTTGGTGACAAGATGAGGACGTCCCGGACGAACAACGTAGGTTTGACCCGCCGTCAGGCACACCTCCTCTTCAGGCTCACGTGTGAAAATACGTATCGTTCCATCTATGACGTAGAATGTGTCCTGCACTTCGCTGTGGTAATGCCATGGTACGCTTTGCGTCGGGCTTATCTGTAACTCGGCGATGCGAAAGCCTGGCCGAGTGGCGTAGTGCAAGCGACGTTCAACCTCATAGCTCCGACTTGCGTCCTTTATCGGTTGCATATGGGCTCTCTCCTGTTCCGCGGAATATGGTTGTTCGCTTTGCCGTTAGTTTGCGGATTTGTGGCGCCTGAGCCGCGGTAAGACTAGTACCCGCTTTCCGAAGTTCGTGATTTGGCTCCTCATCCTCGCGAACGAACTTCGGAAACCAAAGGGTACTAGCAAGCCTATGATGCTGGTGCCGCTTTTCGATTTGAAGTTCCTGTTCGAGTTTGCCGCGGGTGATGCAGGAACTTCAAATCGGCGGCACTAGCCTCACTCCGGCATGATGTTGCCCGCCGAGATCACCTTGGCCCACTTTTCGGTTTCTTCGGCGATGAGCTTGCCGAAGTCGGCAGGCGAGAGCGCAAGCACCGTGCCGCCGAGGTCGGCAAACCGCGCCTTGAACGTGGGATCGGCGAGAGCCCCGTTGATCTCCTTGTTGAGTTTGTCAATGATCCCGGCCGGCGTGTTCTTGGGCGCGCCGAGGCCAAACACCGTGCTCGCCTCGTAGCCCGGGACGAACTCGCCCACGGTCGGGATATCCGGCAACGCCTCCGCGCGCGTTGCGGTGGTCACGGCCAATGGGCGCAGCGTGCCGGCCCTGATGTACTCAATCAAACCGGTCATGGTGCCGAAGTAGATTTGCACCTCTCCGGCGAGCAGCGCGGTCAGCGCCGGTGCTCCGCCTCGATACGGCACGTGAACCATATCGATGCCAGCCATCATCTTGAAGAGTTCGCCGGTCACATGAGGTCCGCTCCCGTTGCCGGCTGACGCCAGGTTGATCTTGCCCGGATTGGCCTTGGCATAGGCGATGAACTCGGGAACGGTCCTGGCTGGAAACGATGGATGCACCAGCATGACGCTGGCCTCGCGGCTGATGCTCGCGACCGGCGCGATGTCGTGGATGAAATTGAAGTTGAGCTTTTCATAGAACGTCGCGTTGATGACGTTCGCCGCATTTACCAGCAGGAGCGTATAGCCGTCCGCGGGCGCGTTAACGACTGCCCGAGTGGCGATACCGGCGCCGGCGCCCGGCCGGTTTTCGATGAAAAATTGTTGGCCGAGCCGCTCCGAGAGCCATTGACCGGTCAAGCGCGCGACAATGTCGGTCGTCCCGCCTGGCGCTAGGCCGACGATGATGCGCACCGGCTGCGTCGGATAAGTTTGCGCCCAGGCCAAGCGCGATACGGCCGGGAGCGCGGCAGCACCCGCTACCAGATGCAAGAACTGACGGCGCGGAAGCCTCATGGCGTCCTTCTCTGGTTCCGGGCTTGCGAGACGCACGGTCCTGGGCCGACGGCGAAGATACGTGGATGCCGCTATCCATGTATAATGCTATGTTTTGATATGGGTATATCGGTCTTGCAATGGGTGCCGAAATGCAATTGAGCGATCGCATCGGACTCCGGATGAAGCTGCACGACCTCCATGTCCTGATGGCTGTCGTGCAGGCCGGAAGTATGAGCAAGGCAGCCGCGCTCCTCAACACGACCCAGCCCGCCATTTCCAGATCAATCGCGGAATTGGAACGTACTATTGGCGTGCGGCTGCTCGACCGCAACCCCCAGGGCGTCGAGCCGACCGAGTACGGTCGCGCCTTGCTTGATGGCGGAGTGGCTGTGTTCGATGGCCTGCGCCAGGCGGCGAAGAACATCGAATTCCTCGCCGACCCTGCGGCTGGGGAAGTGCGGGTCGGATGCACCCCCTTGCTGGCGGCGAGCTTTGTTTCGGCTCTGGTCGATCGGCTCTCGCGGCGATATCCGCGCATCGTTTTTCACGTCGTCACCGGATATGTGGAGCCACTGCACCGGGAACTGATCGAGCGTAACGTCGATCTCCTGATCGTATGGAGATTCGGTCGCGTTGTGGACGAACGCCTGGATTTCGAGGTTCTCTTCGATGACTCATGTGTCGTGGCGACGGGCGCGCAGAGTCCATGGGCTCGGCGGCGCAGGATCGGGCTTGCCGAGTTGGCGAACGAATCATGGGTGCTGCCACCGCCGGGAAGCTGGATTGGGTCGGTGGCAGGGGAAGCCTTTCGCGCCAGCGGGCTCGATTATCCCCGTGCGACTGTGGTCACCGATTCCCCTCAGGTGCGGATCAGTCTCCTGGAGACCGGGCGCTTTGTCACGATTTTCCCGGCTTCCGCAATGAAATTTCCTGCCGCGCGCTCGGAGATCAAGGTCTTGCCCGTCGAACTGCCAATGGCCCGCCTGGCAAACGGAATCGTCACCCTGAAGAACCGCACGCTCGGCCCGGTCACGCAGCTTTTCATCGAATGCGCCCGCGAAGTCGCGAAGCCGCTGGCGAAGCGAAAATGATAGATGCCATGTCGAGTTGTGGGACATCGTGTCGATCCCCAGGGTGGTTCGGCACGGCGGCTATCGAGGGGATTGTGTTGCAAAACTCTTTGCTGCACTGCGAACGAGCAATAATCGAATCCAATTGGCTTCATGGATGACAAGAACGGCCGTATAGCGCGGCGCGGCGCCCGTTCGGGTGGAAGCGGGATTCCCGCGTTCATAAGAGCGCGTCGGGCCTTCTACCAACCAAAAGCGGGCCGCCAAATCGGGCGGCTCGCTCCATCAATCATCGGCCTAGATTCATCAGTGGTGGTGCCGCCATCCGTAATGATGGCCTCGGCCCCATCCGTAGTGATGACCGTGGCCATGACCATGACCATGACCATGACCGCCCTTGACCTGGACGACCGTTCCGCCGGAATCAGTTAGAGCCCCCGGTGAAGCGATCGGCATTGCCGAGGCGGAAAAATTGGCGGTAAGCGCCAGCGCGCAGGCAGCAAATCCGATTAATAGAAAGCGTTTCATTAGGCGTTTTCTCCATGGTTGTCGCGTCATCGCGGCACAAGGAAAGTTCCAGGCGCGGGGAAAGTTCCATACCGCGGGCGCGTTTCCGAAACAGAACCAAATTAATGAGGGGAAAAGTCGGACAACGGATGGACCGATAACGGCTGACACGTTTATCGTTTCGCCTCGCGGCATGATGGTTAATTCATTCATTCATGGGTAATTCATTTTTTTAAGTCCGGGCGGCCCGTGCCGGGCTTTGGAATTCAGCACGTGCCATCGCCTCGCCCGGC
>DASZGF010000238.1:0-3100 GCA_035939115.1 Binataceae bacterium (SeqCode)
TGGCCAATACGGACCCGGGGTGAGCGACACCGAGATCAAGATCGGGCAAACCATGGCCTACAGTGGCCCGGCTTCGAGCTACGGTACAATCGGAAAATCAGAGGCCGCTTACTTCGCCATGATCAACGACCAAGGCGGTATCAACGGTCGCAAGATCAACTTCATTAGCCGTGATGACGGCTATAGTCCGCCGAAGACCGTCGAAGTAGCACGACAACTGGTGGAGCAAGATCATGTGCTGCTTCTGTTTCAAACGCTCGGCACGCCGCCCAATATTGCGATCCAAGGTTATCTGAACGACAACAAGGTCCCGCAACTATTCCTCGCTAGTGGCGCCGACAAGTGGAATGATCCTAAACACTACCCCTGGACAATGGGCTTTATTCCCAGCTACCGCCTCGAGTCGCGCATCTATGCCAACTACATTCTCAATAACCTGCCGGGCGCCAAGGTCGCGGTGCTCTATCAGAATGATGACTTCGGCAAGGACTACCTTAACGGTCTGCGGGAAGGGCTCGGAGATAAAGCGGACAGGATGATCGTGGCCACTGAGAGCTATGAGACAACTGACGCAACCATCGATGCTCAGATATTGACGCTGCGCCGAAGCGGCGCCGATGTTCTGCTGACCGCTGCTCTAGGTAATTCGCTGCCCAGGCAATCCGCAAGGTCTACGATGTTGGATGGTACCCGACGCATTTCCTCGTCTACGTGGCGAGTTCGGTCGCGGCCGTGATGCGGCCCGCCGGACCCGAGAAGGGCGTCGGCATTATCTCGGCGACTTTCATCAAAGATCCCACTGACCCGCAGTGGCAGGGCACTGGCTCGCTTGGATGAAGAAGTATGACCCGTCTGGCAACGTCGCCGACAGCCTGATCGTCGCCGGATATAGCTATGCCCAAACCATGGTGGCCGTGCTCCAGGCGTGCGGCGACAATCTCACCCGCGAGAACGTGATGAAGCGGGCGGCCAGCATTCACGATTTGAAGCTGCCGATGCTGCTGCCCGGCATCGCTGTCTCGACTGGCGCCGATGATTTCGCCCCCATCAAGCAAATGCAGCTACGGAAGTTTGACGGCAACACCTGGAAGCTGTTTGGACACGTGATCTCGGGATCGGGCACCTAGGCGCGCTCGCTGCTATGCTAGGTTACGCTGCTACTGGACTGCCACAAACGATGTGGAGGCAACGCACGCTTTGCTTCCGATCTTGTAGCGGAGGACCGAATATGACAACGGCGCTCGAAGGCACGGAACTCACGCGAGTAGGCCCCGACACTGTGATGGGCCAGTTGATGCGGGAATACTGGATACCCGCTGTGCTGTCGTCTGAACTCGCGCGCGAGGGCGCCCCAATTCGCCTCATGCTGCTCGGCGAAAAATTGATCGCTTTTCGTGATAGCGCGGATCGGGTCGGTGTGATGGACCATCGCTGCCCGCACCGCTGCGCGTCGCTGTTCCTCGGCCGCAACGAGGAAGGAGGGATCCGTTGCATTTATCATGGCTGGAAATACAACGTTGCCGGCGACTGCGTCGACATGCCAAGCGTGCCATCGCATCAAGATTTCAAGCACAAGGTGCGGGCAAAGGCATACCAGACGATTGAGCGGGCCGGGCTCATCTGGGTCTATATGGGTCCGCGCGCCCAGCCGCCGCTGCCAGAGCTTGAGATTCTCAGCGTTCCGGACGAGGAGATCAAGGTTACCCTCATACAGCGCGACTGCAACTATCTGCAGGCGCTCGAGGGCGAGATTGATACCTCGCATTTCGGCTTCCTGCACGCTGGTCACGTCGATCCTGATGATCTCGGAGAGGAAGAGCCATTGCGCCACCAAGTCGGGATTCGTGCCCCGCAGTATCACGTCGCCGACACTGCCTGGGGCACGCCGTATGCAGGATACCGTGAAGCCGGCCCTGGCGCTACGTACTGGCGCTTCGCCAATTTCCTGTTTCCATTCTGGACGCAGGCGCCAAACGGCGAGTTCAACAGTCACGTGCACGCACGCGCCTGGGTACCGCTGGACGACGACCACACAATGTTCTGCTTTCTGTGGTGGAAGCGTGGTGCGTCGGCGATGACCCTGCCGCAGCCGGCGTTCAGGGATGGAGCGGCGATCGTGGTACCGGCCGCGGCAACAAGTATTTGCCCAAAACGACCGACTGGCTGGGCCGATGGCGGCTCGCCGCAAATGCAACCAATGACTGGGAAATGGACCGAGCCGCCCAGCGCAACAACGTGATCTACAGCGGAATAGACGGCATCCACCTGCAGGACCAAGCAATTACCGAGAGTATGGGGCCAATTGTCGATCATTCGTTCGAACACCTCGCGCCGTCGGATCAAATGATCACGCGCACGCGCCGCCGTCTGCTGATGGCGGCCCACGCGCTGCGCGATGGTGGTGTTTCGCCACCCGGCGCCCAGGAAGCCGACGTGTACCGCGATGCGCGCAGCGGGTATTTCGTCAGCGACGACAAAAGCCCGTGGCAAGAGGTCTATGCCAGGAAGCTATCCGCATCAATGCGCCCCGATGCCCACTCCGTAGCGCACCGCTAAGCACGGTGGCACCACGTGAGCGCCAGTGGCGGGTGTGATTTTGATCAAAGCAAAGCGCTCGGCATACTCGGACATGCCGAGCTTTTCGAGCCAGTCCGCAATCTGTTGCATCGCGGCCGCCTACGGATTTAACGCCATCCGCGCTGGACCGGTAGGACAGAATGTCTACGCGCCAGCGTATTGCAGCCCCCCGCTGAAATGGGGCCGCCCTCGACGGGCTGTCGGACCATCCCAGACGAATTGCCGCTTGATGAGCCGTGGTACCGCCACGTGCGCTCGTCCTCACGCGAGATTTTAAAAAATATTCATCGAAATTCCAAAGGCTTAATTAATTATTATAATTCATAGCCAAATACCTTCCCCGCAAACTCGAACCAGTATAGGTTTAATAACGAATTTCCTAAGCAATCAAAAGTTGTGCCCCGCCATTCGATGGCGAGCTTTGATTTGCAACTATCCGTCGCGCCTCGGTCACACGGTGAGCCACCACAATCAGGCTATGCTTTCTTGGCATCGTCAGGCAAGTCGCGCGAAGTTCACGGCC
>DASZGF010000239.1:0-19685 GCA_035939115.1 Binataceae bacterium (SeqCode)
AGCGGGGTTCTATATCTTGAACAGAGCCCGATTCTCGCGGGCGTGCTGTTCGGAATTTCGTCGTACAAGCCACAATTCGTGACTCTCGTGCCGCTGTTCCTGATCGTTACTCGCAGGTGGCGGACTCTGGCCGTCTTCGGCCTTTCGGTCGTGCTGCTTTACGGCGCTTCGCTGGTAGCGTTTGGTGGCCGGACCTGGACCGCATTTCTGAGCAGCCTGACCTACACACAAACCGTAGTGCTTGAGCAGGGCGGCACCGGATGGGCGAAAACGCAGAGCATATTCGGCGCCGCGCGAATGTCGGGACTGGGCATCGAGGGTTCCTATCTACTGCACGGCCTTGTTGCCGTTGCGGCGGTCGCCGTTGCATCATGGATTTGGCGCCATACCGACAACATCGCTTTGCAGGGCAGTGCGCTTATAACCGCGGCACTCTTGTTCACGCCGCACCTAATGCCCTACGATCTGGTGCAGCTCTCATTGCCAATTGCGTGGCTGGCCGTCGATGGCTTACGCTCCGACTTTCTGCCTTGGGACAAGAACCTGCTGGCGCTTTCGTGGGTCTATCCGTTGCTAACGGTCCAGGTGGCTCAGTACGGCGTAGCGTTGGGCTGGGCCGTGCCGCTGATGCTGCTGCTATTGGCCTTGCGGCGGGTCAGGTACGAGGGCGCAATTCTTTCACCTGCCCGACCCGCGCCAACGCCAGCACGACCCTTCAATCCAGTGCTCGAAAGATAATCTGTCCTCTCCTCCCGCGCCCCGATTGAGGAAGTCAGCGTTTAGCCGTCAGCGGGACGCCGATCGGAGTCCCGCCACCGCATCCGCGTCACGAGCAGGAGGCTCCGGCGGGACGATGAAGAACAGCGGGGTTATGAAATAGACCACGAACGCCGCATCCACGCTGAGCCACGAAACCGCAACACCGGTCAGATAGGACAGCGGACCGACGAAAGACTTCAACATGATGTGCAGGTCCTGCGTGCCCGCCCGTTCCGGCTTAAGCAGGTTGCGCAGGATGTAGGCGTGCAGAAGCATAAAGGCTTGCGTGTTGAGCGCCATCACCAATCCGAACAGGCTGACCGCCAGCGGATTGCCCGCGTACTGTCCCATCAGCGCGGTGGGAAAGGGGATGAACGACTGCAACATGAGGAAGATCGAGTTGAGCCACACCAGCGCGTAAGTGCCGTGGCGCGCCAGCCCGAGAACGTGATGATGGTTCAGCCAGAATTTGCAGACGATGATGAAACTGATGAGCCAACTGAAAAATTTCGGCAGTTGCGCCAGCAGCCGATCAGCGAGTTCCCGGGCGCTGGCGGGATCGCGCAACGCCGGAACGGCCAGGTCGAGCACCAGCAGCGTAACCACGATCGCGAACACGCCGTCGCTGAATGCCTCGATCCGATTCAGCCCCAATTCGCCCCGTTCAAATCGTCCTAGCAGCCGCATTTCCCAATCATCGACGAAGAATGATCGAGTTGCGAGCAGTCAACCAGCGCCGTGGTCCCTCTGTCAGTCCGCCGGCTCTCGAATCGCCCCGCGATTCCATACTGGCATAGGAACTCAAATCGACTGTCGAGGGTAGTTGTGGAGGCGGCGAACGGATTCGAACCGTTGAATGGAGGTTTTGCAGACCTCTCCCTTAACCACTTGGGTACGCCGCCCCTAAGAGACAGTGAAAGGACCTAAATTCGTATCATGACCAGCGATCTCTAGCAATTGGCCCTTCCGGCAAGCGCGGCATGCCAGCCTTGTATCGTGCGTTGTCATGTGCCTCCATTTCCTATCCGTAGCGCCGGCCTCTGTGCCGGTTCTTTTCGATGGTTATGGATAGTCCAACGGTGTACGGACGCGTAGTTCGAGAAGCCGAAGGGCAAATGGCTCGTGTATGTCCTGCGCAACACTCGGCAGGCTCTTGGGCAGATATAGAAGCCTGTTCCTTGGATGTCGCTTGATTGCCTTCAATATGGAGAAAAAGAACCGGCACGGAGGCCGGCGCTACGGAAGACAGCCAATCGCCTGATTGCGTTACCGCCCCGGCCTCCGTGCCCGTCACGCCGTTGTGTGCTAAATTTAGCTTTGCATTGGGGGGCAACAGCAGGCATTTCTGTCTTCCGTAAGCGCCGGCCTCCGTGCCGGTTCTTTTCGATGGCAACAGATGACGCAACGGTTTACCGACGGAGGCTTCCGCAGTGGCGCGCTGGCGATGCCGTGTACTTCGTCACCTGGCGCCTGGCTCAAAGGCAGTCCAATCTTTCGGCGAATGAAAGGGACCTGCTAGTCACGGCGCTTCGTCAGTTTGACCTCCAACGCTATCAGCTCATCGGCTATGTCGTGATGAACGACCACGTGCATGTGGTAGTTGAGCCGGCCACTAATCACGACCTGACCACGATCGTCCAATCGTGGAAGTCCTATACCGCCAATCGCATGCGGCGCATTTATGGAAGAACAGGCCGCTTTTGGCAGCGGGAGTACTTCGACCGCGTAATTCGCGATGACGAAGAGCTACATGACCGGCTCGCTTACATCCTGGGCAATCCGGGCAAGCGCTGGCCGGATATCGACGTCTACTCCTGGGTGTGGGTTGCCGGGATTTAGTTGCGTACGGAGAAAAAGAACCGGCACGGAGGCCGGCGCTACGGAAGACAGCCAATCGCCTGATTGCGCTACCGCCCAGCCCCCGTGCCCTTTACGCGGTTGTGCGCTGAATTTAGCCTTGCATTGAGGGACCACCGAGTTTCTCGCTTCTTTCTTTCGTAGCGCCGGCCTCCGTGCCGGTTCTTTTCGATGGCAACAGATGACGCAACGGTTTACCAACGGAGGCTTCCGCACTGGCGGGCTGCCGATGCGGTGTACTTCGTTACTTGGCGCCCGTCCAAAACGCAGTCCGTGATGAGCTGGATCGCGGAAGCCAAAGCCGCCGGCGCACCCATCCTGACCGGAAACCGCCGTCAGGGCGCCGTGCGAAACCGGCATGTTCCGCGTTGACAGCACCCCTTCGGCGGCGTCAAAGACTCCGGGATTGGACGCGAGGGCGTGCCCTTATGCGATGGAATCGATGACCGAGCCGAAGATGCTGGTGCTGAATCTGCCGGGGGCTTTGGGCGGCCATCGTTGACTTTCCGCTGCGTGGCGAGCATTTTCGCCTCGCGACCAACGCCGGCTCGGAGGCCGGCGCTACGAGAAGGCGAGGAACCTCGATGGCAAGCGCGCAAGGACGGGAGCTCTACCCGCATCTGTTTTCCCCATTCCGAATCGGTTCGCTGCAACTGCCCAACCGCATCACGATGGCAGCGATGTACACCGCTTCGGGCTCGGCCAACGGCATGGTCACCGAGCGCCAGATCAACTATTACCGGGCGCGCGCGGCGGCCGGCGTGGCACTTATCACAACGGAGCTGATCGGCATTGATCCATACGGATTCAGCAACCGTTTCATGCTGCGCATCGATCATGACCGCTACGTGGCGCCGTTGCACCGTTTGACCGACGCTATCCACGACGCCGGCGGACGCATCGCGGCCCAGCTTGCCCATCAGGGACGCATGGTGGCTTCCACCTTCAGCCAGCGCACGCCGATAGCACCCTCGCCCGTCGCCTTTGCCATGTCGGAGACGCCGCGCGCGCTGCGCCGCGATGAAATTCCGGGCCTCGTCGAGAGCTTTGCGCGCGCCGCGATACTCGCGCGGCAGGCGGGCTTCGACGCCGTCGAGCTGCATATGGCGCATGGCTATCTAATCAACGAGTTTTTCTCCAAGCTCACCAATCAACGCACCGACGACTATGGCGGCGACCTGCGCGGGCGCGCCCGCTTCGGCCTCGAGGTGGTCGCCGCAGTCCGCGCGGCGGTGGGCAGTGACCTCCCGATCATCTGTAAACACGCGGTCAACGAGGGTGTGCCGGGCGGTTACGATAGCAGTGAGGGCGCCGAGATTGCGCGGATGCTCGAGCAGGCCGGCGCCGACGCGATCAGCACTTCGGTGAGCGAAGCCCAGGGACAAGGCTCCGAGTTCACCAAGGAAGTCCCGCCGATGTACTTCGCGCCCGGCTCGGATGTGCCGCTGGCCGAGGCGGTCAAAGCCACCGTCAGGATTCCGGTGGGCGCGCGCGGGCGCATCAACACGCCGGAGCTGGCGGAGGAAATCCTGGCCGCGGGCAACGCCGATTTTGTCGTGATCGGACGCGGGCTGATCGCCGATCACGAATGGGCGCTTAAGGCGTCGCAGGGACGCTCGGCCGATATCTGTCCGTGCATCGGATGCCTTCAGGGATGCTTTGACCGCCTGATTGTCGATTTGCCGATAAGCTGCCTGACCAACCCGCGCGCAGCCAACGAAGCGGATTATCCGTGGACCCTTGCGCCGCGCCGCCGCCATGTGCTGGTCGTGGGCGGAGGACCGGCCGGGATGCAGGCCGCGCTGACGGCGTCCCGCAGAGGCCATCGCGTAACGCTGTGGGACAAAAGCCCGCACCTGGGCGGAGCCTTCGTCGCGGCTGCCAGCCCGCCCGGAAAAGCGGACTTCAACCACTTCACCTCCTATATGACGCGGGAATTGAAAAAGGCCGAGGTTGTCCTGACCCTGGGCAAGATCGCCGACGCGCAAGCCGTTGCCGCCGTCAAGCCCGACGTTGTGATCGTCGCGATCGGCGCGGCCGTGGCCACCCCGCAACTCGCGGGTGACGGCACGATGCCGGTGCTCGATCTTTATGGAGATCTATACTTGCGCGACGTGCCCGGAAAGAGTCTGGTCGTGCTGGGTGGATCGCGGGCCTGCTGCGAAACGGCTCAATGGCTGGCGGCAAAGGGCAAGCAGGTTACCCTGATTGCGGAAGACGGCAGGTTGTTGCGCGACGCCGGAATGTATATCCGCAGAGTATTGACGGAACAGATCCGCGACAGCGAAATCAGCGTCTATTTGAAAGCGCGCGTGGTCTCGGCTTCAAACGGAACGATGGTGATGGACCGCGACGGAATTCGCGACAGCATAAGCGGTATCGACGCGGTGGTGGTGGCGGGTGAGCGCCGCCCCAACGCTGACCTGGCGCAGGAGCTGCGACAGGCGGGCTTGCGTACCATCGTGGTGGGGGACGCGGCCAATCCGCGCGACGCATATCGCGCCACCCAGGACGCGTTTGCCGCCGCCTACAACCTGGAATGACGGGCTCCGCTATCGCGGCACACGCCGCATCACGATGCGTCCGGTAGTCCGATACCAGGGCAGGCCGTTGCAGCGTGTAAGTGACGTATCCTGGCAGCGAAGGATATCCTTGTCCGCGCTAAGTTCGCAGCGCGAAGAGCCGCCGAACGTAACGTGGGCGGAAGACATAAGCGCAAACATATCATAACTTCCAACGTCGCTGAGATTTACGATGCCTTCGCCCTGGCTCGAAATCAGTTCGGTATGGTCCTGGAAATTGGGCAGCGCCGCAGCCGCCGACTGGTAGGCGATTTGGTACCCGTGATTTTCCACCCGTGTGAAGCACAACTTTTGAAGTTCCGGTACCTCGTACCCCTCAGGACATCCGCCCAGAAAAAACGAGGTATCAGAGGGCAGCGAGGTCCCGCTCCAGCAGCCAAAGAATGCCTGCTGTATCGTTTTGGCCGACTGGGAACCATTGTATGGCGGGATTTTAAGCTGGCGATCGGGCGCCTGCTGCAGCGACGGTATTTGCAGTTCGTTACCCGGAGCGGACTGGGCAGGCGCCGCCGGCAAACGTGGGCTTTGCGGAGGCAGAATCTGAACCTGTGAACCACCCTGCCGCGGGGGCGCTATCCCGCCCTGATCGGATTGCGCCGCTAACAGCGATGCCTGATATCCAAGCAGCACATAAAAGAGCGCAGCGGTGCCGCTCAGCGCTGCTTTCCCATGCAAGCGGCCTATCCTCAACGGCTCCTCCCAAAGCTTACGTTTCCCATCTGATTGCCCGTCCGATAGGTTATCACAGGTGTCGGATTTCCGAATTGCCGGACCCATTTAAGGTTTCAGTAGCCGTTTCAAAAAGGCACCCTTCGAGCAGCCCTCAGGGCAGGCTCCGGCCGGCGCTACGAAAAGGACGCGCGCGCGTCTATCTCTGACCGAGGCTGCCACGATGAGCGACGAACTTAGTCTGAGCATCACCGGCGTCGAGCAGCAGATTGAAATCGCCGGAGCGCGGCGCGTGCTGCTGGCCACGACGCGCGGCAAGATCCGATTGATTCTGCACGCGGCGGAAAAGGCGCAGCGCGCCGTTATCTGTCTGGGCGGGGCCAGCGGCGGGATGGATGGGCCGGCGATGCTCTATGCGCGTCTGGGTCTCGAGGCGCGTTCGCTGAGCTTTACCGTGATGCGGCTGGGTTACCGGATCCCCGGTGAGATGATGGAGTGCGTGCTCGATACCATGGCAGGGCTGTCTTTCCTCAAGGGCATCGGCCATCAGCGGATGGCTGTGGTCGGCCATTCTTTCGGCGGCGGCGTTGCAATCGCCACGGCCACGTTTAATCCGGCGGCGGTGGCGGTCGCAGCCATATCGAGCCAACTCGACGGCGCGCAAAACGTCGCGCAACTCGCGCCGCGTCCGCTGTTGCTGATTCATGGCACGGCCGACGCCGTGCTGCCAGATGAAAGCTCGCGGCTGATTTTCGAGCGTGCCAGCGAACCCAAAACGCTAAAACTATTCCCCGGGGCTGATCACGGTCTGACTCAGGTGGGCGACGAAGTTCATGCCCTGGTCAGGCAGTGGCTGATCGACAGAGTGTGATTCTCGCCCTCTTCTGACCCTGAAAGCGAAAATAATATCAGTAGAAATTATCAAGAAGCGCGCGGCTACGATTGCGAGGGTTTCCTGCACCCTCACCCGCGCGTCACGTCTGTTGCGAGAAAAACCGCAACAGCCGCGCCGCTTGCCCTCTCCCGCAACCAAGCGGGCGAGGGGGGTAGAACACAGCCGTCAGGCATTGGGACCGACGATTATTTTCGCTCTGCGGCTAGGAGCCCTGGCTGTCGCCTTCGTTCAGGTCGTGCTCCTCGGGCGTGAAGGTCACCAGCAGGCGGGAGGGGTCTTCCAGCGGAATGATCGCAAAGCGCGCCACTGGCATGGTGTTTACCGTCACCGTGGTGCCGCCGCCGTCGCTCTTGATGTCGGAGTCCTTGAAGATCGAGCGGTCGAATACGATGTGATGGTCGAGCTTGGAGTCGGGTTGGGTGTTCAGCAGATGCACCGTGAGCGAGGCAAACCCGGGACCGCTGGCCAGATGCTTTTCGAACTTGACCGGGCCGCTCATGTCAAGAATCACCGACAGCGGGTTGGCGGAGGAAGCCAGCCGAATCGCGCGCAAAGTCACCGGTTCACTTGATACGGGCTGCGATGGCGACGGCGGCGTGGGAGCCTCCAGCTTGGGCATCCCTTCAGCATCGTTGCTCTGTGCGGAAATGTCGGTATTGACGTCCTCGTGATGCTTGATCAACACCTTTGGCGGCTCGGGCTGTGGCGGTCCGAATCCGCCTTCCGCCAGCACCATCCGCAGCGGATCTTCCTCGGTATCGATCGGCTGGTTGAGCTTCTTGAGCTGCACGCGCGCCATCGCAGCGTACTTGGTATCCTTGAAATGGCTTTCGACGGCGGCAAATGCCTGCGCCGCGGAGTACTTCTTGCCCTCTTTTTCCAAGGTCACGCCGAGGTTATAAAGCGCGTCGGGAGCGACCGGCGTCTCCGGGTACTTCTCCATCAACTCCGCCAGCCGCGACTCGGCGGCCCGATAGTTGGCCCGCTTCTGATAATAGGTCCCAATCATCAGCTCATTGCGGGCGAGCATCTCGCGGCAGATCTCGACACGGTCATGGGCAAGTCCCGCAAACGGGCTCTCAGGATATTGCCGCTCGATACTCCTGAACTGCTCCAGAGCTTTCTCGGTAACGGTCTGATCCTGCCATGGCGCGGGCATCTGATCGAAATACGACATACCCAGGTAATAGGACGCCGTCGGCAGGTTCTTGTTGGTCGGATGCATCCGGATGAAGTCCGTCAGCGCATTTATCGCCTCGGGATAGTTCTTCATCTGGTAATACGCCAGACCGATCTTGAGTTCGGCCTCTTCGGCGTAAGGGCTGAAGGGATATTGATCGATCAGATGCTGGTAATTGTCGATCGAGCCCTTGTAAAGCTTGCGATTATAGAAGTTCTCGGCCTGGCTGTAGAAATCCTGGCCGGTCGGCAGCTTTTTGGTCGCGCAACCCGCCCCAAATACGCCCACCAACAGAAGCGTCAAAAACCACCGATGCTTCATACAACTTAGGAAGCGTATAAATTGCCGGTCCGCAACGCAAGCCGCCTCAGCAGGGTGCGGAAAAAGTAGATTTCGGGCAGGTGCGGTGATGTTCATTTCCAGCACCCTGGACAAAAGCTAGCTTCTTTCCTTAATCTTCTCTCCCTTTGGGAGAGATAAGAGAGAGGGAGCAGGCTGCGGAAGTCCTTTTTCGGCAGACTGCCAGCGCATCTAAACATTGGCCTGAGCCGAGCTATAGCTCATTGCAGGCCCGCGCGAGAATTCGAAGCAGGCGCCGTGGATGGTCTTGCCGGCCGACTCGAACCTGCGGCCGAAGTTGGTTCTTCGGGCTCCCGCGGCGCTCTCTCCTGCCACCCGGAAACCATGCTGCGCGAACAGCACGGCGGCGTGCTCGAAATACCAGTCCACGTCGGTCGCGAGGTAGATGCGGCCGGCGGGTTCCAGGCATCGCGCCAGCCCGGTGATGAGCGCAGGGCTCAACAAGCGATGCTTGGAATGGCGGCTTTTGGGCCAGGGGTCGGGAAAGTAAACGTGGAAGGCGCGCACGGCGGCGGCGGGCAGCATCAGGTTGACCACGGGACGCGCATCCGCCCGGATTGCGCGCAGGTTGCCCAGTCCGCTGCGCGCGACGCGTGTCGCAAGCCATTGAAAAACCGAGCCGGCCAACTCGACCGCCAGAAAATTGTGTTGTGGTAATTGCCGGGCCCGTTCCAGGATGAAGTCCCCCTTACCCGCTCCCAACTCGACCTCGAGCGGCGCCGCATTTTCAAACAACTTCGCCGGCTCCAGTGAAAACAGGTCAGCGGTAGGCCCGGACGGCGCGCACAGCAGGTCGACGTGCGGGCCGCGAGCCAGAAACTTTCGGGATTTACGCAAGCGCGCCATGGCATCCGGGCCGGAGCCGATCGTAATCGGAGACGGCCGCACCTAAGCTTAGTGCAAATCCAGCAGCGAGCAACCCCTATCGCCGATCCGCGGAGCAGCCTTGAGATGACGGATCGCCCGGAGGCGACGGGACTTAGATCACACCCTGTTCCTTGAGCTGCGCGAGCTGATCCGAGCCCAAGCCCAGCATTTGCCCGTAAACCTCCGCATTGTGTTGGCCCAACAGGGGCGCGATACGGATCTCGGCCGGTGAGTCCTCCAGTTGCACCGGACAGCCGGGCATCGAGAATTTGCCGCGCACCGGATGCTCAACGTCGACGATCATCCCCCGCTGGCGCAGATGCGGATCCGCGAGCAGTTCAACAGTGTCGAGGATCTTTCCGCAGGGCACCTCGGCGTCGCCGAGGATCTTCTGAACCTCGTGCTTGGTGCGCTGCCCGGTCCATTCGTTGATGATGGCGGACAGTTCGTCCACGTGCTGCCAGCGCAGCTTGTTGGTGGCAAAGCGCTCATCCTTGATCAGTTCAGGCTTGCCCATCGCCTTGCACAGGAGCTGCCACATTTGCTCGTTGCTGGTGAAAATGAAGGCGTAATCGTCGTCGCCGCCCGGCGCGCATTTGTAGATGCCGTAGACGCCCATCCCGGCGCCCCGGTTGCCGTTGCGTTTGACCGGCTTGTGCGTCATATGGGTGCCCATCATCGGCACCCGCACGAAGTTGACGATCGCGTCCTGCATCGACACTTCGACCTTCTGGCCCTTGCCCGTGCGCAGGCGCTGGATATAAGCAGCGAGAACTCCGAAGGCGGCATGGACGCCGGTGCCGGTATCGCCAATGGTCGGCCCCGGCTTGAGCGGCTCGGAGCCAGGAAAACCGGTAATCGACATCGCTCCGCCGGTCGCCTGCGCGATCATGTCGAAGCTCTTGTACGCGCTATAGGGTCCGTAAGTCCCGAATCCCTTGATCGACAGATAGATCAGCCGGGGGTTGATCGTGCGCAAGTAATCGTAGCCCAGGCCGAAGCCTTCCAGCGTGCCCAGCGAATAGTTCTCGGTCAGGATGTCAACCTGCTTGACCAGGTCCAGGAACATCGCCTTGCCGCGCTCGTCCTTCAAGTTGAGCGTGACGCTGCGCTTGTTGGCGTTGAGCAGGATGAAATAAAAGGAATCGATGCCGGGACGATCGGTGACCGACCATCGCCCCTGCTCGCCGTTGCCCGGACTCTCGACCTTGATGACATCGGCGCCCATCCATCCCAGTAGCTCGGTGCATGAAGTGCCGGCCTCGTATTGAGTCAGGTCCAGAACCTTGACGCCTGCCAGGGCCTTGTCCATGGGAATCCTCCTGTCGCTACCCGCTGAGATAATTGAATCCACCGGGTGCAAAACACACCGGGCAGCATGGGCGCGTACGCGCCTTTGGCAGATTTGTAGCGCCTTAGGCGGTCGGCAGGCAAGCTGCGCCGCGTTCCGATGCCGGCCGGCCCTGCTTTGAGCGATCGCGGGGGTTTGATAAACCTGTTGGAGTGGCAGTGATGGATGAAGGCCAGGGCAGGATTGCCCGTATCCGCGACGAACTCAACGCTCAGTTCTTCGAGCGTGGCGAGCTGATCGACGGCGCTCTATGCGCGCTCTTGTCGGCCCATCACGTGCTCATCATCGGTCCGCCCGGGACCGCCAAGTCGATGCTGGCCGAGGAACTTTGCCAGCGCGTCGAAGGCGCCGATTACTTCCAATGGCTGCTGACCAAGTTCACCACTCCGGAGGAAATCTTCGGCGCTGTGAGCCTCAAAGCCCTGGAGCAGGATGATTACCGGCGCGTCACCACCCATAAGCTGCCCGAGGCCCATATCGCGTTCCTCGACGAAATCTTCAAGGCCAACTCCTCGATCCTCAACGCGTTGCTGACGCTAATTAACGAGCGGCTGTTCCATAACGGACGCGAACGCCTGACCGTGCCGCTAATCACGCTGTTCGGCGCCTCCAACGAACTGCCCGACGAGGAGGAACTAACGGCGCTGTACGACCGCTTCATGCTGCGCTTCGTGGCCGATTACATCAGCGAGGAGTTCCGCTTTCTGAAGATGCTCGAAGCGGGGCGGCCCGCGGCGCCCACGCGGCTTGGCTTTGGCGAGCTGGAAGAGCTGCGGCGGATGGTGGCGGCGGTGCCCGTACCGGCCGGCGTGCTGCGGACCATCGCCGACATCAGGCGCGAATTGGGCCGCCAGCAGATTATCGCCTCGGATCGCCGCTACCGGATGTCGCTGGATTTGCTGCGCGCCCACGCCTTCTTAATGCAGCGCAGCCAGGTCACCGAAGACGACCTGCTCTTTTTGCAGCACGTGTTGTGGAAAGACCCCGAGGAGCGGGCCAAGGTCCGCGACACCATCCAGCATCTCATCAAGGGCTACGAGGAGGAGGCGCGCGAACTGCTGATAGAGAGCGAAGAATTGCAAGAAAATGCATCGCGAAAATGGGAGAGCGATGAGTTGCGCAAGCGTGCGATGTACGAGGCACAAGTCAAGGTCGGCAACATCCTGAACCGCTTTGACAATCTAGTGCGCAGGGCCTCTGAAAGCGGGCGGTCGCTAACGGCGGTGGAAAACATGCTCGCGCAAGTCAAACAAATTCAGGAATCGATTCGGCGTCAAATACGAGATAACTGAATCATGCCGGCCGAGGAATCCAGCGCCGCGATAGTGTTGCGCACCCGGGACTACTCGGAGTCGGACCGCATCGTCACTCTGCTGACCCTGGACGCGGGCAAGCTCGGCGGTATCGCCAAGGGCGCCAAGCAGTCGCGCCGGCGCTTTGAACGTAAGCTCGAAGTCTTCACGCACGTGATGGTTTACTTCCGCCGCCGTCCGCACGGCGAGCTGGTTTTTATCACCAGGGCCGAGGCCGCCGACCTGCCGCCCTTCGACCTCACCGACGACATCGGCAAGATCGCTTTGGGCAGCTACATGGTGGAACTGGCCGACGCCCTGAGCCGGGAGGAAGCGGACAGCGCGGAAGCATACCTTATCCTGGCCGCCGCGCTTGGCGCCGTCGCGCGCCATAGCGCCAGCCGCGCCCTGCGCCAGGCGTTCGAGTTAAACCTGCTGCGATGGGCCGGCTACCAGCTCGAATTCCGGCGCTGCCAGGTCTGCGGCCGGCCGCCCACGGAGGACGCCACGTCCTTCGTCTTCATCCCGTCGCACGGCGGGATTGTATGCCAGCGATGCCGCGGCAGCGCCAGCGACACGTTCATGGGTTTGGGCGCACCCAGCGTCGCCGCGCTGGCGCAACTCGGATCGGTTTCTCTGGAGGAAGCATCCGGCGCCGAGTGCGCCGGCCGCGACGCAGAAGCCGCGCTGTCCCGCTTCATGGCCACTGTGCTGGATCGCAAGCTGCGCTCACTGGAGTTCCTGCACCGGTTCATGTGATTCTGCCCCTCTCCGATTCTGTTCCCTCTCCCACATTCAGTCGTGGGAGAGGATTAGGGTGCCTGATACACATCGAGCAAAACCTTAGCGCATCAAGTGTCCTGCCGAGCAAACAAAAAGAACCGGCACGGAGGCCGGCGCTACGGGGTAGAACCTTATCTGGATCCGTCTGCCGTAGCGCCGGCCTCCGTGCCGGTTCTTTTCTTCTAAGCTGCAGCCATACCGCTAAGCAGACGCCGCCGCCCCAGCGCCGTGGCTGATGCTGGCCCGTTTCTCGAAGTGCGGAATGACGTACTTGCCGAACAGGCGAATCGATTCCATCGTCTTCTCGTGCGGCACCCGCCCCATCTCCATGAAGCACAGCATCAGGTCAACGCCTAGCGCCTCGAACTTCTCCAGCACCTTGATGCAATTATCGGGGTTGCCGGCGCACAGCAGGCCCATGTTGAGCAGGTTCTTGGGCTTCATCGCTTCCTGCGCCGTCTTTTCATCGGCGTCGACGCCGAACAGCAGCGCCTCAGGCGCCTTGACCGCGGCGTACCTGTAGCTTTCCACGTTGGCGAAAACTTCGTGGCGCTGGCGCTCGAAGATGTTCATCCAATAGGGACTCTGGCCGCGCTGCACGCCCATGTACCAATGCATGCCCTCTCCCGCCATCTCCACGGTTTCGTCGTTGCGCTCGCCGCACAGCGTCATCAGGAACACCGCGATCTGGTTGTTGACCCGCGCCACGACCTGCTTTTTGGGCGTCTTGACCATGCGCCGGTAGGTGTGAATGCGCTCGGCCAGGGTCTCGGCCTGCGCAATGTTGAAGGAGAGCACGCCAAGACCGTGATCGGCCGCGATATAGAAACTCTCCGGCGATGAGCAGGCCATCCAGAAGGGCGGATGCGGTTTCTGCAACGGCTTGGGCAACACGTTGCGGTTCTCCCCGATAGTGAAGTGCTTGCCCTTGTATCCGGGAAAACGGTCGGTCGCCATGAGCTGAGGAATGACTTCGAGCGCCTCCTCCATCATCCCGCGCGTTTCATTCGGATCTATCCCGAAGCCGCCCATCTCAGTCAGGGTAACCGAACGCGCGAATCCCACGTCCAGGCGCCCGCCGCTGAGAATGTCGAGGGTGGAAATCCGCTCAGCCACACGAATCGGATGGTTGTACGGCTGGGGCAGCAGGATCGCGCCATGGCCGAAGCGGATGCGCTGCGTGCGTTGGGTGGCCGCGGCAAAAACCAGTTCCGGCGACGAGCAATGCGACAGCTCCTCGAGTCCATGATGCTCAACAGCAAACACATGCGAAAAGCCCATCTGGTCGGCAAGCTGGATCTGATCCAGCACCTCCTTGAACTTCTCCGCCTCGCGACCCTCATGCCACGGCTTGGGCATCTCGATTTCGTACATCAATCCAATCTTCATGCGGCTGTCCTCTTCTATTTCTGAACGCTCGATTCAATCCCTTGGTCCGTTTTTAGCGCCCCCTTCCGGTCGTGTCCACTGCTGTAAAGCCCCTAGAATGTTGCTATATGAAGAGTGTGAGATGAGTCACGGAAAGGCCTTAAGTAGGATCGAAAAAAATGAGGTTGGGCTAAAGTGACGACGAAACCGGCACGTACAAAGAAAAAGATAGTTCCCAACGCCTCGCGTCCGAAGAAGGCTGTTTCCGCCCCAACTCCGGCCGAGAACCCGAAGCTGGCGGCTTTGAAACGCGCGCACTTTACAAAGAAAGGACGCGCTGAACGCATAGCGCGCGCGAAGAAGGCGTTGGAGGAGTTCAGATGGGACGTTGATCTGGACACGGAAACCATCAAATGGCTCGCTGAAGACCCTGATATCGAGTACATGTAAACGTGTCCACGTTCTCCCTCGCCCATCTCCCACGAGGGAGCAATGTTCTGATCGACACCAATATATTCATCTACGCGCTTTCACAACGCTCTGCGCAATGTCAGGAACTTCTGGATCGATGCGCGAACGAGCAAGTCGCGGGCATGACAACCATAGAGGTCGTTAACGAGGTCTGCCATCGTCTAATGGTGATCGAAGCAGCGGCCGTAGGTATTACTCATAGACCCTCGGCCATATCCCTCAGACGCAAACGAGATCAGATCAAAACACTCACACGGTACTGGATTCTCACTGCAAAAATCTTCGATCTCGATCTCTTAATCATCCCTCTTGACGAAATCCGCGTCCGCCAGGCTGCCGAAATCAGAGCGGATTACGGTCTGTTGACCAATGACTCCATGCTACTCGCCGCTGCCCTTGAGTACGGTGTAGGTGTGATCGCCAGCCATGACAGCGATTTCGAGAGAATCGAGGGTCTGCACGTCTACAAACCGATCGACGTTCAGTGAAATTAGCATGTGACGACTCAAGCGCTCGAATGTCCGCGTAGGCTCCCTACATCGAACGCAAAATCAGCGAACTGCCGCCGGTTTCGGTGCGCCAGCCGATGCAGGCCGCGATGTGCGCGTTGCGCACCTGGCGGCAGCCGCGCTTGCGATCGTAGGTGTGCTTGCCTTCGGCCCATCCCGGACAGGCGTCGTCGGCGCGATGGCGCAACTGGCGGACGTTTTCCGCCACCAGGTTGATGCCGTGAGTGTAGCCTTCAGAAAGATGTCCGCCGCCGGTGTTGCACGGCAGTTCGTGGTCGAGTTGCAACCGCCCGCCCTTGACGAATTCGGCCCCCTCTCCCCGGCCGCAAAAACCATAGGCCTCTAACTGGATCAGGGTCGTGAAGGTGAAAGCGTCGTAGCACGAAATCAGGTCGAAATCCTTATGCGTCACCCCGGCCATCCCGAGCATCCGCTGGCGCGCGTAATTGCCGCCCTGGTAATGGATTTCGGGCCGCGAGTAGTTATTTGCCGGATCGGGAGAGAAGGTGCGCGCGGTGCCGCCCATGATAAACACCGGCGGCTGCTTAAGGTCGTAGGCGCGCTCACGGCTAGTCACGATTAACGCGCTGGCCACGTCGGTCTCCAGGCAGCAGTCGAGCAGCCGAAATGGCTTCGCGACCCATCGCGAGCGATGGTGATCCTCGATCGTGATCGGCGTGCGCATCAACGCCTTGGGATTGAGGCTGGCATGATAGCGATGCGCGACCGCGATTTCAGCCAGGGAGTCGGTGGTGGCGCCGAAGTCGCGCAGGTAGCGCATCGCGGACATCGCGAACAGTTGCGCCGGCGAGGTCCATCCGTTGACCACCATGAACTGCCCGTCACCGGCGGCGGGCGTGGCGGGTACCGGACCGCCCGGAGCCTGCCCGCCATAACGCCTGCCCGAGCGCCCATTCATCGAGCGGAAGACCACGACGCTCTTGCAGTAACCGCCCTCGATTAGTCCGATCGCATGCGCGACCAGCATCTCGGTCGCCGACCCGCCGCCCAGCATTTCGGTGGCGTAGTTCATGCGCAGCCCCAACGCGCTGGCAATATGGGCCGCGCTGGTCGAATCGCCCCCCGCGCCTCCCTGGTAGCTGGTCAGGCCGTCGACTTCATCAGGCTGCAGCCCGGCGTCGGCCATCGCGTTGCGGATCGCCTCGCACGCCATCGACAGCGTGGTGCGGTTGGACGGCCGCATAAAGGGCGTCTGCCCCAGGCCAACGATACAGTACTTGTCGGTTAGTGAACCCATCTGATCTCCAGCTGCTGAACGGGACAGCGCCCGGCGCCTTCATAGCGGAATTGCAGGTGTAGGAAAAGTCCGCATGCGTGATGACCACAGCGCTGGTTTGCCCGGAACTCGGGCGTTTCCCGCACCGCCGGCCACCCAGCCTTACATTAATCCTGCGAAGAGTTTATCGCCTGCCTTTCCTTGGGCTTTGCCGAACCACCCGGCGCGCAGGCGGAGTGCGGCGGCGGCTACCGCAAAGGTGTCGTCCGCAGTCGCGATCGTGTCAGCCCCTATAGCCATCGCGATCGCGAGATGAAGCGCGTCCAGCGTTCTGAGCGAGACGTCGGCCAGCCGGATCAGCAGATCGCGGGCGCTCAAGGCGTGCCGATCTTCCAGAGGATCCACCTCCAGAAATCCCTGAGCTATATCGTCTTCGAACGCCGCCGCCGCACGTCGCTCGGCGCTGGCGCCGATATCCCGATTGCGGCGGCGGCGGGCCAGGAGGCAACGCAACTCGACTGCGGTGAGGCGGCTGATAGATACCGACTGTATATTCTCCAGGAAACGGTCGAATTCATTCGAACCGGCTTCGGGCAGATATCGCTTGGCTAAGGCACTGGTATCGATTTAAATCGGGCCGCTGAACGCACTTGGCGATCCTGCCGAATCAATACTTCGCTCGGCACCTTCATTTTCGGCATCGAAGCCGCAGCTCGGCTCGCGACGGAATGCCACCGCGTCGAGGACGAGCGGGCAGAATTCTGACAAGAGGCCGGTCTTGTGATGCATCGGGCCCCAGGGAGCAAGCCCTTCACTATTATTCCTTACAGCGATCTTCCAGGTATCCGGCCAATCGGGTCCGGCGGGCGCATCGCGCAACGGCGCATCGCGCAACGGCGCGGCGCGCCCGCCCATCAGTCTATAGCTTGACGAATACCGACTTGATTTCCGTATACAGCTCGATTGCGTACTTGCCCAGTTCGCGGCCGAAGCCCGATTGCTTGTAGCCGCCGAACGGGGAGATCGGGTCGAGCATCCCATAGCAATTCACCCACACCGTGCCGGCTTTGAGCTTGCGCGCGACGGCGTGGGCGCGGCTGACATCTTTAGTCCAGACGGCGGCGGCCAGGCCGTAGCTGGTATCGTTGCCCTGGAAGACTGCGTCGTTCTCGTCCTTGAACGGAATCGTCGCGGCGACCGGGCCGAAGATCTCCTCGCGCGCGATTCGCATCGAGTTGTTCACGTCGGCGAACACCGTGGGCTTTACGAAATAGCCCTTGTTTTGACCACTCTCGCCGCCGGCCTTTACCTTGGCACCCTCTTTTTTGCCGATATCGAGGTAGCCGTTCACGCGATCGAATTGCTCCTTGGAAACCAGCGGGCCAACGCGAGTCGAGGTGTCCAGCGGATCGCCGATTTTCATCTTATCGGCAAGCTGGCTCAGCTGATCGGTGAACTGCTCGTATATCTCCTGCTGCGCGAAGACCCTGGTGCCGGCGCAGCAGCCCTGCCCCTGGTTGAGGAACACTCCGCTCAGCGCGCCGAATGCGGCCGACTTCATGTCGGCGTCGGGAAAGATGATGTTGGGCGACTTGCCGCCCAGCTCCAGCGACAGGCGTTTTAGATTGCCCGCGGCAGCCTTCATGATTTCGCGCCCGACTTCGGTGGAGCCGGTAAACGCCACCTTGTCGATTCCGGGATGGGCCGCGATTGCGCTGCCCGCGCCGGGACCGAATCCCGGCAGAATGCTGACCACGCCTTCGGGCAAACCAGCTTCCATGATGAGCTCGCCCAGCCGCAGCGCCGTCAGCGGCGTCTGCTCCGCCGGCTTGAGGATCGAGACGTTGCCGCAGGCGAGCGCCGGCGCCAGCTTCCACGACGCCATCAGGAGGGGGAAATTCCACGGGATGATCTGGCCGCACACGCCCACCGGCTCGCGCAGCGTGTAGCTGAACATGTCGGGCCCGGAGGGGTTGGTCTCGCCGTAAATTTTGGTCACCCAGCCGGCGTAATAGCGGAAGGTTTCGGCCGCCATCGGGATGTCGAAATTTTTCGACTCGTTGATCGCCTTGCCGTTGTCCAGCGTTTCGAGCTGGGCCAGTTCCGCCGCGTTGGCGTCGATCAACTCCGCGATCTTGAACAGCTAGCGCGCGCGGTCGGCCGGGCGCATCAGCGGCCATTTGCTTTCCTCAAACGCGCGCCGCGCGGCCTTGACCGCTTCATCGACGTCGGCCTGATCGGCCTGCGCCACGTGGGCCAGCACCTCTTCGGTGGCGGGGTTTATGGTCTCGAAAGTCTTGCCTGATTTCGCCGGCACCCACTTGCCGCCGATTAGCAAAAGCTTTGGGGCTTTAACGAACTCGGAAACTTTTGGATTGATCCTGGCGGAGGCAGTCTCCGCTCCTGGCGCTGCACCCATCGGTTGATTTCCTCCGATTTATGATCTCTTGCTCCTCCCAGCGTTGCATGGAACGCGCCGGATCGCCAATAGTGTGCGAGACGGGAGCACGAGGGCATAGAACAATCCGCGGCCGTCAAGGGAGCTGCAGCAATGAGTGAATGGCGAATTGGAGACCTGAAAGTCGTTAAGGTTCTGGAACACGAGGACCTGTGGCAAGGCCGTATTATTGCTCCCATGATGACCGCCGAAAACGTTCTGAAAGAAGCCGACTGGCTGGTGCCCCGCTTCGCCAACGAACAGGGACGCCTCCGCCTCAGCTTTCACAGCCTGATCGTGGAGTCGGGCAGCCTGCGCATCCTGATCGACACCTGCGTGGGCGACGACAAGCAGCGCAATTTTCCGCGCTGGAACCTGCGCCATAGCAGCTACCTCTCGGACCTGGAGAAGGCCGGCTATCCGCGCGAGTCGATCGACCGCGTGGTCTGCACCCATCTGCATATTGACCACGTCGGATGGAACGCGATGCTGCAGAACGGGCGCTGGGTGCCGACCTTTCCCAACGCGCGCTACCTGGTGCATCGCCAGGAATGGGAGCATTGGATCGACAGCGACGACGCCGCGATCGGCGATTCGGTGCGTCCGGTGTTCGATGCGGGCCTGGTCGACATGGTGGATCTCGAGTCGAAAATCGGCGCTGAGGTCAGCCTGGAGCCGAGTCCGGGGCACACTCCGGGTCACGTCTGCGTCAGGATTTCCTCGCGCGGCGAGGAAGCGGTGATAACCGGCGACATGGTTCACCATCCGATCCAGTTTGCGCGGCCCTACTGGGCATGCTTTGCCGACGCCGATCCGGAACTGGCCCGCCGAACCCGCCGCGCCTTCGCGCAGCGCTACGCCGACGGCCCGGTAATGGTTTTAGGCACCCACTTCGCGGCCCCGACCGCAGGCCATATCGTCACCCGCGACGACGCCTTTTACTTCCAGGTTTAGGTGCGGAGCGTCAGCGCGTGTCCGGCATTGCGCCCGAAGTAGTAGCACAGGCGTCTCTGCCTGTGGATGACGCGCGCAGCGCCACCAAACCATTGCCTGATCGCTCCCCTGGCC
>DASZGF010000240.1:0-2310 GCA_035939115.1 Binataceae bacterium (SeqCode)
CCATAGCTGATCAAGCCGCCGGCCGCCGTATGTGAGCGCGTATAATACATGGCCGGGATCGCGGCCCGCGCGGCAAGCGCAATGATCTGATCGCGCTGGCTGTCGAGGTAGGGATCGTTGGCGACAAAGAGAGCGGCTACAACCTGTTGGCTAGCCGTGGCAAATGCTTTGTCGATTTCCTCAATCGAAGTCGCGGGCAGGACCTTGACCTGCACCCCGATCGTATCCGCCGCAGTCTGAACGTCTCGCACCTGCGCATCGGCGTCGTAATTTGGGTTGACGAGGACACCGATCACCGCAGCTTTGGGAACGAGCAAATGTAGAAGCTCCAGACGCTTGGACCCCAGTGCAGAAAGGAGCGGGCTCACGCCGGTGATATTACCGCCGGGTCGATTGAGGCTGGCGACGAGACCAGCCTTGACTGGATCGGCGCCACTTACGAAGACTATAGGGATCGATGATGTCGCGGCCTTTGCTGCAAGTACTGGTGCTGGCCCCCCGGTCGCGGCAATCACCGCCACCTGACGGCCAACCAAATCCGCCGCAAGCACTGGCAGCCGATCGTTTTGGCCTTCGGCCCAGCGGTACTCGACGGCCACGTTCTGCCCCTCAACATAGCCCGCTTCACGCAAGCCTTGCTGGAACCCGGCGACCATACGCGCGAAAGGTGCGGGCGAGACGCTGTTAAGGAAACCGATCACCGGCATCCCCGGCTGCTGCGCGCGCGCCACGAGCGGCCAAGTAGCCGCTGTGCCACCGAGCAGCGTGATGAACTCGCGCCGTTTCATCACTCAATCACCTCGTCGGCGCGGGCGATCACTGTAGTGGGAATCTCAAGGCCGATCTCTCTTGCGGTTTTCAGGTTGATGACGAACTCGAACGTGACCGGCTGTGCGATCGGCAGATCTTCAGGTTTGGTGCCACGGAGAATCTTATCGGTATACAGCGCCCCCATTTGAAACAACTCGTGAAGGCTCACGCCGTAGGACATTAGCCCGCCGACGACGACATGCTCTCGAATCTGAAACAGTCCCGCTATGTGATTCTTCAGGAAAAAGTCGATAATCGCCGGCATATGCGCCAGATGTATTGGATCGCTTGTCGTTAGTACCGCATCGGGACGATCAGCCGACATCTGGGCAAAGACCCGGTCAAAATCCACTTCGGTGCGCGCCGGCAGGGAAGTAAGCGTCATCTGAAATAAGGGTGTCGCCTTGCGCAGATCCTCCAAAATCTCAGCGGTGGCCGAATTATCAGGATTCCAAAGGTAAGCAACGCGCGCTACCGCGGGATAGGCATCCTTGAGGATTTGCAGTTTCTTGGTGACAATGTCCGGGCCGAGAATAGTATTTCCGGTGATGTTGCCGACGGGATGCGCTAGGCTCGTCACTAGGCCCGCTGCGATCGGGTCGCTGATCGATATTGCAACGATAGGAATGGTCTTCGTGGCCCGTTGCGCTGCCTGAGCCCGTGGCGTGCCAAATGCCACGATGACATTTACGGGCACTTGCACAAGCGCTGCGGCAGCAGCGTCCAATTGTGCCGGGCTGCCGTCGGTCCGCAGGTAGACGTAGGCGATATTTTGGCCCTCTACGTAATTCAATTCGCGCAGCCGCTGGCGAAACGGGTCCCAGCTCGGTGAATCGTCAATGATGCCGACGTGCGCGACCTTTCCGGGTGCGTGCTGCGCGCGCGCCACGAACGGCCACGCTGCCGCCGCGCCGCCAAGCGCGCCGATGAATTCTCGCCGCCGGATGCGGATTGCCATGCGACCCTCCCATGGGGGTCATGCCCATGCAATGGAGGGACGATACCACGCTTTAATCGCGTGGTCTTGACTACTTAGGCTCGAAGGGTAGCCCCAAACCATGGGGAAATTCGCAAACCAGTGAATGCGCATTAATGACAGCCGAGATCATAAGCGCTGCATTTCCAACATCCGAGATGGTCATGGACGACCAAAACTGCGGCTCCGTTAAAGTCCGATGCTCTCCAGTCAAAAGACATTGGCAGTCGCTCCGCTTTGTTCGCCAGCTTCACAGCTACTATGGCGAAGTCCGACTTCCCACGCCCGTGCATCATCGGCTACGGCTCCTCGCCTTCCCGATGCGGACCGCCGTACGCGAGAGCGAACTCTCAACCGACGGCCAGATATCCCAGCTTCCGACGCGATCCTTTTGCGCGTGATGTGCTCTTTGACCCCGGCAGGACGTCAATGCCTCGCATAACGGCATTGCACATGTTGCGTTCGACCATAAGGACAGTCTCCGCTCCCGCGAGTTCATCATTTCGTGGCTCACTCCCAGACCC
>DASZGF010000241.1:0-39756 GCA_035939115.1 Binataceae bacterium (SeqCode)
TGTCGACTGTTCGGGCTGCGGACGCTTGGTTATCCGGGCGCGGCGACCCTTGCTCTCCCCCGGCCTTGTGAGACCTTGGTCGTTGCGGTCTACCGCGCCCTTTTCTATCTTGCGGCTCTGGTTTAAAGATACAAGGTCGCGTGCACGCGAAGCGGCACGCGGGAGAGGGACCTTGTAATGGAAATTTCGTACCGAGGTATGTTCAACGACCGCTATTGGAACAATCAGAGTCCGAGCAACATTCGAGCAGTGCGACGTAAGTCATTGATTCTTTATAAGGTCCCTCACCCGCGTCCCGCTTCGCGGCCCGCGACCTCTCCCATTATAGGGAGAGGTTTGGAGGGAGAGGTTTAGGAAGAGGAATTTTATTACGAAAACGCGGCGTCCAGCATCTGGACCTGGGCTTCGGACAGGCGCCATCCTGACGCCTGACAATTCTCGATTACGCGCTTGGTGTGGTTGGATTTCGGAATGGCGATGACATTGGACCGCGATGTGCACCAGTTAAGCGCCACCTGCCCCAGGGTTTTGCCCACTTCGGCCGCGACGCGCGCGAGTGCCTGCATCTTTTTGTTCGGGCGAAGCCGCGGCAGGACCGCCAGGCGCCCGTCGTCCAGCGGCGTGTATGCGATTATCGTTATCCGATTGCGCTCGCAGTAGGGAAGCAGGTCGCCTTCGATCTCGCGCCGGTTCAGGTTGTACAGGACCTGGTTGGAAACGAGGGGATACTTGCTCATCGCCGCCTGTGCGTCGCGCAGATCGGCGAGGTCGAAGTTGCTCACGCCGAGATGCCTCACCAGTCCGCGATCGACCAGCGTTTCCATCGCGCGCATGGTCTCCTTGATCGGGACGGACGAGTTCGGCCAATGGATCTGGTAGAGGTCGATGAAGCCGCTATCGAGCCGGCGCAGACTGGCCTCCGCCGCCTGCAGCACTTCATCATGGCGGAGGTGGGAGCCGGAGACTTTGGTGGCAATGAATATACGGTCGCGGATGCCTTTGACGGCTTGCGCCACCACGTCCTCGGTTCCGTAGACCTCCGCGGTGTCGATGAGAGTCGCGTCCAGTTCGATGCCACGGCGAAGAGGTTCCACGCCGCCGCTATAGCGCCATACGCCGATGCCGATCTCCGGCATCATCACGCCGGTATTGCCGAGTTCCTTGGTTTCCATTGCGATGCTCCGTCGCGGGTCGAGGGCGATTTTTTGCGCCAGATGCCCGATTTCAGTTTGACAGCCGTTAGTGCGGGTCGCCAACGGATTACGTGGATTTGGCTCGACTCCACCGGCTTTGATGTGCGACAAGACGATCAGAAAGAGTCGGCATCTCTTCAAGGCAGCCTCGGGGCCGGCTCCGGCCAGCGGTGGGGGAGAAAAAGAACCGGCACGGAGGCCGGCGCTACGGGGAGAATGAAGAGCCGGCACGGAGACCGGCGTTACGCAGGCCGTTAGGTTGCCGCATTTCAGCTCGACGCTCTTATCGGCGCTGGAGGAGAGTCATGGAAACGCTTAAGGACAAAGCCGCCATCGTTGGGGTCGGCCATACCGAGTATTCCAGGGATTCCGGCCGCAGCGAGATGAGCCTGGCGGTTGAGGCGATTCGCAATGCCGTCGCCGACGCCGGGCTCAAGCCGGGCGACATCGACGGCATCACCAAATTCAGCATGGACAACAACGACCCGGTTAACATTGCCGCCAACCTCGGCATCCCGGCCCTGCGCTTCTTTGCTGAAGCGCCGTGGGGCGGAGGCGGCGGTCCGGTCGGCTCGGTGCTGCTCGGCGCTATGGCGGTGGCGACCGGGATGGCCAACTGCGCGGTGGCCTTCCGCGCGATGAATGAGCGCTCGGGGCGCGGCACCAATCGGTTCGGGCGCGCGGTGGTGCGCGAAGGGGCGCCGGGAGCAAGAGGATACGCCGAGCCGTACGGCCTCTTCAGTCCGGCACAGGCAGTCGCATTAAGCGCGCGGCGGCACATGCATCTGTACGGCACCAAGAGCGAACACTTCGGCGCAATCGCCGTCGCCTGCCGGACCCATGCCCAGACCAATCCCAACGCCGTTATGCGCGGCCGGCCGATCACGATCGAGGACCATCAAAGCTCGCGCATGATCGCCGATCCCTTGCGGCTGCACGACTGCTGCCTGGAAACCGACGGCGGGGCGGCGGTCGTGGTCACCAGCGCCGAGCGCGCGCGGGACTTAAAGCATAAGCCGGTTTACATTATGGCTGGCGCCTTCGGGGCCACCGATCGCAACACGCAGACGATGGTGAAGTTCCTGGAACAGCCGCGCTCGGAGTCCACCGTGATAGCCCAGGAGTTGTTTGCCCGCGCCGGTATCGCGCACAAGGATATCGACGTCTGTTTTATCTATGACCACTTCACCCCGTTGGTGCTGATGGCCTTTGAGGAGCTGGGGTTTTGCCGGCGCGGGGAGGGCGGACCGTTTGTTTCCGACGGCAAACTCCTGTGGCCCAACGGTTCGCTGCCGTTTAACACCAGCGGCGGCAATCTGTCGGAGGGCTACATCCACGGCATGCAAAACACGGTCGAAGCGGTGCGCCAGCTCCGTGGCCAGGCGGTCAACCAGGTCAAGGATGCGGACGTAGTCCTGGTGGCGTCGGGCAACGCGGTCCCGACCACCGCGATGATTCTGCATCGGTAGGCGAAGCAAGGGAGGAAAAATCATGGCGGCAACATCCAATTTTCCCAGCCCGATTCCGGACTTCGACGCCGAGGAGTTTTGGGCCGGATGCAACCGCGGCGAGCTGATGATGCAGCGCTGCGCGGCGTGCATGAAGTTTCGCTGGCTGCCGCGGCCCATGTGTCCGTTTTGTAATTCGCTGGACCGGGAATGGGTCAAAGTAAGCGGCAAGGGGAAGGTCTACTCGTATACGATTATCACCCATCCAGTACATCCAGCCGCGGTCAACCGGGTACCGTACAACGTCGCGCAGGTGCGGCTCGAGGAAGATCCGGATCTCATCCTGGTGACCAACCTGGTGGGATTGAAGAACGAGGAGATCCGAATCGACATGCCGGTGCAAGTCGTTTTTGACGAGCATGAACCGGGAGTGAAACTGCCGAAATTCAAGCCGGCGTAATGCACACTTCAAATAGCTTCTCCCTCTGTTAACCTCTCCCTGTGTTGGGAGAGGTCGCGGGCGCGCGAAGCGGCCCGCGGGTGAGGGACCGTTTGAAACAAAATTGTCTGCACTCAAACATAAACGAAGGCAATGTTTGTCGGACATTTCTTTCGTTTTCGGTGACACACCTTGCACTCCGTGCGCATCGCCAATTTTCTTACAAGGTCCCTCACCCGCGCGGCCTTGTCTGCGACTGCGGCCGCGCGACCTCTCGCGTCATAGGCAGAGGTTCAAGCAGGAGAGGTTCACGACACCATGTCGTAACTGCGCAGGAGCTTGCCCGGCAGCGCGCCGGTGCATTGATTCTCTTCGAACGTCACGGCGCCGTTGACGATCGTGTAACGAAGCCCTTTGGGTTTCTGTACCAGTCTGGGCATGCCGCCGGGGAAATCGTACGCGAAGACCGGCTTTTCATGGAGGAACCCGAGCTCGTCGAGCTGGTACACGATGATATCGGCGGCCATCCCGACTTTGAGCGACCCCCGATCCGTGAAGCCGGCGATATAAGCGGGCAGGCCGCTGATCTTGTAATGCGCTTGCTCAAGAGTCATCGCTTCACGGTCGCGCACCAGACGGCTTAAGAAATGGATCGGCCAGGTGCTGATAGTAAGGAAGCGCACGTGCGCGCCGCCGTCGGAATTGGAAATGTGAGTATAAGGATGGCGGCACAGTTCGATGGTGCCGTCTTCGTCGCCGCCGACGTGCATAAAGCCGAACACGGTTTCCAGGCCCTCATCCAACGCCAGATCGAGCATCGCGTCGAGCGGATCCTTGTTCAGCCGGGCGGCGATTTGCGCGACCGAAAGGCCGTCGAACTGATGATTGGACTCCTTTTTGGTTTCCAGCACGCTTATCAGGGTCCATCCCCGGGCAAACGCATGATGTGGGCTGCGTTCGAGGTCGCGGCGCATCGCAGCCCGCACCTGGGGCAGCGCAAGCTTGGCGGCGCGCTCGGCGGGAGTGCCGACAAAAGGATCGACCCAGTTCGGCATCGTATCGAACATGTTGAATTCGCCCAGCGTCATCGATATCGGAATGTCCATGCATACCGCCGATCCGTACATCGGCAGACCAAGGCGATGGCTCTCCTCCAGGTAGCCTAGCATCTTGCGATGCGCGCCCGGCGCCAGCGACGATGCGGCGACGCCCACGAGGTTTAACGGGCGGCCGCTGCGAGTCGTGAGTTCGCGCAAAAATGCGTCGCCCCCGCGCCGCTCCGAAGGGCCGCGCGTCCAACTCAGATGGCCGACGCCGAAGCCGGCCACAACGTCAGCCAGCGCCATCACTTCCTCATTGGACGCCACATGATCGGGCAGCAACCGCCCGTCGGCCATGCGGTTCTCCCACAGCTTGTCGATCGAGAAACCGAATGCGCCGGCCTCCATCGCCTCGCGCAGCGCGCCCACCAGTTGTTCGAGTTCACGGCTGGTGACCTGCTCCCGTTCCAGCGCCGCCTCGGGACCGAGGACGTAAATGCGCAGCGGCGAGTAGGGCATTAGCGAGGCGACGTTGACGCCCAATCCCTGGCGGTCAAGGCTGTTGAGATATTGGGGGAAAGTCTCCCAGTCCCAACGCAGACCCAGGCGCATCGCTTCCATCGGGATAGCCTCGGTGCGGGTCATGATCGACATCGCCAGCTCGCGCTGCTCGGGTCTGGTGGGAGCAAGGCCCAGTCCGCACTGGCCGTTTACCACCGAGGTCACGCCATGCCATCCGGAGAGCGTGCAGTAGGGATCCCAGTTGAGTTGGGCGTCATAATGACAGTGCAGGTCGATCGCGCCCGGCGCCACGATACATCCGCCGGCGTCGATCTCGCGGCGGGCCGAACCTTTGATACGCCCGCTGATCTGCGCGACCCTGCCGTCGGTGACGGCGAGGTCGGCCCGGAACGACGGCAGTCCGCTGCCGTCAACGATGGTGCCCCCGCGAATTACCAGATCGTACATTGTTTTACGCGGCCTCCGTTCTCATTCCAGGCTGATCATAACCGCGACCATGCGTGCGGGGCGAGTACCGTGATTGCGCCATCTATGGTTTGTCGCCCGCTGCACGACGCAGTCCCCGGCATGAAGTTCAACCTTGCCTTCGTCCAGTTCAAGCGTGATATCGCCCTCGAGGATGAGCACGTAATCGACCGTGTTGGTCGTATGCCATCCGTCTTCGCTGACTCCCTCGACGGCGGCTGTCCGGGCTGATTGGCGCACGGCTGCTTCGGGCGGAATGTCAACCACGCGCCAGCGCGTGCCCTGCGATGGAGGCATCAGGGTCGGTTTGATCTCCGGAGGGTCGAAGCCCAGCGGCTTATCACCACTGGTCGCCCACAGTTCCGTACACCACGATGTGGGCGCCGGTCCGTCTGTCACGACCTCGGAACGGCCCGTCCGGTTAATTCCAGTGACTATTCGCCTGGATGTATTCATCGCCCGCCTCCCTAATCACCGTTGGACAAGGTACCGAATCTCAAACCTTCAGGACGGACCTGAAGCGCACCTTGCCTGACATCATGTGCTGGTACCCGTCCGCCGCTCGCTCCAAAGGAAAGACTTCAATCATCGGGCGCACGCCGTTGGCCGCCGCGAACTTGAGCGTGTCCTCCGAGTCCTTGGAAGTTCCGGTCGGCCACCCAATGATCGACTTGCGCGCCCCTATCAGTTGAAATGAAGAAATCGCGAAGGGCTCCGGGCTGGCACCGACTATAACCAGCTTGCCGTTAGTGGATAGACCATCGACCAGACTTCCGATGGCCTTGTTGTCCGGCGCCGTCGCGAGGATCGTGCGGGCGCCGCCCATACCGGCCAACTCCTTAGCGACGTCCTGGGAAGCGGTGTCGATGTAAACCCGTGCGCCCAGCTTCAACGCGAGGCTCTTCTTATCGGCTCCTTTGCCGATCGCGACCGTCTGGAAACCGGATTTGTTCGCGAACTGGACTCCGAGATGCCCGAGTCCGCCGATGCCCTGGACTGCGACGACATCGCCGGGCCGGGCGCCGCTGTTGCGCAAGGCGTTGAACGTGGTGATGCCGGCGCACATGATCGGCCCAGCTTCTTCCAGCGTCAGCTCATCGGGAATGCGGGCCAGCGCCACCACCGGCACAATCACGAACTCGGCATAGCCACCGTCGTAGCTGATACCGGGAATCTGCAGCTTCTCACAGGTGATGAAGTCGCCGCGCCGGCATGATTCGCACACCCCGCAATGCCCGCCATGCCATCCCACTCCGACACGGTCGCCGACCTTCCATGGATCGCTGCCTTCTGCGACTGCATCGATCACGCCTGCGATCTCGTGTCCGGGCGCGCGTGGATAGACGATTCCCGGAAAACCGCCCTCCTTGGTGAAGCTATCGCTGTGGCAAACGCCGCATGCCTGCACTCTGATTCTGACCGAGCCGGCTGCCGGCGCACCGATCGGCTCGTCCACCATTTCGAAGCTTCCACCGGCGGAATTCACGCGGACTTTTTTCATGGCTGGGCCTCCTTGCCATCAATGCTATACGGCAAGTATCGGCCATGACACTGTTTTTTTTGCTCTGGACTCAGAACGCCTCGCCGGCGAAATAGCGGCGCGGATTTTCCCTCGTCATAGTGTCGATATCGGCCTGGCTGACACCGGCTTCGCGCAGGCTGGGGATGAACTCCTCGATCAGATAAGTGTAGCGGCGCTTGGGCATGGTCATCAGCTTTTTCAGAAACGGCAGCATGTCCTCCTCGGAAAACTGCCAGCATCCGGCGTAGTCGTTGGACAACACGATCTGCCGCGCGTAGCCCGCGCCGGTCAGTTCGGCAAGGTTCTTGACCCGGATCTCGTCGGGCGTGATGGCGTCGATCCCGATGGTGTCAAAGCCGATGTAGCAGCCGCGGTCCATCAGCGACTTGTGATAGGTGGTGTCGCGGTTCCAGTCGCAATGGCCGATTACGATGTGGTGCGGCTTCATCCCTTCGGACAGGAATATATCGAGCTGCTCATTGCCCATCGTGCCCATCGTGGTGTGGGTGGTGATGCGCACGTCGAGGTCCAACGCGGTGCGGGCGGCGGCTCGAAACGCGCGCTCCTCGTGTTTGCCGATCTGGTTGGGACCGGTGGCGCACTTGATCAGACCGGGGCGGATATGGTCGGGCCCGATGCCGTCCCTAAGCTCGCTGGTGTAAATGCGCTGAATCTGTTCGATCTTCATGGTTTTGAAGTAGGGCGGGAAACCGGCCAAATCCAGACCCTGCTCAAGGTACAGCCCGGTAGTGCAAATGAGCTGGATGCCCGAGCGGCGCGCGACGTCGGCCATGAAGTAGGGATCGCGCGCCAGTTCCATCGGACACGGATCAAGCAAGGTGCTGGCGCCGGCGGCTTTGAGCTTCGTGAGGCGCTCGACCGCCTTGTCGACCTCGCTGGCGCGGTCGAACTTGAGCGTGGTATCGACCTCCCATCCGGGATAGGCGTTTTTGAGATGGTCGTGCATCAGCGTGAAGCCGAGTTTGTCGACCGCAACCGGTCCCAGAACCGTCTGCACCGTGGTAGTCATCGCAGGTGTACTCCTTTATCGACGATCGGATAGAAAAGAGAAACGAGAAAAGAGAAAAAGAGAGTTTGAGTCACAAAGCTTCGCCATTTCATCCACCCTCTTTCTGCCTCTCTTTTGTCTTTTCTATTTCTCTTTTCTCGAACTCAGCCCAGGCCATAAAGGCGCACGCCGTTGTCCCACATCACCTTGCGCTTGCTCTCCTCGGACACTCCCGCCAACGACATCGTGTCCTGGAGCGCGTGAATGTAGCCCTTGCCTTCGGGATGGCCAAAGTCGGTGGCAGTCACCAGGTTGTGATCGCCAATTTGCGCGAGGAATTGAGGAATCCAGGCGTCGTCGGGGTCGGCTGATACGTAAATTTGACGCTGGAAGTAATCGGTGGGGCGCAGCTTGAGCGCGCTTAAGCCTTTGGCGCTGCCGAGGATTCCCGATTCCATCCGCTCCAACCAAAACGGCACCCAGCCGCATCCGGTTTCCAGATGAACCACGCGCAGTTTCGGATGGCGCTCCAGCACGCCGCCCATGATCAGCGCCACGCTGGCCATCATATTGCCGATGATAAAAGCCGAGGCGCCGATACCGGGCGCCCACGGGCCGAAATAATACCGCGCCGCGTTAAGCGGCGTGATTGGAGCCAGATGGACGGCGAGCGGGACGTCGAGGTCGGCGATCGCGGCCCACAGCGGATCGTAGCGTGGGTCCCAAATCGCGGGGCAGTCCTTCACCGGCTCGGGGTTGATTTGGATGCCTTTGAAACCCAGATCCTTGACGCATCGGCGGGCTTCAGCGACCGCCCGGGCCGGGTCGCGCAAATCGACCGTCCCCACTCCTACCAGGCGCTTGTCGCCGCCGCCCAGGAAATCATGCAGCCAACTGTTGTAGGCATGGCAATGGGCCGCGGCCAGTTCCGGGTCGAGATCATTGGCGCAATTGATGGTCAGCCCCGCCGTGGGGTACAGCACCATGTAGTCGATACCGCTGCGATCGAGCACCAGCCGGTAGGTGTCCTGGTTGAAGCCCAGTTGCATGTACTCCACGTAAACCTGGGAGCAGCCCGGCATCTGGAAGATGCCCTGGGCGCCGAAGCCGGTGTCGAAGGCGGGCATGTCATAGCCGTTGACGTGGGTCTCCTGATGAAACGAGACGGTATCCAGGATGATCGGAAGTTGCTCGCGGTCGGCCCGCTCCCAGCGCACCACAGAGCGCGGGCGCCGATCCTGAAAGCGCGGTTCGAGGTATTTTTCCCAAATATCGGCGGGCTCCAGAACATGCGCGTCGTTATCGATCTAACGATATCCCTTGTACATGCCGTATCCCTTCGCGGAGATAAATGTGGCTGTTGAAGTACATCGGCCATCGATGTGCCTTTGTCAATCTGTCTCCTTGAACGGGGCAACTGTCTGGTTCCCTCTCCTTATCTTAGGAGAGGGTTAGGGAGAGGTCGGCGCGCATCGCTGGTCGAGACTCCTGAGCACTTTAACCAGGGTCTTCGCTGGCACTCAGCGCTTGCGATCAGCGGTGCGTATGACCTCTCCCTCACCCTCTCCTAAGATAAGGAGAGGGGACAAAATTGCTGTATTTTTTTGATCGAATCACACAACCGCCGTCGTGCGTATCAGCCAGAATGTATAAACTCCCGGCGCCTGCGGACACGTCCGCAGGCGCGGGCGACGCGGTACCCGATCGCTTTTGCGGAGTGCCCCGCGGAAGCGACTTAAGAGCTTAAGACCTCATTCAGAGTTCGGATCGGGAACCAGCTCGCGCACCGCCTGCGCGATCGCATCGGGCGCCTCCCACGCCAGAAAATGTCCCGCGTCGGGGATCACTCGCCGCAGATACGGGCCGGAGAAAAACCGCGCGTGCCGCTCCGACCCTTGCACCGGCGCGACGCCGTCGGAGCCGCCGTGCAGTACGATCGTTGGCACGCCGATGGGCGGCATCGCGGCGAGCCGCTGCTCGATTTCTTCCAGGCCGGGATCACCCGACGCCCAGCCAAATCTGTGGCGGTAGGAATGAATGACGACGTCGACGAAATCCGGATTGTCGAAGGAAGCCGCCGTGCGTTCATAGATCGCGTCGTCGAAGCGCCAGTTGGGCGACCACAGCCGCCACAGCAACTTGCAGAACTCGCGCCGGTTCGCCGCCAGCCCCGCGCGCCCGCGTTCGGTGGCGAAGTACCATTGATACCACATCCGATGTTCCTGTACGGGCGGCAATGGCTTGGCGTTGGCGGCGACGTTCAGCACGTTGTAGCCGCCAATCGAGACCAGGGCGCGGGCGCGATCCGGCCACAGCGCGGCCACGACGCAAGCCGCACGTCCGCCCCAGTCGTATCCGACCAGGACCGCGCGCCGGATTTTCAGTCCGTCCATCAGTTCGAGGAGGTCATGGCCTAGCGCGGCCTGCTGGCCGGAGCGCAGAGTGCTGTCGTCAAGAAAGCGCGTGGGACCATAGCCGCGCAGGTAGGGCACGATTGTGCGATAGCCGGCCCCGGCCAGTTGCGCAACGGCGCCGTCCCACGTTCGCGGGTCGTCGGGAAATCCGTGCAACAGGATTACCGAGGCGCCGCCGTCAGGACCGGACATCTCGCAGGCGATATCCAGCGTAGCGGTTCGGACATGCTCCACTGTGGGCTGCTCGCTCATCGTGCCTCTCGCGGTTTGAGTTTCGTTATGTCCTCGTACACCGGGCCCGGCGCTCGAAGCAACAATCTATTCCACGCTTTGAATTATGTCCGCGGTCACGCAAACGTGTTACCTATTTCCGCATTGGCAAGAAATGCGGAGGTTATTATGGCTGACGAAATCGGCGTGCTCCAGGCGATCTACACAGCGCGCGGCCTGCGCCGCTTCAAGCCCGATCCAATTCCCGACGAAATCCTGGCCCGAATAATGGAAGCGGCCACCCGGGCGCCCAACGCCACCAACCTTCAGAAGTGGCGCTTCATTGTGATTAAGGATCCGGAGGTGCGCAAAGCGGTGGCGGGCTTTTACAAAAAGGCCGCCGAACAGATCCTGCCACAGGTGGAAAGAATCTTCCTGGACGAAACCCGCTACCTGGTACCGATGGAGAAGGCCAAGCGCAAGCAGCTCTTCGACAACACCATCGACGGGTTCAACCATTTTGACGTTCCACCGGTCCTGGTCCTCGCCTGCACCTATCCTGAACCGCCCCGATGGGAGGGGAACGAGGATGTGCTCTCGCCGTTCATTATCGAAAGAATGAAGGCAATGCTGTCGCGCGCGAATGCCTCATCAATCTATCACGCGGTGCAGAACCTCACTCTGGCGGCGCGCAACTTCGGCGTCGCGACTTGCATGACCAACCTGCACACGCTCTATGAACCCGAGATCAAGCTGTTGCTCGGCATCCCCGACGAAATCCTGACCTGGGCGCTGCTGCCGTTGGGATATCCGCACCCCGACAAATTCGGTCCGATCAGGCGCAAGCCCATAACAGAGGTCGTCTTCCTGGACCATTGGGGAAATCCCTGGCCGCTGGAACCGCCGAGCTATTACAAAAAGTGATGGACTTGGTGGGAGTTAACACTTTCGACCGCCCGCATGTTAATAAGGTCCTGCAACGTCGAATTTTTTCGCAGCCCATCAATTGCATTCTTAGGGACGAGGGACCGCGATGATTTTTCTCCATGAAGTACACAAGGTTGTCGGAACCAAAACCGATCAGTTTGAAGACGCGTTCCGCAAGGGTTTGATGCCGGCGCTGGCCAAAGGCGACGACGCGCGATTGCTGTGGTACACGAACCATGCGATGGGCAGCGGCGTGTCCTACAACGTGGTAACAATTACCGCGGTGAAGGACGGCCTGGCTTGGGAGCGACTCGCCCTGCGGTATCAAAAGGGCGACCTGCAAGGATGGGTCCGCGATCTTGACACGTTGCGGCATGATTCGCTCGGCAAGCTGCTGCTGCCATTGCATTGGTCGCCGCTGCAGGAAATCGACTTCCGCGCGATTCCGACCGACGGCAGGGAGCATCCGCTGAGCCTCTACATGGAAGACACGATGTGGCCATACCGCGAGCAGTACCTGCGCTATATCGATACGTCCGGGGCAGTGTACTCCAAGAGCCTCGAAGTGACCGACCCGTTTATTAAGATCGAGGTGGGTTTCCAGCCGGCGTTCGGCAGCCACGTGCGGCGCGAAGTTATGCTGATGCAGAAGATCCTGAAGATCGACCAACTGCGTCATCTGCTGACTCACGAAATTCCGATTGGGCAGCGGCGGCCCGGCGGATGGATGCATGAGGGGCTGGTGCTGCGCGACCAGTGGGAGAGCAGGCTGCTGCGTACGTCATCCTGGTCGCCGCTGCACTGAGGGGATGCCGTGAACATCGGGCAATTTGTCGACGCTGCCGCGCAGGGCGCTTCGGCGCGCCTGGCGCTGGCCGTTGGCGGGCGCGAATGCACCTACGGAGAGCTCCATCGCGCAGTGATGCAGGTTGCCGCGACGCTGCGCGCCCACGGAATCAAGCGCGGCGATCGCGTTGCGGTGGTTGACGTCGGCAGCGTTCTCTCGGTGGCCGCAATCCTTGGCGCGGCGCGAATTGGCGCTGCCGCCGCGCTGATGAACGTGCAGTTAAAGCCGTCGGAACTCGTGGAATTGGTTCGCACCGCGGGCTGCGCTCCGGTCGGAATCGCAGGCGACGCCTATGCCGATGCGCTCTCACAGGCGCTGCCCGCGGGAGTGATACGCGAGCGCGACCTCCGCGATCCGCAGGATGTCGAAGTCGAGGGCGCCGACGACGACGCCGCGATGATCATCTTCACCAGCGGCACGACCGGGCTGCCCAAGGCGGTATCGATTTCCCAAGGGGTCCTTTCGCGGCGGACTCTTTCCTATGCGCCGCCGTTCAAGGCCGACGCGCGGCCGGCCGTTTCGATGATGTGCGTGCCGATCTTCCATGTCGGCGGATCGCTGGCGGTGCTGGGCAGTCTCTATTCCGGCTCCACAGTGGTGATTCAACCGCGCTTCCGCGCCGATGAATGGCTGCGCCTGGTGCAGCGCTATCGAGTGCAGAGCACCTTCCTCGTCCCCACCATGATCCAGCGCATCCTCGACCATTCTGACTTCGCCGCGACCGACCTCAAATCCCTGGCGTCCATCGCCTATGGCGCCGCGCCCGCACCGCCCGAGCTGGTAAGGCGCGCGGTCGAGGCGCTGCCGCACGTCGGCTTCCTGCAACTGTTCGGGCAGACCGAGACGCTGGGCGGCTATGCGATGCTGATGCCGCAGGAGCATCGAGATCCGAAACGGGTGGGGTCGGTGGGCAAGGTCCAGCCCGGCGTCGAGCTTCGAATCGTGGATCCGTTAAGCCAAGAGGATGTTCCGCAGGGCGGTGTTGGCGAAATTTGGGTTCGTTCGCAGCAAAACGTGCGCGAGGGATGGCTGCGCACCGGAGACCTGGCGCGCGTGGACGCCGACGGCTACATCTTTCCCGCCGGACGCCTGGCCGACACGATCAATCGCGGCGGCGAGAAGTTCGGCCCGATCGAGATTGAGACGGTCCTGCTTACGAATCCGGATGTCATGGACGTAGGCGCGGCGGCGATTCCCGACCCAGAGATGGGCGAGCGGGTCGGCGTCGCGGTCGTCACGCGCCGGCCCATGACGTCGCAGCAGGTCAAGGAGTATTGCCGCGAGCACCTCGCCATCTACAAGGTTCCCGAGCGTGTCGTCTTCGTTGACGACCTTCCCTACAGCGAAACCGGCAAGGTCAACCGCAAAAAGTTGGCCGAGCTCATCGTGTCGAAAGGCGGTGATTGACGATGTTGTTTTTGCACGAAGTACACAAGGTCGTGGGCGCCAAGGAAGAGGAGTTCGAGGAGGCATACCGCAAGGGGTGGATGCCGATGCTGGCCAAGGGGGACGATGCGCGCCTGCTGTGGTACACCAATCACGCGATGGGCAGCGGCGCATCTTATATCGTGGTGACGATCACCGCGATCAAGGACGGCGCGGCGTGGGAGCGGATGGCGCTGAGGTTTCAGAAGGGCGACCTGCGCGCCTGGGTCAACGACGTGGATAAACTGCGCTACGACGTCGCCGGCAAAATCCTGCTTCCGGTGTATTGGTCAAAAATCCAGGAAGTTGATTTCAAAACCGTTCCGACCGACGGCCGCGAGCATGAACTCAGTCTATTCATGGAAGACACCGGATGGCCCTACTCGAGTCTGGATGACTATATAAAGATGTGGGACGAGATATACTCCCGTCCGATGTCGCAGGCTCCGCCCGAGATGCGGATACTGGATATACAGGCCTGCTTCCAGGTGGCGCAGGGCAGCTATCAGCGGCGCGAGGCGATGCTGTGGCAGAAGATCACGAGCCTGGACGCGCTGATGCATCTGCTGACCAGCGAGCTTCCCCCAGAGCATCGCAAGCCCGGCGGCTACATGGTGGACGCGCTAAAGTATCGCGACCAATGGCAGAGCAGGCTCCTGCGCACGTCGGCCTGGTCGCCGCTTTCCTGAAACGGGCCTCTACCTGCTACGCGCGCGGCGATCGGCGAGCGCCAACCGCCATGACTATGGTGTCCGCGGCAGGTGACGCTTATCATGCAGGAAAAATCGATGGCTACCGCGCTAACGAGCGTCGCCCTGATTTGTGGGTCGCCGATCGGCCGTTCAGGCTCCCAATGATGCTGGGAGACATCGGATGCCGGATGACGATCGTTAGACTTGCGGACGGTGGGTTATTTCTCCATTCGCCGGTCCCGCTCGACGCCGAGACTCGTACGGCACTGAACGAAATTGGTCCGGTGCACGCAATCGTGGCACCCTCGAAAGCTCATCACCTGTTTGTTGGCGACTATGTCAAAGCCTACCCGGCGGCAAAGCTGTACGGTGCGCCGGGTCTTCCCGAAAAGCGAAAGGATCTGCGATTCGACGCGATTCTCGGTGACGAGGCCGGTGCGGATTGGCGGGGCGAGATCGAGCAACACCTGTTCGTGGGGGCACCGCGCCTGAACGAGGTGGTGTTCTTCCATCCGGCGTCGCGCACGGTGATCTTCACCGATCTCGTATTTAACGTGCCGGCACAGGATGCGTCGAAAGCACGCGCGTTCAATTGGCTGACCGGAGCGGCTGGCCATTTTGGCCCCCATCGCCTGATCAGAACTATGATTTCCGATCGCAACGGCGCCTGCGCGTCGGTCGAAAAAATCCTCCAATGGGACTTAGACCGCGTCATCGTCTCGCACGGCAACGTGCTGGACTCGGGCGGCCACAATCGCGTGCGGGCTGCCCTCGCCTATTTGTGGTCGTGAGCGGGAAACGTCAGAGCGTTATCTCGATAAACGCGCGGCGGCTGATGCGGCCGAACAGGCACGAAAATAAATTAAGCAGCGAAACCTGCCAGCCGTATTTGCGCGCCAGCGCTGCCAGCGCGCGTTCCATGACGGCGGGGTCCTCCACGCGCCGCGCATGTCCCTCAATGTATTCGCCTTTGACCTTGCCGCGCGCATCGCAGGCTGCAAGCTGGATGCGATCGGTTACCTTGAGGCGCTTCATCTTGGCCGAGGTGCCATCGGTGAAGGCGTAAAGTTTGCCATTATCGGCGGCAATCCAGAGCGGCGTCGGCACGCCGTTGCCGTTGCGGCGGAACGTGACCAGGCTGATGTACCGCTCCGCTGCCAGTTCTTGAAACGACGGCTGTGGCATCGTCGTATCTTAGCAGGGTGCTGAAAACGGAGACAAAAAGGCTGGTCATGCCGAATTGTGAGGAGCAGAAAATCTGAACAACAGGCTGGAAGCCTGTGCCACGCAGGCAGCAGTCGGTCTTTTCTGATGGCCGCGTGGGACAGGTTTTCCATGTCGTTCTTCACTTTGTGGCAGCTCAGAAATGACAGGCTGGAAAGCCTGTCCCACGCAGCCAGTCTTGCGGCTGGTCGTTCTTGATCGGCGCACATCCGTGTAAGAAGCTGGCCTTAATCAGTCCCGCTCGGCATGGAGGATGACGTGTCGCAACTAAATGATTTCAACCAGCGCATAATCGAGGAGTTCCGGGCGAACCAGGGGAAGGTCACTGGGCAGTTCGCCGGTGCGCCGCTGCTGCTTTTGACTACGACCGGTGCCAAGACCGGCCGGGCTCTGACTAAGCCGCTTGCTTATACGAAAGACGGCGATCGGATCGTATTGATTGCCTCCTTTGCTGGAGCGCCGAAGAATCCGGCCTGGTTTAACAACCTCGTCGCTAATCCCGTTGTTACGGTCGAATTGGGCGCTGAGCGATTTCAGGCCAGGGCAACTGTGACAAGCGGCACTGAGCGGCAGCGGCTCTATGATAATCAGGCTAAGCAAATGGCAATTTTTGTCGAGTATCAGAAGAAGACTACCCGGCAGATACCGGTGGTGGTTCTGGAGCGAATCTGTTGAGCGGCTGGCGGCAGGGGAATCGACTATAACCTTGAGCCGCCGCTGTACTCGGTCTGCGGAAAAAACGCCGGCACGGAGGCCGGCGCTACGGGGAGACGGACAGCGCTACGGAGTACGCGCGGTCAACGCGGGGCGGTGGCTGAACGCAGAACTTTACCTGGTAGGGCGCCGGTATGCTGCTGATGATCGTATAGGACCTGGCCGTTGACGACGGTGTACTCGACGCCGCGCGCCGGCATCACCAGGCGTTGGCCGCCGCCGGGTAGGTCGGCGCGCATTTCCTGGCGTTTGGCGGAGCCGATTGTGTTGGGGTCGAAGATCGTGATGTCGGCCGCCAGCCCCTCGGCGAGCCTGCCGCGATCCCACAGCCCGAAGAATTCCGCCGGCTCGGAGGTGATTCGCTTGACCGCGTGTTCCAGGGTCAAGGTTTGCCGCTCCCGGACCCAAGTGCCCAGCAGATAGGTGGCATAGCCAGCCTCGCAATGCGAGTCGACGTGCGCGCCCCCGTCGGACAAACCAATCAGGGTGCGCGGATCACCCAGCAATTCCCCCATCCGCTGATCGTTGCCGGGCATTATCGCGTAACGGGTATCGAGATTGTCCTCGATCGCCAGGTCCAGGAACAGGTCGACAGGATCTTTTTTACGCTCGCCGGCGATGTCAGCGACCGATCTTCCCTCCAATGCTTTGAGGTGCGGGCTCTTGACGTGCATCACCTCCACCCGGTTGAAGTTGATCGCCATCAACTGGGGATGCGCCAATTCCTCCCGAAACGCCTGGCGGAAAGCCGGTTCGCTGTAATGCTTTTTCTGCATCTCGACCGGCTGATTGAAGGCCGAGGCCCAAAACGGCATGTTGGCGAAGATCTGGGGTCCGCGCAGGTCAATTTCGAGAGTGGCCGGTACGCAGGCGATCTGCGGCAGGCCACGGCGCGCGATCAGCGGGGCCGCCTGGCGCAGGGTTTCGCGATGGCTCCCCTTGTCGTCGCGCACTACCACCGTCAGCCAGGTGACCGGCCGTGTGCTTTCGGTCAGCAGCAGATCGAGCAGCGCGTACTCCTGCTCGGACAGCGTGCCGATAACCTGGGTGAGCGATATTTCGATCGCGCCCTTGCCCAGGTCGCGCAACACGTTGGCATAAGCCTTGAGCTCCTCACGGCTGCTGCGACGGCACGCCAGGGGCCGGCCCTGGTAGCCGATGTGTTGCGTGAACGTGGTGGTCGAGAACCCCACCGCTCCCGCGGCGACCGCCTCATGCAGCAGCGCCGCGATGCGGGTGATTTCCTCGGGACGGGCTGCGCGTTCCAGTGACTCCTCACCCATCACGAAATGGCGAAACGGCGTCAGCGGCGCGAGGAAGGCCACGTTGATACCGGTGCGGCGCCGCTCGGCCGCCGCCATGAATTCCGGAAAGCTCTGCCAATCCCAGGTGATGCCTTTGGACAGCACGTCGTAAGGAATGCCCTCGACGTTGACCAGATCCCAGGTTGCAACGTCGCGCACCTCCGGCTTGCAGGGCGCTATCCCGACGCCGCAGTTCCCCATCACGACCGAGGTAACGCCGTGCCACGAGGAGCAGGTGACCAGGGGATCCCAGCAAATCTGCGCGTCGTAATGGGTATGCGGATCGACAAAACCCGGCGCGACGACCAGGTCGGACGCGTCGATGGTCCGCGTGGCGCCATCCTTGACCTTGCCGATTGCGGCAATGCGCCCGTCAGCCACCGCGATGTCAGCGATAAGGCGCGGAGCCCCCGTTCCGTCCACCACCGTTCCATTTTTGATCACCAGGTCGTATGGCATATCGGCCTCCGGCTTGCGACGCGTTCGCGTGTTCCGTTGATGCGCAGACTGCTTCTTAATTACCACTGTTGGGAAATATGCGCGAACCCTCGGCGGCAGGCAGCGTCGTCGATTTGGGGTTTGACAATTTTGCGTACCGGGCTAGGTTTCCAGCCATGAAGTACACGAAACTGGGTGGAACCGGTCTAACCGTGTCCCGGCTATGCCTGGGATGCGGCAGTTATGGAATCAAGTCGTGGCAACCGTGGGTGCTTGAGGAAGCCGACGCGCGCGAGCACTACGCCCATGCGCTGGAGAGCGGAATCAATTTCTTCGATACCGCCGACATGTATTCCAACGGCGTGAGCGAGCAAATCACGGGACGCTACCTGCGCGAGATGGGGCGGCGCGAGGAGCTGGTGGTGGCAACCAAGGTCGGCGGGGCGATGGGCAGCGGTCCCAACTGCTCGGGGCTGGGCCGCAAGCACATCATCGACTCGTGCGACGCGTCTCTGCGCCGGCTTGGAATGGATTACATCGACCTCTACCAAATCCATAACTGGGACACGTCGACGCCGATGGAGGAGACACTGGAAGCGCTCGATTCGGTGGTGCGCGCAGGCAAGGTCCGCTTTTTGGGCGTCAGCAACACCAGCGCCTGGATGCTGGCCAAGGCGCTGTTTACGGCGCGCGCGCACGGATGGCATCGGTTTGTCTCGGTCCAGAATCACTACAACCTGATCTACCGCGAGGACGAGCGCGAGGTGATTCCGCTGTGCATCGACCAGGGTGTCGGATTGATACCGTGGCGGCCGCTGGCGCGCGGATTTCTGACCTCCAACCGCGACCGCAGCGGCAAGGCGCTAAGACTGCGCGCGGAGAGCGATCCGTTGGCCGAGAGCTACCGCCCCGACGATTACGACATGGTCGATGCGGTGGCGAAGATCGCTGCCGCTCACGGCGTGGGTCCTGCCGTAGTGGCGCTGGCCTGGCTGCTGCAGGCTCCCGGAATGACGGCGCCGATAATCGGGGTCACCAAGAAGACTCATATCGAGGACGCGGTAAAAGCGGTGGATTTCCAACTGACGCGCGAGGAAGTTGCCGCCCTTCAGGAACCCTACCAGCCCCATGAGGACGCGATGCAAATAATTCATCGCAACGCGATGCGCTTCCTCAACCGCGGCGCCGGCGCGGCTGCGAGGTAGAGGACTTATCCCGCGCTGGGCTTCGCGACGCTATGCGTGTGGAGAGAATGTCATCCTGAGCAGCATTGATCATTTTTACTGACCGAACTGGCTGCGTGGGACAGGCTTTCCAGCCTGCCATTTCTGATCCTGCACAGAGATCAGTGAACAGAACGACCGGCTGGAAAGCCGTTCCACGCAGCCAGTTCGGTCAGGTAATAAATCGCTTAGGATGACATTATCTTTCCTGCCAGATCGTTTCCCTTCTTAATCAGTAGCCGGCAAAGCCCATGTTGGTGGTGGCTTGCGCGTCGGGATCGGTGCAGACGTTGACCAGAGCCGTCTTGCCGCTCTTGATCGCGCGTTCGATCGCCGGCCGGATCTGATCCGGCTGCTCGACGAATTCGCCGTGGCCTCCGAACGCTTCGACCATCTTGTCGTAGCGCAGCCATCCCAGATCGCGCCCGACGTTGCCGCTCTTGACCCCGGCGGCCGCCCATCCCGTCTGATGCGAGGTGAACCCGCCGTTGTTCGAGATCACCACGACGATCGCCAGCTTGTGCCGGATCGCGGTTTCCATCTCCATTCCGTTCCAACCGAAGGCGCCGTCGCCCGAGAGCACTACCACGGGCCGGTTGGGGGCCGCCGCTTTGGCGCCGACTCCGAACGGGATACCCACGCCCATACATCCGTGCGGACCGGCATTGATGCTGGTCGCGGGAGCATAGATTGGAATGGATTGGCGGGCGAAATTCAAGATCTCATGGCCGTCCACCACCAGGATGGTGTCGCGGGTGATGATGTCGCGCACCTCGTTGCATAAGCGCAGCGGATGAATCGGGACTTTGTCGGAATGCAACAGGGGGGTGTCGCGCTCCTGGTTGGAGCGCTGCTTGGCCGACAGCCTGGAAATCCAGGGCGTTTCTTCGCGCGGACGGAAGCGGCCGGCCGCCGCGGCGGTCAGTTGCCGGAGCACCAGCTTGGCGTCGCCGATGATGCCGAGGTCGACGCCGCGGTTGTGGCCGATTTCCTTGCCGTCGATATTGACGTTGATGAACTTGGCCTCCGCCGAGAAGCGGGGCGGGAGCAGGAAGGTCAGCATCGAATTGGCGCGCGCGCCAATCACCAGGACCACGTCGGCTTCGCGAAACGCCGTCGAGCGCGCGGCGGTGAATGATCGCGGATGGTCCTCGGGCACCACACCGCGGCCTTGCGGCGTAGTCCAGAACGGAATGCCGGTGGCGTCGATGAAGCGGCGCATCTCCTCGCTGGCCTCCGACCACAAAACGCCGCTGCCGGTGACCACGATCGGGCGCTGCGCTTGTTGCAGGATTTCGATCGCACGCTCGATCAGAGCCGGATCTCCCGCCGGACGTGCGTCAACCCGATAATTGGTCGGGTAGTGAAGCTTTTCGGTCTCGACCGGCGTGGCCAGGACATCGCCGGGCAAGTCCAGATAGATTGGTCCTTTCTTGCCGTCCATTGCTTCGCGAAAGGCCAGGCTGATGTAAGTCGGAATTCGCGCGGCGATATCGACTCGATAGGCGGCCTTGACCACCGGCCGCATCATCGAAACCTGGTCCATCTCCTGGAACGTTTCCATCGTGGCGCCGCGCATCGGCGACGAGCCGCCGATGGCGATTATCGGAGTGGCGTCGCCCCAGGCGTTGGCCAGCCCGGTCACGGCGTTGGCGGTTCCCGGGCCCGACGGGGTGATGCAGATGCCGGGCTTGCCGGTGACGCGCGAGTAAGCGTGCGCCATCATGGCGGCCGCCTGCTCGTGGCGCACGTAAATCCCCTGCATGCCGAGCTCAAGACAGGCGCCCGCGGTGCCGCTGGTCGGGCCGCCCATCATGAAGAAGATCGTGTCAACGCCTTCGTTCTTGAAGCATTGCGCGATTATCTGTTCGCCGCGTAATTTCGCCATCGCTTAACTGCCTCCTCAAAAGAGCTCACGTCCGCAACAATTCGCTGGTATCTGGCCGTTTAGTCGAGCCATTCGGCCCCGCCATCGCTTGCTGCAATAGCACGGATCGCCTGGCAAAGGGAAAGTGCCGAACGGAGGCTTCGTTCAATACCAGCGCGCCAGCTTCCATTGCCCCTCTTCCACCAGTCCACCGCCCTGGTAGCAGAAAAAGTTTCCGTCGGCTGACTCCCCCTTGAAATGACCGTCGAATATGCAGCTTGAACCGTCGGTCGTCAGCATCACCCGCAGGCGCGCCAGCGTCCCGGAGACGGAAGAGGAAACGACCGGACCGCTGTCGTCCATACCGCGGCAAACCATGTTGCCGACGGCGCAGCGGTAGGTGCCTTTCACATCGGCGCCGTCCTGGAACAGCGTAAACGAGATGCGCTGCACGGCGCCGCATCTGCCTTTTTCCAGGAGCATCATGCCGCAATAGGTAGTGGAAGTCCCCCGCCATGTGCCGGTGACATTTATTGCAGGCTTTTCCGGCTGATAGGCGGCCGCGCTGCAAGCCTGTATCGCCAAGAGCCCCAACAACAGGAACCGGGACAGGGTCTTGATCATTTCTTGTCCCCCAGCGATGAACGAAAACAGCCTATTCCTGAATCGGCATGGGCGGCAAACGAAGGTTGCAAAGCGCCTGCACCCTCACCCTTCCCTCTCCATGGTCAGGGCCCTGGTCAGGGAGAGGGCGCAATCGTAGAAACTCCCAGGAGCAAGCGGACCCCAAGTCCGCAGGCGCGGGTGAGGCAGGAATTGCGCGCGGCTATTGTTGTTCCCTCTCCCACATTCGGTCGTGGGAGAGGGTTAGGGTGAAGGTGACTGATGCACTTCAAAGACGGCCAGGCGGCCTCAGGCCCTCAGTCGACGCCCGAACGCAGCACACGTCCCGGCAGGTCGCCGCTGTGGTTGCGATGCTCGTACAGCACTTTGCCGTTGACGACCGTGTACTCGATTCCCTGCGCGGTCATGACCAGGCGGCGGCCGCCGCCCGGCAGGTCGGTGCGCATCTCGGCCCGCTTGGCCGAATCGACCGTGTTGTAATCGAAGATGGCGAGGTCGGCGGCCTTGCCCGGTTGCAGGCGACCGCGCCCCTTGATGCCATAGAAATCAGCCGGCTCCGAAGTGATGCGCTTGATCGCGAATTCCAGCGGAATCGCCTGCCGCTCGCGTACCCACTTACCCAGCAGGTAGGTGCAATAGCCGGCGTCGCAGAGCATGTCGACATGGGCACCGCCGTCGGAAAGCCCGATCATCGTGCGGGAGTCTTTCACCAACTCCTCGATACCCTCTTCGTGGAACTGGGCCATCGTGTATTGAATGTTGAGGTCGTCTTCCAGCGCCAGGTCGAGGAAGGTATCCAGCGGATCCTGGCGCCGCTCTTCGGCCACCTGGGCGACGGTCTTGCGCTCCATCGGCTTCATCGCCGGGCTGCTCACTTCCAAGATCTCGACGCGATGCCACTTGCCGCTGAACAAATGCGGCTTCTTGAGTTCCTCGCGGAAGGCGTGGCGGAAGGCCGGATCGCGATAAATTTGCTTCTGCGCCTCGGCCGGCTTGTTGAACACCGGGTTCCAGGTGTCCATGTCGGCAAAGGTGAACGGATTGCGTAAATCGATCTGCACCACGAAGGGGCGGCAGGTGATTTGTGGCATGGCGCCGCGCTTGAGCAGGGGTTCGAGCCGCCGCAGGGTTTCCCCAGTCGCCTCGGGCCGCTTTGGATTGGCCGCCATTGCCAGAAAAGTGACCGGCCGCTCGCTCTGAGTCAGCAGGAAATCGAGCAGCTCATATTCATCGTCCATCACCCGGCCGACGCGCTTGGTCAGCGCCACTTCGATCGAGCCCTTGCCCAGATCACGCAGAACATTGCCGTAGGCCTTCATCTCGTCCCTGCTGGCCAGCCTGCAGGCCAGCGGATGGCCCTGGTAGCCGATGTGTTGGGCCAAAACGGTGGTAGTAAATCCCCAGGCGCCGGCAGAAACCGCCTCGCGCAGCAACGCGGCAATCTTCGTGGTTTCATCCGAAGTCGCCGCGCGTTCCATCGATTCCTGTCCCATCACGAAATGGCGAAAGGGGGTCAGCGGCGCCATGAAGCCGAGATTGATACCGCTATGGCGGCGGCTGGCAGCGTCCATGAATTCAGGGAACGTCACCCAGTCCCAGGTCACGCCCTTCTTGAGCACGTCAAACGGAATGGCCTCGACGTTGACCAGGTCCCAGGTCGCGACTTCGCGGACTTCGGGTTTGCAGGGAGCGATTCCCACCCCGCAGTTGCCCATCAGCACCGTGGTGACGCCATGCCAGGAGGAGCAGCTTACCAGGGGATCCCAGCAGATTTGGGCGTCGTAATGGGTATGATGGTCGATAAATCCGGGCGCCACGATAAGGTCGGATGCGTCGATGACCCTGGCGGCACCCTCGGTTACCTTCCCGATTTCGGCGATTTGGCCGCCAGAAATAGCGACGTCGGCCCGGCGGCGGGGCGCCCCGGTGCCATCGACCACGGTTCCGTTCTTAATCAAAAGGTCGTAGGCCATGACATTTCCCTCGATGTTTGCTCTCTGTAAGGCGCTGCTTGAACCCAAGGCAAGCTTTTCACAGTCTGAACATTCGATACAAGAACTTGAAAGCCCAATCAGGCTTGATGCCGGCTTTGGCGATTCGGAAGGCGCTAGTTCTTCTATACCCTCGAAAAGAAGGTCGCGCACACTCGATCGAAATTTTTACGTCATCTTTACCTATGGTCGCGGTTTCGCAGGCCCTTCAATGAATTGAGCGCGGCGCCTGATGATTGTCACCGTAAAATCGACGACCGTGTAAATAGTCCCTACCATTCGCCACGGCAAACAGTCCAATTTTCGAGGTTTTAGGTTGGCACGACCCTTGTTACCACCCGCTGTAACGGAGCAACAAAGTTCTTGCCTTAGCGGCGATGCTCCTGATGGGAGGCCACATGGAACTGGTAGAGCGGATGGAAGAGCTGATTGAGGGTTACGAGCCCGATATCCTGCTACCCGAGCAATATAACGAACTTAGGCGGCGCCGCCATGAACTGCAGGGCGAACTGAAATTGATGTTCGCAGTACTCGAAGACGCGATTCATTGTTATCTGCATCACATGAACGCAAAAAGCCGCCAACGCCGGATCCTGTTTTACGAAGTGCGCGATTGGATGAATTCCACCCGCAGCAAGGGCCTGTTCGCCTATGAGACCTTGTGCGAAGCGCTGGGGATCGACGCGACGCGGCTGCGCAAAATGTTGGATCTCCGCCGGCGTGAGATTCAGGGCGGTGCGGTCCATGCCAACCGCCAGCGCATGTGGGTGACCCGCTCACGTCCTCGTTTGCAAAGCGCGGGAGCCTGATCGATTGCGGAAAAGGACGGTCGCAGTCCTGTTGTCTCGCTGTAGAGCAAGTGGGGATTAAGGAAAAGCGGCCAGGGTGGCTGAAACCGGGCGGCCATTAACCTTCCCTACCTGGTGTTGGGTTGGCAACGGAATTTGGTCGGAGTCGTTCAGGATGATCGATCCACCCGCTACCTGATCCAGTTGGTGTTAGGTTTTCAGCCGTTGGGCTCGCATCGCGGGATCAGGCGGGACCGATAATCGCTACCGAATCGGGGGGAAGGTTTACAGCTTCGGTAGTCAGCACGATTAGTTCATCGGACGCCATCAGCAATCGGCGCGATCCGAGGCCTTCCAGCGGCACTGTGCGCGAGCTTTGATCGAGGTTTAGCGCCACACTTATAGGCGCGCGCGTCATCACCAGCCATCGTGCCTGTTCGTCGTAAGAAACCTCGACGCGGTCCAGCTTTCCGTCGCGGAGTTCAGGAAACCTGGAACGCAACTCGATTAGGCGCCGATACCATCGAAGTATGCTCTGGTGCGGTTCTCGCGCCATTTGGGACCAATCCAGCTTTGAACGCTCGAAAGTTGCCGGGTCTTGGGGATCCGGAATCTCTTCCGGCTTCCATCCGAAGGCGGCAAATTCTCTCGTGCGTCCCTCACTGACAGCGCGGGCCAGTTCCGGCTCCTGATGGTCGGTGAAATACTGAAAGGGAGTTGACGCGCCCCATTCCTCGCCTTGGAAAAGCATCGGCACGAAGGGCGCTGTGAGCAGCATCGCGGCGCCGATCCGCAGCCCTCCCGGGCTCATCAGGTGGGAACTGCGCTCGCCCCTTGCGCGATTGCCTGTCTGATCGTGATTTTGCAGGCACCCGACGAAATTATGGCCAGCAAGACCCGCCGCCGATCGGCCTTGATGCCGATCGCGATAGACTGAGTACTCGCCGTCATACACAAAGGCATGACGCAGGGATTTGGCGAACTGGCCAAGCGCTCCAAAGTCCGCGTAGTAGCCACTGCTCTCCCCGGTCAGGACGGTGTGCAGCGCATGATGGAAATCCTCGTCCCATTGCGCGTCGATCCCGTATCCGCCGCGCGCCGTTGGCGTTGTGATGCGCGGATCGTTGTGGTCATCCTCCGCGATCAGCACCCGGCGCCGTCCCGTCCGTCGGCTGAGCTCGGCGGTTTCAGCGCTGAGTTGCTCGAGCAGTGGTGTCGGTGAGGCGTCCATGATCGCGTGGACCGCGTCCAGCCGCAGTCCGTCGATGTGATAATCGCGCATCCAACCGATGGCGTTGTCGCATACGAAGCGGCGTACTTCGTCGCTGCCGCGCCCGTCGAAGTTAACCGCGCTGCCCCAAGGCGTGGCATAGCGATCGGTCAGGTAGGGGCCGAAGCGCGGCAGGTAGTTTCCAGACGGCCCGAAATGGTTGTAAACCACGTCCAGCAGCACGGCCAGTCCCTTACCGTGACATGCGTCCACCAGCCGCTTGAGCCCCAACGGACCGCCATAGGCCTGATGAGGTGCGAACAGATCCACGCCGTCGTAGCCCCAGCCTCGCGCGCCGGGAAATTGCGGCACCGGCATCAACTCGACGTGGGTGACTCCCAATTCGACCAGGTGGTCGAGCCGCGCGATGGCGGATTCAAAGGTACCCTGCGCTGTAAAGGTGCCGATATGGAGTTCGTAGATGATCGCGTCGCTCAGCGCCGGCGCCGCGAAATCACCGTCGGTCCAGGTGAACGCATCATGGTCGACGATGCGCGAGGGACTATGCACACCCTGCGGCTGCCAGGGCGAGCGCGGATCGGGCAGCGGCCGTTCATCGTCGTCGATGATGAAGGCGTAATCGGCGCCGGCAGTCGCCTCGGCGCTGCGCAGGCGCCACCAACCGCGCGCCTCCCCGCCCTCTTTTTCCATCGCCAGGCGCCGCCCATCAAGCTGGACCGCAACGCGTTGTGCGTTGGGTGCCCACACTCTTATTGCATTCATCGGCTCTGCCCCTCCTCACGCACCAGCAGGCAAACGGGAAATCTGGCTGTCAGCCGCGAGAGTTCGATTTCGTCGCCATCAAAGAGTTCACCGCTCAATTCGTTGCGCCATCGGCCGGGTGGAATGCGCAGGGCAGTGTCTTCCCATCGCGAGGCCAGCTTGAATACCATTCGCGGCACGACCGTAATCGCGCCCTGCGCGCGCATGAAAGCCACCACATGGCCGGCGCGGCTGCCCTGCGCCGCCAGCGGCTGGTAAGTCGCGTCGGGTCCAAACAGTTCCGGGCGCGCCCGGCGCACCGCCAGTGCGCGATGGATGACCCAAAGCTTCGGCAATCCTTCGTCAGCGCGTTTGACAATTTCTTCGACGTCAGCGCATTTCACCGCTCCCAGCAGGCGGCGGCGCAGTGCGTAATCCACCGGACGGCGATTGTCCGGATCCACCAGCGAAAAGTCCCACAGCTCAGTCCCCTGGTAGAAGTCGGGAATTCCCGGTGTGGTGAGCTTGAGCAGGGTCTGAGCCAGCGAGTTAAGCCGCGCAAGCGGGATCAGGGTAGCGACGAACGCCTCCAGGTCCCGCACAAATTCAGGGGCGCCCATGACGCCTTCGACAAAGGTTCGCAGATTGTTTTCATAGTCCTGATCGGGCTTGGTCCACGAGGTTTGCAGCTTGGCTTCGCGCACCGCTTTGGTGATGTAAGTCCACACCCGCTCCGTGCTGATAGGCCAGGCGCCGACGAGGCTCTGATAAAGAAGATATTCGGCGTTGCGATCGGGCTGCGCGGACCAATGCTCGCGGTTAAGCGCCGACCATCGCGCAACCGCCTCTGCCCATTGCGCTGGAATCTCGGAGAGCAGGGCGAGCCGGGCGCGCACATCCTCGCTGCGCTTGGTGTCGTGGGTCGAGGTTGCCAGCAGGCCTAGCGACCATCGCCGCTGGCTTACCTGGCAGGCCTGGTGGAAATCGTCGGTGGTCAAGCCAAAGCGGGCGGGGTCACCGCCGACTTCATTGAGGCATATCAGGCGGTGATAGCGGTAAAAGGCGGTGTCCTCCAGTGCCTTCGCCATGACCGGCCCCGTGAATTGCTGGAATCCCAGCGCCAGTTCGGTGTGGAACTTGCCGGGCTCGCGCCCGAGCAGGATCTGGCGCAGGAAGTCGAACAGTTCGGGGTCCGAATCGGTCCAATCGGTTTTGGCCTCGGCAATCGCCTGATCGACGTAAGCAATGTCCTCAGGGTTGGGGTCCTCGCCATCCGCGCGCAGATAGGTGCGATAGACAGGCAATCTCGCCACCACCGCCACCAGCGCTTCGTGCAGTTCATGACGCGTGTAGTCGCGATGGCGCCGATCGTTTTCGCATACCTCCACGAACAGCTCGGTGAGGCGGTTGAGTTCGCTGCCCAGCAGGTCGCGCGCCACCATCTCCTTGCAGCCGCGAGCGATAGTGGCAAAGTCGGCGGATTGGCCGGCGAACTCGGCGTACAGCCGGGTCAGCGGCGGCTCTCCCGCCGGATCGACGAACAGGCCGCCCACCCGGTTTAGAAAATCGTAACCAGTGGTGCCGGCGATGGGCCAGGACTCCCGCAGGCGCTCGCCCCTTTGCAAAATCTTTTCCACCACGATCCAGGCCTGGGGCGCGGCGCGGCTGAGCCTTTGCAGGTACGCGTAGGGATCGCGCAGGCCGTCGATATGATCGATGCGGACGCCGTCCAGGATGCCCTCCAACAACCATCGCAGCACCAGCCTGTGCGTGTCCTCGAACACCTGTTCGTTCTCCATCCGCAGCCCGATCAGACTGTTGATATCGAAGAAGCGGCGGTAGCCGAGGTCGCGCCCGGCCGCGCGCCAAAACGCCAGGCGGTAATTCTGGCGCTCGAGCATCGCATGCAGCAGGTCATGGTCGGCGTTGAACGCGGCGATGCTTTCGTCGATCGCCGCCACCACCTCCGGCGAGGATTCAATCAGCGCGCCGATGGCGCCCTTGAGCACGGCGATATTGCGTCGCCGGTGGCGCCGGTTGTCGGCGTCGGTGTCGGTTGAAACCGGCAGCGCGGTGAGGGAATCGGCGAAAAAGGCCAGCTCGTCGGAACCGCAGCGCTCCGCCGCCCGCGCCAGCACCGTATCCAACGAGCGCGCCGCCACCGGGAAGGTCCGCTCATAATAATGGAAGGTGAAATCGGCGCCATCGCGCACCAACTTGATCTCACCGGCTTCCAGCGCCCTGCCATAGTGATCGCCGAGCACCGGCAGCAGGACCGAATTGCGCAGGCGCGCCTCGGGCGGCTCCCAATCGACGTCGAAGTAGGCCGAATAACGGCTGGCTAGGCCATTTTCCAATACGTCCCACCACCACGGATTTTCGCGCCCCGTAATCGCCATGTGATTGGGTACGATGTCGAGAATCTGACCCAGGCCGGATTCGCGCAGCGCCGCGCACATGCGTTCGTGGCCGGCGGTCCCGCCGAGATCGCGGCTGACATGATAGTCGACCACGTCGTAGCCGTGGGTGCTGCCGGGAGCGGCCTGCAGGCACGGCGAGCTGTACAAATGGCTGATGCCCAGTTCGGCCAGGTAGGGAACGATCTCGGCCGCCGCGTGGAAATCAAATTGTGAGTTGAGTTGAATACGATAGGTGGCTCTGGGTTCTGCGCGCATGGGATACTATTTGGTATGGCTTATTCGAAAGTTGCTGTCTGGCCGGGCAGGCCCTATCCCCTCGGCGCCACCTGGGACGGCGAAGGGGTCAACTTCGCGCTTTTCTCGGAGCATGCCGAGCGGGTCGAGCTTTGCCTGTTCGATCACAACAGCAGACGCGAAATCGAACGCGTGCCGATGCGATGGCAAAGCGACCTGATATGGCATTGCTACCTTCCAGAAGCGAGACCCGCCTGGCTCTATGGTTACAGAGTATATGGTCCCTACGATCCCAAGAAGGGATTACGTTTCAACCCGCATAAACTCCTGCTCGACCCTTATGCGCAACACATCGTGGGGGCGCCCAGATGGAGCGACGCGCTGTTCGGCTACCGCGTCGGCAACCCGCGTGAGGACCTGGCGATGGACCGGCGCGACAGCGCGCCGGCGATGCCGAAATGCCGGGTTATCGAGGGGGCGTTCTCCTGGGCCAACGATCGTCCGCCGCGCACGCCATGGCATGACACGGTGATTTACGAATTGCACGTAAAGGGCTTCACCCAGCGCAATCAGGATATCCCGCCTCATCTGCGCGGAACCTACGCCGGCCTTGCCACCGACCCGGCGATCGAGCACATCAAGCGCCTGGGGGTTACCGCGGTCGAACTGATGCCGGTGCACGCGTTTATCGACGATCGCCATCTGGTGGAGCGTGGCCTGCACAACTATTGGGGCTACAACTCGATCGGCTTCTTCGCGCCCGACATGCGTTACAGCGCCAGCGGATTCGTCGGTGAGTTCAAGTCGATGGTCAAGCGGCTGCACTCCGAGGGGATCGAAGTCATCCTCGACGTGGTCTACAACCACACCGCGGAGGGCAATCACATGGGCCCAACGCTGAGCTTCCGCGGCATCGACAACACCGCCTATTACCGGCTTACATCCGAGGATTTGCGCTACTACATGGATTTTACCGGATGCGGCAATACGCTGAACATGGTTCATCCGCGCGTGTTGCAGCTGTTCATGGACAGCCTGCGCTACTGGGTGCGGGAGATGCACGTGGATGGCTTCCGGTTCGACCTGGCGGCGGCGCTGGCGCGCGAGCTGCACGAGGTCAATCAGCTCGGCGCTTTTTTCGACGTCATCCACCAGGACCCGGTTATCTCGCAGGTGAAATTGATCGCCGAGCCGTGGGACATCGGCGAGGGCGGATACCAGGTCGGCAATTTTCCTATCGGATGGGCGGAATGGAACGGCAAATACCGCGACGCGGTGCGGGCCTATTGGAAGGGGGAGGGCGGTCTTATCGGCGAGATGGCCTACCGGCTCACCGGATCGAGCGACCTGTATGAGCATAACGGGCGCCGCCCTTACGCGAGCGTCAATTTCGTGACCTGTCACGACGGCTTCACGCTCCAGGACGTGGTCAGCTACAACGACAAGCATAACGAAGCCAACCTGGAGGAGAATCGCGACGGCACCAATGACAACCGCAGTTGGAATTGCGGGGCCGAGGGACCGACCTACGATCCGCAGATATTAGCGCTGCGCGCGCAGCAAAAGCGCAACTTTCTGGCCACCCTGTTTCTTTCCCAGGGAGTTCCGATGCTCCTGGCGGGCGACGAGATCGGCCATACCCAAAACGGTAACAACAACACCTACTGCCAGGACAGCGAGTTGACCTGGCTCAACTGGGATTTGAGCCGTGAAGATCAGCGTTTCGTGGACTTCACCAGCTGCCTGATCGAGATTCGAAAGCAACACCGGCTGTTCCGCCGCCGCCATTTCTTCCAGGGCCGCAGCATCAGGGGGCTGAAGGACATAATCTGGCTAACCCCCGACGGCCATGAGATGACCGACGAAGAATGGAACCAGTCATTTGCCCGCTGCCTGGGCGTGTTTCTTGCCGGCGAAGGCATTGAAGAGTACGACGAGCGGGGCCGCATCATCACCGACGGCGATGGCATCATCCTGTTCAACAGCCATCACGAATCCATCCCCTTCAAGATTCCCGAGGTGGGTGAGCCCGACGGGTGGAGAATGCTGCTCGATACCAGCGTCGATCAGATCAACGGCGGCGAAGGCCGCCATTGGCGCGCGGGTGAGGTATTCGATCTGAAAGCGAGATCGCTCGCCCTGCTTTATCGCGATCGAAAACGCGCGCCGCTTTACTCCGAAGGGCCGGCAGCGGACTGCAAAGCGCCCGCCGCCGCGCCCGACTTGAACCACGAGCAGCCTGCAGGTAAATAATTAGCTGACTAGCAAATGAAATTTTTTCGGTCCTTTTCCGATTGAAAAAGGGTCGAGAGGACTTTCGACGAAAAACGGCTAAGCGGGGTTTTCGCCATGGACGAAGCAGGCGCGAGGTTTATTTCCTCCGACGGTCACGTAATCGAGCCGCCCGACCTTTGGACCGAGCGGCTGGACAAGCGGTTCCGTGATCGGGCGCCGCACGTTGAGCATCGGGAAAAGTTCGACGTCTTTTGCGTTGACGGCCTGAGCCCGTTTGCCGGCGCCGATCTGGGCGGCGTGATGGCAACGTTCAAGGCCGAAGGCCGGCCGATCGAGGATCGCACTCATAATCGCAAAGCCGAAGTTCGCGCCGGGGCCTACGACCCTATGGCCCGGCTCATGGATCAGGACCTGGACAATATCGCCGCGGAGGTCATCTATCCGGGCGACGCCCTGTTCCTGTTTGCCGCGCCCGACGTCGAGTACAAGCATGCCTGTATCCGGGCCTACAACGACTGGCTGGCGGAGTTCTGCTCGGCCGCGCCCGGACGCCTGCTGGGCGCCGCGATGCTGCCGATTGGCGGTCCGATCGAAGCGGCAGTTGAGGAGGTGCGGCGCGCACGTAAACAGGGCCTGCGCACTGTTTGCATCCCCTGCGGTCATCCCAAGATTCCCTTCGGCGATCCATACTATGGTCCGCTGTTTACCGAATTGCAGGAGAGCGGAACCCCGCTTTCAATCCATAACGCGGCCAACGAACAGCAATTCGCGATCATTCCGACCACCGCCGGCGGCGCCACTACCACGTTTTTGGAAAACAAGTACGTCGACCACTTCCGCACCCTGACCAGCCTGATTATGTCGGGCGTTCCGCAGTCCTTCCCCAGGCTCAACTTTGTGCTGGTCGAGGGCGGCATCGGATGGGTCGCGGCGATACTGCATACGATGGATCACTGGTGGGATGACCATCACCTTTGGCTGCGGCCCAAGCTGGATGAGAAGCCCAGCTTCTACTGCCATCGTCAATTCTATTTCACCTTTGAAGAAGACCGCGCCGGATTGCTCACTCGCGAATTGCTGAACGTCGATCATCTCATGTGGGGTTCGGACTATCCCCATACCGAAGGAACGTTTCCGCGTTCAAGCGCGCAAGTTTCCAAGGACTTCGCTGGCCTCGAGCCGGAGCTGATCGAAAAACTGGTGCGGGAGAACTGCCGCCGGCTGTATGGGCTCAATTAGCCCTGAAGCGAAAGTAATTTGGGTTCTCACGCTGCGGCTGCTCTTAACCCCTCGCCCGCTTGGTTGCGGGAGAGGGCAAGCGGCGCGGCTGTTGCGGTTTTTTTCGCAACAGCCGTGACGCGCGGGTGAGGGTGCAGGAGCCGTTGCAAGGCCTACCTGCACCGCTCCTGATTATTGCTTTCGATTTTATCTTTCGCGTCAGGGTTAATAACTTCTCCCATTATGGGCGGTGCGCAAGGGTCGCTCGGACTTCAGAATCTCTCGCGCGGGACTGTGTCCGATCGCCGCCGGCCGGATAATCGCGTGCTACGAATTTTTGGAGGCGATCAGCCCACGATAGACCTCCTCGTATCGATCCACCATGGTTTCCACGGTGAAACGCCTTTCGAATTCCTCGCGGCATCTGCTTCGCGACAGCCGATCGACGCGCCCAACCGCGGCGACCAAATCGTCGACCTCGCTGGCGATATATCCGGTCACATTCTCAGTCACGACTTCCGGGACTGAGCCGCACGGACGCGTAATCACCGGCGTGCCGCATGCCAATCGCTTCGATCATGGTCAAGCCGAACGGCTCAGGCCAATCGATCGTGAACAGCAGAGCCAACGCGCGCCCGAGAAATTCGTTCTTCTGAGATCCGTTGTGTCACTTGCCCAATTATCTGGCGTAGTGTTTTCCCGGCTATTTGACGCATTTGAGATCAGCGCCCATTCCAGCGGGCCGGCCTTCGTGCGCTCGCCGCGTAAGTTTCAAGGCCGGCTCAGTACCGAATGACATCGTCTCGGCCCAAGATTGGCTGCCGACCTTGCTGGCCGCCGCCGGCGAGCCGGACGTCAATTAATGAATGATAAACCTTTAACACCCCGCTCTGACTCCCCGGACCTCGGCGGCCCGTTCATCGACCGGGATCGTAGGTAGAGTATCCCCGCTTTTGACGGGCAGATTGCGGAGGTGATCCATGATCGCCTGCCATTCCTTGATCTCCCGAACAGCGCCGTTTCCGGCACCGGTGGCGACACCGCCCTTGTCCACGGTACCCGGCGGCGGCAGCAGGTAGGGCGTGTGATCGCGAGGGTCGTCCAGTGCCTCGACTCTTGACGTGAGGGGCTGACCCTCCCTGTTCTTGGGTACCAGCGTAAGCTTGCCTTTCGTGTACTTTGGTATGGCCACGGCAATCACACCAAAGTACAGAGGGCACGTAACGCTAAATAGCCGCTCGTCCTTCCCCGTGATGTCAATCGCACGATAGCCGCGATCGAGGTCTCCAATTTCGATGGCGGTCACGACATCGAACTTCGGGCGCGACGGGTCGTAGCGGAACCGCATGCCCGAGGTGCGGGGGAAATATTCGCCGGGGTGAACTGGATTATCCACGAGCAGAAACTCGAGCAAATGCTTCAGTTCCTGGCCAGTTAAGTAGGCAGTCACAAGCGCACTGCCGGCCGTTGTATCCACGACGCCAGCGCCGAGGGGCGCCACGGCGAACACATCGTAGACGGTTTGCACGCCCGACTTCCCCCGCGTGAAGCCGGCGCGCATCAGCCCGTTGGCAGTGATTCCGATGTCCGCCTTTGTTGCGTTTCTGAACGCATCCGTGACGAGATTAGCGAGCAGAGTGCTGGCGGCGATGTCGGTGAAGGTGTTGGGGATGTCGCGCGGCGCCACCGCCAGGGGCTGATCGATGCTGTAGCCGCGCGACGCGAACACGTCCGCCGTAACATTCCTTTTGAGGATCTCAATCTCGTCGGCAATCGCGCGATCGCCGACAATGGTGTCGTCGATCGGGTGGAGCCCGTAGGACTCGACCGTCAGCTTGCTGCTGTCCAACGTGATTACCAGTTCGCCGAGGTTCTGTCCTTCCGTCCCGGTCTGGACCACGGGCGTGCGGTCGTTGACGATGATCGCCTCTTTGAGCTCGGTGTGGCTGTGGCCACCGATCACCACATCGATGCCCGGCACGGCCTTGGCCAGGCGCACGTCATCGCCGTCGGTGAAGCGCCCGTCTTTCCCTTTCACTACGCCGCCATGGCTGAGACAGATGATCACATCCACCTTCTCCGTCTCGCGGAGAACCGTCACCATCTCCTTGGCGGTTTCGATGGCGTCGGAGAACGAAACAGCCCCGGCAGTGGTGTAGAAGATTGCTTCTTTGCCGAGCACCCCGAAGATGCCGAAGCGGATGCCGTCGCGCTCGATCACGAGGTGACGGCGGATCAGACCATCCTTGGCCAGGCGCTGGAGATCGGTCAGCGTTGCGTCGGTCCGGGCGAAGCTGGTGTTCGAGGCGACTATCGGCGGAAGCCGACCGGCCTTGGCGGCTACGCTAATCGACTTGCCCAAACCCTCGGGTCCGAGGTCGAAATCATGGTTTCCGAAGGTGACGGCTTCGTATCCCATCAAGGACATAAGTTGCAGCTCGCTGCCGGTCTCGCGCGTGGCGGCGCCGAACGCGGTCCCCATGCTGTAGTCGCCCGCGTCGAGGACCAGCACAGGCCCCTGATTCTTACGCGCCTCTTTCCGCTTCGCGATCAACCCAGCCAAGCGCACGTAGCCGCCTCGGGTCTCGTCGTCGTTAAGCGTGAACGGGGTATAGTCCGAGGACGGGCCCATCCCGATAACGGCCGAGTGCATATCGTTGGTGTGCAGGATGGTGAAGGTCTTTTTCATTCCATTCTCCTCCGCTGCCGCGCGGAAAGGGCTCCAGAAGGATCGTCGCGCCGACTGATCACCATACCTATCAAAGATCCGTGCCAGCCTCCGAGTAGCATACCCGCCTCCAAGTATTATTCGGCGTCCTCACCCATCAGAAGGAACCGGGTGCTTATCAAAGGCAGTGCGTTTTTGGGATAAGAGACGCGAGACCGTAGCCGGGTGCACACCAAATAGTCTGGCGGCGTCGTCGGCGGTCTTACTCCCTCTGGAAACCATGCGGACGATCTCGGCCTGCTGTTGAGGGGTCAGCTTTGGACGGCGACCGCCAATGCGTCCGTCCCGGCGGGCGGCTTCGAGACCGGCCCTGGTGCGCTCGCGCAGCATAGCGCGCTCAAATTCGGCAAAGGCTCCAACCATCTGCATTATCATACGTCCAGCCGGCGTGGTAGTGTCGATTGCCTCTGTCAGGCTACGAAACCCGGCCTTGGCCTCGGCTAGCCGTTCCATGATGGTCAGGACATCCCGGAGTGAGCGCGAGAGCCGGTCGAGTTTCCACACCACGAGCACATCGCCCTTGCGGAGCTGATCCAAGAGCCGATGAAGTTCGGGCCGGTCCCAGCGCCCACCAGAGGCTTTCTCGCGATAGATACGTTCGCATTCCGCCGCCTTGAGCGCGGTGACCTGCGCGGCGGTTTCCTGTTCGCTGGTGGAGACACGCGCGTACCCGCTGGTAGCGGAATTGACTCAGCTGGGCATGGAACCCGGTGTGCGTGAGGCGGTATCTCACGGCATCCCGGATCGGATTGCGGCCGCGGGTTCGCAGCGGTAGAAGTCAAACTCGGTGAGCGCGCTGAGGAAGGTCCGGATTTGACAATCTGCGAGAGACAGGAGAGGTTCGCCCATGGCAGTCGATCTGAGTGAAATCGCAAAACCCGCTACCACGGCCTTGATGCTGATGGAAATTCAGCAGGCGGTCATCGGCAAGGCCACGCCGCCCTTGTTCACCGCGCTGCGCGATTCGGCCGACAAGGTGGGACTACCGGCCAACGCCGGCCGGCTTTTGCGGGCGGCGCGCGTGGCAGGAGTGAAGGTGTTCCATTGTCCCGCCTACCATCGTCCCGGCCAGGAGGGCTTTATCACCAACTGCCGGCTGGCACAGGCGGTCAAGCGCGCCGACATGCCGATGGGGTTGGGATCCGAAGGCGCCGACTTTTTGCCGGAAGTGAAGCCGCAGGGTGACGAAATCATCATGTGGCGGTTTCATTCACCCACCCTTTTTCATGACAGCAGCGTGGACAGCGTCTGCCGCAACCTGGGAATCACCACGGTGGTTCTCACCGGTGTGTCGCTCAACCTGGGCATCCCAGGTTCCACGATCGAGGCGATGAACCGCAACTACCGGGTGGTCATTCCGACCGACTGCGTGGCGGGCTATCCGCCTGAATACGGCGAGATGGTGCTCAAGAACACATTGCACGGCCTCGCTTACCTGACCACGGCGGTGGAGTTGGCAGAAGCCTGGGGCGCCAGGCAATAGGTATTTCTGTTCCCTCTCCCACTCTTCCGTGGGAGAGGGCGAGGGCGAGGGTGACTGAAAAAAGGAGCATTCGATGAGCCAGGAAGCAACCGGTCCGCTGCGCGGGATCAAGGTCGTGGAAGTGGCCGCCTGGGCGGCGGGGCCGATGGGCGGAGGGATACTGGCAGACTGGGGCGCCGACGTCATCAAGATCGAGCCACTGGACGGCGACCCATACCGCGCGCTCAACATCCAGCCGGGGCGCCGGCCCGAAGGCATGATCAACCACAATTTCTTTGTCGCCAATCGCAACAAGCGCAGCGTCGCGATCGACCTGAAAAACGAGCACGGGCTCAAACTCGCCTATGATCTGATCACCAAGGCCGACGTCTTTCTGACCAACGTCCGCCGCCAGGCGCTGGGGCGTTTGAAGCTGCATTACGCGCATCTGCATCGTATGTTCCCGCGGTTGGTCTATTGCCATCTGACCGGCTACGGCATCGAGGGGCCCGACGTTGACCGGCCCGCCTACGATATCGGCGCGTTTTTCGCGCGCGCTGGCGTCGGCGCCACGCTGCTCACGGAAGACGCGGAGCCTCTTATGCGCACCGGCGCTTTCGGCGATTATTACACCGCCTTCGCCGCCGCCAGCGGCGTATGCGTCGCGCTGGTTGGGCGTCAGACCACCGGCGAGGGGCAACTGGTTTCGACCTCGCTGCTGCGCACTGGCGCATTCTGCGTAAGCCACAGCTTCAACCAGGTGATGTTCGGCTATCCACCCTCGGGTCAGCGCAGCCGGACGCAGAGCTTCAATCCGATGATCGGCTGCTACCGCGATTCAAATCGCAAATGGTTCTACCTGCTGGGCCTGCAGGGCGACCGCATTTGGCCTGCCGTGACGCGCTCGATCGGCCGCCCCGAACTGGAGAAAGATCCGCGCTTCGACTCCCTGGGCGCGCGCACCAAAAACGCCGCCGAGCTGATGGCCCTGCTGGACGATGCGTTCGCGGTCCGTCCGCTCGCCGAATGGGCGGAGATCTTCGACCGCGAGGGAGTATGGTGGTCGCCGGTGCAAAACGTCAACGAGGCGCTCAAGGACCCGCAGATGCGCGCGGCGGGGGCGTTTGCCAAGATCAACACGCCCGAGGGCGAGCGCGAGATCGTTCCCGCGCCGGTCGATTTCGATCAGACGCCGTGGAACATCCGCTCCTGCTCGCCCGAACTGGGTCAGCATACAGAAGAGGTACTGCTGGAGATGGGCCACACCTGGGAGGACATCGCGCGGTTAAAGGAGCAGGGCGCGATTGGCTGACGCCTCCAGCACGCAAATGGACCAGGTGCCAAACTTCGAGACGACGCAGTTTACCTTTGACGGAAAAACTCGCGACGTGTTTCGGCGCGGCGCCGGGCCCGCGGTGATCGTCATACATGAAGTGCCGGGGATCACTCCTCAGGTCGCCGCCTTCGCCACGCGCGTGGCTGACGCCGGCTTTACTGTTTATCTGCCCCACCTCTTTGGCGTGCCGATGAAACCGGTCTCGATGGGTTACATCGCAGCCACGTTTGCGCGTTGCTGTATCAGCCGCGAATTTCGCGTACTCGCTGCTCATGCGTCCAGCCCGATCGTCGATTGGCTGCGTGCGCTGGCCAGCGAGGCGCATTCGCGCTGTGGCGGGCCCGGAGTAGGAGCGGTCGGGATGTGCCTGACCGGCAATTTCGCGCTCGCCATGATGCTGGACTCGCCGATGCTCGCTCCGGTGCTGTCGCAGCCATCGCTGCCGCTACCGATCACATCGGAAAGAAAAAAAGCGCTTCATCTCTCGGCGGCTGAACTGGCCGCCGCGCACCGGAAAATCGAGGAACAAAAGGCGCGGATTCTTGGCCTGCGATTCCACCAGGATCCAGCCTGTCCACCGCAGCGGTTCGAGACGCTGCGCCAGGAGTTTGGCAGCACATTCGAGGGAATTGAGATCGATCCGAAGTACGCCAATCCGGCCGCGGCCAAGCCGGCTCACAGTGTGCTGACCAATCATCTCATTGACGAGGCCGGGAAACCCACCCGCGCCGCGCTGGATCGCACCATCGCGTTCCTGCGCGAGCAATTAATGCCCGCGTCTGCTGCATCAAATCCTCCGGTAGCGTAACGCTCAAACGTACTTGTCCAGCATCGAAGTTGACATTGTATCAACGGGGTAATCCTGAATATAATGTCAACCAGAGGCGATTGACTATGGCAAAGAAAGGGAAGCCCGCCTCAGGACTAAATTCATTGTGGATTGCTACTTCCCGCCGCGATAGGACACATGCGGTGCCGGTCACTCGGGCTTTCGACAAAGCGGCGAAGAAAACGGCGGCAACTGACGACCGCGCCGCACATCTCATCACGACAGCGATTCTTTCGCGACAACTCGACCTCAAGCGAGGCGTACGCAGCGCCTTTGTGGAGCGTTCAGCCGCGGCGATCGCGCGGATTGCCAGATATGCCGATGAAGCGAAACTCCAAAAAGCGCTGGCGGCCGCAACGGACGTGGGTACGTTGGCGGCAGTCCTTTCCGACGCTGAGGCGGTTGGAGAAGGAGTGCGCGAACTGGATCCGATGGCATCCCTGATCGCTCGCAGCGTCAGACACAAGGCTGAGATCATCACGCGCGCCGGTGGCGCACTCAACGTTCAGCAGGTTGCGGAACTCCTCGGAATCACGCGCCAGGCCGTGGATAAGCGCCGGCGTGAGCGCAAGCTGCTCGCGGTACCCAGGGGGTCCGACTTCCGCTATCCCGCTGCCCAGTTCACCGATGGTGAGGTGGTCGCCGGCCTGCGCGATGTGCTGGCGGCCATCGGGCTCCAAGGGCCGTGGGGCACTCTAGATTTCCTTACCGCTGGCGACGACGAACTCGAAGGAGAAACTCCGCTCGGCTGGTTGAAGCGCTACCCGGATCAATTGGAACCAGTGTTGCGGCTGGCCCGCGGGCAGGGGGGGCATGGCGCCTAGTGTGGTGTCCCATTAATAACTTTACATTTGCCATGAGGTCTGCTACCGTGATGAGCGAGGTGGCGAGGATGGGCAGACCTAACACGGCATTGGTAATCAGCGATCCAGACCGGGAACAGTTGCGGGCATTGGTGCGCTCGCACAGCATGCCGCACTCGCTGGTGCGCCGGGC
>DASZGF010000242.1:0-2298 GCA_035939115.1 Binataceae bacterium (SeqCode)
ATACCCTGAGGCCCGCGGATGAAGCAGATGCGCACACCGGGCCGGATCGTGGTCGGCTCCTTGGTGAACTCGACGCCCTTGGCCTTGATTTCGGCGGCGACCGAATCAATGTCCTTCACCGTTAGTCCGAAATGATCGAGCCCTTGATAAGGCGTCACCGGCGGCGTGTTGACGCCGTCGCCGGGCGTCACCGGTGCGATGAACACATTGGCGCCGCCGAGCTTGACGTCGATGCGTCCCGGACCTCGGATGATGACCCCGCCGAGAATGTTCTCGAGCCAAGCTGCGGTCGCCTCCGGATCGGGGCTGCGCAGATGAATATGATCCCAGGTGACGATCGGCATCGTTTGATCTCCCGCAAATCTTTTGACGCCGCGTGATCGCGACGCCGGGCATTGGCCGCAAATCCAGTGGCTTGCGGCAGATCCAGTTTAACGGTGGCGTTGTTTTGTGGCCATCCCCTCGATGCGAATCGGTTCTTGCACTATTTCTGAAAATTGCCGCGTTCGCGTGCAACCATTTTTGGGTTGGCTGAGTTACAGTGCGTGGCGGACCCTGCAGCGGCTATCGTCAAATAAGCCGTACGGTGCACCGACCGCGCGGCTTTTTACTGTGCGGCGCAGCAGTCGGCGCCGCGGGCCTGAGGGCATCGGTATGACAGCGGATACGAGGTCGTGGTTTGCGAGAGTCCGGGGCTATCGCCAGACCGACTTGTCGACGCAGGCAGCGGTGCTGCTGCCGGTCTTGGCCATCGCCGGATTGACGGCCTGGATGGTGCTTTCGGGCGCGAGCAGTGCCAAAAGCCAATCGGCGAACCCATCCCTAACGGCGCCTGCGCCAGCGGTCGCCGGCGAGAAGACGGCGTTGCGCGACGCCGCGCCGACACCGCCGCCAGATCCCGCAAGTCCAGCGCCGCCGGCGGCATCCGCGGATCAGTCAGCGGTCCCGGCACCACCGGTAGAAGCGTCGCCGCTCGATGGGCTGAAGATCTCGTCGCAATCCTGGCGCAGAGGCGGCTTGGGCTCGAGGGCGCTGGTCACCTTCACGCTGCGCAACAATAACGATTACGCGGTCAAGGACATCGAGGTCGCCTGCGCCTTCAACCGCAGGGATGGTAGCCATTTGACCGACCGCACACGCCTTATTCGCGACACCGTCGATATGAAGAGCCGGAAGACCTTCGCCCGCATGCATATCGGCTTCGTCAATATCAATGCAAGCCAGGCGAAATGTTCGCTGGTCGCCGCCAGCCGCATTTAGGACACGAACCGGGTCCGAACGACCGCGCAATCGGGTACCGGTTTTCGGACAAGGTCCTGCCCACAAAAGACCCAGGGTCTGGTTCAACCCGCGCCTAGACAAAATCCGGGTTCCGGTAGCGAAAAAGTTACCCCGCCGTTGAACCGGATGGGTGGCGTCAGGAACCAATAACAATATCTCCAGTTGAGTGAACGGTCCGCGCGTGCGCGCGGATAGAGTGGTGCCAAGATGCCTGTGCTTCGGTATTTTTTGTATGTGGGTGGAGCGTTGCTCGCCTTGTTGCTGGTCTTCAACGCGGTGCTGCCGCAGGCCCCGGCCACCAACAGCCTCATTTCCAGCGCCGAAACACCCGCCATCAGGATACACTCCGATCAGAAATGGCCGGAACCGGTGGTGTTTGACACCAGCCAGCCCGTGATCGCTCCGGCTCCCGTGACGGTTGCGAAGGTAGCTGCCACCCCGGCGGTAACCCAAACCCCAGTGGATCCGGCCGTGACCGTGGCCTCGCCGAAGGCGCGCGTGCGCGAGGCTTTTGCGCAATTGCCGTTGTCAGAGCAGATTCCGCCAGTCGCATCTGAGGCCAAGAAGGCCGAAGTCAAGCCGCAGCTCAGGCGCAAGGTCGTGAGGGCGCGTCCCCTGCGCGACCCGCAGCAGCAGCCGATGATGATGCAGCAGCCGACGATGCGAGTCGCACAGCAGCCGCATTTCGGGCTGTTCGGCAATACCTGGTAAAGCGGCCGCTACGCCCGGTGATCGCCGCCTAGAGCGGGATGACTTTTCTTCGAATCGTCACCCCGCTCTAACTTTCTGTTTGAGCATGATCTTTTCGGAAAACCGGTGTCCACTTTTCCGGATCAAGCTCTAGGCGATCCAGCTTTCCAACTTGTAACAGAAACCATCTGAACCCGCGTGCTCGCCCGGCGCGACGGAGAATTGCGGCCGCCGGTCGCACAGATGGAGATCGAACGTGAAACGCTTTGGCCTGACCGCAATGTTGCTGCTCGGCGTCGTGCCGCATGCCTATGCCGACAACGACAT
>DASZGF010000243.1:0-64923 GCA_035939115.1 Binataceae bacterium (SeqCode)
ATCCTGGTCCGCACGCCAGCATATCAGACCACCGTAGACCGCCGCGGAGACCTCTTCTCTCCCCGGGACCCATTTGATGTCGGTGATAGTGCTGGGATGGTCTGAACACGAGCATAAGAGCCCCCCTGCGTGGTCCCACAGACGAAGCGTTCTACCCGCTGCGGTCGCCGGTACCTTGCCATCGGCCCGCCAGGCGGCGTACTCCACCCACGGATCCCCGCCATCGAGACGTCCAATTTCACTCCCGGTCATGGCAGAGCCAACGCATCCCGCCGCGCCGTTCATACCATGACCGGTAATGAGCCGCGAAGACGAAGGAAATCGGGCTCCAGCCTTCCACGACCGGAGAACCAGGCGGCAAGGAAACCGGTCAGAGTGTCCCGCATTACATTCTCCCGTAGGCCCCTATGCGAAGGCCTATGCGAAGCTCAAGGCGAAAAGGTTTCAACTTCACTGGCAGTCGGCACCAGCAGGGCAACAGGCGAAGGCAAAGAAGGCCAGCAAGTCGAAATTCACCTGCCCGGACTGCGCGCCATGCCTTCGAAGAACGGCACCGCCAGTTATGGTCCAACTGACGTTTTTAGTTTAACACAACAAGAAAAAGAACCGGCGCGGAGGCCGGCGCTACGGGAAAGAGCGCTCGCTCCAACACCGCTGAGACTCACCTTTTCGCGTCGAACTGAGGTTTTGGGTTGAGTCGATTTGAACAATTACGCTTAAGCGAGATCGCTCGGAATCCCCGCGACCAGATAGCTTCTCCAGTCGATCGACGCGATGCCAAGGCGGTCGGCGACTATCCGATAATCGTCATCGCAAAGTACCAATGGCTTGAACGCGGGGTGACGCCTGGTGAACTCCAACAATCCGCGCAGGTCTGTCGAATCGTAGGCTCCGGTTTTCACTTCCAGCGCCCATCTTCCCCAGCTTCCGTCAATCACGGCGTCGACCTCTTGAGCACCCTCGCGCCAGTAAAAGACTTGCTGCTCCGCGTTTCTCGCCGACGCGATACAGGCGTTCTCGACCCAGGTGCCGAAGCGCGCGGGTTCGTGTGCGCGCTGCGGCGGGCCCTCGGGATGAAGCGCTGCGAGCAGGGCGTTGTTGAGCGCGATCAGTTTGGCAGGCGCCTTGCGGCTGCGTACTTCGTTGAACGCATACTTGCTTATCGGCGCGATCAGGAAGCTGTCGTCAAGTACTTCCAAGTAGGAGGCCAGCGTTTGGAGGGCGCCCCGCTCGCTTATCTGGCCTTGTAATTTGTTCAGCGACACGATCGAGGCAGGTGAACCGGCGCAGATTGCAAGCAACTGGCGTAACAGCGCCGGGCGGCGGATGCCGGTTTCGGTCGCCAGCGCGTCGCGACTCAAAGACGGGTTGATGATCGATTCACGCACGTAGGACAGAAAGCGAGGCAGATCATCGCGAAAGTGCATCGACCCCGGATACGATCCCAGTGTTACAAAGGTTTGCGCCGCTTCCATGGGCGCAATATTGAAAGCCGACGCTATTTCGCCCGCAGGCCAATGGCCCAGCGTCAGACGCTCGAAGCGCCCGGTCAGCTTGTGCAAAGCTCCGGTAAGGCGAAAGGAGGAGGATCCGCTTGCGACCACCGCGAGCGGCAGCTTGAGATGCACGATCCGGTCCCACTCGCCCTTCAGCCTTGTTCCCCAATCCTCGAGGTGCTGAATTTCATCGAGCAACAGTATTGCGGAGCCCAACCGGGTGCTACGCGCGTACGCTTGCCCCCAAGTCCGGTCCCAGAGGCCGGGAAATTGCGCGGCAGGACTGTCGAAACTGACATAAGCCGCGCGTTCGTCGAATTCGTCGAGCAGCGCGGTTAGAAGAGTGGTTTTTCCCACCTGGCGCGGACCGGCGAGGAGCTGAATCAGAGGCCGCCCATCCTCGCGCAGGCGGCTCTCCAAAGCGTCCTTGGCATCTTTGTAGGTCATGCTGAATAAAATTATTAAACATATTCTATAATTTGAAGCTACGGCTCCCGGACTGCGATGGTCCTGTCGCGCCGGCTGTCGATCCGGGGCCCACCTGATCGACTAGAAATAAGAAATCGGGATACCTTCGGAGGAGGTAAAGACAATGCAATACATGCTGCTGATTTACATGAACGAGGCGATGCGGCCGAGCGGGGCGGAGCTCGCCAAGTGGGTCCAGGAATATGGTGCTTTCACCCAGGACATCGTGAAGGCGGGCAAATTCAAGGCCGGTGACCGGCTGGAACCGACCACCACCGCAACCACGGTCCGCGTGCGCGAAGGCAAGACGCTAACCACCGATGGACCCTTCGCGGAGACCAAGGAACAACTGGGCGGGTATTATCTCGTCGAGGCGAAGGACCTGGACGAGGCGATCGCGATCGCCGCACGAATTCCCGGTGCGCGCTTCGGCTCGATCGAAGTGCGTCCGGTCGGGACGGTTAATATGTAAGCAGGCCGACGAGGCGGCGGCGGTATGTCCCCGCGTATCGCGCCGCCGGCCCTGAGTCCCTTTGATGCTGGAGCAACTTTATCGAGACGAATTCGGCCGGATCGTCGCGAGTCTGATTCGCCTGCTGGGTGATTTCGACCTCGCCGAGGAGTCGGCACAGGAGGCGTTTGCGACCGCGGTCGAGCAATGGCCGCGCGAGGGTATGCCGCAAAATCCGCGCGCCTGGATTATCGGCACGGCCCGGCACAAGGCCATCGACCGCATCCGGCGCCAGGCGCGCTTTGCCCAGCGGCGCGATGAATTGATTCGCATGATCGAGGGCGAAGCCGGGCCCGACGAGGCTGAACTTATGGGCGACGCCGTGCCTGATGAACGTCTGCGGCTGATCTTTACCTGCTGCCATCCGGCGCTGGCCGCCGAGGCGCAAATCGCGCTCTCGCTGCGAACCTTGTGCGGCCTTACCACGGAAGAGATCGCGCGCGCATTCCTGGTCCCCCCGGTGACGATGGCGCAGCGCCTGGTGCGCGCCAAGCGCAAGATTCGTGCGGCGCGCATCCCCTACGAAATTCCTCCGCCCGACGTGCTGCCGCAGCGAATCGACGCCGTGATGGCGGTGATTTACCTGGTGTTCAACGAAGGCTATGCCGCGACCTACGGCGATACGCTGGTACGGGCCGACCTGTGCGCCGAAGCTATCCGGCTGGGGCGCATCGTGTGCGAACTGATTGCGGACAATACCGAGGCGCGCGGACTTCTGGCGCTCATGCTGCTGCAGGACTCGCGGCGGACAACGCGGGTCAACAGCGAGGGCGAGATCGTGCTGTTGGAGGACCAGGATCGAACGAAATGGAATCGCGCGCAGATCGCCGAGGGATTGGCGCTGGTGCATTCCGCCTGGTCGGCAGGACCCGCGGGACCCTACGCGATCCAGGCGGCGATCGCGTCGGCGCACGCGCGCGCGCCCAGCGCCGCGGATACGGAGTGGCATGAAATCGAGGCGCTGTACGCCTACCTGATGCGGCTTCGGCCCTCGCCCGTGATCGAATTGAATCATGCGGTGGCGATGGCGATGGCCTCTGGCGTGGACGAAGGTCTGCAAATGATCGAATCAATTCGGGTACGCAACGATCTCGACGACTATCATCTCATGTGGGCGGCGCGAGCCGACTTGCTACGCCGGCTGGAGCGATGGGACGAAGCGGCGGAGTCCTATCGCCGCGCCCTCGCGCTGGTGACAGCAGAACCTGAGCGGCGCTTCCTCACCCGCCGCCTCGGTGAAGTGGAAGCGCGTGTCACGCAGCACTGACCAATCGGCGCTGCAATATTGACCGGCCTAATGGGCGCCGGCGGGTGCTTTGCCAGGCTCGATCCGCTTGAGCAGGAAGACCAACGGCACCATGCATAAGGCAGCGATCGCCAACATCCAGAAAGTGTCTATGTAGGCGAGCGTTTGAGCCTGTCCCTGTATAGCCAGATAAATCCGGCCATAAGCCTGACGGGCCGCGTCAGGCGTGCTGAGCCCCGCATGCGCCAGGGTTTGCCCCAGCGCCGCAACCGCGGTGCGCATTTGCGGGTTATACGCGGTGGCATTCTGAACCAACTGATGCTGATGAAACTGTGCACGCTCGGTAATCATCGCTCCGCTCAGCGAGATCCCGACGCTGCCGCCGATATTCCGCATCAGGTTCATCAGTCCCGATACCTGGTTGTTCTGCTCGGGTTTTACGCCGGCGTAGGAAATGGTGTTGATCGGCACGAACAGAAAGGCCAGACCGATTGACTGGTACACCCGCAACATCATCGCGTGCCCCCAGCTCATTTCCAGATTGATGCCGGTCATGTGATAAAGCGCCAGCGCGATAGTGATGAAGCCAAACGCGATCAACCACCGCGCATCGATACGCGACAGCATGATTCCTACCGCCGGCATCAACACGATAATCACCAGGCCGCCGGGCGAAAGCATCATGCCCGCCTCCTGGGCAGTGTAGCCCATCAGCAACTGCACGAACTCGGGCAACAGCACGGTGGTGCTATACAGCACGAATCCCAGTGCGAACATCATAAACGCGGACGCGGCGAAGCTGCGATTCTTGAACAGCCGCAGGTCAACGATTGGGTCCTTTCGATAGAGCTCCCAGATGACGCCTACCAGCAAGGCCACTGCCGCAATCACCGCGAACACCACGATCAGGTGTGATTGGAACCAGTTGTCCTCCTCGCCTTTGTCGAGCACCACCTGAAGCGGCCCGAAAGTCAGCGCCAACAACGCCAAGCCCATGAAATCGATTCGCATTCCCCGCCGGCGCGCGACTTGCCGCTCGCGCGTCAGATGCGGAGGATCCTCAATCATCCGCTGGCTCAGCAATAGCGAGATAATTCCGACCGGGATATTGATGAAGAAGATCCAGCGCCAGTCGTAGTTGTCGGTGATCCATCCGCCCAGCGTCGGACCGATCGCCGGGGCCAGCACGATCGCCATCCCATAGATCGCGAACGCCATGCCGCGCTGCTCGGGAGCAAAGGTATCGGCCAGGATACTCTGTTCGCTCGGCTGCAGACCGCCGCCGCCCGCGCCTTGCAGCACCCGGAAGATGATCAGCGTGGATAGCGTGGGAGCCAGACCGCACATGAAGGAACTGACTGTGAACAGGGCCACACACGCCATATAGAAGCGCTTGCGCCCCACCATCGTGGACAGCCATGCGCTCATCGGCAGCACGATCGCATTTGATACCAGATACGAAGTCAGCACCCATGTGCTTTCGTCCACGCTGGCTGACAGCCCGCCCGCGATATGGGGCAGCGCGACGTTGGCGATGCTGGTGTCGAGGATCTCCATGAAGGTCGCCAGCGTGACCGTTAGCGCGATCGCCCATGGATTGTGCCGCGACTTCCAGACCTCAGGCGCAGGTGCTGATAACCCAGACGGCGGCCGCGATGCGGCACCGGTCCGCTGCCGATTTAACGCCGAGCGGTTCGCCCGGGCCGCAGCTGCGTCCGATGCGCGCGGCTTGGGATTAGGCGTTACTTCAGCCATACGGTGGGCTCCACCGACATGCCGGGGCGCAGGCGCGAGAGGTCCTGACCGGCGTCAAACAGGATTCGCACGGGCAGGCGCTGCACCACCTTGACGTAGTTGCCCGTCGCGTTTTCAGGCGGCAGCAGGTCGTATAGCGATCCGGTCGCTCCAGGCATGCTCTGAACGTGACCGCGGAAGTCGCGCCCGAGCGCATCGACCCGGATCGTGACCGGCTCTCCCGGACGCATCCGCTTAAGCTGGGTTTCCTTGAAGTTCGCTGTGACCCACAAGTCGTTAACCTGGGTCAGCGCCATCAGGCTTTGACCCGGATCCACATGCTGGCCGAGTTCGCCCGTGCGCTTGCCGATGATACCGCCGGCGGGAGCCATGATTCGCGTATAGCTCAGGTTAAGGTTGGCCTGGTTCAGGGCCGCTTGAGCGGCTTCAACCTGCGCCTGGCGCGATGCGATCGTACGCTGGGCGCTGGCCGCATCGGCCTGAGCGGCGCTCAGGTCCGCGCTCTGGACCCGGGCGGTGGCATTGTACTGATCGTATTCTGCCTGGGACACAACGCCTAAGCGCAGCAGCGTCGAGTAGCGTTGTTGATCGCGCTGCGCCTGATAGTCACGAGCCTGCCGCTGACGGATCTTGGCTAGCGCCGAAGCGTATTGCTGTCGGGCGGAATTTACCTCCGCGCTGGCTTGAGCAAGTTGTGCCCGCGCCTGTTCAACCGCCACTGCGTAGTCGTGCGGATCGAGCTGAACCAGAAGCTGTCCCGCTTTCACCCGTTGATTGTCCTCGACGTACACCCCGGTGATCGTCGCACTGATGCGCGAGCTGATCGGGCTGATGTGCGCGTCCACCTGCGCATCGTCGGTGCTTTCGTACGACTGAAGGTAATGCCACAGATGGAAACCGCCGAAGGTCAACGCAATCAGCGACATTAGGAGCAACGCCATCAGAAGAGGATGGCGCATGATTCCACCGGCGATCCGCCTGGGCTGATTGGGTCCGGCGGTGTCATAAGGGACCTGCGATTGCGCGCTGGAACGGTCCTCCTCATGATCGGCGTGGGGTTGGTCGGGATCGTAGAGGAGATCGAAGGCCGAATCAGCGCCTTCGATCCCGCGATGCAAGGTTTCGTAGTTTCTATCCAATTCCATATGCCACCAAATAGTATGTCCCCTAACTATTTTGTCGCAAAAAATCGATGAAATTAAGGTTTCACCAGGGCCGCGATGCCGGCGCGGACTTTGCCCAGTAGTTCGAGCAGCTTTTTGCGATCATTCGCGCTCAGATTGGACATCAGGCCCGCGACTCTGCGGAAATGATCGGGGAGGATTTGGTCCAGGAGCCGCCGGCCATTAGCGGTCAAAGTTATTGTGATGCGGCGGCGATCTTCACGATGGTCCACGCGCCTGATTAGTTCGTCACGCTCGAGGCCATCGAGAAGCCCAGTCATGGTGGCGCGGGAGACACCTACCGAGTCGGCGATATCCGAGCAACACATCTCCCCGCCCGGGGTGGTGTGCAGCATGATCAAGACCACAAAACGGCCATGCGAGAGGTTGTAGCGGCCGAAATGCTGACCCAAGGTACCGTGAAGCTCGGCCGCCACCTTCAGCAGGGTCAGCGCAGCTTCGATCGCGCTGGGGTCGGCCTCATGATACTGCTGCGAGAGTTCGTGCAGGATCTGATCGGCCGGGATTTCCTTCGGTATGAACCAATCGGCGCTCATTCTGTGGCGTATTATAAGGCGCCTAACTATTGGTGTCAAGGCCCGGGGAGGCGGCCCTTGCCTCCGAGCAATCAATCGAAAAATAACGCGTCAGTTAGGGCGGGCGTCCCTGCCCGCCATTCACAGGCAGGAAGGGAAACCTGTTTCGCAGGCAGCGACAATCCCTGCCATCGAGCGCGCTCCACTTCGTCGCAGACGGCGCCGATAGCCGATGCGCGGCAATCTATCTAATTCCCCGTTAAGGGGCGGGACGCGCCGGCGGCCGTCATGTTGATTTCCGCCAGCACCTCCTGGACCGAGCGGCCACCCTTGCTCACCGCACTCAAGGCCGCGGCGCCCAGCAGCTCCCTATGCCTGGCCGCCTCCTTGTCCGTCAGCACGATGATCGGAGTTTTGCGGCCGTGCTCGGCGGCCCGGAAGCGACGCAGAAATTCAAACCCGTCGACGCGCGGCATCACCGGGTCAAGCACCACCAGGTCGGGTGGTTGCACGGCGGCCGCACGTAGCGCCGTCAGCGCGCTTGACCTCGCGATAGTTGTATAACCACTATGCTTGAGCGCGCTCGCGCAGAGTTTGAGGTCCTGCCTATTGTGGTCCACCAACAAGACAGTCATACCGCCGGTGGTCCGCACCAGGGCGGAGCGCACCGCCTCGAGCAGCGCTTGCCGATCCACGGGCTTTACCACAAAGTCGTGAATCGCAAAGCCAATCCCGGCCCCTTTGTCAGGCATGACTTTCACCACCAGTACCGGCGTCCGACGATGGACCGCGTCGGCACGCACCTGGCGCAGCACATCCCATCCGCTCATGTCGGGTAGCACCAGGTCCAAAGTGATGACGTCGAACTGGCGCTGCTTGAGCAGAGCCAGCGCTTGCGCGCCGGTGCCGGCACTCTGGACCGCGTAGCCGCTGCACTCCAGCATCGCACTGAGCCATCGGCGATCGCCTTCGTCGTCCTCGATCACCAGCACCGAGTGGGCGCCGGCGTTGGACTGCGGGCGGCTGGCCGTGGTCTCCTTCGCCTGGTGCGACCGATCAATCCGCGGCAGCTGCGCGCAGAAGATGCTCCCCCGGCCGGGCACGCTGGTCACACTGACAGTGCCGCCCTGCGCCTCGACGATGCGCTTGGTCAGCGCCAGTCCCAGCCCGGTTCCCTGGTATTTCTTGGTGGTGCTGGCGTCGAGCTGCTGGAACTCCGCGAACAGCCGCGGCAGGTCCTCGGGCCGGATTCCGATGCCGGTATCTTCGACTTCGATTAGCAGGTCATCGCAGCCCGCGGAGCGCATCCGGACCGTTACCTGTCCGTCTTCGGGGGTGAACTTCAAGGCGTTGGAAAGGAAGTTGAACAGCACCTGCTTGAGTCTGGTGGGATCGAGCACCATCTCCGCCAACTGCGGGTCAACTTCGATTCTCAGATCGATACGCTTGCGCGCGGTCAGGGTGCGCAACAGGCCGCAAACCTCATTGACCAGCTTGGCGGGTTCGAGCGACTCGGGCAAAAACTCCAGCTTGCCGAATTCCACCTTGGAGAGGTCGAGCATGTCGTTGATCAACCCGAGCAGGTGACGCGCGCTGGTTAACACGTCGCTTGCGAAGCCCTTCTGCTTGCCGGAAATCGCTCCCGCCCGGCCATCATGGAGCAGTTCGGAGAACCCGATGATCGCGTTGAGCGGCGTGAGCAGCTCATGCGACATGTTGGATAGAAATTCGCTCTTGACCCGGTTGGCTTCGAGGACCCGGCAGTGTCGGCGAGTTCCTCGTTGTGGCGGCGCAGTTCTTGCGCTGCCAGTTGGGTCTGTTCGGTGATGTCCCGGGAAATCAGCACGAATCCGATCGGGCTTCCTGCCGCATCGCGCTGCAGGGCCAGAGCCACCGTGGCGGTGAAGCGGCACCCGTTGCTGCGCACCCGCTGGAACACGGCCTCGGCCTTACCGGTTTGCAGAGCCTTTTCCATGAACGAGGACACCGCGCCTGTTCCGAGGTCTTCGGGGGTATGCAGGATGCGCACGTTGCCCTTGCCCACCAGGTCTTCCGCGCTATAGTCGTAGCTGCGCCGCGCCCCCTCGTTCCAGTAGAGGATCCTGCCCTCCAGATCCGTAGCAACGATCGAGTAATCGATCGAGCTTTCCAGGATGTTTTTGAAAAAGGCGAGCTGTCCCGCCACCGTCATATCGGACGCAGTCCGCGCTCCGATCGCGTTGGCCATCGGTTGTACTCCTGTAACATTCGTGCGTGCTGACCCACGTGCGGGCCAAAACCGCCGCTGCGTAGGTCGTGCGGACCGGCAACGAATCAGATCAACTTTTCACGATCAATCCTTGCACACCGATCAATCCCCACCGTTGCCCGGCAGGCGCGCCGTTTCAATATTTAACAACCCGGGGCCAACCGGGTTGCTTGGATGCTCCAAAAGATGTGGATTTGTTTGCAAGGAAGTACTTTAAATATCCGCGGCAAAAATCGGGCGGTGTTCGGGGTTAGTTTCTGGCTCGCATAGTTGATTTCGTCTTGCCCGTAATGATCGAGCCACCCGCCGAGGCGCCAAGATAGTAATCTCAAGTTATGGGCACGAACAGCCATCAGCCGCCATTCTGCCAGGTGCGAATTACTTGAACGGGATGGATAAGCATCAGGATGTTGAGCGCCAGGTTGTCATGGATCCATAACGCCAGCATCACTTCGAGCAGCACCACGAATACGATCGAGACGCGCGCCGGGAGCAGGGACGCCAGCATCAGCCCGGCGATACACGCGAGAATGTCGCACATTGAATTCATGATGCTGTCGCCGTAGTAGTGCAGCGAAATGGTCGCCGCACGATATCGGTTAATCACCATGTCGGTGTTCTCGATGACCTCCCACGCGCACTCGATTGCAATCGCGATCAGAATCCGCGCGCGCGTCGGAAGCTTGCGCGCGGTCAGCCACAACAGTCCGTAAAGCAGCACCCCGTGGGTTACGTGGCTGAAGGAATAGGGGTCAAACAGGTATTGGGAGTTGTGCTCGCTTTCGACGTTGCCCGACCAGATGCCGGGTTGGCCGCTGATGCCCCATAGCTTGCGGCCCATCGCATGCTCGGTCAGGGCGGCGCTCGCGATCATCCCTGCGGCGGCACCCACATAAGCCCAGAGCGACAAGCCCGACGGTGCATCAGGTTTGGTCATTCTGAAATGTCATGATGACGAATTACGCGCATACTCGCTACAGCATCACATTTTAATCTAATGTATTACTTTAGATATTGCGCGAACTCACTTGGTGGGTTAGCCTTCGCATGCGTGAACTATTAGGTTAAAAGAGCTGGAGAACGCATGACGATGAAGGGAGCTTTCATAGACCTGTGGCTGGAGTTGACTCAGCATCGCGACCCAAAGGTGCGTCGACGCGCGGTGGCCTCGGCGTGTTCCTGTCATCTCAAGGCCAACCATCAGCAAATCTGGGATCGTCTCCTCGCTATGACGGAGGACCCTGATTCCAGCGTGCGAAGCCACGTTCTACACAACCTGGTTGACGGCTCACCGTCAGTCAGAAGGGACGAAGTTGTTGCGAGACTTGAGCGGATGCAGCACGACGCCGACCCGCATTTGCGCCGGCGCGTCCGGCGCTTGGTCGCTTATTATCGTCGCACCGGGACGGTGAACGCCGGCAAGGCTATGGGCCTGTGAACGGAGCCTCGCGGCCAGGCGCATTCTCTCCAGCCAATTCGAATGGCTTTATACGACCGCATTGGGCAGGGGTATTCGCGCACGCGGCGCGCCGACCCCCGCATCGTTGAGCAAATCATCGGTTTGTTGTCGTTGCCGGTTGGCGGCCGCATTGTGGATGTCGGTGCCGGTACCGGCAATTACAGCAATGCGCTGGCTGCGGCGGATTACAGCGTCGTAGCGGTTGAGCCTTCCGCCGCGATGCGCATCCAGACGGTGGCGCATCCATCCGTCATCTGGCGCGCCGGGTTCGCCGAAGCGCTTCCTCTCAACGACGGAGAGGTCAACGCCGCGATCTGTATATTGGCTTTTCATCACTTCTCGGATCATCGCCAGGCCCTGCGCGAAATGCGGCGCGCTAGCGGCGGCGGTCCGGTGCTGTTATTGACGTTCGAGCCCAGGAATCTCGCAAGGCTCTGGTTAGATGACTACTTCCCCGATATCGGCCAGGGCGACGAAGAACTGTTTCCAGCGATTGAATCGGTCGCGGCAATGATGGAGGAGGAAACCGGCCTGAGCGCGACCATCAAGCCGTTCCCCCTGCCCTTCGATCTCCAGGATTTGTTCCTGGCGGCGGGTTGGGCGCGTCCGGAACTCTACCTCGATGCGCAGGTACGGGCCGGTATATCCGCCTTTGTGGTTGCGGATCAAGCCCGGATTGCCGAGGGGGCGGATCGGTTGAAAGCTGATTTGGCTTCAGGCCAGTGGCATAGGCGCTACGGTCATGTGCTCGAGCACAAGACCTACGAGGCCGGCTACCGCTTTTTGGTAGCTGCCTAGAAAGTCCCATAGCGGGGCGCCGCCGTCTAAGAGAACAATCAATGAAACAGATCGTGGCGTTGGGTGGCGGCGGATTCTTGATGGAGCCGGACAATCCGCTGCTCGACGATTTCATTCTGAGGCTCACGCGGAAACGGTGGCCGAGGGTTTGCTTCGTTCCAACGGCGAGCGGCGACAATGACAACGTCGTCGCCAGATTCTATCGCAATTTCGACGCGTTGCGCTGTTCGCCATCGCACCTGCCACTGTTTGGCGGTCATCTTCCCGAGCTGACGGAGTTTCTCTGCAATCAGGACGTGATTTATGTCGGCGGCGGAAACACGGCCAACATGCTGGCGGTGTGGCGCGTTCAGGCGATGGAGAAGGCAATCGCCACAGCCTGGCGCAAAGACGTCGTGCTATGCGGTATCAGTGCGGGTGGGATGTGCTGGTTCGAAGCGGGTATCACCGATTCTTTTGGGAGCCGGCTGACGGCGCTCCGCGACGGACTGGGCTTCATCAAGGGCGTATTCTGCCCCCACTATGACGGCGAGCCTGAGCGCCGCCTCACTTTGCATCGGGAACTTCGGCGCGGCTTTCCGCCGACCCTTGCCGCTGATGACGGCGTCGGTTTGCATTTCGTTGGCAAGCGGCTGGTGGAGGCGGTTTCTTCGCTTCCTCAAGCGCGCGCTTACCGCGTTCGATTGGTCGATGGGAAGGTGATCGAGGCGCCGATACCCACACGGTACCTTCGGCGCTAATTTCCGCAGCGTGTTCCCGGCCGCTACGAATAGACGTCGAATTCCTAATTGCGAATTTGAATGCCGACGATGTATCCGGGGCTGTTGCCCGGAAGTTCGCCAAACGAAGCCGCTCCGGCAGAGCCTGCCTGGGATCCCGAGCCGTTGCCGAGGAGCAAACCCGGACTGAGCCGGGAGTCGGAGCATCCCAGCAGCGAGACCGCCATCGCTATAATAAAAACCGCGCCGAACAAGTAGCCCCATAACGCATTCGCGACCGCGGCCGCCGCTTCGATCATCACGCTTGTAACCGCCAGAAATTCCACAATTCGCCCTCTCATATGTTCATCCGCCATCTGTTTGACGGATAAAGCAGGCGATCGTTTACACCTCGCCGGCTCCCCGCGCTGCCAACCAGGCGCGAGGAGCGGCGGGTGCAAAAACCGCTCCTTAAGGAAATCGGCCACAACGCAAATCTCGACTCAATAATGCGGACGGTCTCTAACTGCTAATGAAGCGAAGATCTTCAATCGTCACGCAAACCAATGATTCGTCCTGAGCCTAATTGCCCTCGACTCGATCGGCGTGGATCTGGCCGCTGATGCCATTTTCTTCCCGGTTCAACTGCCGTTGCTCGCCTTTGGTTAAATGGCTACCATTCGCGGCCGCGTCGTATCTCTCCTGATGCAGAACGCTGCGGTCCTCGGATCGCAATTGATGCGCTTCGCTTCGGGTCAACTGATGGTCTCTCAGCCCGGCATTGATCCGGCGGTTTTGGTTGCGCAGCCGCGAGTTCACCTCTACCCGGCGCGGGTGATGCCGTTGCCAGGAGTATGCGAAGCTCGTTCCTCCTCCCAGGACCGTGCCCGCAAGCAAGACCGCGACAATTGCCGATGTTACTTTCATGCGCTTCATGATCAGTCTCCACCTCGTTGTTTGACTATGGCCATGATGGCCTTGGAGACTTGGACGCCGTAACGCGGCCAGGCGTTTACGTAGCTTGGTCGGACGCCGGGAAGAGGTGGCCTGGACGCCACGGTTGCAATCACACGCGGTTGGCTACTGGTCACGAATCGATTGCGCGCAGTTTGGATTTTGGCACTAACGATGGGGCTGTATCGCTTTGACCACTGCGTTTGTTTGTGTGACCTCTTACACATGGCCACCAATCTGGCGATCGATGACAAGCTTTTGAACGAGGCCACAAGAATAGGCGGGCACAAGACCAGGAGGGCGACCGTCACCTAAGCTTTGCAGGAGTGTATGCAGCGGCACCGGCAACTCCGCGCGATCGATCTGTTCGGCAAGATCGATTTCGATCCCGTTTATGACTATAAGAAACAGCGCAGGAAACGTGGACGTTCTGGTTGATACATCGGCGTGGTCGCTCGCATATCGACGAACAGCCTCTCCCCCGCATCCGCACGCCGTCGAACTGGGTCATCTAATTCGCGAGGGGCGCGCCGTGATGATTGGTCCCGTTCGCCAGGAAATTTTTTCAGGAATCACAGACGCAGCTCAGTTTAATCTGCTTCGCAGGGCATTGCGCGCATTTCCCGAGTTGTTGATCAACACCTCGGCCATGAAACGGTCGCGGTATTTTTCAATCGTTGCCGTGCGCGCGGAGTCCGGGGGACCCACATCGATTTCCTGATTTGCGCAGTCGCTTCCCAGCGTTCAATGTCCATTCTGACGACGGACAGGGACTTTACGGCGTTCGCCCGAGTTCTGAGGATTAGGCTCCACGAAGGCAGATAGCGCGCCAGATGCGCGCATTTCACCGGGGCTCGCCTTCCAACAGCCAGTCCGTGCCGATCTGGCGTGCGCGTAGGTTGGTCAACTCGATGCCGTCGCTGACGCGAACTGTTGGCAGACCCTCGACGGCGGGCGTTCCGGCGCCGAAGATCATGGGCGCGACGAAGAAGGCGACGCGGTCCACCACCCTGGCGCGCAAGGCGGCGGCGGCCAGGTGGGCGCCGCCTTCGAGCAGGACTTTCGACCATCCGCGGGCGCCGAGATCGCGCATCAGGGCCCGGAGATCGACGCCCTCGCTGGTCCCGCGGACTGCGATGATTTCCACTTTGCTGTAAGCGTATCGCTGCTGGGCGCGCTTTTCGTTTTCACGAATCGTGACGAGGATGCTCGGGGCGGTGGAACGTAAATGGTAGACGCGCGCATCCGGCGAAGTGCGCAACTTGGCATCGACGACGATTCGCATCGGGTCGCGCCCACCTTCCAGGCGGCAGGTCAGACGCGGATTGTCGGCGATAACGGTTCCCGCGCCGACCATCACCGCGTCGCATTCGTTGCGCCATCGATGGGCCAATTCGCGCGACTGCTGCGAGCTGATCCATCCGCCGGGCTGCGGCGCCGCGATGCGTCCGTCGAGCGACAGCGCCAGCTTGAGCAGCACGAACGGACGCCGCTTGGTGATCCGCGTGATGAAGCCCTCGTTAAGTTGGCGGCATTCCTCTTCGAGCAGACCCACATCGACGGCGATACCGGCGCGCCGCAGCTTGGCCACGCCGCGTCCCCTGACTGGAGGATAGGGGTCGAGGCATCCGACAACGGCCCGTTTGATTCCAGCCGCGATCAGGGCGTCGGCGCATGGCGGTGTGTGCCCGAAATGGGCGCAGGGCTCGAAGCTGACGTAGGCGGTGGCGGCCGCTACGCGTTTTCCGGCAATCGCTATAGCCTGCGGCTCGGCGTGCGGACGGCCGCCGGGCGCGGTCGCGGCGCGGGCGATCACCCTGCCCTGCTTGACGATCACGCAGCCGACGGCGGGATTGGGAGAGGTCCGGCCCAGGACCCCGGCAGCCTGCGCGAGGGCCTCGCGCATGAAGCGCAGATCGGATTGCTGCTCGATACGGGGCGCCATCGGCCCTAGTTTCTCAACACGCTGCTAGTTAGCGGCGCCGCCGTTTTTGTCCTTGCGCGGCGCGCTGGGGGGCGCCTGCTCCTGGCGCCGGCGGCTGATAAGGTCTTCGAGTTCGTGCATGAACTCTTCGATATCCTTGAAGGAGCGATACACCGAGGCAAAGCGCACGTAGGCGACCTGGTCGATCTCGTGCAGTTCCTTCATCACGGCGCCGCCGATAAAGGATCCCGGCACCTCTTTGCCGCCGCGCTCGAGCACCGCCGCCTCAACCCGGTCGGCAGCCTGCTCGATAACCTCCATCGAGACCGGCCGCTTTTCGCACGCCTTCTTGAGTCCGGCGATGATCTTGAGGCGGTCGTACGGCTCACGCCGGCCGTCCTTTTTGATCACCATCGGCGTGATCTCTTCGACCCGCTCGTAGGTGGTGAAGCGCCGCTTGCATCCCGAACAGACCCGGCGGCGGCGGATTGCGGTGCCGTCGGCAGAGAGACGCGAGTCGATGACGCGATTGCCGCTATGGCGGCAGAACGGACAGCGCATATCGTCAGGTCAAGGCACCCACGGGGTATCGCTCCCGCCCGGCGGATGCAGCGGGCACACCCCCAGCTTGCGTGCGCCGTCGGCGCCGGATGTGTGGATGCGATCCCTGCGGGGAAGATTGGGGTGGAATGGAAAATGGTTGACTCAGCCCGACGAGTAGCGGGCCAGGTCCGTATGGATCAGCTCTTATGCGCCTGGATATAGTCAACGACGTCCTTAACGGTGCGGATCTTCTCGGCGTCTTCGTCCGAAATCTCCATCCCGTACTCTTCCTCCAGCGCCATCACCAACTCCACGATATCCAGCGAATCCGCACCCAAATCCTCGATAAACGAAGCCTCCGGAGTGACTTCGGTGGCAGCCACGCCAAGCTGCTCGCTAATGATCTCGCGGACCCTGCTTTCAACGTCTGCAGCCATCGATAACTATTTCCTCCTGGGCAGCATTTCCGATGCAGCCATAACGACTCGCTCACCTGCGCCTGGCGCCAGGCACTAAAAAAACCACCTCGACCCGCTTTTGTCTCTGCATCTGTGGCACAGCAGGCCGGTCTGGCGCAAGGCGCAAGCATAAGGACTTGTACCCGGCCAGGCAAGCCAGCCAGGGCTAGCCGCCCAGCGCCTTGACGGCCGCGATCAGCGCGGCCGGGTCCTCGGTGGGATGCACGGCGACGTCGCGGCTGATACGTCGCATCAGCCCGGCCAGGACGCGGCCCGCGCCGAGTTCGATCGCGTTGCTGACGCCGGCGGCGGTCAGCGTACGCATCGACTCCTCCCACCTTACCGGGGCGGTTATCTGCTCCAGCAGCAGGGGCATCACGCGGGCGGGGTCCCGATTGATTTGCGCGTCGACATTAGCGATCACGCCAAAGACTGGAGTTTCTACCTCTATTCCGGCCAACACCGCGGCCATCCGCTGCTGCGCGGGTTTCATCAGCGGGCAATGGAACGGTGCGCTGACGTTGAGTTCGACCGACATCCTGCCGCCGCGCTCCTTGGCAATCCCGACCGCCCGCCTGACCGCGCCTGCGTGACCCGCCACCACGATCTGGCCCGGCGCGTTGAGGTTGGCCGGCACCACGATCTCATCGCCGGCGCAAGCAGCGGTGCAAACCTCGTTGACCACGTCCGTTTCCAGCCCGATCAATGCCGCCATCGCGCCCTGCCCTGGCGGACAGGCCTCCTGCATCAGCCGGCCGCGCTCGCGGACGGCGCGCACCGCGTCGGCAAAGTCGATCGCCCCGGCGGCGACCAGGGCGCTGTATTCGCCCAGCGAATGCCCGGCCGCAAGTTCGGGCGCAATCGCAAGCTGCGACTGCAACGCCCGCAAAGCCGCGATCGAGGTCGTGAGGATGGCGGGCTGGGTATTGGCGGTCAGGCGCAGTTCCTCTTCGGGACCCTCAAAGCAAAGCCGCGAGAGATTCATTCCGAGGGCGCTGTCGGCCTGTTCAAACACGGTCCTGGCGGCGGGAAATTCCGCGGCCAGTTGCTGGCCCATACCGACCTTCTGCGAACCCTGGCCGGGAAAAAGCAAAGCGAGTTTCATAGGCTTGATGGTAGATAAGGTTCAGGGCCGCTCGTCGTCCTTGTTGTGCGCGACTTTTTCCTGGGGTTTTTCGATCTGACGCTGATTGTTGGTGGACGGCGCGATAGGTGCCGGCTCCGTAATGGGACGTGAATTCTCGCTCTTGGCCGCTGCCGGCGCGGCGCCGTTGAGCAACGCGCCGGTGCGGCTGCGGCCCGCGTTGGGCGCGGATGCCTCAGCCTTGACTGGGCCTGCATCCGGGTGACCATCGCCTTTCTTGAGCGCCTCGACCTCTTTGCCGCGTAGATGCAGGCGCTCGCGCATGCGGCCAAAGATTGCGCGGATTCCCCTGCTCCCCAACGGATTGTTAATCGTGGCGGACATTTTTCCCATCAACTCGACAATATCGCGGTTGAGCGCATCGCCCAGCGATTCGTTGGCGGCCGCCCGCAGCGCATTGCGGATCGCCTTCGCATCCGAGGACCCGTGAGCGATAATCGCGCGGCCGGCCACACCGAGCAACGGCGCCCCGCCGTACTCGGCCGGGTCCAGCCGTTCGCGCACCGCGCGCAGGCGCTTGCGAACCAGCAAATATGACAGGCGCCCCGCCATGCTCGCCCCGTAAACGTCGCGCAAATTGCCCATCACGAAGCGGGCGCAGCCTTCCATCGTCTTGAGCGCGACGTTGCCGGTGAAGCCGTCGGTGACCACCACGTCAGCCTTGCCCTGATTGATATCCCGGCCTTCGACGTAGCCGATGTAATTGATATGCGGCGCGGACTGCGCCAGCAATGCAGCGGCGGTGCGAGTTAGTTCGGTGCCTTTGGAAGACTCCTCGCCGTTGGCCAGGATGCCCACCTTGGGCGCGTCCAGGTCGCGCAGGCGGCGCATGTACGCACTGCCCATCACGGCGAATTGCGCCAGGTTAACCGCTTTGGCCTCAGTGTTGGCGCCCGCGTCAACCAGCAGCGTGACCCCTTCCACGGTCGGTACCATCGAGGCGATCGCGGGCCGGTCGATGCCGGGCAGATTGCCCAGCAGCGTGATACCGATCATCATCATGGCGCCGGAGTTGCCGGCGCTTATAACCGCATCGACCTCGCCGCGCTTGAGCAGTTGATAGCAGACGTGAAGCGAAGACTGCGGTTTGGCGAGCACCGCTTCAAGCGGGGGGTCGTCCATGGTGACGACTTCAGGCGCATGCTCGACGGCCAGATCCAAGCCATCGCACTGGTGCTCGGCCATCTCCTTTTCCAGGATCGACCGATCGCCGACCAGGACCACCCGCAGCTTGAGCTCGCGGGCCGCCAGCACGGCGCCTTCGACGGTGGCCTGTGGGGCAAAGTCACCGCCCATTGCATCGAGTGCGATCCTCACCGCGCACCCCGCTGGGTTATTCCTCGACCTCCGCCAACTGGCGTCCGCGATAGGTGCCGCAATGGCCGCATACGCGATGCGGCAGCGCAGGCTCACCGCATTGCGGGCACGCAATGGGGTTGACGGGAGTCAAGGCGTCGTGGGCGCGACGCTTGTTGCGCTTGGACTTGGAGGTGCGACGCTTGGGTACGGGCATGGATATAAATCTTCCTTTTTTATCAGTTCAATGGATCGCGCCGGTCAGTGACGCGAAAGCTTGAGCGAACGCAAAGCTTCGAGCCTTGGGTCCGGCATCGGCGCGGAGCACGAACAGGACTTCAGGTTGAGATTGATGCCGCATTGCGAGCATAACCCGCGGCATTCATCCTGGCATAGGGGCCGGGTCGGGAGCGCCAGCAGCAACTGCTCGCGCAGCAGGGGCGAAACCTCCACCTGTTCGCCGTCGTAGAGCGAAAACTCCAGGTCCTCGGCGTTAATATTCTTGCCGTTAAGGTCGCCCATCGACTTGGGGGCCAAAACGAAGCGGAAATCGCGTTTGGTGGCGACGCTGAAATCCTCGGCGCAGCGCGCACAGGTGGCGGTTACCGCGGCGGCCAGGAAACCGGAGAAAAACAGCTCCATCCCCGAGCGATAATGCGCGAGATGGACGGAGATGGGCTGGTCGACGCGATATTCGCGGATCGGCCCCTGCTCCAGCAGGCGATTGACCTCGGTCTGCGGCTCGATAAAGTCGAGCGTCTTAACCTCGGCGGAAATATCATCAATTCGTAACTTCACGGCAATATCAGACCGGCGCCAGCAGTAGGCGGCCAGTTATGTGAAATTATGGCACGTCGGTGTGCGGGTTCAAATACGGCCGCAAAGGTCTCTGAGCGAGGTCAAAACAGAAGGACTTGCAGAGAAGTCATAGGCTGGGAGCCCCGTGACCGGACCTCGATGTCCATAGTTCGCCGAAATCTATCGCCCTGGCAGGCGTGACGGTTTTTGCCGGTAGGGGCGGTTCACGAACCGCCCCTACGACAGCGGCACCGATGTCGGACGCTGCGATGGTTTCGCACATGCGGTATCCATTTTCGTGAATGGCCGGTTCGCGAACCGCTAATCACGGGCTGGAAGCCTCCGCCCACAGAATAATCAGCGGCGCGCCTTGTGTGCGGACTTCGGCGCGTCCCTCACGCCGATTTGCGGGCAGTCGGGCAGCAGTGCGCATTCGTGGCAGCGCGGGGCGCGCGCGAAGCAGACTTGGCGTCCGTGCAGGATCAGGCGCATCGTGAACGGGGTCCATTGTTCGGGGGCGAGCACCTTTTGCAGGTCCTCTTCGATGCGGTCGGGATCCTGCTCTTTGGTCAGGCCCAGGCGTATCGCGAGCCGGCGCACGTGGGTATCGACCACCGCGCCGGGTTGGCCAAATACGTGGCCCAACAGGACGTTGGCGGTCTTGCGCCCCACTCCCGGCAGGGTGACGAGATCCTCCATGCGCGCGGGGACCTCGTCCTTGAAGCGAGACATGATTTCATGCGCGCAGCCCTTGAGCGCCTTGGCTTTCTGGCGGAAGAAGCCGGTGCTGGCGATTAACTCCTGGATTTTTTCCAGCGGCGCGGCCGCCATCGCGGCGACGCCGGGAATCTCCTTGAACAGAACCGGAGTGACGCGGTTAACGCGTTCGTCGGTGCATTGCGCGGAGAGAATCGTCGCCACCAGGCATTCCCAGGCGTTGCTGAAATCCAGACTGATGCGCGCCTGCGGATAGAGTTTGGCGAGCGTCGCCGAGATCCGTCCGGCGCGAGCGCGCAAGTCGGTTTTGCTTGCGTCTTTGGCCATCTCAGACTTCCCGGCTCGCTTTGAGCGCGGCATTCAACCGCACCACCTCCGCGGCCTCACGCTCCGCGCTCCAGCCCAGTTCCGACCCGATCAGATGCGCCGCCGTTGGCGCGGCGGCCGCGGCGTGTGCGGGGAATTGCCGCACCATCGCGGTGCGCCGTACCATGAAATCCTCCAGCGTCAGCGCCATCTCCAGACGCGCCGCATAAACGGCCTCCACCGCCAGCACCGGAGATCCTGCGCACAGCGGCTCGGCCAGTCCCGGATGCTGCTCCATCAGCGCGTCAAGCAATCCAGTCCGAGTGCCGTAGCGCGAAACCAATTCCGCCCGCGCCGCCGGCGCGATGCGATCTGAGCCAGCGGCCCCACCAGACGCAGGCCGCGCTCCGGGTAGCGGCGTCGTCAGGGTGGGCGACGCATGCACCGCCACTCCCAGCTCGCGGCAAATCATATCAACAACACGCTGTGCGATCCGCCGATGAGTCGTGAGTTTTCCGCCGGCGATCGATAGCATCCCGCTTTTGCTCCTGACGATCAGCTCCTCACGCGGAACCCTGGACGGTGCGCTAGCCTCGTTGCCGCGCACCAGGGCGCGCAGTCCAGCGAAGCTCGCGATTACATCCCGATGGCGCAGCCCGGCGCCCGGGATGCTCCGCGCCACCACTTCCAGTAGATAATCGACATCTTGCGCAACCACACGAACCTGATCCAACGCACCGCTGTAATCGGTATCAGTGGTGCCGAGCAGAATCGAGTCGCGCTGGCGGATAAGGAAGATGATCCGGCCGCGCCCGTCGGACAAAACCAGGGAATGACGCAGCGGCAAGCGACTGGACTCGAGCACCAGGTGAACGCCTTTGGTCAGTCTGATAGCCGGATCGGCGGCGGAATCATCCATCCGGCGGACGTGGTCGATCCAAGGCCCGGCCGCGTTGACCAAGACGCGGGCGCTGATCGCGAAGCGCTCGCCGCTGAATACATCGCTGACTTGCGCGGCGCGCAGCCTGCCACTCCGCTTGTCGAAACTTGTCAGTGCGACGTAGTTGGCGGCCGCGGCGCCGTGAATAACAGCATCCAGTACATTTTCCAGCGTCAGGCGGGAATCGTCGCCGTGAGCGTCATAATAAAGCGCCCCGCCGCGCAGCGCCGTCCGGGTCAGGCCGGGCTCCATCGCAGCGACTTGATCGGCGCCAAGCGCTTTGAAGCGCTGAGCCTTGGGAGTGCGCGCGAGCAGGTCATAAACGAAAAGGCCGGCCCACAACCCCAGCCGTGAGACCGTTCGTCCGGCATATACCGGGAACAAAAAGTCGATCGGACGCACCAGGTGAGGCGCCGTCAGATGGGTCAGTAGTTCGCGCTCCCGCAGCGCCTCGTAAACCAGCCGCAGTTGACCCTGGGGCAGGTAGCGCAGACCGCCATGGATCAGCTTGGAGGATCGCGAGGAGGTCTGGCCGGCAAAATCGCCCTGCTCGATAAGCGCGACGCGGAGCCCGCGCATCGCCGCGTCGCGCGCCACCGCGGCGCCGTTGATACCGCCGCCAATCACGGCGACGTCGAAGGTTTCACGGCGCAGTCTGAGGATCTGTTCGTCGCGCGAGAGATGATCGTCCGCCACCGCAGGCCGTAATCGGCACCCGTTATTCCTCCGGGTCCTCCTGGAACGAATAGCGCTCCTCAAGCCACGGATCGGCGCGGTTATGATAGCCGCGCACCTCCCAGAAGCCGCGGATGTCCTCGGTCAGAAACTCGATTGCGCGCACCCACTTGGCGCTCTTCCAGGCGTACAGCTTGGGCACCACCAGGCGCAGCGGGAAGCCGTGATCGGGCGCCAGGTCCTGCCCGTCATGCCGATATGCCAGCATCACGTCGTCGTCCAGAAAGTATTGCAGCGGCAGGTTGGTGGTATAGCCGGCGTCGCAATGGATCAGCACGAAACGGGCGGCAGGTTTGAGTCCCGCCAGTTTCATCAGGTCCTTCACCATCACACCTTCCCACACATTGTCCAGGCGCGACCAGGTGGTGACGCAATGGAAATCGGCGACCATTTTGGCGCGCGGCAGCGCCTGAAACTCCTGGTAGGTAAAGCGCAGCGGCTGCGCCACCTCTCCCAGCATCCGGAAATCCCAGGTCTGGGGATTGAACTTGGGCACCGGCCCGTAAGTCAGAACCGGGAACTTGGTGGTGAGGTATTGTCCTGGCGGTACGCGATTGCTGGTATCCCCAGGCTTCAGAATCTTACCCATATAGATTCATTTAATAGCTAAGCGCGATCGGCTGCGGAAGAGGGGCGCGCGTGCATTGCGGTTATGATTGCGTCCGTTATCTGCCTCGTGGTGGCACTGCCGCCCAGGTCCCGGCTAAGGGTATTGCCCGATTGTAACACCTCGCCGGTGGCGTTTCTGATGCGGCGGGCGGCCTGCGGATGGCCCAAATATTCAAGCAACATCGCGCCGCTCAGGATTGCCGCGATCGGGTTGGCGAGCCCCTTGCCCGTGATATCCGGCGCGGTCCCATGCACCGCCTCGAAAATCGCTCCCTTGTCGCCGTAATTGGCACCGGGGACCACACCCAACCCTCCGACCAGTCCGGCGCACAGATCCGACACGATGTCGCCATAGAGATTTTCCAGCAGTAGCACGTCGAAGGCCTGCGGATCGGTGACCAGGCGCATGCAGGCGGCGTCGACAATCTGCTCCTCGTAGCGAATCCCGGGAAATTTCGAAGATACTTCGCGCGCGCACTTCAAAAACAGCCCATCGGAGAGCTTCATGATATTGGCCTTGTGGATAGCCGTCACGCAGCGGCGTCCTTCTTTGCGCGCGTACTCAAAGGCGAAGCGCGCGATCCGGCGCGAGGCGCGCGACGTAATCACCTTGATACTCTCGACCACGCCGGGCGTTATCTCGTGTTCCAGGCCGGCATAGAGGTCCTCGGTATTTTCGCGCACCACCACCAGGTCCACATTGCGAAAGGGGGTGTGAACGCCCTTGAAGCTGTGCACCGGCCTTAAGTTAGCGTACAGGTTAAAGGTCTTGCGCAAATAGACGTTGATCGAACGATAGCCCTCCCCCACCCGCGTTTCGAGCGGGCCCTTAAGCGCGACACCGGTGCGCCGCAGGGACTTGATGAGGGCGTCGGGCACCGGGTTGCCGACCCGCTTGAAGGCCGTCATCCCGGCGATTTGCTCGTCCCAGTGCAGCTTGACCCGCGTTTCGCCGATCACCTCGACAGCGGCGGCAATCACTTCCGGCCCGATTCCATCGCCCGGAATCAGGGTGACCACGCGCGCGCCATTGGAGGACGACGAGACCTTTTTCATAACGGATCCGAGCGCCGATCAGAAAGCGGCTTAATAATTCACCAGGGCGACAAAGATGTCCGTGACATTTGTACCTGTGGGGCCGGTTTGGAACAAATCGCCGCAAGCCTTGAGCAGCGCATAGGAATTGTTGCGCGCCAGGTGCTGCTGGGGATTTAGATTCGCCGCGCGGGCGCGGGCCACGGTGGAGGGTGTGGCAAAAGCGCCGGCCGCGTCGGTGGGACCGTCGACTCCGTCGGTGGCGGCACACAACGCGGCAATCGGAGCCTGCGGCGCCAGTCGATCCAATTCTATCGCCAGCGAGAGTGCGAGTTCCTGCGCACGGCCCCCTTTTCCGCCGCCGCGCACCGTCACTACCGGCTCGCCGCCCGTCAGCACGCATCGACGCTCACCGCTCAGTGCGCTCAAGTGGGCAGCGAGAGCGCGGCCGAGGTCGGCGGCCTCGCCATACAGCTCACGCCAGCGGTCGACCTGGTAGCCCAGCGCCCGCGCCGCCACATCCGCAGCGGCCAGCGCGCGCGCATTATCCCCGCAAATAATATTGGTCACCCGTTGCAGCACCGGGTCGCCCGCTTTGACGGTTTCGTCGAACTCACCGGCGGCGCCCGCTTCCAGATATTCCCGCACCCGCTCTGGCGTGCGGCCCCATAGCGAATGGCGAATCAGGACCGCGCGGGCGTCTTCGAAGGTCGTATGATCGGCAGCGGTCGGACCCGATCCGATCGTGGCAAGGTCGTTGCCCCGTACGTCGGAGAGGATCAGGCTGAGCACGCGGGCGCCGTTGCAATGGCGCAACAGGCGGCCGCCCTTGATCGCTGACAGATGCTTGCGGACCGCGTTGATTTCGTTAATCGACGCCCGCACGCGCAGCAGCGCCGCGTTGACGGCGATCTTGTCCTCCAGGGTGACGGGATCCGCCGGCGCGACAATCATCGCCGAGGCTCCGCCGCTGAGCAGCACCAATAGCATGTCGTCCGCATCCAAGCCGGCAAGCATCGCGAGCGACGCCTGCGCGGCCCCAACTGAATCAGCATCTGGAAGCGGATGCCCGCCGGGGAAGAATCGCGCGATGCGCGTACCAGTATGGTTTTGTTCGAGGTCCGCCGCCGGGACTACGGCGACAGCATCGCTGATCCGCCCGCCCAACTGCTGCTCCGCGGCAGCCATCATCCGCGACGCCGCCTTGCCCACGGCGAGGACAAAGATGCGTTTGGCGGACGCCACGAACTCCGGCACGATTTCCGCACCGCTCAACTCGCCGCGCAGCGCCGCCGCGGAGAGCTGGTCGGGCGCCACAGCGTCGAGCGCCGCGCGAAAGATCCGCACCAAGTCAGCGCGCGCGTTTTCGTCCGAGGTCATGTGGCAACCCGCACCCAAAAGTTGCACCAACTTTATTTGTCCGCAAAGGAATCAAAAGCGGTTTTGAACTTTTCTAATATCTGTTCAACCTGTTCTGCGCGGTGTTTGGGAAAAATTAAGCTTCTTTTCGAGGGCGAGCCGTAGGGGCTGAAGACGATTGTAAGCGGTGTCTGGTTCCTGAGTCATTTCTCTGAGCTTACTTTCCACTTCTTGACACTCAGAGGCGGTCATTATTGGATTCTATCTGTGGAAAAACCGATGAGCCAAAAAATTTCGAGTTCGAAAGGCTGTTTCAAGGGATTTTTAAATACTGTCTGACTTTACTCCCTTCTTACGGATCTGCTCCAAAAGCTCGCCGGGTTTAAGGCGCTCCATCTGGGTGTATGCCCAACTGTGATCACTTTCAGTTTTGAGCTCTCCTTCGGCTATCCGGAGATAATAAAGAATCTGGACAAGTTCTCCCTCAAGGATCTGCGCGCTGCACATCGCACCGCCATATAGCGCGATAACGTTTTGCCAGGCAACCGACATGTCACGGATGATCGTAACCAGATTTTCGTCGTCCATTTAGCGTCCCAAGCCTGACCGATATTCTCGGATTAAACGAACATTCCGGCGCGTGTTGTTCCTACTGCGGGCGGTTGATCACCTCGATGGTACCATCAGCCTCCGCGACCAGCACCGTGTGGGCGAGGCCCAGGAACAGGCCGTGGTCGACCACACCGGTCATCTCCTGCAATTCGCGGGTGACGCGCCGAGCATTGAGCGTCGAATCCACCTTGCAGTCCACGATCAGGTTGCCATTGTCCGACACGGTTTCGGTCCCGTCGGGGTTTTGACGTAGCGCGGGTCGCAGGCCGAGTTTTTTAAGCCGGCGCAGACACAACGGTGCGGCGAAGGGCACCACCTCGACCGGCAGGATGCCGTGTTCGCCCAGGCGGCGTACCAGTTTTTCGAAGCCGACCACGATAATCTCCCTGCGTGAGGAGACTGCGACAATCTTTTCGCGCACCAGCGCGCCGCCGAGCCCCTTGATCAGGTTGAGCCTGGGATCGACTTCATCGGCGCCGTCGATCGTCACGTCGATGCGGTCGACTGCGTCAAGACCGACGATTTCGATTCCGCCCTCGCGCGCCATCTGCTCGCTGTGGCGCGAGGTCGGCACGCCGCGCACCTGGATGCCGCTTGCGATCAGCGCGCGGATAAATGCGGCGGCGGCGTGCCCGGTGCCCAGACCGATCGTGTGTCCGGGCTTTACGTAACGCAGGGCGTACTCGCCCAGGCGTTCAAGTGCCGCCGCGTCCGCCGCGGCGGGCGGCGGGTTGCGAGTCCGCATTCGGCGATGCTCCGATCTATCTGCCATTTTTGATCAGGGTCATGAATTCCTGGCGGGTTTCCACGTTGGTGCGGAAAACTCCCAACATCGCGGACGTGGTTACCCAGGAGTTTTGTTTTTCCACCCCTCGCATCCGCATACAGAGGTGCTCGGCCTCCAGCACCACGGCGACACCCAATGGGTTGAGCTCTTCCATCAGCGTGGTCGCGATCTGGGTCGTCATGCGCTCCTGGACCTGAAGCCGGCGCGCGTAGATGTCGACCAGCCGCGCAAGTTTGGACAAACCGATGATGTGATGGCGGGGCAGATAGGCGACATGTGCCCGGCCCATGAAGGGCAGCAGGTGATGTTCGCACAGGGAATAGAAGTCAACATCCCGGCAGACGATTATCTCCTGGTAATCCTCTTCGACGAACAGCGCCCCGTTGATCACCGCCTTGGGGTCCTGCGAGTAGCCGTGGGTGAGGTACTCGTAGGCCTTGACCACCCGGGTTGGTGTGCGCTGCAAACCTTCCCGTTCGGGATCCTCGCCGACATGCCGTAGCAGGCGACGAACCGCACCTTCCGCTGATTCCACGTTTTCAGCCATGTTATGTCTCCGGATCCGGGCAGCCGGCGGAAATGACTTCCCCACCACCTGCGACCTCACTCTGGTCTTTCCCGGAGTGAGAAAAGCTTAAGGATGTGGCCATGTTATATGCTTTGTGGGCGCCCGCTTCGCTGCCGGTCAAACTCCAGGGCGAGCTCGATTGCCAGCGAAGGGCCCCCGCCACTCATTATGTTAAACCCTGCCACGCGCGAGGCCAGTGCCCCCATCAGCTCCAGACTATGCTCGATCGACAGCCGCCGCGACTGCGCTTCGCTCAGTCCCGCGTAACGGTCGAAATGTTCGCCGACCTCGCTCAGGTCTCTAACCTGCTGCTTGAGATAATTGGCCATCTCGGCGCGCTTGACCGGGAGTATGCCGAGCACCACATGCAGGCCCATCGCACTGGCCTGGTCCAAAAAGCGCTCCGCCCGCTCCAGGTCAAACACGGGTTGGGTGATCACGAAACGCGCCCCGCCACTGGCCTTGCGCGCCAATAATTCCAGCTCGCGCTCAAAGTTGCCGCGATTGGGATTGGCCACCGCGCCCACAGTCAGTACGGGCAGGGTTTTGAGCGGACGCTTTCCTTCCCCGGTATCGCCGCGGTTGAGCTCCCCGATGACCCGCAGCAGCCCGAAAACATCGACATCGTGCACGCTGCGCGCCTCGGCATGGGAATCGGGCTGCACCTTGTCACCGGTCAGTGCCACCACCGCGTCGAGGCCGACGGCCGCCGCCCCCAGCAGATCGGATTTGAGCGCGAGCAGATTGCGATCGCGGCAGGAAAAATTCAGCGCCACCGGTATTCCAAGCCGCTGTTTGATGATGATGGCGAAGATCAGGCCCGACAGCTTCACCTTGGCCATCGAATTGTCGGTCAGGTTGATCGCGTCGACCTTGTTGCGCAAAACGGCCAGGCGACCCAGCAGCGCTTCCGTGTTAATGCCGCGTGGAGGACTGACTTCGATCCACAGCGAGGGTACGCTGCCTGCTAATTGCTCCAGGAGCTTCGACATCGGGGTTGTATCAGCGCGTGCGCCTGATGGTGCGATCAGGCGGCGCGGGTTGGACCGGGAACGGGTATCGGGAATAGCCGCGAGCAGACCGGGCAAAACGCATGAGGGCGGCCGTCTTCAGGGCTTCTCACTTGCTCTGATCTTTTGATACTTGCGGTAATCGTATCCGGTCGCCATCGCCATCAGCAGGGCCTCCATGCCGCCGGATTTTTCGCGCCGCAAAATCCGCAGCCGTTCAAAAAACTCGCGAAAATCCTTGTGCTCGCGGGCCGCCCCGTCCATCGGCTGCAGAAAGAAATCGCGCAGGCGGGTCACCGTGAAGCGCAGCGAGGAGTAACGCAACTCGTTAGGGAAGGCGTCCCATTCCGCCAGCGACAGGGTGCGCAAGGATTCGTAACCGTGCAGCAGATGGCGGAAGCGCTCCAGCGAGTACTGGCCGCTTACAAAGCACAGCGCGTTGACCGCGGTGGCGATGTCGAAAATGAACTTGCCGCGGCACGCCGCCTCGAAATCGAGCACCGTAATCAGCCGCTCGCCGCGGAACAGGATGTTGTCGGCGAACAGGTCACCATGGATGATGCCTTTGGGCAGCTTGGTTTCCAGATAACGGTTGAGATAATCGATCTCGTCGTCCAGGGTCCGCGTGATGCGGCGGAAGTAGGACGGCAGGCGGCCGCGAACGTTGTTGTAGAGGTCCGCGATGCGCTCAAAGCTGAAGCGGTTGTCGATTCCTTTCTTGTAGCCTTTGCCGATGATGTGCAATTCGGCCAGGGTCCGCCCCACCCCTTCAAGCTGGCTCGACCGCAGACCGTCGGGCGCTACCATCCGGCCTTCGGCGTATTTGCTGATCGACAGGCAGCGGTTGCGGTATTCGCGGTAGTATCTGCCCTTGCGATCCTGCAAAGGATGTGGACAGGGGAAGGAATGCTTGTGCAGAAATGCCAGGAGGTCAATCTCGCGTTTGACCTCCATCTCGCCCTTGGCTTCGTCGATGCGCAGCAGGTACTTGCCCTTGGCGGTCTCCAGCAAGTAGTTCGTGTTGACCGAGCCTTGCGGAATGGGCAGGGCGCTGGCGATGCGGCCGAAGCCGTAATCGTCAGCGAGCTCTTCAATCAAGTCTGCTGTGAGCTCGGTATATGCGGCCATCGCGGTTTGCGGACGATTCAATCCCGGGGGTAGTTTAAATTCTTGTGACAAGATGGTCAACTAGCAAACCGCTCCTTCCTTCGATCAATTGCTACATTTTCCGAACAACCGCTGCCGGTACGGATGCGCCTTCGGATCTTTACGCTCAGACTAGCACAAAGCGGTGATGAGTGTTGCGTCAGATTCCGAATGGCGCTTTAAACTCATTAATCCTCCGCGAAGAGAACCGTCCATGAAGAAAACCGGAACCACAAAAGCGCCCGCCAAAGGGCCACCCGCGACCCATCCCCTGGAGGGCAAGCGCGCCCCGGATTTCGAACTGCCCGACGCCGCCGGACGTGCGGTGAAGCTGCGCGACCTCACCGCCAAAGGCAACCTGGTGCTTTACTTCTATCCCAAGGACATGACGCCCGGATGCACCACGGAAGCATGCGACTTTCGCGACAACCTTCGCCGTGTGCAAGCCGCGGGCGCCCAAGTGGTCGGAGTCAGCGGCGACTCTCCGCAATCGCACCAGAAATTCGCGGGCAAGTATGAACTGAACTTTCCGCTGCTCAGCGACGTCGACAAGGGGGTGCTCGAGGCCTACGGAGTCTTTAAGAAAAAATCCCTCTACGGTCGCGAATTCATGGGAATCGAGCGCACCACCTTCGTGGTCGATCGTCAGGGCGTGATTCGCAAGGTTTTTCCCAAGGTCAAAGTTAACGGCCACGCCGATGCGGTGCTCGACGCACTCAAGGAGCTATCCTGAGGCGCTGTCCGAGACCAGGTTGGCGCGCAGAAATTCAACCACCTCATCGTAGGCGCGAGGTCCGAGCCGATGGTTCCCGTCGGGAAAATAGCGGGTTTTGACCGAGGCCCCACGTTCCTGCAGCGCAGCCGCCAGTTGCTCAGCCTGGCGCAGCGGGTTGCGCTTGTCCTCCTCACCGTGCAGGATTAGCACCTTGCACTTAAGCCGCGCCGGCAGTTGGTCGATGACGCTGCGTTCCTTGAGCACGCGGCGGCTGGGCCATACCTGGTGCAGGATCGACAACTTGGTGAACCAACGCATCTCGGGCCAAAACTTGGTCATATCGTAAGTGCCCGATTGCAGAATGACCACGCGGGGACGCGGGTCGACGTCCATGAGCAGCCCCGCCGCCACCGCTCCATTTGCCACTCCCCACACTCCGAGCCGGTCCGGGTCGACATCGGCCCGCTGCGACAGCAGATCGATCGCGCGGCGCGCGGCCGCCACTGCCTGTGGGCCTACGTAACGGCCGGGACCCGAGGATTTGCCGGTGCCGGGAAGGCTGATGCAGGCGATGTTCAGCTCCAGCAGCGTCAACTGAAGGCTGGACTTGATACATTTGACTGCGTCGCCAGAGGGATTGATCACCAGCAGCGCCGGTTCACGGCCAGGCTGCGGCGCGCGCGCCAGGTAGCCTTCGATGTGATACTGGTCCTGCCCGACGCTGATCTGGTAATCGAACTGCTCGACGCGCGGATTTTTACGGATTGACCGGGCGCTGGAATGGCAGCCGGCAAGCAGGATCGCAAGTAAGACCGCCGGCCAGGCGACCGTCCACCTGATGCCCCGTACCATACGCATAACAGTTTGGAATAGGTATCACCTTTGGTGGGCGGCTAACAAACGCCGCGTTCACGCGCACCTAGTCGCCGTCGCTAACGCCACCGCCGGTAAGACCGGTCTTCTGCTCCAGTGCCCGGATGCGGCGCACCAACTCGGGCAGACGCAAATACGCTGCCATCTGCCGGCGCCAACGCCTGATTTCGATCGCAGGCGCGCCCGAGATGGTGATGTTGTCGCCGGCGATGCTGCCGGGGATGCCGCTTTGGGCCGCCACTCTTACCCGGTTTCCAATTTTCACGTGGTCGGCCACGCCGGTCTGCCCGCCGAACTCACACCATTCGCCGATCTTGGTCGAACCGGCGATCCCGGTGAGCGCGGCAAAGCGCGAATAGGCCCCAATCTCGCAGTTGTGCCCGATATGAATCATGTTATCGAGCTTGACTCCACGCCGAATGAAAGTGCTGCCCACGGTCGCCCGGTCAATCGTGGTATTGGCGCCAATCTCGACGTCCGATTCAAGTACGACGTTGCCGACCTGAGGAATCTTGGTCAGCCCCTCGCCGACTTCTATGAAACCGAAGCCCTCCGAACCGATCACCGCGCCGTTATGCAGCAGCACGCGGTCCCCGATCACGACGTTTTCGCGAATCGATACATGACTGTGGCAGACGAAATCGTCCCCGATGCTCACCCCCGGGTAGATTGTGACCTGTGGATAGATCACGGCGCGCGCGCCGATCTTCACCCCCGCTCCGATCGCGGCGAAGGCCCCGATGCTGGCGTCCGGCCCGATTTGCGCGTCGGGAGCGATTTGCGCACTGGCGTCAATGCCCGCCGGCGGACGGCGCGGCGGATGGAGAATTCCAAGGGCGCGGGCAAAGTCAAAGACCGGGTTCGGACTTTTCAGCACCGCGCATTGGACCCGTGCAGCCAGCTCGGCGGGCATAATCAGGCACGAAGGCGCCACGCGCTCGAGCATCGGCAGGTAACGCGGCTGGGCGACGAAGCTGATCGTTCCGGGCGCCGCCGCCTCCAGCGGCACTGCCGCGATGATTTCCACCTCCGCGTCGCCGCTCAATTCCAGTCCCAGCGCCGCGGACAGTTCCCCTAGTTTCATGCCTTCTTACCCTTGTTGCCGGCATCAGGCAGACTGCGCCGGTTGAATCGACCTGCGATTTTGCCAATACTTAGCTGCAAGCGGAGCCACGTCAACGGCTCCGTCTTTGTTATGGAAAATCAACCGGGTGGCGTAATCGATTTCGACAAGGGCGGCGGTGTCGTGCCGGTAGTGGCGGTGGATTTCACCAGCGGCCGCCTGCTGATGATGGCCTATATGAACCGCGAGGCTTTTGAGGAGACGCTCGCCACCGGCCACGCCTGCTATTATTCGCGCTCGCGCGGCCGCCTGTGGCGCAAAGGCGAAGAGTCGGGAAATTTTCAGGTAGTACATGAGATTCGTCTGGATTGCGACAACGATACCCTGCTGCTTGCGGTCGAACAGCGCGGCGACCAGGCCGCCTGCCATGAGGGCTACGAGAGCTGTTTTTTCCGCAAACTTGACGGCAGCGACTGGCGAATCGTGGATGAGCACAAAGTCGACCCGGCCAAATATGGCACCAACTACGGTCACCACAAGACCCCGGGCACGCCCTGACGTGCCTTCGAACAAGAACGGCCTTTCATTTCTAATGTCCGATCAGGTTTTGAAATTCGGTATTCCCAAGGGCAGCCTGGAGGCTCAGACCCTGGAGTTGTTGCGCCGGTCCGGCTGGCGTATCTCGGTTGACGCGCGTTCCTACATGCCTAAGGTCGATGACCCCACGCTGAGTTGCCGGCTCCTGCGTCCGCAGGAGATGCCGCGCTATATTGCCGACGGCACGCTCGACGCCGGCATCACCGGACGCGACTGGGTGGTCGAAAACGACGTTAATCTGGTCGAGGTTGAGAGCTTTACCTATTCCAAAGTCTCGCTGGCGCCTACGCGCTGGGTGCTGGTGGTTGCGGAAGCCTCACCTATCCGCCGGATGGAAGACCTCGAGGGCAAGCGCGTCGCCACCGAGATGGTGAATTTCACGCGGCGGGCGTTCGCCCAGCGCAAGGTCAACGTGGAAGTCGAGTTTTCCTGGGGAGCGACCGAAGCCAAGGCGGCCGATGGCTTGGTTGACGCCGCCGTGGAGGTCACCGAAACCGGCTCCTCGCTGCGCGCCAACGGCCTGCGGATTGTCGAGGAACTGCTGACCTCGACTCCGGTGCTAGTGGCTAATCCGCAATCCTGGGCGGATGAGTGGAAGCAATTCAAAATCAAGCAGATCGCGGTGCTGGTGCGCGGCGCGCTAGATGCTGAAGCGCGCGTCGGCATCAAGATGAACTGCGCGCGCACCAACCTGGTCCGGGTGATCGAACTGCTGCCGTCGATCACGGCGCCGACGGTTTCGCCGCTTTATCCCTCGGCCGCACTCAAGGGCGAGGAGTGGGTGGCGGTGGAGACCGTGATCAGCGAGCAGACGGTGCGCGAGTTATTTCCCAAGCTACTAGCCGCCGGCGCCGTCGGCATCATCGAATTTCCGCTCAACAAGATTATTTAGCGGCGTTGGCTAACGAGCAGCGCTCCGGAATTTCTATGGATTTGTCTTATATTTCTCTACCCCGGACCGGGGGAGAACGGCGCCCATTTTTCTGGGCGCCGGAGAGAGGGTCCTTTTTCAGCGCGCATTCTTCTGCGCGCGATTCATAAGTTCTGGGGAAGATTGCACAAGGGCAAAAGGGCATTTCGTGACGAATGCATTAAAGAGAGCGGACCTCAAAAACGGCGCACGCGCTTCATGCAGATTGTCACTCATTCGTGAATCGCGCGCGGGAGAATGCGCGCTGAAAAAGGACCCTCTCTTGGGCGCCGCAGCGGCGCCCTTCTCTCCCTTTCAGGGAGAGATTGAGAACAGCTTCAGCGATATACGCAGGCCTCGCCTGAAAGCCCCTACTCGATCTTCCACTGCGGCTTGCGCTTTTGCGTAAAGGCGCGGGGGCCTTCTACTACGTCATGAGAGTGCAACAGCTTGTAAAGCCCCGGGAATTTCTCCTCGACCGCGCGCTCCAGCGGCATGTCGAGACCCTTTAACACCGCCTCCTTGGTGGCCTGTACCGCCAGCGGCGAGCATTCCATGATTTCCGCGGCCCAGCGCTCCACGGTGGGGAACAGGTCCTTGAGCGGGACCACCTCGTTGACGATTCCCAGCGCATGCGCCTGCTGCGCCGTGATGTGCTTGCCGGTCAGCATCATGCCCATCGCGATCTTCAACGGAATCTGACGCGGCAGGCGATGTACCCCGCCGCCCATCGCGATCAGCCCCACCCGCGGTTCGGGCAGACCAAAACGAGCATGTTCGGCGGCGACGATTATGTCGCAGGCCATCGCGACTTCGAACCCGCCGCCCAGCGCGAAACCGTTGACCGCGGCGATCAGGGGCTTGTGGATATCGAAGCGCGCGACAAAGCCGCCAAAGCCGCCGCGTGCCGGCCTGCTCCCCTTCAGCGCATGCGTGGCAGTGTACTTGAGGTCATTACCGGCGGAGAACGCCTTGTCCCCCGCCCCCGTCACCACGCCGATCCAGATATCGTTATCGAGGGCAAAGTCATCGAGCACATCTCCCATCTCCTCGGCCGTCGGCGGATGAATCGAGTTCATCACCTCAGGCCGGTTGAAGGTGATATAGGCCAGATGGCCGCGCTTCTCATACTTCAGAAACTTCAAATCCATTGGGTCCTGGAACCTCCGTGGCGCCCGGCTTATTCCTCGTCGAGCAGCTCGAAAAAGGCGTCAACGCTGCGCATCAACTGGTTGCGGATCTGGGCGCGCGTGCCTTCGATGACATGCATGGTTATACGCGAAGATCCGCCGTCGGCAAGCCGCGCCGTGGCGTCTTCCACCGCGCTGACCTCTTGCGTCCCAAAAATCCTCATCCCGTAGACCAGCGTCGCCCTGCGGCCTGCGCCCTTAACAAGCTTGAGCCTGCGCGCCATTCAATGCGCTCCTTGGTTGTAATCGGGCGGACTATATCACAGCCGCAACAACTGGCGCGCCTCGGGCGGTGCGTTGACAAGGCGCCGGCGACACGTTGAAAATCTAGGGCGTGACAACCAAGCTTCGTGTGTTAATCTGCCTGTTGGCGTGCGCGGCGGGGGGATGTGGCGCCGCCTATCAGGCCTCGACGCAAATCCGGTCCCATCGCATGCTGGACTCGCTCAAGGCGGGCCAGACGATGCCCGAGGTGCGTCAGGAATGGGGTCAGCCCGATATTGTCGCAGATCAGGATCAAAACACTGAGACCTGGAGCTACGCCAGCCGCCCCAACAGCAACGATATCGCGGCTACGCTGCTCTATACCGCGGCCAAAGAGGGCGATTCGGGCCAGTTCCTTGACCTTCGCTTTGTGGACGGCAAACTGGTGTCGTGGAGCAAGCAGCAGCACACCATGGCGGCCAAGCGCCAAAGCTTCGGCCTCGGCTTCGGCGCTCCCAATCCGCATGATGCGGCCCACTTCTGAGAGGCAAGGTGCTTGCCACGGCAGCCCAAGGCTATTAATCGGCTGTTTTTGTGATATTTTCGATGAAGCGCTTGCAACCGGGTCTTGCCTTGCGATGAAGTAACGCCGACACTATAGAAGCGGCGAAAGCGGGGTCGTGTACACTTGCCCTGCTGTGCGCTTTGGTCGGATTTTAACTTTATAGGGCGATTGAGCTCTCGAATGGTCCGCGGTGGCGACTGCACACAAGAGTTTTGAAAGCATCCTGCTCGACCGATCATGGGTCTCCGCGCAGGATTTGGAACAGGCTCGACAGCGAAAAAAGCCCGGTCAGGAACTGGCCGCGGCGCTGGTCGAGATGGGCGCATTGGAGCCGCAGCGCCTGGCGCGCGCGCTCGCCCAGCAGTATCGCCTGCCCTTTCAGGCCCATATCGATGAGCACACGCTCGACAACAACCTGATTCTGAAGGTTCCCATAAACTACGCCAAGAAGAACGCCCTGCTGCCGTTGGGCGGCGACGGCAACAGCGTCACCGTCGCCATTGCCGACCCGGCCAATTTCGAGCCGCTGGACGATCTGCGGATGCTCTTTGGCAAAACGATTGAAGCGGTGGTGGCCCCGCTGGAAGTCATCAGTGAAGCGATCAATCGCGCTTATGACCAGGCCACCAGCACCCCGCATGATTTGATGATCGATCTGGGCGAAGAGCGGCTGGACGTGATGGCCAGCGAACTGGCCCAGGAACCCAAGGACCTGCTCGAGTCCGATGACGCCGCGCCGATTATCAAGCTGGTCAATGGGCTGCTGTCGCAGGCGGTCAAGGACCGCGCCAGCGATATTCATATCGAGCCGTTCGAATCCGATTTGGTGGTGCGCTTCCGGGTTGACGGCATGATGTACGACGTCATCAACCCGCCCAAGTTCGTGCAGTCGGCGATAACCTCGCGCATCAAGGTTATGTCAGGCCTCAACATCGCCGAGAAGCGGCTGCCGCAGGACGGACGCATCCGGCTCCGGATCGCGGGGCGCGATATCGACGTGCGCGTTTCGATTATTCCCACGGCGTTCGGCGAACGTATCGTGCTCCGCCTGCTGGACCAGGCTCAAAACCTGGTCGACCTGGAACTGGACCGGCTGGGTTTCGGCGGCGAGAACCTGCGCCGTTTGAACCGGCTGATCCGTCAAAGCCACGGCATCATCCTGGTTACGGGGCCCACCGGATCGGGCAAAACGACGACGCTGTACGCCTGCCTCAAGCAGATCAATTCGCCGGAAAAGAACATCATCACGATCGAAGACCCGATCGAGTATCAGCTTCATGGCGTGGGACAGATGCAGGTCAACCCCAGGATCGAACTGACCTTCGCCAACGGGCTGCGGTCGATCCTGCGCCAGGACCCCAACGTCATAATGGTCGGCGAAATTCGCGACGCCGAGACCGCGGAAATCGCCATCCATGCGGCCCTGACGGGGCACTTGGTGTTCTCTACTCTGCACACCAACGATTCCTTCGGCGCAGTGACCCGGCTGGTTGACATGGGGACCGAGCCGTTCCTGGTATCCTCCTCGATCCTCGCCGTCATCGCCCAGCGACTGGTGCGTCTGTTATGCAAGACCTGCCGCGAGCCCTATAGCCCAAGCGCGGAGGAACTCTCCCGCATTGGCTGCAAGCTGTCGGATGTACCCGATCAGATTTACCGGGCCGCCCCTAACGGTTGCAAAGCCTGCCGCGGCACCGGGTACCGCGGCCGGACCTCGATCCATGAGTTGATGATGATGGACGACGAGGTGCGGACGCTGGTAATGAAAAACGCCGATGCCGCTACCATCCGCCGCGCCTGCACCTCCAGGGACATGCGGCTGTTGCGCCAGGACGGCGCCGACCGCATTATCGCCGGTCTTACCACTATCGAAGAGCTTCTCACCGTGACCCAGGAAGAGATCGGTTAGCAGGGTGTTGAAAAAGGCATTGAGTTGATGCCGACCCCACGCAAATTGCTCTCGCCGCAGGGGATGAAGATCATTCCTCAGCCGCCGCCTGGGCAAGACTGACGGTCGGCGTATTATGCCGGTTTTTGGTTATCGCGGGCTGGCTGCCGACGGTCGCGCGGTCAGCGGGGTTATCGACGCCGACAGCGCGCGCGGCGCCCGCGGCAAATTGCGCGGTATCGGCATCTTTCCCACCGCCATCAACGAGGAAGTCGCGGTTGCCGAACGCCGTACGCTGTCGGAGCGGATGCCCGGTCTGCGCCGCAAGATGCCGGCCACTGACCTGGGCCTGCTCACGCGCCAACTTGGCTCCTTGTTAGGCGGCGGTGTTCCACTGCTCGACGCGCTTACCGTGCTCGCCGACCAGGCGACCAAGCCCCTGGTCAAAAAGATGCTCTCCCAGGTGCGCGAACGGGTCCGCGAAGGGGTTTCGCTGGCCGACGCCATGAAGGCGCATCCTGAAGCTTTTTCCGAGCTGTACGTCCATATGGTGAGAGCCGGGGAGCAGGCCGGCGCGCTCGAAACCGTGCTGGACCGGCTGGCCGACTATAGCGAGTCGCAGGCCGAGTTGGTGCGTAAGGTGCGCGGCGCCCTGACCTACCCTTTCATAATGATGCTGGTGGGCACTGCGATAATGGGTTTCCTGGTCACTTACGTCGTTCCGCAGGTCGCCACGATCTTTTCTCAGACCAACCAGGCGCTGCCGATCACGACCCAGGTGCTGGTGGGATTTGCCAATTTCCTGACCACGGATTGGTGGCTTGTCCTGCTCGGCCTCCTGGGTCTGGTAGCGGCCATATCCTATTGGCTTAGTACGTCGCGCGGACGTTACCTATACGATAGCTGGATTCTAAAGGTGCCATACCTCGGCCCCACCATTACCAAGGTTATCGCGGCCCGGTTTGCCCGCACGTTGGCCACGCTGCTGGCCAGCGGCGTACAGGTGTTGGCGGCGCTGGACGCAGTAAAACTGGTGATAACCAACAAACGCCTGGCCGAGGCCATCCAGGAAAGCCGCGACAGCATCCGCGAGGGCAGCGGCATCGGTCAGACGCTGGCCCGCTCGCGCCTGTTTCCGCCGATGCTGGTGGAAATGATTCGGGTCGGCGAGCGTTCGGGCGAACTCGAGCCGATGCTGGAAAAGGCGGCCACGGCTTATGAGAAGGAGGTCGCCGCTTCGCTGTCCCAGATGACCACCATACTCGAACCGGTCATGACCATCGTGATGGCCGGTATGATAGTGTTCATGATCCTGGCGGTGCTGATGCCGATTTTTCAGCTCAACCAGCTCATGCAGTGATGGGGGTTCTCCAATGAATTCCAGGCGCCAACAACAAGCAGGATTCACCCTGATCGAAATCATGGTGGTGATCCTGATTCTCGGTCTGCTTGCCACCCTCGTCGTGCAAAGTCTGCGCGGAGCTACCGATAAGGCCAAACGGACCAAGGCGATGGCTGACATCGCCGAACTGAAGACCGCGTTGGACCGCTACTACATCGACAGCGGCTCCTACCCCACCTCTGACCAGGGTTTGCAGGCGTTGGTCAGTCCGCCCACCCAGGGTGGCGGGGGCGATCCGCCGTCGGATGGCTACATACGGCGCGTGCCCAATGACCCGTGGAACAATCCCTACGTCTATCAAAGCGATGGCAATACCTATACCCTGAAGTCGCTTGGAGCCGATGGCGCTGAAGGCGGAACAGGCAAGAACGCCGACATCGACGCCTCGCAGTTCTGAGGCGAATGAAGTCAATACCCAGGGGCCGGCCGGGTGAATTCGGGCGCAATGCGACCGGTTTCACGCTGATCGAAATCTCCGTAGTGCTGTTCCTGATAGCGCTGATGGCGCTGTTGGTCATGCCCTCGATGATGGGCCTTCATGTGTCGCGGCTTAAGCACGAGTCGCGTCGTCTGGCCGGGCGCGCGACATTCCTTTATGGTCAGGCCGCGGCCAATAAGGTGGTTTTACGCCTCACTTTTAACCTGGATGCACAGGCCTATTCAGTCACCCGGATGGATCCGCATTCGACCAAACCGGCCTTCGTGCCCGACCTCGAGGACGGCGCCGCCCCGGTCACGCTGCCGTCCGACGTTCAGTTGCGCGACGTGACGGTCGAAGGCACAGGAACGGTGACGCGGGGAACGGTGAGCTGCAATTTCTACCCCGAGGGCTACGTCGACGCGACCGTGGTCCATCTGGTCGATCCAGGGGGCACCGTGTTCACGCTCACCTTCCAGCCGCTGACGGGCCGAGTCAGCATCGCCCGCGGCGATATCGCGCCGAAGGTGGCACAGACTCAATCATGAATCCCGCGCACCCTCACCCTAACCCTCTCCCTGGTCAGGGAGAGGGAGTGATTTGTCTTGGAGAGAATTACTATTCCCTCTACCTGACCAGGGAGAGGGTTAGGGTGAGGGTGACAGCCGCACCACAAACGCAACCAGCCATTGATTCTGCTCGCAGGCGATTCCAAGCCGCCGCCGGCTTCACTCTGATCGAAGTAATGGTCGCGCTCGCGATCGTGGCGATTGCGCTTATCGGACTGCTCGGCCTGCAGCATCAGACTCTGCAAAGTGTGGTGCTCGCCAGCGATATGACCAAGGCGGCGCTGCTCGCGCAGGAAGTGATCACGCAGACGGACACCGGTCCGTTTCCCGCGCTCGGAGTAACCACCGGAAACTTTGAAAACCTGCATCCGCGCCGCTATACCAACTTCCGTTGGGAGCGGCGGGTCGAGGCCTCAGCGGTCTTCCCTGACATCCGCAAGGTCCGCGTCCTGATTCACTATGGACCGCGCCTAAAGCGCACATTCTCACTGACCGAAATGATTCGCAACCCGATGATGGTACCGGGGCAAGGGACCTGAACGGTGATTGCTTTGCACAGGCGGGCCTGGCAGGCGGGCTTTACCTTGATGGAGCTGATGCTCTCCCTGGCCCTGCTCGCTCTGATCATGATCATTTTGTACGGCTCCTTTCACGCGGTCGCGGTGAGCAAGCTTCACGCCGAGGTCCGGGTCGAGTCCGACCAGCAAGCCCGCACCCTGATGTGGCTGATGAGCCGCGAACTGCGCGGCGCCGTTTTCACGCCCTTGATACCAAGCCACGTTTTGCTGGTGGGACAGGCCTCGCGTCAGGGCGGGATGCCGATGGATTCGATCACATTTGCCACGCTGGATCCGAGTCATCGCCGCGCCCTGGACGGGTACAGCGCCGAGGAGGACGTTACCTACTCCGCGGTTCCCAATCCGAACCATCGCGGATGGTTCATGTGGACCAGGAGCCAGCGCAGTGGTTTGATACAGACTGCCAATCCGCCTATCCAGCCGCCGACGGTGCTGGCGACCAACGTACTGAGCGTTCACTTTCGCTATTTTAACGGTTTCCAGTGGCTGGAGGTGTGGGATTCAACCTCCTCGCCAGCCGGACAAGCGCTGCCCCAGGCAATCTCGATCGAGCTGCAGATGGCTTCGGGCCGGCAACCCGTCTATCTATCAACGATGATCTCGCTGCCGATGGCCACGATACAGAAGTAGTCACCGATGGGAATCGGGCAAATAAAATTCCCGGCCTTGCGCCGCAAAGACCGCCGCCAGCGCGGGGTGGCGCTGCTGGCCACCATGATGGCGGTTGCGCTGTTGACCATTCTGATCATGGATTTCACCACCTCCACCAGTATCGCCTACCGTTCCGCGGCAAATCAGGCCAATCAGTTGCGCGCCTACTACTTGGCCCGTTCCGCGGTCAATGTCGGCCTGGCGCTAATCGCAGACGATGCGCGCAAGGCCGCCCTGTCCAACCAGCCGCGGGTCGACAGCCTGCAATCGATCTGGGCATTGCCGCTGCCGCCGCTGCCGGTGGATGGCGGTTGGGCAAATCTTTCCGTTGTCGATGAAGCGCGCAAGTTGAACATCAACCAGCTGGTTGCTCCCAACGGTCAGGTCAATCCGGCTTTTGCCGAAACGCTGACTCGTCTGCTGACGATCCTGGGCCTGGACCCCACGCTAATCATCCCGCCGCTCACCGACTGGCTCGATCCCGACAGTATTAACACACCAGGCGGCGCGGAGTCGGATTATTACCTGGGTCTGAAGCCACCTTACGAAGCGCGCAATGGCCCGATGCCAACTATCGGCGATCTGCGGATGGTCCGCGGAATCGATGAAACCACTTTCCGCCGCCTGCGCAATTTCCTTACCACAACGCCGTCGGTGAGGGTCAACATCAACACCGCGCCGCCGGAAGTTTTGATGGCGGTGGCGCCCCAGCTCCAGGAGTCGCCCTCCTCGCTGCAGTCGATTCTGGAAGAACGCGTGAACCATCCGTTCACCAACCTGACCGAGGTAAGCCAGCTGCTGGTGCAAACCAACGGGGCATCAACGCTGCCAGCGACGTTGAGCACCACCAGCGACTACTTTACCATCGCCGGATTGGGCAGCTTCGCCGGCACTCGCACCTATGTATACGCGACTATCCGGCGCACCGGTCCCGGACCACAGTTGCTTTTGAACTGGAACGAGGATTAGCTATCTCGGATGGCGCAACGCATTCTGGCGCTTGAATTGGGGGATGATCGGGTGCAGGCCGCGCTCGGGGAACGGGCGTGGAGTTCGTTTGCCTTGGTCGGCACCTACCAATCGGATCGCGCCGAGGACGAAACGGACCTGGCTCCGGCAATCAGGCGCCTGCTGAGCCAAACCGGGATCCCGGACCTGGTGATTTCCGCGCTGCCAGGCGAACTGGTCGCCAAGCGCTTGCTTAACCTGCCCTTCAGCGACCGTCGCAAGCTGGAGCAGGCGGTGCCTTTCGCCCTGGAGGAGCATATGCCCTTCAGTGTCGAAGACGCCGTGGTCGCTTACCTTCCCCTGCTTCGCGACGGAAAGAATTCGCTGGTCCTTGCAGGGCTGGTCCGCAGAGAGGACCTGCGCGCCCACCTCGACCTGCTGGCCGAGGCGGGACTCGACCCCAAGACCGTGACCCTGAGTTCGTTGGCGTTAAGCGCTCTTATCAACCGTTCACGCAATGGTAACGGCGCGGACTCACACCTGTTAATCGAGGTCGAGCAGCGGCGCACCTCGGTGGTCCTGCTGGATAACGGCGGTATTCCGCGCGCGCTTAGAACGTTGCCGATGGGCATCGATCCGGCGCTCGACGCCGAGCATGCCGATATTTCAACCGGCGCGATTATCGCCGCGGTGCGTCAGACCATGTTGTCGCACGCGGCGGAGCCGGGTTCCACTGATCTGATCGTAAGCGGCACCGCCGCGGGCTCCAGCGAAGTCCGCGACCGTTTCTCGCGGGAGCTGGCGCTGCCAATTCACGGCGTCGAGGAGCTTGACTGTTCCGCGCTGCTGGGTATGGGCGGGGGCGAGTGGATACGCCAGGCAGGCTGTGTCGCGATGCTACTGGGCGAGATGCCCAACCAGCCGGTGCCGCTGATCAATTTCCGCCTGGGCGAGTTCGCCTTCCATGGCCGCACTGGCGACCTCGCACCGCTTTACACCTCGGGCCTGATCGCTATTGGGCTCGGCGCGCTGATGGTGGCGCATGTAATTTTAGGCGTCGTCACCAACGTCCATCATTTGAGGGTTCTCAACCGCGAGGTTGCCGCGGTGGCGGCGCCGGTAATCCCCGGCGTCACGGGAGATCACGCCCGGCGCGCGCTGACCTCGCGCCTGGCTGCCGCGCGTAAACGGCTGGGTCTGCTCGGCGGCAGCGGAGGTCCCGCTTCACCGCTGGACACCCTGTTGTTCCTCTCGCGCGGACTGCCCAACGGGCTCGCCGTTGATATCGATGAAATGGACCTCGATGACACGGGATTGAAACTCACTGGAAAGGCCGATTCCTACGCGACCATCGAGCAGTTGAGAAAGGCCCTGGGCGCCACGCATCGGCTGACCGACCTGCAGGTCTCCGAGGAGGGACCCGGCGAAGGGCATAAGGTGGTCTTTCATTTGTCGGCAGCAATCAAGGATATAGGTCTGGGTTCGGAGTGATATGGGGTTAACCGACAAATCGCTGGACGCGTTGCGGGATTCGGCCGTCGCCCGCTACGCAAGCCGGGCGGGCGCCTGGATGTCGCCGCGCTACCGTGATTTGCGCGCGCGCTACTACAAGTTGGAAAAGCGCGAGCGGATTCTGTTGCAGCTCGCGGCCGTGGTGCTGGGCGTATTGGCCGGCTACAACCTGATTTATCTTTCGATTGTATCTTACCAGGGCGGACTGGAGGATGAGATCGCGGCGCGCCAACACGATTTGATTGAAGTCAGGCGGATGGCTTCAACTTATCGCCAGGTCAACACGGAACTGCTTGCACTGGAAAAAAATACCGCTCCGCCGGCGAGTGATTTTTCACTAAGCTCAACCCTGAGCACCGCTTTGAACGGCGTGGTGGAAACCGACAAGATCGCCGGCATTAACCCGCTGCCGAGCAAACCGGTTTCGGGCCAGTTCACCCAGTACGGCTCCGACCTGAAACTGAACGGAGTCAGCCTGGCCCAAGTGGTCGACGTGCTCTACCGGATCAAGTCGATCAAGGAACCAGTGGTCGTCTCCAATCTGAGCATCAGAAGGCGCGCTCAGGACCCCCATTCCTATGACGTTGACATGACCTGCTCGGTGCTGGGCAAAAATGCCTGAGTTCGAAGACCTCCTCAGCCTCGATTACTGGCGCGGGAACAGCATGGCGCTGCTTTACGCGCTGGCCGCAATGGTGCTTTTCGTCATCTTTACGATCGGGACCTTTCCCTACGATGAGGCGTTGACGGGCGTTCTGCTGCCGCTGGGGCTGAAGGTTTCCTATCAATCCGAACGTCCGGCGTTCCCAGTTGGCGCGGTGCTGCAAGACGTCATGCTGGTAAGCCTCGATCGCCCATCGGCGCCGCCGTTGGTTCGTAGCGAAGCACTCAAGGTCACTCCCGGACTGGGAACGCTAATCGGGCGTCCGGCCCTCGACATGCGCGCGAACATGTACGGCGGCCAGGTACGAGCCAAGGTGCGGCGCCAGGGAGATACTATTGGAGTCGATCTGGGCCTGACCGACATCGATCTGGCGCGCTATCCGGTGCCTCCGACGCTTGGCACCACGCTCAAGGGAATAGTTTCGGGCCAGGTCGATCTTCAGGACATCGCGCCCAGGATGAACGCGCAGAAAGGTGACATTACCCTGGAAGGCCACGAAGTCGAATTCGCTGTGGTCAAGGGTTTTCCGGCGCTGCGCTTCGCATCCTTGAAGGGGAGCTGCACTATCGACCACGCCACGTTGCGCATTAATGCGCTTGAAGGAAGAGGCCCCGACATGACGATCAGCGGCAGCGGCGTCATCCATATGGGGCCAACGCCTGCGCAAAGCATCATGGAGATGACCCTGCGCATCGCGCCGACGGTTGCCGGGCGCGCCCGTCTGGGGTTGCTGTTTGCGTTCCTGCCCCATCCGCCGGACAACCGTCCCTACATAATCCACGGCCCCCTGCTGATGCCGCAGGCCAGCTAGCCCACCAGTGTCATCTACAAACAGCACAAATCCCATGGGGCAGATGCTTTTTCTGTCCTCTCTCCTTATCTTAGGAGAGGGCGAGGGAGAGGTCCTGCGCTAGAAGAAGTCACACCAAATGGTGGCATACAGGCGATCGCGGCCCGAGGATTATGACGCGATGGTCAGGCTGGCCGACGCCAACTACATCGATAACCTAACGCCCCAGCAGCGCAAGGACGGCTTTTTGTCGGTTCGTTTCATACGCGAGGACTTCGCCCGGATGGCGAACGAGATTGGCATCGTGGTGGGAATCGAAAACAATGAACTCGCCGGCTTTCTGTGTGCGGAATGGATCGACAAAACCGGGATGCCGCCGGTGGTCGCCATGGCCGCGCGGACATTTCGCGCGGGCCGATTCCGCGGCAAGCCGGGCAGCGAATGGAAGGCCTTTCTCGAAGGTCCGCTATGTATCGCAGCGGAACATCGCGGCGAGGGGTTGCGTCGCGGTCTGCACAAGGCACTGATGGACGCCGTGCGCGAGCAATACGAGGTGGCGGTTAGCTTTATCGCCTTCGATAATGCGCGCTCCTATCACGGCGCAACGGCGCATGGCGGAGAGGACGAGGTCGGGTCGTTCGAAGTGAGCGGCAAGCAGTACCACGTCCTGGCGTTTCCCGTCGATTAGCGGAAATAATCTCCCTAACGAAAACCCTCACCCTACCCTCTGCCTGACCAGGGTCTGACCAGGGAGAGGGTGGGGTGAGGGTTCTGTGGGTCATGAATTTGTTTTCACTTTCGGGCTGGACATCCTCACTTTTTCTCCGGCTCACTTTTCGCCCACGCCGCCATCAGCGTGTTGGAGGGCAGGCTCGGGTCGAGCACCTTCTTGGCGGTCTGTACGCCGGCAACCGGAAGGCCTTTGGGATCGAGCAAGCCGAGTTGGGCCAGCGCGGTGGCCTGCTCCCAGTAAATATGTTCGTGCGCGATCTTGTCGCCGCGAAAATGGACCACCGCGATATGGGGGATTTCCAGATACTTACCGGTTGGAGGGATTCCCGGCAGCATGAAATCTATTTCGACGTCGTGAGTGCAGCAAAAAATAAATTCGTCCACCAGGGTGTTGGCGCCGACCGTTCGCGAGACGGGGATGATTTTGGTGTCTTTGGGAACCTTCGGAATAAAGTGGTTTTTGTAGAATCTGTACAACTCCCGATAGCCATAACCGCCGGTCATGTCGGGAACGTGATTTACATAGGGCTCCGCGACCATCGTCTTCATCGTTTCATCCACGCTGCGCGTGGCAAACTCGCACTCGACGTGTTTTTCCCACAGCGCTTCGAGGTCGTAGCGAGGCCCGATTGCCCGATGTAACAGCCCGATTGTCCGCGAATGCGCCAGCGTTGCCGCCGACTTGTTGAAGTTGCCGCGCGCCGGATTGTTGAAACCGTGGTCCGCTCCCGGATAGACGTAAATCTCGGCGTCCTGGCGCCCGGCGAACGCTTTGCGCACCGCCGCGCTCACAGCGGGCGGCGTGTAACCGTCCTGTTCGCCGAAGTGAAATACGATCGGACAATGGACGGAACGCGCTTCCTCCAGATGCTGCTCCAGTTCCATGCCGTAGTAGCTCACCGCCGCGTCGATCTTGAGCCGCGCCGCGGCCAGATAGGCCAGCCGTCCGCCAAGACCGAATCCCAGCACCGCGACCCTCCCATTGCATTCCGGCCTGGCGCGCAACGCTCTGATCGCGTCGTTTATATCGTGGACGCCCTGGTCGATACCGAAGCGCTCGTGGAATGAGAAAGCCGTCTCAAGGTCAACCGCCTCGTAACCAAGCTCGACCCCCGCCGCCAATCGCCAGAACAGATCGGGTGCCAGCACGACGTAACCTTCTTCAGCATAAAGGTCGGCCACCTCGCGCATGTGGCGGTTGATGCCGAAAATTTCCTGCGCCAGGATCAAGCCCGGTCCGCTGCCCGCGCCGGGCAGCGCCAGGTAGCCCTCGAAAACGCCGCGTCGGCCGCGGTAATCTTCACCGTCGTTCCAGCCATCTGAAGTCTCCCTCATTTAATGCCTCCAAAGCTTGCGCCACAGCACCTGAGGACCGCAAGCCGCGTTACCTTTGCCAATCGGCGCCGGCCCGGCAATAATACCGGCGGCATTATGGAACAGCCTGCGAGGAGGAAAAGCGATGCGCGCAATTTCACACGTTGCTATTGGGGTTAGCGACATGAAACGATCCCTACCTTTCTACCGGGACCTGTTGGGCCTCAAGGTTTCGCTCGATACCGAGGAAACCATCAAGTTCAGCGCAAAATCAGGCGAACCCGCGGAAGTGAAGCGGCATGCGATCTATATGCGCTGGGAGGATGGGCGCGACGCAACCTTTATCGTGCTGTCCCAGAATCACCCCGATTCTTCCGGACAGCCGCTGAAACTCAACCAGGTGGGAATCCATCACTTTTCTTTCTGGGTGGACGATCTCAAACAGCGAGTTGAAAAGCTGAAGGCCGGAGGCGTGCCAATCGTCGTGGAGCCCAGCGAATCAGCCGGCGAAGCCTACGGCGAGCCGCACGAAAAGCGCATCCTGACCACCATTTTCAAGGATCCCGACGGCACCATGATCCAGTTCGACCAACGGTTGAATTAGATTAGAGCACGCTTGGCTCGGGCTGAGCCCCGCAACCCAAAGCGATACCTGCCCCTTCTGACACCCTCTCCCATTTTATCTATGGGAGAGGGCTGGGGAGAGGGTGTCTGGAAAAAGAGGGCCACAAAATTCCAAACCCGTTTCGCAACCGCATGCTACCGCAGGACTCGCTACAAAGATCGAGGATGTTTTTGAGTGCATCATGCAAGCGCTGAGGGCACCCTCTCCCCACCACTCCCATAGATAAATGGGAGAGGGAGTAGGAAATATGCCCGCATGCAGGCGAGGCGCGAAGCACCTTCCGGACGCAAAATCATTCTCCGCGCAATTGTACTATTTTCTGGTGGCGGGCGCTCGCCTACCGCGTCAAGGCGGACATCAGACCGTATTCCAGCACGAAATCCGGCGAGTAGATCATTATGCCATTAAAGACCATCGCGTTGGGGCAGGTGCATAGGTAGCGCACGACCACGCCCGGCACATCGGGTGTATGCCCGCCTGTCAGTGCAATTCCGCCCCGATTGAAGGTCTCCACCTCCATCCGTTCGGTGACCGAGAAGCCGGGATCAAGTATGATGGTCGGGATATCGTACAACCTGGTTTCCTTTGCCAGGTTGTGGGTAAAGCGATGCAGCGCCGCCTTGGTGGTGCCGTAAGTGGCAGCCACTCCGCCCTTGCCGGGCAACCCCGGCGCCGCCGTATCGGACCATCCCACGGGCGAGGTCAGGTTGATGATGATGCCCTTGCGGCGCTCGATCATCCCGGGCAGCAGCATCTTGCACGCGATGATGGGCGACAGGACGTTGCCGATCCAGCACTTGTTCCAGGTATCGAGATCGATATCGAGAAACATGTTGTAGTGCTGCGGGTTGTTGTAGAAGGCGTTATTGACCACGATATCGACGTGGCCGAACCAATCCAGCGCCGTGCGGCAGAGGTTTTCAGTATCTTCGGCAACCGTCAGGTCGCAGCGCACCGGTAGCGCTTCGCCGCCGCGCTTTCTCACCTCGGCGGCGGTCTCCTCGATCGATCCCGGATACGCGCCCTCTCCGGTCCTAACGGTTCTGGCTGCCAGCACCACGGTCGCGCCTTCTTCCGCCAGTTGCAGCGCAATCCGTTTGCCGACCCCACGGCTGGCGCCGGTTACCAACGCAACTTGCCCTTTCAAACCCATCTTCGCATCACTCCCGATGGTGAGATAGCCAGCTCGCCGTATCGTACCCGGCTGCGTCTTTCCATATACGCAGGCGCTTACGGAATCAGCATCAGCTTGCCGGTGGATCGGCGCGACTCCATCAAGCGGTGGGCCTCGGCGGCCTGCGCCAGTGCGAATGTGCCGCCGATTGGAACCGTAAGCTTGCCTTCGCGCGCCAGCCGGAACACCGCTTCCACGGCCCGTTTATGGATTTCGTGCAGCGCGTAAATCATCGTCACCGCAAAACCGCTCACCTTAATAGATTTCCCGAACAGTTCCATCGGGTTGAGCCGCTCGGGCAGGCCGCCGGCGCGTCCGAACAGAATCAGATGGCCCAACGGCGCCAGGCATCTGAGCCCTTTTTGAAAAGTGGGCTTGCCGACCGCGTCGAGAATCAGATCGACGCCGCGGCCACCGGTTATCTTCATCGCCTGCTCGGCGAAGTCGTGGGTCTCGTAATTGATCACGTGGTCGGCGCCGCATTTGCGCACCAGTTCCATCTTGTCGTCGCTGGATACCGTGCCGATTACCAGTGCGCCCGTCGCCTTGGCGATTTGTACAGCGGCGATGCCCACGCCGCCCGCCGCCGAATGAACGATCACGCTCTGCCCCGCCCTGGTGTCGTTACACGTGTGCAGCATGTGCCAGGCGGTCAGGACTGCGATCGGGAACGCCGCCGCCTGCTCGAAGCTCATGTAATCGGGCAGCACCATCACGCGCGACGCGCGAATCCGCGTATATTCCGCGTACGAACCCATCCCGATATAGGCAACGCGCATCCCCGGCTTGAGATCGCGCACGTCGGGCGCAACCGCCTCGATCACTCCCGCCGCTTCCATCCCGGGGACGTCCGGGAATACGGGCTTCACCAGGTAGGTGCCGCGGATGAAGAACGTGTCGCCGTAGTTGATTGCGATGACGTGATTTTTGACCAGGACGCTTCCGGGACGAAGTTCCGGCTTGGGAAACTCCCGGTACTCCATAACCTCGGGACCGCCGAGCCGCTCAAAGACAATCGCTTTAATCTTCAAGTCCTCATCAACGCGACGGGCGCTTGAGCGCGCCATTATTTTTCGCTTCGAGTCCACGGCGAGCTGTGCGGGAAATGGCGCAACAGCACCGGCTTGCGCCTTCCCTCGGGCGAGCGCATTAACACCTCGAAACCCTTCGCGTCAGCCTTGCTCGCATCCCACAACTGAGCCGGCACGATGATGTAACCGGGCGGCGCATCGGCGAGATCGGTCGAGATGAACGGTGCGTCCCGGTCGAGATAAAACAGCAAGGGCGCAAAATCCTCGTCGACAAAGCCCGCGGCGTACAACGGTTGCGAGGCTCCAACCAGGCGGCTGATGTCCGCGGCAGTCGAGCGATAACCGTAGTGTGCGCATTCGCGCTCCTCCTGGTACGGGATAAAAAACAGATTGAACACCGCCACCGCCGCGCATACGCCAACAAAACCACCTTCGATAAGGCTGCGCCCGTACCGCTCACCCACGCACTTTATCCACCACGCCAAAATCACCGCCGCGCAGGGCCATAGCGGCAGCAGGTACCATCGGCTCTTGTAGGCCGCGACGCTGAAAAACACCAGCGTCACCAGCCAGAATATCGCCAGCAGCTTGACCGCCTGACGCGCGCGCGCGCCGCTCGGTCGCGCAGCTTCCGATCCGCGGCTGGGCAAAAAAACCGCGCACACCGCGATCGGGACCAGCAGGCTTGGCGGCAACGAGCTGAACAGCAGCGGCCCCAGGTAAAACCATGGCGGCGAACTGCCCAGCGCGCCAAAAAAGCGGCCGAAGTTCTCGCTGCCCAATTGGCGGCTGAGCAATGCGTGTTTGGCGTTGACGTAACCGGCGATATACCAGCTCGCGCCAATGATCATCGCTACCGCCACCGCGCCGGCCGGAATCCGTCGCAGGACTTCACGGAACCGGCCCTCCGCAATCAGAAATATCCCGATGGAAATGCCCGGAATCAGCGCGCCGACCGGGCCCTTGGAAAGCACCGCCAGGCCCATCGCCCCCGCCGCCAGGTAAAGCATCGAGTTTCGAGAGTGCTTCCCCTCCCCTTCGCCCAGCCGATCAAACCAAAACCAGAATGCAAACAGCGCCAGGGTTTCGAACAACGCCAGCGTCATGTCGACGCGCCCCATGCGGCCCAGCCTGATGTACTGATGGGCAGCCAGCAACGTCAACCCGGCAATGATTGCGCCGTCGATCGACAGGATTCCATAGGCAAAGACCATCGTGAGCGCGACCACGGCGGTGGTGTAAAGCGCGGCGGGCAGGCGGAAGTTGAACGGGGTCACTTTGCTCACGCCCGAGAGGCGATCCAGAGCGGCCGCGGTCCAATGGAACAGCGGCGGCTTGTACATCGGCGAGCCGCCGTTGACCGCCGGAAACAGCACCTTGCCATGCTCGACCATCTGCTGGATGAAGATGGCTTCCACGGCCTCGTTGCCCTTGCAGATGCCGCACGACCCGAGCCGGTAAAGCGTCAGTCCCAGGGCGCCGGCGACAATGAGTGCGAAGGCGAGCCAATGCCGTCTGGGATTGAGAAACCACGGCGGCTCGTCGCGCGCCGCCGCGGAATCAGAGTCCGGCCCTTGCGCTACGCGGCTCACCGTCCTTTGAATACCGGCTTGCGCTTTTCCATAAAGGCGCGCGGCCCTTCGCGCGCATCCTCTGAACTTTCGACGATTGGGCGCAGCGCCAATTCGATCGCGAAGCTCTCCTCCAGCGTCGTGCCCGCGCATCGCAGCGCTCCCTGCTTGACAACGCGCACCGCCAGCGGACCGTTTTCCGCGATCGCCGCGGCAAGCTGCTCTGCCTTCATCATCAACTGCTCACGCGGCACGACATAATTGATCAGCCCCAATCGCCAGGCTTCGTGCGCGTCAAAGCGATTACCGGTAAGCAGAACCTCCATCGCCTTGCACCACGGCATCTGGCGCGGCAGGCGGGCCAGCGAGCCGCCCAGTGGAGCAATCCCCCGTTTGACCTCCTGCAAGCCGAAACCGGCGGCATCGACCGCGACCCTGATGTCCGAGGCCAGCATCATCTCCATGCCGCCGGCGACGCAAAAGCCGTTGACGGCGGCGATGACCGGCTTGAAAAAATCGATGCCCTTGAGCACCGCGTGCTCAATCACTTCGGGACGGCCAATTATCTCGTGGTCCCATTCATCTTCCGCGGCGCGCGCCCCGCTAAGAAGCGGAATCAGCCGGCCCAGGTCGGCGCCGGTGCAAAAGGCCTTGTCGCCCGCGCCCGTTAGGATGACAACGCGCACCTGGTCGTCGTCCAACAGTTGATGCCACGCGCGCGCAAGCCGCACCATCAACTCGGGATTGAGCGCGTTGTGCACCTGCGGCCGATTCATCGTCAGCCAGGCGACGTTACCGCGAATCTCAGTCAACAAAACATCCATTTTCGGCCTCCGCCGGGGCGTTCGCTTCAAGCGCGAGTCGCGTAAACCGGGAACATCCGACTGCTACCCGAAGCCAGCGGCGCGGGCAATCACCTCATTTACAGCCCGCGCGGCGCAAGGCTATGTTTTCGTAGCGTCGGGCTCCGCGCCGGTTCTTTTTCGACTCCGATGCGTACCGCGTTTTGCCATCAGGCTGCGTTGAAGGAAGCAAGCATGAGAGGCCTGCTTTTCACCATAACCGTCATGCTCTTGATCGGCCTCGTGGTGCAATTGGCATGGTCCAGGCCTTTGAGCCGCTCGGTAGAAATCCATCGTCCCTTGGATCAGGTCTATGCAGCGATGGCGAACTACTTCTCGCCCGACAGCATGCACGACTTCCAGATTGTCTCGCGCAGCAGGAACAAATCGAAGGCGGAATTCGTCGCTAAACGCACGGTGCAGGACAAGACCAAATGGTCGGAATGGGCCTATTGCGCGGTCCCAGCCATGCAAATGCTCGACACTCTGCGGCAAGGCAATGTCACAGTGCGGGTCGTACTGGAACGCGAAAGCGCCGACCACACCTATGTGACAGTGACCCCGGACTTCGAGGGCATCTACGAATTGGCGGGCAGTTCACGCACCCAGCAATGCGCCTCCAACGGCGTGCTGGAAAAGGACATCCTACGCGCCGCCCGCGCCGCCGACACAGATTTGAATTGACCCCACCCCTTCCTTTTTTCCTGGCACAGGCTTCGAGCCTGTGATGCCTTTGCGGGCCTCTTTTTTTTGGTCTGTCATCTCTGGCGAAACCTTTGCCTGGAAACCGCCCGCCCTACCCCGGAGTTGCTTCGGTTGACGTGCAACATCTGTTGAAAATCAGTGCGCCACTTTTCGCAGTTTTGTTTAAGAGCGCATCGTTTCCATTTCGCGATGCAAAGCTGACAAATCGCCCTTCTTGCGAGGAACATCCTCGTTAGGCATGCCGGGACGATTCAGGAAGCGAATCGCTCTTTGAGCCAGGTGACCGCCTCTTCCAGCGCCTTTTTTGCTTTGTCCACGATGCCGTACATCTGGAAGAAACCGTGATGCATGCCGTCGTAGCGCGTCACCTTGGTGGGCACGCCAGCTTCGGTCAGGCGCTTGCCGTAACGCTCGCCTTCATCGCGCAGGACGTCGTACTCGGCGGTTATAATCAATGCGGGCGGTAGTCCGCGCAGATTGTCCGCGCGCAACGGCGAGACGTAGGGATTGTTCGCCTCGGCTTCGTTATTTAAGTAATGGCCCCAAAACCATCTCATTCCCGCCGCCGTCAGGCCGTATCCTTCGGCATTGTCGATGTAAGACGGATGGCCGGGTTTGTAATAGTCGGTGACTGGATAGATCATCAGTTGACCGCGCAGCGCCGGACCGCCTTTGTCCCGGACCATCAGCGCCGTGACGGCGACCAGGTTTCCGCCCGCGCTGTCCCCCGCGATGACTATACGTGAGCCGTCCGCATTGAGTTCGCGCGCGTGTGCCGCGGCCCATTTGGTGGCCGCATAGCAGTCATCGGGACCCGCCGGAAACTTGTCTTCCGGCGCGAGCCGGTAATCAACCGACACCACCACGCATCCTCCGGCACTGCACAAATTGCGGCAGCTGCCGTCATGCGTATCGAGGTTGCAGACGACAAAGCCGCTGCCGTGAAAGAACACCATCAGCGGAAACGGCCCGGCGCCGTTAGGTGTATAGATGCGCACCGGCAAATCGCCCGCCGGTCCCGGAATCACTCGATTGACCACCGACGCTACCGGCAGGGTGGGCAGCTTGCCGGCCGCGGTGCGCTCGATCGTTTGCTTGCGCGCGTCCGGCACGGACATCGTCTCGAAAGCCGGCAGGCTGGCCATTTGGTCGAGTATCGCTTTCACTTGTGGATCAAGCGCCATCACGCATCTCCTTAAAGTACTCAAGGCGCTCGCCAGCGCCCGTCTCCTCGCACAGTGGCTGAACCAACGCCTTTTGGGAAGAGCGTGCGGCTGCTTGGACCGGCGCGCGGCGCATGGCGTGATTTGAAGAGACGTGAAATCCAGGCTTAAAAGTTGAAAGCGGCGGGCCATCCGGGGCGTGCCCACGGCCGCTATCTTTCTTCAAAGGTCAGCGAACCGCAGCGGTCCGGAATCGAACAGCGCCGCGAACTGGTCCGCGACACACGAAGGATGGTATCATGCGTTGCATGGGAACGATTCGCCGCTATATCTCCGAGGCGTTAAAGCGCGCTGAATACGAGCGAATGGAGGAAGGCCAATTCTTCGCGTCGATTCCGGACTTCGAGGGTCTGTGGGCTACCGGCGCGACGATCGAGGACGCCCGTAACGACCTCGAAGTTGCGCTTGAAAGCTGGATTGTTGCCGCCCCGACTATGTCGCGGATTCCCCTGCCCAAACTCGGCGATGTAACGCTCTCCATGGAACGGTCCACCGAATCTTAATGTCCGAACGGCTGACGCCCTGTTCCCGGCGCGAATTTGTGCGCAAAATGCGGGCGCTTGGATACGATGGCCCCTTTGCCGCCGCCGGCCACGAGGTTATGTAGAAGTCTGGCGCGGCGCCATTCCGTGTGCCAAACCCTCACACAGGCCAAGACATCAGTGTCGATTTGCTTAGCCGGATCCTGCGCGTAGCGAAAATAGACCGCGACGATTGGATCAAGACGTAAAGTCCGGGGAGCCGTAGGTTTACGCTGCTGCTAAAACGCATTCGCAAGAGCCGCCGGTTCTCCGTTGGACATGGCGGCGAGAAGCGGCGACAATTGACCTGTTCCACCAGATGCGCCTGCGTCACGAAGGAAGGCAACCATGGACTCGCTCGACGTTGAAAGGGCTGTGCGCGATCGCTATTCGCAGGGTGCGGCACAGCGCCAGGAAGCTTTATGTTGTCCGATTGAATACGACCCGCGCTACCTGGACGCGATCCCGCGCGAGGTTTTGGAGCGCGATTACGGATGCGGCGATCCGACGCGCGATATCGCGCAAGGCGAGCAGGTGCTGGATTTGGGTTCCGGCGGCGGCAAGGTATGCTTCATCGCGGCGCAGATTGTTGGCCCGCGCGGGCGTGTGATCGGCGTCGACGCCAACCGCGAGATGCTGTCGCTGGCGCGGAGTAGCGCCCCGGAAGTGGGCGCGAAGCTGGGGTTTGCCAACGTCGAGTTCCGGCGCGGCAGGATCGAAGACCTGAGCACCGATCTTGATGCGGTCGATGATTGGTTACGGCGCAATCCAATAAACGACGCCGATGGTTTTGACCGGCTCAACGATTTCATCGAAGGGCAAGGGCGCACGGCGCCGCTGGTCGCCGGAGACAGCATCGACGTGGTCGTCTCCAACTGCGTGCTGAACCTGGTCCGGGAGTCCAGCAAGCCACGCATCTTTCAGGAAGCCTATCGCGTGCTGAAACGCGGTGGGCGCGCCGTAATCTCCGACATCGTCAGTGACGAACCGGTTCCCGCCCATCTGCGCAACGATCCCGAGTTGTGGAGCGGATGCGTGTCGGGCGCGATGGAACAGGGCGCATTCCTTGCCGCATTCGAGCAGGCGGGTTTTCACGGCATCGAGATCCTAAAGCGCGACGTGCAGCCGTGGCGGACGGTGGAGGGGATCGAGTTCCGTTCGATCACCGTGCGCGCGATGAAGGGCAAGGAAGGTCCCTGCTGGGATTGCAACCAGGCGGTGATCTACCGTGGTCCCTGGCGCAAGGTGGAAGATGACGACGGCCACACGCTGGTGCGCGGCCAGCCGATGGCGGTGTGCGAGAAGACCTACCGCATCTACACGTCCGAGCCCTACGCCAGTTCGATACTGCCGGTCGCGCCGCTTGAACCGGTGGCGCTTGAGAATGCCCGTCCATTTGATTGCTCGCGCGACAGCGCACGCCATCCGCGCGAGACCAAGGGCATTGAGTACCGCGCCACCAGTCAGGAGAACGCCGCTTGCTGCGGGCCGGAGGGTTGTTGCGAATAACGTTACATTCGTCCATCACGAATTGATAAGCCAAGCCTGCTTGATTCAACTGGCCGGATGAGGAAGCAAACGGTCAAATCAATGAGTTCATGAGCACGACCCCACAGATATATTTCAATCCCTGGGACCCCGAGTTTCGCGCCAACCCCTACCCCTTTTACGCGCCGCTGCTCGCCGGGCCGCCGCCGGTAATTGAAATGATGCGAAGGGTCGCGTTGGTCGCCCGCTATGCCGACGTAACCGCGGTGCTGCGCGACAGCGATGGATTTTCCGCGGATCGCTCCAAAATCATGATGGCGCAGATGGAACAGGTGCGCGATCTGGGGCCGTTCAAAGGCGCGTCTACTATTCTCACGTCCGATCCGCCGGTGCATACCCGCCTGCGCCGGCTGGTTTCCCGCGATTTCAGCGCGAGGCGAATTCGCGAGATGGAGCCGCGCATTCGCGAGATTACCGCAAGACTGCTCGATTCGGTCCAGCGCAAGGGAGAGTTCGAGGTGATGGCGGACCTCGCCAACCCGCTACCTGTGATGGTGATCGCCGAGATGCTGGGTGTTCCGCCCGATCGCTACGAGACCTTCAAGCGCGAATCGGACATTATAGTTTCGTCGGACAACACGGCGCCCGGAATGCCGCTGCCCGCCGCGTTCCACGAGGCGGTGGATTCGCTGCGCGGTTACTTTGCCGACGAAATCGCAACCCGCCGGCGCAACCCCGGAGCGGATCTGATCAGCGCATTGGTTGCCGCCCACGACGAGGCTGAATCGCTCGACGCCGGCGAGCTGATGGCGTTCGTAGTACTGCTCCTGCTCGCGGGCAACGAAACCACTACCAACCTGATTGGTAATGGGATGCTCGCCTTGGGCCGCAATCCGGATCAGATAGACCTGCTGCATCGCTCGCCGGAACTGGTCCCGCGAATGATCGAGGAGAGCCTGCGCTACGACTGTCCGGTGCAGGCAACCTTTCGCGGAGCGATGAAAAAGAGGAATCTCGGCGGCACTGAAATCGACCCGGGCACCGCGTGTTTTATTATTCTGGCAGCCGCCAATCGCGATCCCGCGCAGTTCTTAAATCCGGACCAGTTCGATATCACGCGCGAGCCGCGGGATCACGTCGCCTTCGGCGCGGGGATCCACTTCTGTATCGGCGCGCAGCTTGCGCGGCTGGAAGGTGAGATAGCGATGGGCGAGTTGATACGCCGTTTCCCGCGCGTGCACCTGAAAGACCCGGCCGCAAAGCTCAGCTACAAGGGGTCATTCTTTCTGCGCGGCCTGGTGTCGTTGCCAATGGCATTCGATTAGCGGCCGGCCCAGGACAGGCGGCACGCCCCCTATTAGCTTATCCGCACCCTCACCCCAAACCTCTCGCTGGTCAGGGAGAGGGCGCCTGAGCAGCCATCTATTTGTGGAAACTTCAATGGCGGGCAGGGACGCCCGCCCCACTGACGCCTTCAGCCCATTGCTTGGCTTTGACGATTGCGATTCGGATCGCCTTGCCCTCGTCATAACCCTCCTTAAGCAATGCGTTGGCGTTCTCGATCGCCTTGAGGCGCAGTTGCGGCGGCAGGTTGCGCATCGATTGCGAGTAGTAGGTGTCGTCCCAAGGCCTGGCTGCCCTTCTCTGGAGGAAAACTATCCGGCCAAAACAATAGAACTTAACGCCAGGGCGTGTTTTCTTTCCCGGACAGAGCACGATCGAGAAATGTCGCCGCGCTGATCAGTGCGAGATGCGTAAACGCCTGCGGGAAGTTCCCGAGGTGTTCGCCGCTCGATCCGAGTTGCTCCGAGTAAAGACCGAGGTGGTTCGCATAACCGAGCATCTTATCGAAAAGCAGGCGGGCCTTTTGCGTCTGATGCGAACGCGCCAGGCACTCAATGAACCAAAACGAACAGGCAGTAAAACTGCCCTCTGATCCGCTCAGACCATCGACCGGCGAACTTATATTGTTATATCGATAGACCAGTGCATCTTCCGTCAGGTTCTTCTCGATCGCTTCCAAGGTCGAGAGCCAGCGGCTGTCGGTGGGGCTGATAAAGCGCATCAGAGGCATGAGTAGCACAGATGCATCGAGCGTGTTCGAGCCCTTGTACTGCACAAAGGCCTTGAGGTCGTCGCTCCAGAAATTCGTGAAGGTGTCTTCGTAAATCGTGTCACGGATCTGCTGCCATTTTTCCGTTGGTCCGGCCAGTGAGCGCTTCCCCGCCAGCCGAATCGCACGGTCAAACGCGACCCAGCACATCACCCGCGAGTGCAGAAATTCCCGCCGCCCACCACGTACTTCCCAGATGCCTTCATCCGGCCGTTGCCAGTTCTGTGACAGCCATTCGAGGACGCGCTGCAAATCCTGCCAGCCGTCGTGGGAAATGCTATCGCCGTACTTGTTGGAAAGATAGACGGCATCCATCAGCTCGCCGTAGATATCGAGCTGCAGCTGGTTATACGCTCCGTTGCCGATCCGCACTGGCCGCGAGTTCTTATAGCCGGAGAGAGAATTCAGGATTATCTCATTCAGCTACTGCCGGCCGTCTGCGTGATACATCACTTGCAGCGGACCGTGCACCGCGTCTTCGCGCAACCGGTTACGAATCCATTGAGCGAACGAACGTGCTTCTTCAACAAAGCCCAGCCGGATAAAGGCGTATAGGCTGAAGGCTGAATCGCGGAGCCAAGTGTAGCGGTAATCCCAGTTCCGTTCACCTCCAATTTGCTCGGGTAGGCCAAAGGTTCCAGCGGCGATCAACGAACCGTAATCGGCGCTGCACAGGAGCTTGAGCACCAGCGCCGAGCGGTTGACCATTTCGCGCCAGCGGCCCGTATAGTTCGATCGGCTTATCCAGGCGCGCCAGAAACGCGACGTCTCCTGGAAGTGCTCCTCAACATGGGCGGGATCGAGCACCCTGGTGAGAGCTTTCTCTTTTTCATCACCCTCTCCGAACACAATCGTGGCTGTCTCACCAGCGTTCAGAGTGAAAAAAGCCTTCGCGTCGGCGCCCTCGACGTGCAGCGGGAAACTTGCATGCAGTGCCATACTCGGACAATCCGGGGAATCCGAAATAAAATAGATGGAGCCCTGATCGCGCTGCGCCTTGTGGCCGGAGCGGGCGTAGTTGAATCGCGGTGCGCAATGCATCTCGAAGCGCACCTGTCCCTTGATGACACGCAGCATGCGGATGATGTGGTGACCGTATCTTTGCTTGTCCTTGTCTTTGTCTTCGACCACAGGCATGAAGTCGGTGACTTCGGCAACGCCGGACTCCGAGAGAAAGCGCGTGAGCAGAATATTCGTGTCCGGCAGATAAAGCTGCTTAACACGCATATCTTCAAGATCGGGATGGAGTGCGAATGAATCGCCGCGTTCGGCGTCGAGAATAGCCGCGAAAATGGTCGGCGAACCGAAATTGGGAAAACAGAGGAAATCGATAGAACCTTCGATACTAACCAGCGCAATCGAGCGCATATTGCCGATTACGCCATAATTTTCTATAGGCTGAAAGCCTTTACCCATGTTAGCGCTTAGCATAAGCCCACGTTTAAGGAGTCGTCAACACTAAGGCGTGCCCACGACTCTCAGTCTCGGTCTTCCAATTATCGGTAAAATAGGCACCCGCGGTGAGTAGTCCGACAAGTAGCAAAGCAGTATCGATCAGCGAAATCTCTGACTGCCAAATCCGTTTGCTGCTTTGCATTTCGAGGAAGTAATAGAAACCCTTGCAGCCGGTCGCGTCCGATTCCGAGACTCCGCAAACTGTTCGAGAAAAAACCAGAGTGACTAGCGTTCGTTTCTAAGGACCGCTTCGCGCTTCATCCAGCCGCGCTCGACCGCCACGGGGTAAGCGGATAGCGCTGCGGATCGCTAACCCTAGGCTTACGGAAAAGGAGAGCTTCGTGTTGGCACGATTGCAGGCCGAAGAAGAAAGCGCCTAGCTCCCCCTGGCGTCCGGCGGGCTTCCCTCCGATCACCTGCTTTGTCGGAGTTTCATTTAGCTTCGTCCCGTTGCAGGTTTGGGCCTCTTGAAAGCGTTACCGGCTGGGAAGCGTATGCAGCCAACGCTCGCGCGACAGATAACCTGTCCAAACTCTCAACGTGTCATGCACTACCCAGCCAATTCGATCCCGCTGAAGAAAAATGCTACTTCGCGCGCCGCCGTATCTTTTGCGTCAGAGCCGTGAGTCGCGTTCTGCTCGATATTTTGGCCGAATTTTTTCCGGATTGTGCCTTCGGCCGCCTTGGCCGGATCGGTAGCGCCCATCAACTCGCGCCATCGCTCTATTGCGCGCTCGCCTTCCAGCGCCGCCACTACTACCGGACCCGACGTCATATAATCGCACAGCGAAGCAAAAAACGGCCGCTCCTTGTGCACCTCGTAAAATGCCTCGGCCTGCTTGCGGGTCAGCGTCAGGCGCTTGAGCGCGCGGATTTGCAGTTCCGAAGCCTCGATCTGCGCCAGGATTTGGCCGATGAGATTGCGCCTGACCGAGTCAGGTTTGAGAATCGCCAGTGTTTGTTCCATCGTACTACTTGCGGCCATCGAGCACCGTCTTCATGGTCGAGCCCAGGTCCGCCGGGCTCATCGCCACCGCGATTCCGGCCGCCTTGAGCGCTTCGATTTTATCCGCCGCCGTGCCGCGCCCGCCCGAAATGATCGCTCCCGCATGACCCATCCGCCGCCCCTTGGGCGCAGTCTGTCCGGCGATAAAAGCGACCACCGGTTTTTTGAAGTTCTGTTTGATGTACTGCGCCGCCTCTTCCTCCGCGGTCCCGCCGATTTCGCCGATTAGGATCACCGCTTCGGTGTTCGGATCTTCGTTGAATAGCTTGAGCGCGTCGATATGTCCGGTGCCGATTATCGGATCGCCGCCAATTCCAATACAGGTCGATTGCCCGATTCCCAGCAGCGTCAATTGATACACCGCTTCATACGTAAGGGTGCCCGAGCGCGATACCACGCCGACCTTGCCCGGCTTGTGGATGTAGCCGGGCATGATCCCGATCTTGCACTCGCCCGGCGTGATGATACCGGGGCAGTTGGGGCCGATAAGCCGCGCCTTCTTCCCGCCCAGGTAGCGCTTGACCTTGACCATATCGAGGATGGGGATGCCTTCAGTGATGCATACTACCAACTCGACCCCGGCATCCGCGGCTTCCATGATCGCATCGCCCGCGAACGGTGGCGGAACATAGATCACGCTGACGTTGCATCCGGTTGCCTTGCGCGCCTGCTCGACGGTGTCGAAAATCGGGATCCCTTCGAAGCCCGTTCCGCCTTTGCCCGGCACCACGCCGGCGACCATCTGGGTGCCGTACTCTTTGCACGCCCGGGTATGGAGCTGCCCGGTGGCGCCGGTGATTCCCTGAGTCACGACCCGGGTGTTCTTGTTGACCAGAATACTCATCGTCTCAGCCCCGCTGCCCGATTGCTTCGACCACCCGCCGCGCGGCGTCGGCCATGTCGGCGGCGGCGATTACCGCCAGCCCGGAGTCCTTCAGAATCTTTTTGCCCTGCTCGACGTTGGTGCCTTCCATGCGCACCACCAGCGGTACCTTGAGATTGACTTGATGAACCGCCTCGACCACTCCCTGCGCGAGCACGTCGCATCGCATGATGCCGCCGAAGATGTTGATCAGCACGCCCTTGACGCGCTCATCGGAGAGCAGGATGCGGAAGGCCGCGGCAACCTTCTCTGTGTTGGCGCCGCCGCCCACATCAAGGAAGTTGGCAGGCTCGGCGCCGTAATACTTGACGATGTCCATCGTCGCCATCGCCAGCCCTGCGCCGTTGACCATGCAGCCGATGTTGCCGTCCAGATGCACATAGCTCAGATCGTACTTGGCCGCCTCGGTTTCAGTCGGGTCCTCCTCGTTGGGATCGCGCAATTCGCGGATATTGGGATGGCGGAAGAGGCCATTGTCGTCAAAGGACATCTTGGCGTCCAGGCACAGGACGTGGCCGTCCTTTGTCACAACCAGCGGATTGATCTCGATCAGCGAGGCGTCGGTTTCGTTGAACGCGCGATACATAGCGGAGAGCAGCGCAACGAACTGATTGATCTGCTTGTCCTTGAGTCCCAGCGCGAAAGCGATCTTGCGCGCCTGAAACGACGTCATTCCAGCGACCTGGTCGACTGGCTCGGTGATAATCTTCTCCGGGGTCTTGGCGGCGACCTCTTCGATCTCCATCCCGCCCTCGGTGCTGGCGATCACGGCTACTGCTTCGGCCTTGCGATCGACCAGCATCGCGAGGTAGAGCTCGCGCGCCACCTCGCTGGCCTCTTCCAGGTAGAGCTTGCGCACCACCCTGCCCTGCGGTCCGGTCTGATGGGTCACCAGCGGCTTGTTCAGCAGCCGCTCGGCAAACTCCCTGGCCTCGGCGGCGCTGTTCACCAGCTTGACGCCGCCGGCTTTGCCGCGCCCGCCGGCATGAATCTGCACCTTGGCGACCGCCTTGGGCTTACCCAGCGCCTTGAACGCGGCCTCCATTTCGGCTGCCGTGGTGGCGGGCTGGCCCTTTGGCACCGGCGCGCCGAAGCGGCCCAGAATCTGTTTGGCCTGAAACTCATGTATGTTCATCGTGTTTCCTCGGGATTCGATCCGACCGTGATCGTCGCGCCGGCCGAAGCCTGTCCTGAGCGTGCCGAAGGATGCCAGTGCTTCAGTTTCCGGCCAGCACCTTGTCCATCGCTTCGACCAACTCGCGCACGTGGTTGACGGAGCTTACGAAAGCCGTCTTTTCCGCGTCGGTCAAATCGATTGGGACGATCTTTTCCACGCCGCCGCCGCCGATGATCACCGGCACGCCGGCGTACAGCCCCTTCACCCCGTACTCGCCTTCGAGGTAAGCGGCGGCAGGCAGCACCTCTTTGCGGTCGAGAATATAAGCCTCGACCATCCGGTACACCGCCGACCCCGCCGCGTAGTAGGACGAGGCCTTCATCAGGTTGACGATTTCGGCGCCGCCGTCGCGGGTGCGTTTTTCAATCTCCTCCAGCCGCTTGGGTTTGATCAACTTTTCAATCGGCACGCCGCCCACGGTCGTATAGCTGCGCACCGGCACCATGTCGTCGCCGTGTCCGCCCAGCACCATAGCATGCACGCTTTCGACGGAAACCTTCAGCTCCTGGGCAATAAAGGTGCGATAACGGGCCGAATCCAGCACGCCCGCCTGGCCGACCACCTGATGCTTGGGGAAGCCGGTCACGCGCTTTATCTGGGTGACCATCGCGTCGAGCGGATTGGTCACCACGATCACGAAGGCGTCGGGCGCGTAATTTTTGATCGCTTCGCCGACCTGGTTCATGACTCCGGCGTTGATCTTGAGCAGGTCGTCGCGGCTCATCCCCGGCTTGCGCGGCGATCCGGAGGTGACCACGCAGCAGTCGGCGCCTTCGATCTCGCTGTAGTCCAGGGTGCCGGTCACCTTGACGTCCACGCCCATTACCGGCGCCGACTCCAGCATATCCAGCGCCTTGCCCTGCGGCAGACCGTCGATGATGTCGAACAGCACGATGTCGCCCAGCCCGCGCAGGAAGCACAGGTGGGCACAGGTGGCACCCACGTTGCCGGCGCCGATAAATGCGATTTTTTTGCGCGTCATAAAAGCCTCGTCCAAAATCGGCGCGGTTTTAAGCAGGGCTTATCAACCAGCCGTCTGTTAGTCAGTACAACTTAAACGAACGTCAGGAAAGACCCGGCCCAGCCTCCCCCTCCCGCGGCCGGATCGGGACAAATCGCCGCCCATTTTTGCAGATTCGCTGTCTCGGTCAAACCTAACCTGGCCCCTTTCTGGTCCCTCGTACGGGCGGTTCACGAACCGCCCCTACGAAAGAAAACGGGAAATAGAACTGACGAGAAATGTTGAATTTCTACGTATTGAATGAGCCCCCTTCCCTTTAGGACCCTTTAGGAACGGGCAGGGGTTAGGTCGCTCAGTCGGGACGGTAGCCCCAGATTTTTTTCGGGTCGCTTTCGAATGGATAGACCTCGACCATCCAGCCGTGAATCTCGGGGTTCCACTTGCCGCCGGCCTGGTTGCACGCTGCCTCGGTCGCGATCGTACCGTCGGAGTCGAAGCGGGGATCGTTGCTGGCTTCGGCTCCGCCGGGCGGCAGGCAGACGTTGACCTGCCGATGCCATCGGACCAGGCAAAGCGGTACGCGCTGGTCCAAATAATCCTCCGAATACCTTCCTGGAGCGTAGTACATAACGCCGATTAATTCGTAGTGGCCGGCGGTTTTTTTGTACAACAAAACGGTGGGCTGGGCGGGATCGAAGCGGACCAGTTCCTTGAACGCACGCCATTTGCTGGCGAAGTGATACATCGGTAGGTCGCGATCGGTGTAGTAGCCGGAATATCCAGCCGCCTCGGCGGCGGCCTTGTCGTGTTTGTATTTCTCAAGGTCCTTTTTGAGCGTGTCGAGAAGCTCCTGGCCGCGCTTGAGGCACTCCGGAGTTTGCGGCCGCGGCGAGGTGAACTTGATATGCAAATCGGCGGGCGACGCCGTTTTCGATTTCACGCTATTGTCGGCGGCGGAGGCAGGACCTGGACAGATTGCGAGGCTTAGGAAGAGCAGAGCGCACCACAGGATTTTGGTCGGATGCATCAACGTGGATTTTACCATCGTCTCAACGACGGGTGGGTTCAAAAAATTTCGCGGGCGATTTGTTGCGTCGGGTGGGAGAAGCGGAATTCCATGATCACAGCCGTGCGCGTGACGGACGATTTGTGTCGCGTTGCGTGCTGACCGATCTCTTACGGTCGCGGCTCGGAATCGGGCTGAGGATGGCGGCGGCCCGCTTTGCGCAGGCCGCCGCCTGGCTGT
>DASZGF010000244.1:0-4149 GCA_035939115.1 Binataceae bacterium (SeqCode)
GATCTGAAAGGTTGCCCGCTCGGAAATCCAGTTTGCCAGCTCGGCAGAAACGCCAACGGCGCTCATTGCCGCGCCCTCCGCGCCTTGTCGATAGCCGCCAACGCCCGCGCGCGGACGCGGAAGTTTCCTAACGGCCGGTCGTACGCGTCGAACGCTTTGTATTTTTTTGGGCCGGTCTGCACATATCGACCGAGCCGTTCGCGGCCAATATAGACCGAGTGATAGATGGGCTTCGGGCGCGGCGCTCGCGCAACGATGTTTTGTGCCGCGCTTGTAACCCTTTGATCAGACTGGAGCTCTATTGCCCCAGTTTTGCAGCTAACTTCTTGATCTAACTGGGAATGATGTAGCTTCCCAAGCTGCATACGAGGGTTCGATTCCCTTCGCCCGCTCCAAGTTTCTCGCGCAGGTTTGTAGGGCGGGATTGGCCAGCCCCATGCGCCGTAGATTCTACGCGCGAAGGCGCAAGGCGTAACCCGCCACTGCTTTTCAAAGATGGCGGATTACGCTCTCGCTATTCCGCCCCTCGCTCTCGCTCACATCGCTCACGCCCCCGTTGGAACCTGATCCAGAAACCCGGTGATGCTGCGAATGCGGCCGTCCTTCAGCATGGCGAAATCCGTGCCCTTGATCGGGCTGTCGACGCCATCAGGACCGAGGCCCCAGGAAAGCGGACGTGGTCGCCATATCCATTGGGCTGGCCGATCAGCTTGAACCTGAGAACCGGAAAACGCTGCTGGACGCCGGCGATCAATGCGTCGACGCCGTCAAGGCCGCCGCCGCTCATCAGCGGACCGATATATTTCGCATCCGCCGTCCAGTTCGCAGCTAGGATTTCACGGCGGCGCTCGGCGTCCGCTCGTTCCACAGATCGATATAGCTGCTCGCAACATCATTGCGCGCGACCGCTGCTATGCATCAAGCGCCCGGGCGCGCGCCGGCGAGGCGCCGAGCGCGATTGGCGCTGCAGCAGTCGGCAGCGCAAGCGTGGCCAATATCGAGTGTGCGTGCAGGGTTTTTGTCATGAATACTCCTGCGCCATGGAAGCCAGCGCGTGGCGTTCGTGCAAGGTCTCACGATAACGGCGGAGGCGTTGATTGCATGGACGGAAGCAAGCCTGTTTTGGTTCAGAAGTTCTCTTGAAGGACCGGCCCGCCCCTTGCCATCGATGTTTGTTGACGGTGGCAAATCGTACCCGACAAAAAGCCCCGGACGATGCCGGGGCTTCAGTTGGTAGGAGATCAGGGAAATCAGTAGCGGGCGACGACCGGGTTGCCCCAGTTGAAGTGATAATTTATGCGCGCCGTGACCATATCAATGTCTGACCTGGTATTGGCTGTGATGGAGGTGACGGCAGGCGCCAGCCCCGGCGTCAAGAACGTGCGGCTATCGCTCTGCCCCCAAATATGGTCGTATTCTATACCGGCGCTCCAATTCGGCGCGAAGCCGTACTCCCAGCCAACACCGATTGTCCCACCCCAACGTGTCCGTTCTGCCGAGACCAATCCAACGCCAGTAACAGTATTGAATAAATCCCAACGCTGGTTGGCAACCGCAGCGCCGCCCTTCACATAAAACAGGGAGGCATTCCATGCGTAACCAATTTGACCCGTAAAAAGACCCAATCCATCAACCTTGGAGCTCCAGGTATCCGCGGGAAGCAAGAGGCTGGTGCGCGAAGCACGGATATTGGCCCAGTCCCCCTGAGCCTCAATTCCGAACACCCACGACGATGCCGCCTGCCAACGATAACCTATCTGGCCACCGACCACTCCACCTGAGGAATCCCTGCAACCTTCAGCGAAGACGTCAGTGATCCCGCTAAGCGCAGTGACGTCGAGGCACTGACGGGCCCAGGCACCGCCGCCGTTGGCGCCGATATAGAAGCCGCTCCAGTTGTAAATCGGAACCACCACCGGAGGGGGTGGTGGCGCCTTGACCGCCATATCAGCGGCCGAAGCCGGCGTCGCCATCCCCAATGCAATCAAGCCAACGCTAGCCAACAGAAGCATCTTCATCGTATCTTCTCCATACTTGTCCCACTACAAATGCGCGTGCCCCACCGCCCTTGCATTTCATTCCATATTCCAAAAAGCACTTTAAGCGTGTGCGCCTTGGGACCCCGTGCCAAAATGGCAACACCCAAGAACAATCAGTGGAATCAGATACCTGGGGCATGATTTATGTATGTGTTGCTGACCTTATCTGTGGACATCAGCCAGCGTTGCTGAACGGGAGCGAACTCGGATTGGCCGGAACGAACATCGCCTTGGATCGCAGAAGCCTCGGCTCACGAGCGCGATAGATCAGCTCGCTGGTTTCGGCATCTTCGAACTGTTGCGCAACCCGCCTGCGGAGCATGATCGGAGCGGGACGGACTGAGACGCAGAAGTAGCCGCAATTCCGCCTGCTACTTTTTTTGCTCCTGAGCGCTATCCACGTTTTCTTGTCCTTCCGTCTGTTCGAGCCAGGAAGGGATCCATTTCGAAGGGATCAGTTGTCTCGGCAAATGAGGGTTGATGGTGCCGGCGTAGACAGTCAGTCCCTCATTGAGTTTCGCTCGGGCGAAGTCCCTGGCTTCCTTTTCGGTCTCAAATCTTCTGGTTGCCCGAGGGCTTCGCCTTCGAGGCAATACACCTCGTTTCTGCACCTCGAAAGTGACGTACCAAGTATACGGCATCTGTCGCCCAGGACTGACGCACCGGGACTTGCCGAACGTGCACTGGCCGCTACCAATGTTCGCAGCCGCCCGGTCCCTTCACGCGGACCGGGCTCAGCGACAGGTTCTAGTAGCAAGGCGGGTAGGGTTGGTATCCGCAGCGTGGGGCACTTCCGTAAGCTCCGTAGGCAGCAGCGCCGACGGCAGCAGCCCCGACGCCTACCGCCACGCCACGACGTACGGCTGCGCCACGATAAACACCGCCGTGATGGACGCCTGCGTGATGAACGCCAGCGCGGCCCACGCCAGCGCGCCCACCGCCACCGCGATATGCGAGGGCATCAGTTGAAATCATGGCAGTGCACGCGATGCCGACGAAAATGGATGCAGTGACCGAGAAGATGGTTCGACGTGACATGATTGCTGTCCTTTCCGCGATTGCCGAAAAGCGAATTCCCCTGCTCGCCGGAATGATTTTGGAACAAGTCGCGCTGGGGAGCCGCAACCTTGCTCCAAGCGTCATACCTTGTGTCATTGCCTCGTTGATCTACATCAATAGTCACTCTGGAACCGGGTGCATCACAACACTTCACCAGACCCGCATGAGGAGTTTTGACCATGAGCGAAATGATCAAAGCGGAAGAGATCTCCCGTCGAAAGGCGCTTTCGTTTTTAGGATTGGTTGCTGCGTTCAACCTCGCGGCATCTTCTACGGTGCTGACCGTATCCGAGGCTGAGGCCCAGACGGTTGGTATGGAGCGGCGTCACGAGCGACGCGTAGGACGCACGGAGCGGCGTCAGGAGCGGCGAACGGGGCGCACGGAACGGCGCGAGGCGCGACGAACAGGACGCACGGAGCGGCGCGAGGAGCGACGTAACTGAGCGAAGTGCATTGGAACGAGCGGTGCTGAAAATTCCAGACGTCGGGTTGCATGGCCAAACACGACCGTGAATCCGCTCACATGTCGATGGCGTCCTTCGTCGTTGACGGCCCGATAATCGATCAATGTTTGCCAGATCGAGCCTTGGCGGGGGCAGATGGAGCGGCGGATGCCCCTCGCGCGATATTTTTTCTATGTTGGCGGAGTGTTGCTCGCGCTGCTGTTCATTTCGGATGCATATCTTCCGAGATTGCCGGATGCCCACAGCGCTCATACGGTTTCGTACATCATCCGGATTCATTCCGATCGGAAATGGCCGGAGCGCGTTCTCTACGGCACCAGCCTGCCGACCATCATCCCTCCGCAGATCGCGAACGCGCAGCAAAGCGCCGCGGCCCCGGTAACGATCGCCTCTGCCAAGGCACGGGTACGGGAGGCATTTGCGCAACTGCGACCGCTTGATGCGAGCCAGCAACAATCATCAAATCAAAAAAAGCGGGAGCCGAAGCCGCAGCGCCAGCGCAAAATTACAAAACGACACACACCGCCGCCACTGCTCCTAGCAGCACGGCCGCGGCAATTCGGCTGGTTTGCCTATTGGTGAGCAGA
>DASZGF010000245.1:0-43368 GCA_035939115.1 Binataceae bacterium (SeqCode)
ATGTCGTGGGCGGGCCGGGGCAGGGTCAGGGCGGGGACCACGTCCGGCTTGGCCGCCGCCGTCGAGGCCGTTGCCTTTGCAGCTACAGGCGGGTCAGCCGGCGCCTGGCCCAGATCAGCGAGAAGACCGCTATCCGTCCCGCCCAGGAAGCGCTGCATCGCGCTCACCACTTGTTCCCGCGACGTAAAGACAAAACCCTTATGGGTGCCTGGGACTTTCACAATTTCAACGCTGGGCAGTTCCCGCCGGACTCGCTCGACGGATGCGGCCCGGAATGGCGCCATGTATTTCTGCTCCCAGTCGAGGTTCTTCGCGAGTTGGGCCGGGGCCCCGTTCCGTACATCCAAGAATGTCTCGGCATAAATCGCGAGGGCTGGCGAACGGACCTCCGTATAGTGGGGCCGGTCGGTGAGCACAGTGCTTAAGACCTCCTGGGTCACGCGGTCGGTCATGCGCGGCCGCACGGTCCCATCCGATTGGATGACTACCAAGTCGCGAACATAAGCTTCGAATCGGCTCATGTCGCTGACCGCAGGGAGCCAGACCCTCTTTTGATACTCCCGGTATGCGTCCAGCGACCTCATGGCGCAAGTCGGTGCCAGGAAGTCTATGGGGAGCGATTTGAATGCGTCTGCTAAGGCGGGGCCGCCCCAATCGTACGCACCTTCAAGGTATACGATGCTGTCCACTCGCTCCGGATGGGTGCCCGCCATGGCGGTGATGTCGTTTCCACCCAGGGACCAGCCAGCAAGATGAGCCTTATTAATGCCCAGCCTATCCATCAAGCCGCACAGATCTTCGGTGCGAGTGGTGGTATCGAACGGCCCCATCGCGTCGGAGCGGCCGTGCCCACGCAGATCGTAGGCGATGACTCGGAAGTGGTCGGTGAAGGCCGGCGCAAGATCGTCGAAAACGTGCGCGTTGTCGAGACCGCCGTGGATAAGCATCAGCGCCGGACCCAAACCACCCCAGTCGAGGTAGTGAAGTCGAATGCCGTTGGCAGTCACGAATCCGCCCTTGTGGGCGGCAGTGTCCGACCATGCAGCTGAGCTTTGCGTTTTCATTAAAGTTCTTTGTCCTCGATTGGCGTCACTGCCCGAGCCTTCAAGCCAATCGAGGTCTCTGTACGATGCTAAAAAGATCCTTGCCTAGATCCGTCGTGAAATCCGGCGCAAGCTTGGTTGCAATTGACACGACGGAAGTGGTGATAGCTCCCGCGGCTATGATCTGCCTTAGAGCAGCCTGCTCGGTTCGCTCGGACATGCCGCCACAGACGTTCACTGGGACCAATACTTCGTAGCCTTGCGCGCAGGCGTCGAGCACCGCATGCAACACCACTGCTTCTGTTGCGAATCCACCAATGATCAGAACCTTACGCCTGGACTGCGCGAGCAAATTCCTTGTCGCCTCATCCAAGAACGGGCTTGCCGAGGCGCGCAGCTTCTCTTGAGCAAAACCGCTCCCACGCAGCTCGGAAATCAGCTCAGGCGCTTTATCGCCTTCCGGCACCACGCTCAAGGTTGTGGGAAGCGAAAACAATCGAGCGACCTCCAGGAAAACTCCGGCCGACTTGCCCAGCGTGTCGGGCTCGATTGTTTTGCTCCGCGCCACGATCTGCGGTTGTAAATCGCACAAGAGCAGCTGAGCGGAATCAGTCGATAGCTGGTCCCATGCGGACGTTCCTTTACTCATGTGCATTTTCCGCCTTACCTGATGAAGTCTGTGGGACCAGCCACGTGTCGCAGAACTTCGCCAGTTTTGCAGCCGACTTGTCAGATCCGGTAAAGGCCGCGTATCCGTCGGGTCGCACCAAGACCATCAAAGGCGAGGCGCCGAAGTATTTTTCAAATCTGTCATGCCCAGGGATGGGGGCAATCAGGTGTCCCCGCATCAGATGATGCCAAGGCCCTATCGCGCTCTGTACCTCTGAATGCGTCTTAGCGGGATCTGGAATATTCCAATATAGGAGCGTAAGGAACGAGGGGCTCAAAAGGCTGAAGATCGTGGCCGGTCGCGGCTATGTCTCGCTTGAGCCTTCCGAATGTAGCAGGGTAACGGTAAAGTCGGGTAAGCGATCTCCAGCTCGCAGTTCACCCGAATTTCCACCTGGTACGGACAGCGGACTTTCACGATAGTTCAACGCAAGCTGGCTCATATGCTCGGCGGCGTTGTCCTGAACGTTTTCCATTCCTACAAGCCACGGGGCTATAAGGTTGAATACGGAACGGAACAACCTGTTCTCGGAAGCGATTGCGTCGTTCGTAGCTTCGGTTTTTTTCAGAACCATTCGGATTATGGGTATGCGCTCTGTACTGTAAGTCTCCAACAGTTCCGGCTTGGCCTGCCCTTTCATCACCATCGCCAACTTCCAGCACAGATTGATCATGTTCTGCATTCCCGTATTCATTCCCTGCGCGCCAGCGGGACTATGAATATGGGCAGAGTCTCCACCCAGAAATACTCTCCCAACCTGAAGGCGATTCACCACGCGGCTGTTGATGTGCGAAACCACGAACTCCAGCTCATGTCACGGAATTTTGCAGGTATGTGTGAGCGTTGATCGTAGATCTGCTGCAACTCCTCTAGCGATGGTTGGGTTTCCTTCGATGGCTTGCTGATTGGGTTGTCGGCCATCAGTCGAAAACGCCGGCCACCCATAGGAAAAAGACTTATGAACCCGTGCGTGGACGAGAAAATGTGGAAATCCGTCACGACAAGGTCACCATCGATATGGAGGTCGCCCAGGACGTAATCCTCAACGTGCGACTTGCCTTCAAAGTGAAGTCCAACCGTACCACGAGCGGTACTGTGGGCGCCCTCCGCGTCGATTAAGTACGAACATTCGAACTGTTCAAGCGAGCCATCCGTGTGCTGGAGAACGGCAGTCACCTTTGTGTCGAGATCGGCGTGGCCCAAGGCGAGGAATGTGAGATTTCGCTCGATCCTGACACCGGCCTTGTCGAGCGCCTCTCGCAACGCTTTCTCGGTCTCGGCTTGCGACACAAACAGCAAGAAGTTGTATTTGCTGCTAATCCGTTCGAACACGAGCCGCCAAATCCGCTTCCCGTCCCCATAAAGGCTGAACGCGAGCCCAGGGTTTCCAAGTTTCACCAGCGACGAAGCCAGGCCCCGTTGTTCGAGGAGTTCAAGCGTTCTTGCTTGGACTCCGATTGCTCGTGAAGTGGTCTCGGGTTCTGCTTTTTTCTCGATCAGACGGACAGGGATGTTTAATCTAGACAGCTCAATGGCTGCCATCATGCCCGTGGGCCCTGCACCTGCGATCAAGACCGGTTTCAAATTTTCATTCATGTTTTGTCCTCCTGTCACGCGGCGTGAAAAACCCTGCAGGTTCGGATTAGTCCTTGCCAGTGCGAGGTCGAGCGCTTCTTGAGACTCCAAGGATCCGCCCGAAGAAGTTGAATAATTCATGTTGGTCCCAGAAAAGAACCGCGTCTCCCGACGCAATGTGTTCCACGCGCCCCGTCAACGCTCCGTTGTTGGTTCGGAACTGAACGACAAACGCGCGATCCGGTGAAAATGGCGCATACACCTTTTCCGACGATGCCTTTGCGGAAACCTTCCGATCTGCTTCTCTTGCCACTCTCTGGCGTTTGGTCTTGATTGGCATTATCAGGACCATAACGCCGGCACCCTCTTGCGGAAACAAAACGGCCGTGTAGATAGCATGGAATTTCCGTGGAGTTTCCGTGGGGTTTCCGTAAATGAACCCGGAATCGCCATGAGCACCACCCAAATCCTCCGCTTCGAGGGATTCACACTCGATCCCCAAAACGAGGAACTGCGGCGAGGTTCGCAACTATTCGCCCTTCCGCCCAAAACCTTTGCGGTGCTCCGCCACCTGGCCGAGAATCCCGCGCGGCTGGTGAGTCAGGCTGAGCTCCTGAGGTCGATATGGGGTGAAGTCGCGGTAGCGGATGGACTACTTCGCGGTTATGTCCGCGACCTTCGTCGCGTGCTCGGTGACGACGCCACGAAGCCGCGATTCATAAAAACCGTACCGCGTCGCGGCTTCCGTTTTTTGCCCGAAGTCACCTTGGATTCAGCTGACGACTTGCCGGACGCGACTCAGGCAATCGCTCCATCGTCACCAGCGGGATTGGTCGGGCGCGATCAGGACCTAATCGCGCTTCACCGCTCCCTGCGAACCGCGCTAGGGGCCAGGCGGCAGGTGGTGTTCATCGTGGGAGAGGCCGGCATAGGAAAGACCTCATTGCTGAACGCACTTCTCGACCAAGTACGCGCTACCGGCTCGGTTCGTATCGCATGCGGACAGTGCGTCGAACAGTACGGGACAAGGGAACCGTACTTGCCGATCTTCAGTGCGCTGAGGCAACTCTGCCGAGGTACCCATTCTAAGCAAGTGCTCGCGATCCTCGCCCGGCACGCCCCCTCGTGGTTGGCACAAATGCCGGGGGTCATCTCTGATGACGAGTACCGAAGTGTCCGGATGCGGGCGCAGGGCAGTTCTCAGAGCCGAATGGTGTATGAGTTGTGCCAGGCGCTCGAATTCCTCTGCGCGGACCAGCCGCTCATTATTGGCCTCGAGGACTTGCAGTGGAGCGACCACTCGACCCTCGACCTGCTCTCGATCCTCGCTCGAAGACTCGACCCCGCGCGGTTGTTTGTGATCGGAAGTTACCGCCCCGCGGACGTCATTATCTCAAACCACCCGCTCAGGACTGTGGTTCTGGATTTGCAGGTGCACGGCCAATGAACCGAGTTGTTGCTCGACTATTTCACGGAAAAAGACGTGGCGCGGTACCTTGCGAATCGATTCCCTGATCGGGACTTCCCCGACAGACTGAGCCAACTGATACACCAAAAAACGGGCGGCAATCCTTTGTTCGTGACCGCGCTCGTCGACGATCTAGTGGCCAATCAGTCGATCGAGGAGCACCGAGGGCGCTGGCGGCTCAGCGGCGACCCCGAGCAGATCGGTGATTGGAGGCTTGTGAGCCTTCGGCAGATTATTGAAGTGCAACTGGCCCGCCTTCTTCCCGACGAGCAACGGATTCTCGAGGCGGCGGCGGTCGCGGGCAAGGAGTTCACGCTCGATCTGGTCGCGGCCGCGCTTGAAACCGATACGGCCGACATCGAAGACCATTGCGACCAGCTCGTTCGGCGCCGCCAGATCCTGCGTTTGGCCCAAGATGGACCGGCATCCAACTTCACCGGCTCTACGAGATACGCGTTTTCACACGACCTGTATCGAACGGCGGCGCTCGATCGGAGCCTCAGGGGTCGCCGTCGCCATTGGTATCAACGAATCGCCGAGAAGATGGTATCCACCTATGGCGATCGGGCAGACGAAGTGGCGACGGAACTCGCCTATTATTTCCAACAGGCAAACCGGCCACATGAGGCCGCGCACTATCTTGCGATCGCGGGTGAGAGAGCTTCGCGGCGTTTTGCCCACGTGGAGACCATCAGCCAGTTCCAGCGTGGAATAGAGTTGTTGCAGCAGACGGCTCCTTCGGAGGAACGCGACGCGCTCGAATTGCGATCGCAGGTGGGCCTCGCTGACCTTCTGGTCGCCGTACAGGGACATCGTTCGCATGAGGTGTTAGCAGTGCTTTCGCGCGCACGCGAGTTGAACGAAAAGCTCGGCGACGGTCCACAGAGTTTCGCCGCGCTGCGCGGACTTTACGAGCTTCTCATAGGACGTCCCGACTATGAAGGTACTCTCGAGCTCTGCGATAAGATGGATCGAGTCGCTCGACGCGAGAATGATTCCTACATTGCGGCAGAGGCGCTCCGCTTGCGCGGTCTTAGTACGTTCTTTCTAGGCAGGCTCCGGGAATTACAAAAAGCTCTCGCCGAATCGATTGCTGTCTACAATCGAGGGGCGCCCACGTCGAAAGTCTTCGGGATCCGGGAAGAACCATTGGCAACCCCCGCATCCGTACTCGCGCTTGCCGCCGCATCCGTACTCGCGCTTGTGCTATGGATGCTCGGTTATCCGGACCAGGCGCTGCTTTGGTCGCGAGATGCGGTCGGCCGCGCCAATGCTGTGGGCGCGCCATTCACTATCGCGGTCGCGCGCTGCTTTCGCGCGATGCTGATGCAATTTTTGCGGGACAGCACTGCGACGATTCACGAAGCTGATTCTGCTATCGACATCTGCGACAGATACGGATTCTCGTACTGGCGTGCCCAAGCTTCTCTCGAACGAGGCTGGGCGATCGTGATACAAGGGCGCGCTGCGGAGGGACTGAAAGAAATGCGGTCCGTGCTTGCTTCGGTATCACTTGGCGTCGGCGGCTCAATGGCCAAACTTGCTGAGGCTTGCCTTCAGGCAGGAAAAACTAACGAAGGTCTGACTACCATAGATGAAGCGCTGCAGTTCGTCCTTGAACACAAGGAGGGGACCTGGGAGCCGGAACTTCATCGGTTGAAAGGCGAACTTCTCATCCAGCGCGTCCAAGCCAGAGCCCCTAAGCGCAGCACTGATGTCGAGCAAGCCGAGCGCTGCTTTTCTACTGCCATTCAGCGAGCACGAGAAAACGACGCCAAATCATTTGAACTTCGCGCTGCCATGAGTCTGGGTAGGCTCTGGAGAAAGCACGGCAAACGCAACGAGGCGCGCCGCGTCGTCTCGGACGTTTACGACTGGTTCACGGAAGGCTTCAGCACACCCGATCTCACGGATGCAAAACGGCTCCTGGGAACCCGCTGAAGTTGCCGCGACGGGCAGCGGCTCCGAGATCCCCGTCGACTCCACGAGGAAGTAATCGAAGCGGCCCTCGCGGATCATTACCTGGGATTTGTTCATCTCGCCTGCGCGTTTCAGGCGGTAGTCCGATCCATGAACAGGTTTTGCCGGCTCGCTCTTAGTCTATGGCGGGCATGGACGCCTGCTCTACTGGTTCCACTGCGACGCCCGCAGTGCTTGATCCACAACCTTAACATGTTATAAAAAACGAACACGTTATGACGTTAGAACACGGCGAGGGGCTCCGCGACAGGCAGATGCGGGAGCGGCGGGCGCGCATCCTGGACGCCGCCGCGCGGTTGATCCGCGCCACCGGCGGCACCGGGCTGTCGATGCGGACCCTGGCCGACCAGGCCGAGGTCAGCCTGGCCACGCCATACAACCTGTTCGGCTCCAAGGGCGGCGTGCTGATGGCGCTGCAATTCAGCGCGCTGGAGAAACTGGAACAGGCGATGGAGGAACAGAGCGCGCGCGACCCGATCGAGCAAGTGCTGGAAGTCGCGGATCTCGGCGCTCGGATTTACACCGGCGATCCGTCTTTCTGGCTGCCCCTGATGCAGGCGCATTGGCTGGCCCGGGGCGCCATTCACGAGTCGCCGCTGCATCCGCGCATCGTCGCCTTGTGGAATCGATCGCTGCAAGCCGGCGTGCGGGCCGGGCGTTTGATCCCCGAAGCAAATCCGGAGTTTGTCGCCCGCCTCCTGGTGGTGTGCTTTTACGGCGTGCTGGTTTTGTGGATCCAGGGCAACCTCGACGGCAACGGGTTCCGCACCCATGTACTGTATGGGTTTGTGCTGACCCTGTTGGGCGTGGCGACGCCGGTGGCACGTCCCAAGCTGATCAAGCATCTGCAGGGATTGGAGCGGGAAATGGCCGCTGGCGCCGGCCGGCTGCAAACCGCGCCCACCCGGCGTTCGCGCCGGCGGGCATCGGTTAACAGCGCTGGATAGGAGGTTGCAGCAGGCGTTTTACGCCATGGCGGGCGATTCGCCACCTTGGTGTGAAAGTCGTATAAATGAATTCCGGCGCCCATACGCCTCAAAGCGTGTTCCCGGCGCAGGCTTTTGAACGGGTGCGAATAAGAATAGCGGTTAGAAACAAAAGCGGTTTGAAACAAATAAGGATCCGAAGGGAGGTCCCCATGAAATACAACGTGATTTCCTCCGACGACCACGTCGAGGAACCCAAAGACACCTGGCAGGCCAGGGTGCCGGCCAAGTTGCGCGAGCGCGCGCCCAAAGTGGTGCGGGTGGCCGACGGCGACGCCTGGGAAGTCAACGGCGTGCGCGGCAAGACTATCGGCCTGGAAGCGCAGGCCGGCAAGAAGTTCGAGGAGTACAAGTCCTCGGGCGAGTCCTACGACACGATTCGCAAGGGGTCATTCGATCCCCACGAACGAATCAAGGACATGGATATCGACGGGGTCGACGCGCAAACCATCTTCCCCAACGTGGGGCTCGGCGTCTTCGGGATGGAGGACACGGAACTGCAGTTCGCCTGCATCCGCGCCTACAACGATTTCCTCTCCGAGTTCTGCTCGACCGATCCGGCCCGCCTGATCGGCATCGGCCTGATCCCCACCGACGACGTCGAGGTCGGGAAGAAGGAAGTTGAGCACGTGGCGAAGCTGCCAGGGCTGCGCGGCGTGATGCTGCCGACCTATCCGCGCGGGGAGCCGCTCAACAGCGGAAGCTATGACCCGATCTGGGCCGCGGCCCAGGATTTGAATCTGCCGGTTCACGTCCATCTGCGCACCGGCGACCGCAGAACCGCGGCACTGTTCGGCCCTGGCGCCAACAAGCTACGCGGCGCGGTGCCGGCGCTGCTGAATATCGCCTCGCTGGCGAATTACGAGGCGCTGTCGCAGATCATCTTCGGCGGGGTGCTGGAGCTGTTCCCCAAGCTGAAGTTCATATCGGTGGAAGGCAACATCGGATGGCTGGGATACTTCCTGGAGAAATCCGATCGCACCTACAAGCGCCATCGGCATTGGACCAAGCTCGATCTGCCCAAGCTGCCCAGCGAGTACTTCCAGCGCCAGGTCTATGCCACCTTCATCGAGGACAAAGTCGGCGTCAAGATCCGCCACGACATCGGGGTGGACAACCTGATGTGGTCCTCCGACTATCCGCATACCGACACCACCTGGCCCAACTCGCGCCAGTACATCGAGGACACTTTCAAGGGCGTACCGGAAGACGAGAAGTACAAGATGGTCGCCGGCAACGCGAAGAAGGTTTATCACCTCGACTGATTCAGCTCTGTAGCCGGCCGGCTCGCACGGTGCCGCGGCGCGCTGTTGGGCCGGCCGACTGTTATTTTGAAGGGCACTAATTACCCTCACCCTAACCCTCTCCCTGGTCAGGAAGAGGGCATTAAAATGTCCGGCGGGTGATGGCGCATGCATGCTTCGAGCAATCAGCTTTTGGTCTCCAACTGAGGTTTTCGACTTGACCACCGCGGGAAAGTCCATGCCGAAACGACTTCTCCAGGAGCACAATGCCTCACGCGGTGGGAAAACCATAAAGCCTCGCGGCGTTGTCGCACACTATCTTGCGCGTTACCGCGTCGGGGACGTTGGCAAAATCTTTCGCGATTACGTCGCGCGAATGCGGCCAGGTGCAGTCGGAGTGCGGGAAGTCCGAACCCCACATATAATTGTTTTCGCCGAATAGTTCATAGGTGATTGCGCCGACCCGATCGTCGAGGAAGGTCGCCCACAATTGGCGCTTCATATAGTCGCTGGGCTTCTCTTTGAGCGAGAAGTAACCGCCGTAGCGTTCGCAGGTATGGTCCAGCCGATACATGAAGTGCGGCAGCCATCCGGTGTCGTTTTCGGCCGACACGATCTTGAGTTTGGGGAAGCGCTCGAAGACCCGGCCCATTACCAACTGAAACAGGCTGTGCTGTATATCGTTGGGTAAAAAGAAATACACTGCCGCCACCCAGGTGCCGGGCGCGTCCGCATCGACCACTGACGCATCCGCAATTGCCCGCTTGGCGGGAGAGTCGATGTCGGGACTGGTGGTTACGTGCAGCGAGATCGGCAGGTCGAGGTCGGATGCGGCCTGCCACAACGGGTCATAAAGCTTTCTGCTGTACGGGGCAGCCTTGGGCGCGCAGCCCGGAATCATCGCGCCGCGCAGACCCTTGTTGCGGCAGCGCTGCATCTCCTTGACCGCCGCGGCGATATCGCCCACCGAAATCATCGCGATACCCGCCAACCGCCTGAGGTCGTGCGAGCAAAATTCCGCGATCCAGTCGTTGTAAACGCCAAAGCAGGCCTGCTGCAGCTCCACGTCCTTGCAGGCAAACAACGGCATCCCCAGGCTGCCGTAAAGCAACTCCGCGCTGACCCCGTCGAGGTCCTGGTCCTTGATGCGCTCGACCGGGTCCTAGCCGCTGGGACGGGCCCCCTCGTACCCCTTGCCCATGTGCTGCTCGAGATCCGTGCCGGTCTGCCCGTGCGATGTCACCCCGCCCAGCGGAAACGGCTCTATTCCGGGGGCCACCAGACACGGCTGGCCGTTGTGAGGAACGACGCGCGGGGCTTTTTCCGCGAACCTCGCCGCCAGCCGTTCCACCCACAATCCGTCGGGTTCGACCACATGGGTATCGGCGGAGATTATGCGCATTCCTTCCATGGGATGCTCCTTCCTGAGGGCCGTCGCGAGCGCAGGCAAGATATCTTCGCTGGGCAATATCTTCTGACGCAGGTATCCAAAAGCCCCGAGAAAGTCCATCGACGGCCGATTGCCGTTTCACCGCACGGCCCACCTTTGCATTCATTGCATCGGCGCGGGCGGTGGTGAAAGGTAACTGAGCGGGCCGTTGAAACACCGGCCGGGCAAAGGCAAAGGATACCTATGAGCGGCAGGAAATCGTTGATTGGGGAAAAATTCGGTCCGCTTCAGGGAACTCGAATCATATCTTCAGGGGTCTTTATCGCCGGCCCATTCGCGTCCGAGGTTGCCGCCGAATGGGGCGCGGAGGTCATTCATATAGAACGGGCCGGGGAGGGCGATCCGTACCGGCTGGCCGGCATCAAACTGCCCAACAAGGACCGCTCCAAGCCGCCGGTCACGACCAACTGGATCCAGGAGCGGCGCAACATGCTGGGCGTTACGCTGGACCCGTCCAAGCCGCGCGGGCGTGACCTCTTCCTTAAATTGCTGTGCGAAGCCGACGCCTGGATCGAGTCCTCCAAGCCGGGCACCTCCGCGCGCTGGGGCCTGGATGACGCCACCATTCTCAAGGCCAATCCGCGCCTCGTCATCACTCATATTTCCGGCTACGGACACGCCGGCGATCCCGACTACGTGCCGCGCGCCTGCGTGGATTCAACTGCCCAGGCCTTCGGCGGAATGATGTACCAGGCGGGGTTTCCCGATCCCGAGCCTCCCGTACGGGCGCAGCCCTGGACCGCCGACTACGTCAGCGCGTTTTGCGCCTTGTCGGCGACGCTGGCCTGTATTATGAACGCCAGGACCACCGGCCAGGGACAGGCAATCGACGTGGCGATGTTCGAAGTGATCCACAAGATCCTCGGCCCCACGATGCTCGAGTATTTCGAAACCGGGCTGGTCCGGGAGCGGGTCGGCAATCGGGCCACCGCGATCCAGCCGCTGGATACTTTCCATTCGCGCGACGGCTGGCTGATGATCGCCGCCGCGCTGCCCGCTCATGGCGAGAAGATCTGCCGCCTGCTCGGGCTCGATCCCGAGGCGGAGAAGTGGAAGGGCATAACCTACAAGGTGGACACTGCGGAGGGATGGGAGTTCGACGCGCTGTTCCGGGCGTGGATGGCCGATCACACCTCCGAAGACGTGCTCGTGGTGATGCGCGACCTCAGCATTCCGTGCTCCCGGGTGATGTCGAGCAAGAACATGGCCGAGGATCCGCATTACCGCGCGCGCGGCATCCACGTCGAGTGGGAAGACGAAGAGGCGGGCAAAGTCCGCGGCACCGGCATCGCGCCGAAGCTTTCCGCGACGCCGGGCAGGATTTGGCGCGGCTCGCCCGCACTGGGTCAGGATAACCGCCTGGTTTACGGCGAGCTGTTGGGCCTCAGTGCGGATGAGATTGGCTCGCTTGCGAAGGACGGCATCATTTAGGTCCGTTTAGACCCGCTGTCTTGTGATGCCGCCGTACCGACGCCCGCGAGCCCTCGTCATGGTCGCCTTGGTCGCGGCGCTGCCGCAAATCGCGCACGCGGGCGCCACCAGGGCGGACATCCTCGATTATTTCGCGTTGTATTACCAACAGCAGGTCGTCAAGGGCGCGGACGTGAGTGCCTTGGAGTTTCTGCGCAACGCGGCCGCACAGCACGCCAGCAACGAGCAGGTACTGAAGCCCAGCGTGTCGCGTTCCGTGACCGTCGATCGGCGCAATGGCTATTTACAGATCGACGGCAATTCCGGCACCGATCAAACCCTGACGATGGCGCTTTACGGCAAAGCGGACGGCACCCGGCTCGTCGTCGCGGGGAGTTCCGATTGCGCCGACGCCTGCGTTTTCTCAGTGGAATTTTTCGTTCCGGACGGCAATCAGCTAAAGCCCGTACCGAGCCGATCGATCCTGCCTGCAATCAGCTCGCCGCAGTTCATCAAATCGGGCCGCCAAATGCCCAAAGCGCTGGCCTTGATCGATCCCAAGATCGATTACGTACCGGCACGCGTTGGGACCGCGCTCACGCTCAGGCCGTCGTACGGATACGAAGCGGAAGAGCAGATGGACGCTGCCACACGAAGCGCGATCCAAAGCGTGGAGTTGCAGTGGGACCACAACCAGGGGATTTTCGTGCTGCTCCATAAGCGATAAGTTGCCAAAGCAGCATAACCTTCTCAATAGATACGCCAGGAGGGAAAACCGATGCAGACACCAGGGATGCTGGTTATGGGCAGTAGCGGCAGGGAGGCACTGGCGCGGCTGTCGGGCTATGCCAGGAATGCGGAACAGATTGGCTTGCGCAGCTTTCTGGTCACCGAGGGTCCTGGGACCGACTCGCTGGCCGTCGCCCAGTACATCGCGTCGGTCACCTCGCGTATCCACGTGGGCACTGGAATCGCCAATATCTACACCCGCCATCCTTCCGTGCTGGCCGGCCATTCGATGACGATCGATGCGCTGGCGCCGGGCCGCTTGTTGCTTGGATTGGGCACCAGCCACAAACCGGTTAACGCCGCCCACGGCATCAACATGGATAAGCCGCTGGGCGCGCTCAGAGATTGCGTCGCGGCGTTGCGCAAGGTTTTTCGCGGCGAGCCACTGATCAATCGGCCGGGATTCACAGCGCCCAAGGCCGAGGGAAAAATTGCCGTCTATATCGCCGGCATCTCGCCCAAAAGCATCGAGCTGACAGGCGAGATCGCCGACGGGAGCCTGCCGCTCAACTACGGTCCGCGCGGCCTGAAAGAGGTCGTCGATGGTATCCAGCGGGGAGCGCAGCGTGCCGGCCGCGATCCGAAGGAGGTGGCGGTGGCGCTCATCATGCATTGCTGCGTCTGTCCGGACCGCGCCCTGGCTTTGAAGTCCGTCAAGGCCGCGCTGGCCATGTATGGGTCAATGCCCTTCTATAACCGCCTTTTCGTCCGGCAGGGATTTACCAGGGAAGCGGAAGCCATAATGGCTGCCGCCACCAAAGGCGATATGGCCGGCGCCGCCGCGGCGGTTTCCGATCCGATGGCGGAAGAGATTGCCGCGATGGGCACCGCCGCGGACTGCAAAAGGAAGGTCGACGAGTTCGAGCGCGCCGGCGCTGCGTATGTGCTCCTATACCCGGTGTCGATCGATGGCAGTTACGATCGCGGAGTGCGTGCGATTCTGCAGGCCTTCGCCTGACCGGCAACCGCAGCGGCGGCCTGCTCAAAACTGATGCCCGTGCAAATCGCACTGCTGTGATTTGTGCTTGTCGTCACCAAGCCAACAATGTTTGTGAACCGGCGGCCGTTGGGGTACATAATTTGACTAGGGGAATGGAAAGGCTGGCTTCCTACGCACTTCCCCGCCGCCGGCTGACGATTGATCCGACAGCAGATCGTGCACCAAGCCGCGGCCGCATTGGATTGTTGAGACGGGCCGGCGCGTGACCGGCCCTTAGCCGGAACCCAAGCCGCTTCAGGATTGTTAGATCATGGCAGCGGGGGTCCGCCTGAACGGGATAGACGCACGTGCTCAACACGATCCGATCTTCACCCACACCAATTGAGTTTGTCCCCAAGCATGAACAAGTCCTTGCATTAACCCCCATTCCGTCCGATCAATAAAAGATATGCTTATGATCGAGGCTCGTACGCATAAGCTGGCCAAATATCCCTGTGCGTCGCGTCGGGCTCGCCGCACAAGCTTTGGTCTTGTGGCAACAATCGGTTTGCTGCTTGCCGCCCTCGGCTCCGCAAGAGCATTCACCGCCGAGCAGGTGGACAAGGGGCGGGAAGTGTTCCGGCTCCAGTGCGCGCGCTGCCACGGCCCCGGCGGCCAGGGAATCATTAACATCTATCGCTCGATGACGGCGACTCCTTTGATCGGCCCGGGAGCCTTCCCGTTGGATCCGCGGCCGTACCAGAAGATGCGCCATTTCCAATTCCGCACCGTGCGCGACATATACGAATTCGCCTCCGCGGTGATGCCGGCCGACCAGCCGGCCAGCTTAAGCGACGCGGATTATTGGAACGCGATCGCGTTTTTGCTCAACGCCAACGGCATGCCGGTCAATGGCCGGCTGCTGAACGAGGACGCCGCGGCTGACATACCGCTGGCTCCGCTGCAGCAACGCACCGGGCAGTCGCAGGGCAATCCGGCGCCTGCGCCCGTCGGCAATGAGCCGGCTCTGGAAGGTCAAGGCGGCGGCCCGAGATGAAGTATGGCGCGATTGTGGTGGCGGTGCTGATCCTGGTCAGCGGAGTCGCAACCGCGCTGCTCTCGGAACGCCCCTGGCTGCCGCGATCCGACGTCGTGCAGCCGATTCCGTTCAGCCATCGCGTTCACGCCGGACTCCATCAGATCCCCTGCCAATTTTGTCATGAATACGCACGCCGCTCGGAAAACGCCGGCGTGCCGCCGATCGAGCGCTGCGTCGGATGCCATGCCAGCCTGGCCGAGCAGGTGGCGCTGCAACCGGTGCGCAAGCCCTGGATCGACCGCGAACAGTCTCCGTTCGAAGTACGATGGAACCGGGTCTATACGCTGCCTGATTTTGTGCGCTTTTACCACGCGCCACATATCCACGCGGGTCTGGAATGTCAGAATTGTCACGGCCCGGTGCAGACTATGGACCGCGTTACTCCGGTGTTCGAGATCAACATGGGCTTTTGTCTTAATTGCCATACGCAACGGCACGTCAGCATCGAATGCTCGACCTGCCATTACTGAAGCGTCAACACGGGTAAGGACAGCGCAATGCCCCCTGAAGTTTCCAGACGCTCGTTCCTGAAGTTGGCGGCGGCCACCGGCGCGGCGGCCACGATTCCCGGATGCAAACCCGCCGCGCGCCATCTGATTCCCTACGTCATCCCCGACGAGAACGTTATCCCGGGTGTGCCCAGCTTTTACGCCACTTCGTGCAACGAATGTCCGGCCGGATGCGGAGTGGTGGCGCGCGTGCGCGAGGGGCGGGTAATCAAGCTGGAAGGTAATCCCGCCGATCCGATTGGAGCGGGCGCGCTGTGCGCGCGCGGCCAGGCCGCACTGCAGGGGCTCTATCATCCCGACCGTCTCCAGCGGCCCCATCGCCGCGGCGCCGACCATCTGATCAATCCGATCAGTTGGGACGATGCCATGGCGCAATTCAGCAAGGCGCTGTCTGACGCCGCTGCGGGCGGAGCCGACCACGTCGCGTTTATCGGTCCGCCAATGGGTCCGGCGCACGAGCGGCTGGTCGGCGACTGGCTGGGGGCGTTCAACTCCCGGATGCATCTGGCCTATAGCGCGCTTGATGACGGGCCGGCGCGCGGCGCGATTCGCTTCTGCTTCGGCAAGGAACTTAAACCGCTCTACCAGATCGATCAGGCCCAGGTACTGCTCTCGCTGGGGGCTGATTTCCTGGAGACCTGGGAGTCGCCGGTGGAATTGACGCGGCAGTTCGCCGCCTTCCGCATCCCTGCCAGAGACGGGAGCAAGACGCGGTTCGGGCTGGCCTATTACGTCGGTCCGCGGATGAGCCTGACGGCGGCCAAATGCGACCAGTGGTTCGCGTGCCCTCCACGTCTTGAAGCGGCGGTGGGGTTGGCGATGCTTCGGGTAATTGTCGACAACGGTCTGGCCCATCCCGCAGCCGGCGTCGACGCCGCCGGCCTGCACAAGTTTGCCGCCGCTTATGATGTCGGCGCGGTGGCCGCTAAGTCGGGAGTTTCAGCCAAGGTTATCGAGCGCATGGCGCGGGATTTCGCCCAAGCCGACGGCGCCCTGGCGATTGCCGGCACCGACGATGACGCTGCGCACGTCGCGGCGTGGATGCTCAACGCGGTCACCGGCAATATCGGCCGGACCGTCAGCTTCGCCCAGCCGCAGCCTTCCGCCGTCGCCGCCAGCGACCGCGAAACGATGCTGGAAACGATGCGCGCCGGCAACATCAAGGTGGCCGTCATCGCCGACGCCAACCCCCAATTCTCGCTGCGCGCCCAGGATCGTTTTGCCGACGCGCTGAGCAAGGTGCCGTTGGTCGTGTGGTGCGGCGGAGTCCCCGACGAGACCGCGCAGCTTGCTCATCTGCTGTTGCCCGCCGACCATTGGCTGGAGGCATGGGGCGACGGCGCTCCGCGTCCGGGAATATCGGCACTGAGACAGCCCACGATGACGCGCGTGATGTACAGCAGAGCCCTGGGCGATATTCTGCTCGACTCCGCCCGCGCGGCCGCGCCCAAGGATCACGCGCCCAAATTCCAGGACGCTCAGCAGGCGGTCCAGGCTCTATGGTCGGAGCGCTTCAAGGGCGCGGGCGGGACCGGCAACTTCGACGATTTCTGGGACCAGTCGCTGCGCCAGGGCGGACATTTCGCACCCTCGCCGCCGGCCCCGGCATCGTTGCAGGGCGAGGTCTTCAGCAAACCCATCGAGTTGCCTGACGCCGCGGAAGCAGCGGCGCTGACGCTGGTCGCCTATCCGCACATCTTTTGGTACGACGGCCGCGGCGCCGACAAACCGTGGCTGCAGGAGATCCCAGACCCGGTCAACCAGATTGTCTGGGACTCCTGGGCCGAGGTCCATCCCGACACCGCGCGCCGGCTTGAATTGGCCGAAAGCGACATCGTGCAACTGTCCACTCCGCTGGGCGCGATCGAGGCGCCGGTGCATATAACCGCGGGGGTGCATCCCGGCGCGATCGCGGTCCCGCTGGGCCAGGGGCATACCAGTTACGGCCGTTACGCGCGGGACCGCGGCGCCAATCCATGGAAGGTGCTGCCGCCGGATCGTCTGACGGTAGCGGTCAAGGCCAGCCGCACCGGCAGGAGCCGCGACCTGGTATCGCCGCTTTTCTCCGATGACATGCGCGATCGCCCAATTGTCGAAACGATGAGTCTGGTGCAATTCCAAAAGGGCGTCCCACCGCCCCCCTGGGAGGAGCCGTTCCCCGAGCCTTACGAAACTTATCCGCCGGTGAACTACCCCGTACATGAATGGGGCATGACTATCGATCTCAATGCCTGCACCGGATGCAGCGCCTGCGTTGCCGCCTGCTACGCCGAGAACAATGTGCCGTTCGTGGGCAAGGAGTTGGTCGCGCAGGGGCGGATCATGTCGTGGATTAGAATCGAGCGCTATGTCCCGCGGACCACGGACGCGCCGACGCTGCTGATGATGCCGATGATGTGCCAGCAATGCGGCCATGCGCCGTGCGAGCCGGTGTGCCCGGTGTTCGCCGCCGTGCACAGCAACGAGGGGCTCAATCTCCAGGTTTACAACCGCTGCATAGGCACCCGCTATTGCGAGAACAACTGTCCCTACAAGGTGCGCCGTTTCAACTGGTACAAGCCGGAGTGGCCCGCGCCGCTTAACCTGCAACTCAACCCCGACGTCACCGTGCGCGGCGCCGGCGTGATGGAAAAGTGCACCTTCTGCGTTCAGCGCATCCGGGCCGCCGAAGTTCAGGCCAAAATCGAGGATCGCACGGTGCGCGACGGCGACATCGTACCTGCCTGCGCGCAGGCTTGTCCGGCCCGCGCGATCACCTTCGGCGACATGAAGGACCAGCGCGGTGCGATGATGAAGCGGCGGGCCGATAATCAGATCCGCAACTACAAGGCGCTGGAGCCGCTCAACACGCTGCCGGCCGTGGCCTACCTGCGCCAGGTGTATCGGCCCAGAGGAGAAGTCTGAAGTGGCGGCAGTACCGCAGCCCGATTATCGCGAAATCGACCGCCAGGTGATGCGCACCCTGGAATGGCCGGGACGCAAATACTGGATCTGGGTCGGCTCCTTGTTCCTGATCGTGGTATGGGGCGCGGCGTGCTGGACGCGTCAAATCTATGTGGGATTGGGCGTCAGCGGGCTGCGCCAGCCCAACATGTGGGCAGTGTACATTACCAATTTCGTCTTTTGGGTGGGAATCGCGCATTCCGGCACCCTGATCTCGGCTATCCTGTTTTTATTCCGCAGCCGCTGGCGCACCGCGGTTTATCGGCTGGCCGAAACGATGACCGCCTTCGCGGTGTTGACCGCCGGGCTGTTCCCGCTGGTCCACCTGGGCCGGGTGTGGTTCTTTTACTGGCTGCTGCCTTATCCCAATCAGCGCTGGTTGCAGCCCGACTTCCGCTCGCCCCTGGTGTGGGACGCCTTTGCGGTGAGCACCTACCTGACGGTCAGCATCCTGTTCCTGTTGATGGGCCTGATCCCCGACGTGGCGACGGCACGCGATGAGTCCACCGGATGGCGCAAGATCTTTTACGGCGCGATGTCGTTGGGATGGCAGGGCTCCGATGATCAGTGGCGGCACTTTGCCGGCGTCTATCTGCTGTTGGCCGGGCTTGCCACCCCCTTGGTGATCTCGGTGCACAGCGTGGTGTCGTGGGACTTCGCGATGGCCCAGCTGCCGGGATGGCACAGCACGATCTTCGCGCCCTATTTTGTCGCCGGCGCGATCTTCTCGGGCTGCGCGATGGTCCTGACACTGATGATCCCGCTGCGAAAATGGCTTGAACTGGAAGACCTGATCACGCCCTGGCATATCGACAATCTGGCGCGCATAGTGCTGTTCACCTCGCTCATTGTCACTTACTCCTACATCACCGAATCCTTCATGGTCTGGTATGCCAAGGATCCCTTCGAAACGGTGACCTTCCAGATGCGCTACTTCGGCCACTACGGCGTGCTGTTCTGGATCATGGTGGCGTGCAACTGCGTCATCCCGCTGGCGCTGTTCTCGCCGCGGGTCCGCCGCAACCTCAGGCTGCTGTGGATTTTGTCGCTGTTCGTTAATGTCGGCATGTGGCTGGAGCGCTTCGTGATCATCGCCGGATCACTGGGGACAAACTTTATTCCTTCGCAGTGGGGCTTCTTCGTGCCCAGCGTCACCGAGATCAGCATCACCGCCGCCAGCTTCGCCTGGTTCCTGATGCTGTTCAGCCTCTTTACCCGATTCCTTCCGATTGTCTCGATGACCGAACTCAAGGAGGGCTTGCGATGGCTGCGGCAGGCGCTGCGCAAGGAATCGGCGGAGGCGGCATGAGCGATTCGGTGCGGATAGTCGCCGTTTTTTCCGGCGAAGAGGAGTGCGTGCAGGGAATCGAAAGCCTGCGGCGGGCGGGCTATGCCAAGCCGCGGGTGTTCGCTCCAATTCCCAGCGAGAAGATCCTCGAGGCCCTCGAACTCCCCAAAAGCCCGATCCGGGTGCTGGTGCTGCTGGGCGGCATCACCGGCGTATTAAGCGGCTTTGCGCTGACTATCGGCACGTCACTGACGTGGCCGCACGTCGCGGGTGGTAAGCCGATCATCTCGCTGCCGCCCTATATCATCATCGCCTTCGAGTTGATGATCCTGTTCGGCGCGCTGTCGGGCATCGCTGGATTTCTGTTCTTCGGACGCTTCCCGCGCCTGGAATCAATCGCCGGATATTCGCCCCGCTTCAGCGACGATCGATTCGGCGTGCTGGTGGACTGCGCGCCCGAGCAGAGCACGCGGGTCGAGTTGCTGCTCAAGGACGCCGGCGCGGAGGAGGTTGAACGTGAAACGGCCTGACGGCGCGGCGTTATGGGGCGGGCTCGTGCTATGCGCATTGATGCTGGCCGCGGCGCATCGGGCAGGCGCCTTCCCCTGGAGTATCGACATGTTCCGCGGCGAGTCGGTCCAGGCGCTGGCGCAATCGCCACGCGTGATGCCGCCGGGTACCCTGCCCATCGACGGCGAGGCGCCGATGAGCCGCGAGGTCGCCGCCGCCACGCTGCACAATCCGCTCAAACCCAGCGCCGGCGCACTGGCCGCCGGCAAGACCCTGTTCGGCGACAATTGCACTGCCTGCCACGGCGTCAGCGGGCGCGGCGACGGAACGGTGAGCTTCCTGTTGCGCATACCGCCCGCGGATTTGACCGCCGGAGTCCCGACGCAGCGCAGCGACGGTTACATCTACGCCACCATTCGCAACGGCAGTATCGTGATGCCGTCGTACGCCGATGCGATGTCGTCCAATGAACGCTGGGAGGTGGTGCTGTACCTGCGTTCGTTGCAAAAGAAGGTGAGCGCAAAATGAACGGTCGCGGCCGGACAACCGCTTTACTTGCAGCGGCCGTGTTAATCGGAGTCGTTGGGTTCGTATTGGCGATGGCCCTCGGCTCATCGCTGCGGGTATGGGAAGTGTTCCTGGTCAACCTGCTTTTTTGGATGGGTATCGCGCAGGGCGGAATAGCCGTTTCCGCTTCCTTCTACCTGACCAACGCGCGCTGGGGCGGGGTCGGGCAGTATCGCCTTGCGGAAGCGTTCGTCGGCTTTCTGCCACTTAGCTTTGTGCTGTTCTGGGTGCTCTATGTGGGCCGTCACGAAATTTTCGTCTGGGTGGACCATCCGCTGGCGGAAAAGGCCGATTGGCTCAACACGCCGTTTCTGTTCGCGCGTGACGGCGCCGCGTTGGCGTTCATGACTGCGCTCAGCCTGTGGTTTGTGCGCGTGTCGCGCCGCGAGGATGTCCTTGCATGGGCCGCGTCCACCGGGGATATCGGCGATTCGCCAAAGGCGATACGCCGGCTTTCTGCCGTAATGGCGCTGGCTTATACGTTCATCTATTCGCTCATCGCGTTCGACCTGGTCATGTCGCTGGCGCCCCGATGGCACAGCACGCTGTTCGGCGCCTACTTTTTCGCCGGCGCCTATTGGAGCGCGCTGGTTACGATGGCGCTGGTCGCAATCTTGATCGGCCGCGGCGTTGGCGGCGAAATCGAGCATCGCTACCGCGACGCGCTGCACGACATCGGCAAACTGGTCTTCGCCTGCTCTGTGTTCTGGGTCTATCTGCTGTTCGCCCAGTACATCGTGATCTGGTACGGCGACATCCCCGCCGAAACCTTTTTCGTGGTGCCGCGCGTGCAGCATCTCCCGTGGGGCGCGCTGGGCTGGTCGGCCCTCATCCTGATCTGGGCGATTCCGTTTTGCGTGCTGATGGGCAAGCGGCCTAAACGTACGCCCGCCATCCTGGGCACGGTTGCTGTGCTCGGACTCATCGGGATGTGGATCGAACGCTACGTGCTGGTGGTGCCCTCGATATCGCCCGCATACATTCCGTTCGGCTGGGTCGAACCGCTGATCACGGTGGGTTTCGTGGGCGCCTTCGGCCTGACCGCGCTACCGGGCCTGCGGATAGTGCCCGCACCCGCGCTGGCGCGTCCCGCCGACCATGGAGGTGGGGGATGAGCTTGCTGGCAGCGCGACAGTTTGACGTCCTAATGCCGAGCGGACGCGGCGTTGGCGTTGAGCAAAACCCTCACCCCAACCCTCTCCCTGGTCAAGGAGAGGGCGTCAGAAAGGGTCAGGGAGAGGGGATAGGGATTCCTTGTCTGGGAGTCTGGAATAGGCCTGCTGTCCATGCCGCGGCAAAAAAAAACTGCGCTCGTCCTTTCTGCGCCCTCTCCCTGACCAGGGAGAGGGTCAGGGTGAGGGTATTCCCATCCCTGCCAGCACTACTGTCTCGCATCGTCCTCCCCCTGGTGGCCATGCTCCTTACGGCGTGCAGCGCACGCCGCTTTCCCGCCAGCACCTTCGCACCCCGATCCGACCTGGCCCATTGGGTGCAGGCAGTCTATTTCGAAGTCATCACCTGGGACAGCCTGATCCTGATCCTGATCTGCGCCCTGGTCTTTCTGTGCTTGACCCGCTATTCGACTCGCCCAGTTGAAGGCAAGAAGGGTCCTCCGCCTCCTCACCCGGAATCGCTGGGGCTGGAAGTGGCGTGGACCGTGGGTCCCGCGATGATACTGCTGTTCATCGCGGTTCCTTCGCTGCGTATAGTCTTCCGTTCGCAGCCGAAGGATCCGCCGTCGGGCGCTTTGATAATCCGCATCACGGCCCATCAATGGTGGTGGGAGGCCCAATACGAAAGCATGGGAATTCACACCGCCAACGAGATTCATCTGCCGGTGGGACGCCCGGTTCGTTTTCTGCTTGAATCGGCGGACGTCATTCACAGCTTTTGGGTTCCAGCGATGGGTGGCAAGCGCGACGTCGTGCCAGGTCATCTTAATGAATTGACCTTCACTCCGGAGGTAACCGGCAAATACATCGGCGAGTGCGCGGAGTTTTGCGGCCTGTCCCATGCCAACATGCGCTTTGCGGTAATCGTGCAAAATCCGGTTGCCTTTGACGATTGGCGCGCCAACCAGGCCGCCGGCCCGCGTACTCCCGCCGCCGGCATCGCGCGCAATGGTGAACAGGTTTACATGACCAGCGCCTGCACCACCTGCCATGCGATTTCGGGCTACTCGTCGGGCTACATCGGTCCGAACCTGACGCATTTTGGCAGCCGCACCACCTTCGCCGGCGCAACGATACCCAATACGCCGCAGGATCTGGCGGCATGGATCCAGAATCCGGAGGCCCTCAAACCCGGCGCGCAGATGCCGCCGCTGGGCCTGCGCGGCACGGAGCTGGCCCAACTGGTCGCGTACCTCGAGAGCCTTAAGTAGGAAGTGCAATGGTCGCTTTACCCAAGCAGATAGAGGTCGAGGAGAATTACCTCCACGGCGGTGGGATTCTCGGATGGCTGACCACCATCGACCACAAGCGCATCGGCGTGCTCTATGGAGTAACGACTCTGTTCTTCTTCCTGATGGGCGGAGTCGAAGCGCTGCTGATGCGAATTCAGCTCGCGCGTCCGGACAACACCTTCCTCAGCGCATACCGTTATAACGAGCTGTTTACCATGCACGGCACCACGATGATCTTCCTGGTCGTGATGCCGGTGGGGCTGGGCTTCTTCGCCAACTTTATCGTGCCGCTGCAGATCGGCGCGCGCGACGTCGCCTTTCCGCGGCTCAACGCGCTCAGCTACTGGATTTTTCTGTTCGGCGCACTGGTGCTGAACGCCGGCTGGCTGGCCAACCTGGCGCCCGACGCCGGATGGTTCGGATACGCCAACCTGACGGAGCGTTACTACTCTCCTGGCGTGAATATCGATTTCTGGACGTTGGGGCTGCTCATCTCGGGTGTGGGCAGCGTGCTCAGCGGTCTCAATCTGTTCGTCACGGTGGTTAACTTGCGCGCGCCGGGCATGACCTTCATGCGGTTGCCGCTGTTCGTATGGTCGGTGCTGGTGATGTTCGTGCTGGTCATGGTCGCCTTTCCGCCGCTGACCGTGGGGCTCATCTTTCTGGCGATGGATCGGTTCTTCGACACCCATTTCTATCGCGTGGTGGCAGGCGCCACGCCGCTTCTATGGCAGCATCTGTTCTGGCTGTTCGGCCATCCAGAAGTTTACATCATGGTGCTGCCCGCCTTCGGCATCATGTCGGAAATCGTGCCGACCTTTTCCCGCAAGCCGCTGTACGGCTATCCGGTGATGGCCTATTCGACCGCGCTAATCGGCTTTCTCTCTTACGGCGTGTGGGCCCATCATATGTTCGCGGTCGGGATGGGACCGGCGGCGGACAGCGCCTTCGCGATGACCTCGATGCTGATCGCGATTCCCACCGGGATCAAAATCTTCAGTTGGATCGCAACCATGTGGGGCGGCGAGCTCAACATGAAGTCGCCGTTTCTGTTCGCCCTGGCCTTCATCATCCAGTTCACGATGGGCGGCCTGAGCGGCATCATGCACGCGCAGCCGCCGATCGACCTTCAGCAGACCGACTCCTACTTCGTCGTGGCCCATTTCCATTACGTGCTGTTCGGAGGATCGGCCTTCGCCCTGCTCGGCGGCCTGTACTACTGGTGGCCGAAAGTCACCGGGCGACTTTTGGACGAGCGGCTGGGCAGGCTGAACTTCTGGCTGATGATAATCGGCTTCAACCTGACCTTCTTCCCGATGCACATCCTGGGCGCCGAGGGGATGCCGCGACGGGTCTATCGCTACGCACCAGACATGGGATGGAACACTATCAATCTGATATGCACCATCGGGGCGTTCATGATGGCGCTGTCAGTGCTGGTGTTGCTGATCAACATCTATAAGACCTGGCGCAGCGGCGAGCTTGCCGGACCCGATCCGTGGGACGGACGCACCCTTGAATGGAAGGTTCCCTCGCCCCCGCCTGAGTACAACTTTGAACAGATTCCGCTGGTCCGCTCCCGCGACCAGTTCTGGCGCGATAAGTATGGCTATGAAGGCGGCACGCAGCCGCCCGCCCCGGTGCATCGGCCCGAGGAGCCGGGCGGGGAAATCCACATGCCCGCGCCCTCCATCTATCCGATCCTGCTCGCCGCGGGCATTACCATGGCGGTGGTCGGAATGATGGTGTGGACGCGGATCGCGATCTGCGGCCTCTTTCTGACGGCGTACTGCGCGATCGCGATGGCCTTTGAATATCCGCAAGCGGGCGCCGAAAACGAGACGGCCATCAGCGTCAACACGGGGCTGGACAGCCGCAAAGTTGGCGTCTGGTCCTTTATCGGATCGGAGTCGCTGTTCTTCGCCTCGCTCATCGCCACTTACCTGATTTACAAGGGCAGGGACCTGGGCGGGCCGACCGCCGAAACTATCCTCGAAGTGCCGCTGACGACCCTGACCACGTTCGTGTTGCTGATGAGCAGCCTCACGATGGTGCTGGCGCAGGAGGCCTATCGCCGCACCGACCGCACCTGGGGCTTGCGATGGCTTTTCGCCACAATCGTGCTGGGCCTGATCTTCCTGGGCGGGCAGGTTTACGAATTCAGCACCTTCTATCACGAGGGGCTGACCCTTCAGACCAATCTGTTCGGCGAAACTTTCTATACGATGGTTGGCTTCCACGGAGCGCATGTCGCCATTGGAGTAATAATCCTGCTGGCGCTCGCCTGCGCTTCGCTGAACGGATGGTTCGAGAAACACCATCGCGACATCGCGGTGGAAGTGGCTGCGTTGTATTGGCATTTCGTCGACGTCGTGTGGATTATAATTTTTAGTATTGTCTACCTGATGAGGGCGGTCTCAAAGGCATGAATTCGCAAGCCCAAACCGCGCAAGGCACTCACGAGCAATCCCGGACTCTCGCCTATGTGGTGGTGGCGGGCTTTCTCGCGGTCCTGACCGCGATGGAGGTCTGGGTCTCCTATATCCACGCGCTGCGTCCGATACTGGTTCCCCTGCTGCTGGTGCTCTCGGGCGCGAAGTTCGCGCTGGTGGCGATGTTCTACATGCATCTGCACTACGACAGTTGGACCTTCAGCGCGATCTTCCTTCCCGCGCTGCTGATGGCGCTGATCGTGGTGACAGTCCTGGTGGCGCTGATGGTCCGCTTCTTCGCCGGATTCTGAGGCTGCGCCCGGTCATGGAGGATCTGCATCCAAGCGTTATCATCGGGGTGCTGGCGATGGCCGCCCTTTATATCGGCGCGGTCCGCGTGACCGGCCGCAGGGTCGCGTCCTCGCAGGCCGCCGCCTTTGCCGGCGCACTGATTGTCATCCTGCTGTCGCTGTGCGGACCGCTGGACGAGTTGGAGGATGATCGGCTCTTCGTCGCGCACATGGCGCAGCATCTGATGCTGTGCATGGCGGTGCCGCCGCTGTTCCTGATGGGCCTGACCGACTGGATGGTGCGTCCGTTGCTGCTCAATCGATGGATCCGGCCGCTGGCCCATCTGCTGTGCAATCCGCTGGTCGCGTTTTTGGCTTACAACGCGATGCTGGTGGCGGTGCACTCCCCGGGCCTCTACGACCTGATGTGCCGCAACGATGCCGTGCATATTGCGATTCACCTGGTGATGATGGCTACCGGGGTGATGCTGTGGTGGCCGCTGCTAAGTCCGCTGCCGGAGCTTCCGCGGCTTAGCTATCCGGCCCAGATCCTGTATCTGTTTGCGCTGCTGATTCCGATGGCGGGGGTGGCGGCGCCCATCTCCTTTGCCACCTCGGTAATCTATCCCTGGTACCTGGAAGGCCCGCACCCCTTCGGCATTGCGCCGCTTGCAGACCAGGTCGCAGGTGGACTACTCATGTGGGTAGGTGCGGGGTTCTACATTATATGCGTGGCGACCCTGATATTTTACCAATGGGCGCAGCGCGACGATTGCGACGACCCCGTAATCAGAGAAAAGAGAAACGAGAAAAGAGAAAATAGAGGCGGAGAACAGAACAGGCCAGGAAAAGAGAGGGCAGTCACCGGAGTTTCCTTCTGACTCTATTTTCTCTTTTCTATTTTCTCTTTTCTCGTTTCTTTTGGGGGTAGTGCGATGAAACGGCATAACGTTATCGTTGACGGCGCCTTGGCCGGTCTGTTGGGCGCGGTGACCGTGGCGCTGTGGTTTTTAATCTTCGATATCTCGCGCGGACGACCGCTTGAAACCCCGGCACTGCTCGCCGCCGCTCTCCTGCATGGCCAAACAATTGTCACCGGCGTGCATTTGCAACTGGTGATTGAATACACGGTACTGCACTTCGCCGCGTTCGTACTCTTTGGCGTCGCCGCCGCCGTTCTGATCGAAGCGGCCGAACGGGAAAGCTCGCTCATCATTTCACTGCTGATCTTCCTGTTCGCCTTCGAAGTACTGTTCATGGGCCTGACGATTTTCCTGGGACCGATGGTCTCGGCCGCGCTGTCATGGTGGAGCGTACTGGCCGGCAATCTGCTGGCGACGGCGGTGATGCTGGGCTATTTCTTCCTGCTGCGTCATCCTGTGCTGCTCAGGCACCTGCTCGGCCCATGGGTCAATATTCTCTTCGAAGGTATCGCTGCGGGCCTCATCGGCGGCACCGCGGTGGCCATATGGTTTCTGCTCTGCGACATGGGAACCGACACGCCGTTTCGGACGCCCGCGCTGTTGGGTGGCGTTTTGCTCCAAGGGATCTACGATCCCGCCGCGATCCACGTATCGGCCCCGCTGGTGCTGGGCTACACGGTTTTGCACTACGCGGCCTTCATCCTGTTCGGCATCGCAGCCTCCTGCCTGGTGGCCGCCTCGGAGCGTGAACCGATTCTGCTGCTCGGATTCCTGATCCTGTTCGCCTGCTTCGAGGTCTTCTTCCTGGGCTTTGCCGCGATGCTCAGCCATTCGCTGCTTGATCAGATCGGATGGTCCACCATCGTGGCCGGCAATATGCTCGCCGCCGTCGCTATGATCGGCTTCTTTTTCCTGCGCCATCGCAAACTGCATATCCGGCTGCGGGAAAGCTGGGCCGCAATCACCCAGGAATAGAACCGCTCCGGGCCTGCCCGCTACTACATGAAATACGGCGCTGCGAGATCCTTGAACCGCGCATACATCAACCACACCTTGGCGCCCGGCAGATAGGGATAATCCACCGGCTTGTTCCCCACCGTCTTGAGTCCGAAACTCTTGTAGATCGGATAGAGCACCTCTACCGGGTTCGTGATGAGCAGCGCCGGGCGGCGTGAGAAGATGAAAAGCCGGGCGCCATCGGCCAGCGCCTTGGCCAGCCCGCGCTTTTGCATCGTGGGGTCGATCACCAACCCGCCGAACTCGAAGATCTCGGTGGCGGACAACCCTTTGAACAGCCACGCGGGATAAAGATGGCCCACGGTTAGCGGCGCTTCGGCCAGCGACCGCGCCCAGAAAGCACCAACGATCGGCGGACGCTGCCCCTCTTCGCCTCGCTTGACCCAGTAAAGGCCGAAATGCTGAGCCATCGGCCACAGGTTCATCAGCACTCGCTTCTCGACGATCCCCACTCCGGCCCAGGAGCGTTTGTGCAGGCGGGCCAGTTCCCGCATACCCAGCGGAGTGCCAATCGGGCGCACCTCGAAGCGACCCTCCTGTTCGGCGAATGTTTCAGGATCCGGCGGGGTGAAGATCTTGAAGTTGGCGGCTTTGACCGCACTGGATCTTTCGTGGTTGACGCTCGCGGCGGCAGTCACGGTTTGAGGGTGTGCGCCGACGTCACGGTCTTCTTTTGCCTTCATTTTCGATAACCTCCATCTGGTTGATTGTTTGGAATCCACATGAGAGCAGCCCGTTTTTGTTTGGCCGAAATGTGAGCAAAGTCAGATTTGGTTCAAACTGGACTGTTCTCATAACTAGAATGATCTTTTGAACGAAAATGTAACATTCGTCACTTAGATACTCTTATGCGACCCGAACTGCTACTTCCCTTTCGGGACCAAAAGAGCGATTATTAGGATCGATGGGTCAGGGGAGTAGATTTTTTGATGAGGAGATGGTGGAGGTGACCTGCAGCTTCTGCGGTAAAGCGGCACGTGTGGATCGGGTGTTTTACGATGCGGAGGAGAGGGGCGGGCGGAGCGGTTGCATCTGCCACGATTGTGTACGCGACCTCTATATCGCGATGATAGCTGCGGAGATGCGACCACCACCGCCGATCCGCAGCATTACTCCTGTGCGCTCTCCTTCGGCGCGCGCTCAGGTGATCCCTCTACACCCGCGCAAGGACCAATGAACGCCGCCCCTGGTGTCCTCTACGGAGATCCAGGGCAGACGTGAGGGCTTTTTTCCCGTAGCGCCGGCCGGAGCCTGCCCTGAGTCGGCCGAAGGGTGCCGGTCTTTTCCCACGTACTGAGGCTCCCTAACCGTCCCCCTCATTAGCTCTCGGTCTGTGGAAACCTTTCTCATTACGCCCCTCCGGTCGTTGCTCTTCGCTCTTTGCCGAAAATCGTGCTACACGCGAAACCAGGACAAACCGCTGGCCGTTTGACAAAAACCGGCACGCAGGCCAGCGCTACGAAAGGAGTTCGGCCATGAATTACAAGGTCATTTCGGGCGACTCTCACGTTAACGAACCGCCCAACTGTTTCCGCGACCGGCTGCCGGCGAGTTTGCGCGAAGCCGGCCCGAAAGTCGTCTCCACCGGCGACGGAGGCGAGGGATGGACTGTCGAAGGACGGCCCGCGATGAACTTCGGACTGGGCTCATTGGCCGGCAAATCGTTCGAGGACTACAAGGACAAGGGCATCAGCTTTGCCGATCTATTACCCGGCAATTACGACCCGACGGAACACCTCAAGGATCAGGACCGCGACGGTGTGGACGCCAGCGTGATTTACCCGGGCTTCGCGATGGGACTGCCGACCATCAAGGACCGCGAGCTGCGCCTGGCCTGCTTCCGCGCCTACAACGACTGGCTGGCCGAGGATTTTGCGGGCGCCAATCCGCAGCGAATCGTCGCGCTGGCGATGCTTCCGGTTGACGACGGCATCGATGAGGCGGTGGCGGAATTGCGCCGATGCGTCAAGAAGGGCCATCGCGGCGGCATCCTGCCCACTTATCCTGACAAGCTCTTCACCGATCCGGAATACAATGTGCTGTGGGCGGCGGCGCAGGAACTCGATGCGCCGCTGCATTTCCATCGCGCAATCGGCCGCAACATTCCACGCGGCATGTCGATCACGCCGCATCCCGGCACGATGGTGGCGAGCATCGTGCTGCGTTTCTTTGCGGCGCTGGAGCCGCTGAGCCACATCATTTTTGGCGGCGCGCTGCATCGGTATCCCGGTCTCAAGCTGGTGTCGGCCGAAAGCGACGCCGGCTGGCTGGCCTTCTTCATGACGGTGTCAGACGACCAATGGACCCGCCAGCGCCATTGGAGCAAGCTGGAGCTGACCGCGCCCCCAAGCGAGTATATCCGGCGCCAGGTCTTTCTCACCTTCATGGACGACGCGGTCGCCTGTGCGAACCTCAAGTTCACCGGTTCCGACAACCTGCTCTGGGCCTCCGACTATCCGCACAGCGTGACCACGTGGCCCAATTCCCGCTCCTATATCGAAAAGCAGATGGCGCCGTGCACGCCCGAGGAGCGCGCCAAGCTGACCGCGGGCAACGCGGTGAAGCTGTATCACCTGAATTAAAGCGAAACAATTTCATGAACAGCGCTATCGCACCGCAAGCGCTCAAAGGCGTGCGCATCGTCGACCTGACCTGGATGCTGGCCAGCGCCGGCGCAACGGTGTTGCTTGCCAGTCTCGGCGCCGAAGTGATCCGCATTGAATGGCCCGGCCATCTGGATTTCACCCGCCGCCAGCTCATCGCCAAGCCCAAGCCGCCTCCGCTGGGTCCGCTGCGCAAGCCGGGTCCTTTTCCCAAGTCGGTGCAGGGCATCCCCGAGGCCAACTCCAGCGGTCTGTTCAGCGATCGCAACGCCGGCAAGCTCGGCATCACGCTTAACATGCGCGTCCCTGACGGCGTGGCGCTGTTCAAGCAACTGGTGGCGAAAAGCGATATCGTCATCGAGGGTTTCCGTCCGATCGCGATGCGCAGTTGGGGACTGGACTACGACACCCTGAAGTCGGTCAAGCCCGATATCATCTACCTCCAGATGGCGGGTTTTGGCCGCACCGGTCCTTACAGCAGCTTCGCCTCCTACGGTCCGACCGCGCAGGTGATGAGCGGCATCGGCGCTATCACCGGCCTGCCCGAGCCCCGTCCGCCGACGATGTGGAATCATTCCTACATGGACGTGACGCCGCCGTTTTACGGCGCGATGGCGTTGATCGCGGCGCTGTACTATCGCAACCGCACTGGGCAGGGCCAGTACATCGATCAGGGCCAGTACGAGCCCGGATTATTTCTCAGCGGCCCCGCAGTGCTGGACTTCAGCGCCAACGGACGGCGCACCAGGCGCGTCGGCAATCGCTCGCCCTTCCTCGACGCCGCTCCACACGGAATCTACCGCTGCGCCGGCGACGACTGCTGGATCGCGATTGCGGTCTTCAACGACGACCAGTGGCGCGCATTGTGCCACCAGATGGGCGAGCCGGCCTGGTGTGCCGACGCCAAATTCTCGACTATGCAAAACCGCCTCGCGCATCAGGACGAATTGGACGCCCACGTCGAGGATTGGACGCGTGGCGAAGAACGCTACGCCCTGATGTACCGGTTGCAGGAGGCGGGCGTGGGGGCTGGCGCCGTCCAATCGCCGGCCGACAAGTTTGACCTGGACCCGCAGCTCAAGGCACGCGACTTCTTCGTCGATCTGCCGCAAAGCCATATCGGAACCTGGCCGCATACGCGGCATTTCACTCCCAGGCTCACGCGCACCCCTGCCCATCCGGGCGGTATCACGAATCGCGGCGCCCCATGCGTCGGCGAGGACAACCGTTACGTTTACGAAGAGCTGCTCGGACTGTCGGCGAAGGAAATCGCCGACTATGAGGAAAGGGGCGTCATCTGATGCCGGTAACACCATCACTGCGCTCGACACCGGGCTGTCTTGACGACCTCCGCGTGGTCGAAGTGGGCGACCAAAGAGGCGAGTACTGCGGGATGCTGCTGGCGGGGCAGGGCGCCGACGTGATCAAGGTCGAGCCGCCATCGGGCAGCCCGTCGCGCGCAATCCGACCGTTTTACCAGGACGTGCGCGACCTCAACCGCAGCCTGTTCTTCTGGAGCTACAATCGCGCCAAGCGCGGCGTCGTGATCGATTTGAACCGATATGACGAACGCGATTACTACACCGTGCTTCTGCGCACCGCCGACGTGGTCGTCGACAGCCACGGACCCGGCGTCATGGATCAGCTTAGGCTGGGTTATGATTTTGCCGCTGGACTCAACCCGGACATCATCTACTGCTCGATCACGCCCTTTGGGTTAAACGGTCCCTGGCGCGATTTGCAGGGATCGGACCTGGTGCATTCGGCGCTGGGCGGAATGGCTTGCTGCTGCGGTTACAACCCAGTGGCCGCCAAAACGTGGGATACTCCGCCGTTCAATCCGCTGGGCTGGCAGACTTGGTGCAAGGCTGGAGAGCACTCCGCGATGGCGGTGATGGCGGCGCTGCTATGCCGTCAAATGGGCGGCCCCGGACAATTCATCGACGCCGCCATCCATGACGCCATCGCGCACAGCACCGAGGGCACGGTGCCGCGCTACATTTTCAACGGCGTCGATCAGACCCGCCAACTGCCGATGCAGCCCCGATGCGGCGACGGCGTCTACCTCAACGTCCTCGGCCTGCCGCCAGCTGACTTCAAAAAGGTAGCCGAGGTAATGGCCCGCGACGGCTTCGCCGAGGATGCGGCAGTGGTGGCAAAGGCCGACCCCAACCAGTTCGCGCAGTTGCCCGGGATGCTCAAGGGATGGGCTGCGGCGCGTCCCGCGACGGAGGCGTTCAAATCGCTACAAAGCTGCGGGATGGCGGCCGGAATGGTGCGCTATCCCGAGGACATGATCGACGATCCCCATTGCCTCGCACGGGAGAACTTCGTCCAGCTCGAGCATCCCGAGCTCGGTCGCAGCTTCCTGTACCCGCGCCAACCCCGCAAGCAACCCACCACCCCCTGGCGCTGGGGCCCAAGAGCACCGCTGCTGGGCGAGCACACACAAGAGATTCGGCGCGAACTGGGCCTCACACGGTAAGGTTTCATGTCCTCGAACCGCCGGCCTCTGTGCCGGTTCTTTTTGCGCGCAACAAAGGCAAATTCACAGGCGTTCGTTATACGAAGGCGCGGGGCCACTGAACTTGCGCTTGACGATGGTGAAAATAGGCCGATAAGATTCGAATTACAGCAACGAGCACTGCCGGTAGGACGCGGCCGGAACCTGAACAGGGAGCCATAACGATGCAATACGATCTCATCATTCGCAACGGTACGGTGATCGACGGTTCGGGCATGGCGCGATTTCGCGCCGATGTCGGCGTTGCCCGCGGCAGGATTACCGCTATCGGCAGGCTGCGGGAGAGCGCGCGTGAGGTCATCGACGCCGAAGGCCACGTGGTCGTTCCCGGCATTATCGACGGGCACACCCACATGGACGCACAGGTTTTCTGGGATGCGCTGGGCACCTCGTCATGCTGGCACGGCGTGACGTCGGTGGTGATGGGCAACTGCGGCTTCTCTCTGGCGCCCTGCCCGGAGCGCGACAAGCATCTGGTGATGCGCAACCTCGAGCGCGCCGAAGACATCTCCCGCGAGGCGATGGAGGCCGGCATCAAATGGTCGTGGGAGACCTTCGCGCAATATCTCGACGCCGTGGAGCGCGCTCCCAAGGGAATCAATTACGCCGCATACATGGGGCATTCCGCCCTGCGCACCTACGTCATGGGCGAGCGCGCCTTCTCCGAGGAAGCCACCGAAGCCGAGCTGCAATCGATGAAACGCGAGGTGCGCGAGGCAATCCGCGCGGGCGCAATCGGCTTTACCACCTCGCGCAGTTCCACCCATGAAACAGCGGACCGCAGACCGGTCGCCAGCCGCCTCGCCAATTGGGATGAGGTCCGTCAACTGGTCGGTGTGATGGGCGACCTTAATACGGGTGTGTTCGAGATCGCGAACGAACAGACCGGCGCCGATCCGGAGCGCACCCGCGATTATCTGGACCGGCTCAAGGCACTCGCCCTGGAGACTGGAGTGCCGGTCACCTTCGGCCAGTTCGCCCATCGCCGCTACCCCGATGATTGGCGGCAGTATGTCGGGCTGGCCGATGAAATCGCGCGGGACGGCGGCCGCATGTTCATCCAGGTGCACAGCCGCGCGATCAACGGTGTCAACTCCTTTGAAACCACCATGCCTTTCGACCACCTTCCGGTCTGGCGTGACATCCGCAAGCTGCCGCTGGGGGAGCAGCAAGCTGCGATGAGCAATCTCGAAACCCGGCGCAAGATGGTGGAGATTGCGCGCGAGCGGCGGCGCAGTAGCGAACCGAAGGACGGCCAGCTATTCGCCATGGGGCCCGACTTCCAGTGGTGGTGGGTAGCGGACCGGCCGCTGCCGCCGTACCGCTCGGTAGCCGAGATCGCAAGCGAGCGTAATCAGGATCCGGTGGAAGTAATAATCGACCTGGCGCTTAAAAAGGACCTCAAGCAGTTGTTCTTCCAGACCGTCGCCAATGAAAACCAGGACCACGTGCTGGAGATGATGCGCCATCCGCGCTGCGTTACCACTTTCTCCGATTCAGGCGCCCACGTTTCGCAACTGATGGATTCCTCTTTGCAAAGTCATGTGCTGAGCTACTGGGTGCGGGAGAAGCAGGCGCTGGCGCTGGAAGAGGCTATCCGCATGCTCACCTTCGTTCCGGCGTCGCACTGGGGCCTGACTGGGCGGGGACTCCTGCGCACGGGCTGGGCCGCCGATATCATGATCTTCGATCCCAATAAGATCACGCCCGAAATCCCCGAACTGGTCCACGACCTACCCGCCGGCGCCCGGCGGCTGCGGCAAAAAGCCACCGGCATCATGGCGACGATCGTCAACGGCGAGGTGGTGTTGCGCAACAACGAGCACACCGGCGCGCTGCCCGGCAAGTTGCTGCGGGGCCCCTTGGCAGGGTGATAGTCGAAAACATTACGAAATGTTCACGAACTCCGGCGGCCTCCGCTCAAGGAGTCGAGCCATAACGCAGAAATCACAGGCTGGAAGCCTGTGCCACTTCCAGAACTGGACTTGAAGCTCCAGTGGTACAGGCTTCCAGCCTGTGATTCGTATCCGTGTTAGTTATTCGCTCAGTGCTGAGGAGCAACGATCATGTTGCAACGGCTCTTTCATGTGAACATCTGCGTGCGCGACATGGATCGTTCGGTCGGCTTCTATGAAGACGTGGGCTTCACCAAGGTCAACGACTTCATCCTCGATGATCCGAACCTGGGTCCTGGCCTTGGCGTTGAGATGAAGAAGCTGCGCGGCGTCTTCATGCGCGTAGGCGACGACCCCAACGCTCCCGCCCTCGACCTGGTGCAGTTCCTTGAGCCTCCAACCGCAGGTCAGCCTTATGCGTCGCTCAACAACGTGGGAATATGCCCAATCTGTTTCTGGGTCGAAAACATCGACCAGATGTATGAGCGGCTCAAGTCCAAAAATATCGAATTCGTTGGCCCGCTGACGATCCTGCGCGGCCCCAACGACTTCCGCGTCAAATTCGTCTGCTTCAAAGACCCCGACGAAACCGTCCTGGAGCTGATGGGCAACGTCTGATCTCCCCCTCGCCCGCTCAGTTGCGGGAGAGGGCAAGCGGCGCGGCTGTTGCAATTTTTCTCGCAAGAGCCGTGACGCGCGGGTGAGGGTGCAGGAAACCGTCGCAATCGCTCACTGCTGGCTAGTTCAGATAGTTTGTACTGATTTTCGCTTTGGAGAAAAGCTATCCGCGTTCACCAACCGCGTTGCGCAGCATGCGGTTTTCACGCTCCCCGCTGATATATCGGTAGGTGATCGTTCCCGCGTAGGTGATGAACGCCGTGATGATAGGGAAAAGCACGCCCAACAGCAGACCGTCGGTGACCAGCAGGTATTGTGCAAAGGCGAAGTAGCCGCACATCATCGCCGCCGCCGCTATCAGCGACGACGATGCGGACAGGTAGGCGACCGCCGCACTGACCAAAAGCCCCATCACCGCCGCCGCTACCACTGCCATACCAGCAGTTACATCGGAGCGTTGGATAAAGTCGCCGGTAAGAATGTTGTCAATCGCGTTGGCGTGGATCTCGACCCCGGGAAAATCGGCACCCATCGGGGTTGACAGTCGGTCGCCCACCCCCAGCGCCGAAGTTCCAACCAGCACGATCTTGTTGGCCAACGCGCTGACTGCAACCCGATGGGCGATCACATCGCTGACCGAATAGTACGGGAAGGTGTGGGCGGGACCGCGAAAGTTGACCAGCATCTCGCCCTGCTCATCGACGGGAATATTAACCGGGCCGACCCCAACGCGCTCGACGCCGGAGTCCGTCAGCGCCAACGAGGTGGGCGCTTCGTTTGCGTAGGCGCTAATCAGGGCGAGGATCAAAGGCTCGCAATAAAGCTTGCCGAACCGTATCACCATCATCTCCGAACGGAATACCGCGTCGGCGTCGGTGGGGGCGTCGAAGTATCCCGTGCCGCGCGCGGCGCTGTTGATCGCGGGCAGATTCGGCAGATAGGCGGCGGCTTCTGGTAGCGGCGGCGATGGTCTTTGGCCGGGAAGCTGCATGTGGCTATAGGCAAGCGGCGCCGGAGTCGCCAGTTTGGTTATGAACCCCGGCGTGATTTCGCCGTTGTCATCGGCGGTTTCCACCTCGAGCGGGTAGCCGATAAAGGTGTTACCCTGCTCCCTGATAGCGTTGGCGAATATTTCGTCATTGCTGAGAGCTAAGGCCGGCACCTTATTGGCGGAACCCGGCGAGTGCTCAGGACCGGGCGTGCGCTTCAGGTCGTTTTCGTCGCGCTCGCTGAAGACCATGTCGAAGCCCACGACGGCAACCTTGTACGATTTCAGGGCCTCGGTTAGCCGCGCAAAAACCGTGCGCGGCCAAGGCCATCGGCCGAGTTCGACGATGCTCTTATCGTCGATTGCGACAATCACCACTTCGCCGCCGGGTTTGTGGGTTCCCCGCGCGTACATGCGCAAGTCAAAGGCCTTGAGTTCGGCGGCCCTGAGCAAAGACGGATAATGACCATTAAGAAAGAACAGGCCAGCCACCATCGTCAACCCGATTCCCAGGGTGCGCAATGCTACCGATTTTCTACGCGTTTGAACCACTACACTCTCAATACAACCAGATTTTAGCGTTTTGATGCAAACTTCGCTAGTCACCAATGTGTGCGCGATCGTTCCGAAGGCTCCGTAGAGTCAGACACGGCGGCTCCGCTGTTCGTTCTTCCTCTTGTCGGCGAAAGGCGGCGCCCCGGCAAGAATGTGCGAGGCATCCAAAGAAGCCTCCTGCATCGCCATTCGGCCGGCTCCCTGGGCGCCAAGGGGGAAAACACGCCGCAACGCATGCAGCGCCGCCTGCGCGAGCCGCTTGTCAGGATATATCTCGTTGAAGCGCAGCCCCGGGTTGAAATCGTATATGATGGCTCCAGCGACCAGAGCGATATCAGTCCATTTCCCCGAGCGCACGCCATCGTCCTTGAGACCGGTCTCGACGGCGGTGATTGCTTCTTCACTGTAGGTAGAGCCGCCGGAGAACACGACGCCATCAAAAAGCGGAGTGCTATAGCCAAGCCTGAGAATGTCGGTGTTGACCGTCCCGGCCGCTCCCCCACGAAGGTCGACCGCATCGAGACACGCTCGGCAAACCGAATCACCGCAACACCCGTCGGTCCTTCCTCATAAGAGCCAATACAGATCTCGATCGCCGGCCAATCGAACATCAGCACCGGCCCGTCGATAGCGGTATTGGCCACCAGATCGCTCTGCGATGCGCGCGCCGAAACAGCGACCCCGAAGAAAACTACGATCGCAGTAAGACCACCCTTCAAGGCAGCAGCTTTCGACATACGTCCTCCCGTGCAAGGCGGTGTCATGCACGGTTTCCGTGCTTTTATTTCATATTCACAACGCTTGGCCCTCGGGCTGAATGGCCGGTCCGACGAGTTCCGGCATCTCCGCCGACCGCACCGCTGGCGCCTTTTTGGGGCGAGCGCGGTGAGGTCGCCGACCTGAGCATTCACGGCACCACCCACGAACGGCCGATCGATCGGTTTGCTCGCGAGCGACTGACGCCGCTGGGAAGCCGGCCGTCCTATCGCTACGAACGAGTACGGCTGCGCCGAGTGGCCACCGACGCCCTTGGTCGCAGTCGATGCGGCGCGCTATTCGGTACCGGTCGAGTACAGTGGGCTTATGATCAGCATGCAGGAGAGCGCGGATCACTTTCGAGTTTTTCCATCAGGATAAGCTGGTCGCGATCTCAGACTTAAGGAGAAGCTCAAGGCCGGGCTGCTCAAATCCAAACTCGACGAGCAGCCGGCGACATCATGAGCCGTGGCCGCCTTTTAAGGGGGAGCGGCGAGGAAGCGTTCCCCCTCGCCGCTCCCCCAACCAGCAGCGACCGCATCACAAATGCGAACCTATCTGACACGCGGTGCCAGGCAGACACGCCAAACCAGGGTGGAAGAGTTTCAGATGATAAAAGTGGAGGACTTTCGGGTGATTATCGACAATGCGGGGCGCCCCGACCCTCAAGCCGCCGCAGCTGCCGTCGATAGCTGCCACAATGTTCGCTGCATCCGAGCGCGGTAGCCGGCTTGAGCTTTGCAGTTGGATTTTTTAGGTCGATGGAGCTATTGCCCGAGTACGTGGCGGATGGTGTTCAGGACAAAAACGAAGTCGCGCGGCCGTCGGACATCGCCCATCAACGCCACCTGTGACAGGGTCTTCATCTCCTCGTCGGTGATGTTGTGAATCTTTCGAAGATGGTCGTCCTTGCAAAAGACTCCCAGGCAGAACGGGTGTTTGAGGCTGCGTTGCTGGAGATCATAATCTTGGCTGTCGGGTTGGCCATGAAAAACAGTTCACCTGGGTCCAATCCCAATACTGCGGCGAGTTTCGCCACGACCTTTTCGGATGGATGACGCTTACCCGCTTCAAGAAGGCCAATATAGGGCACGGAAGTATTTACCCGGTTGGCGACTTCTTCCTGGGTCAAGTCGAGCTGTCGCCGCCGTTCGCGGATGACCTGAGCGAAGCCTGGATTGCTACTGCTTGACATCTTTCTTCCTTCGGACGAACTCTTTAACCATGTAATTAAACATCGACGGCGCGCTGGATGCAATAGCCGAACAGAGCCCAGTGCTGTACTAAACTGCCTGAATTTTCCACAGACGAAACGCCTGGCTTCCGAGGCTACGGCTTCGCGCCCTCCACTTCGGGACTTGGCTCCAGGTTCTTGCCCTAAGCGTCGAGCACGGCGTAAGGGTCCGGCTACGGCCTTTGACGCGAAGGACCTCCGGGCAGCATAGGGCGAATGGGCGCTGGTCAAAGCGGGTAACGAATGCTGAATAAGAAGGCCGATACGGTTGCCAAGGTGAGCGCGGGCCACAGTATCCAGCAGCGGCCTCTGACCGAGCGCGATCTCATCGAGACGACTCCCCGATCATGACCACAACGGACTGTCCGCCAGTCCGACAACAGTTGGGGGCGTTCGCGCGTGGGACGCTAGGTCATGAAAAATTAAACTTGCCCGAACTCCCGGCGTTGGCACTCCAAATGGGCATGGATAGCGGGCAAGGTTAATGCATTCTCAGTCAAGTTTGACTTGGATTGACGGTTTACCAAGGCATGGGACGTGCATCCTTTTCTGCCACGTGGCCAAAACTCCCGGCAAAAAACTAGTAATTGCCAAGAAAAAAAACTAGATGTAGAATCCTGCAGTTCGGTTTATAAATGCTACTAGTAGACGTATTCTATTTTAGGCAGGTGACGGTAATTTGGGTGACTCTCCGTCAGGGGGAACCTGGTGCTCTCGGTCTCGAGCCGGCTCTGCTCTTTCGGACGTCGCGTCTGGCGCCGGAGCAGCCTTTGGGTTTGCGCGCCAAATCGTGGTCGAGAGCTAAACGGCGTACAAGGCCGGCCATTAGTTTCTGATTCCCGGCGACGAAGTTCGCGCTTCTAAAAGGATGTCCCTAAAAAATGTTGGGATGTCGAGGCTTTGGAACGATGAATGCTTTACTCGTTGGCAGGGATTCCGAACTCGACCTTCTTGAGCGGAGTTTGACCGAAGCCGCTTCGGCCAGGGGCGGAGTCACTTTGATTTCAGGATTACCAGGAGTAGGGAAAAGCTGCTTGCTTGATGAGTTGAGGATCCGAGCCGAAGCGAGCGGTTTTTGCGCTCTCAACGCGCGCTGTGTGCCTTCGTACCTGCCCGGTGCGGAGCCGCCTTGGTTTCAATTGATTCGTGACTGTCTGGCTGCCTTGCCTGCCAGCACCAGCGACGAACCGTGGCAGGGCTGTTGCCGGCTTACGCCTGCCGAAGTTGCAGCTAAAAGCTCGCAGTTGTTGAGCGAATGCCAGGCGGGCAAATGCTTGCTGGGTGTTCTACCGGGCGAGCCGCTGCCATTTCGCTCGATTTGCCGGTTGCTCGACAGCATCTCGCGTGTGCGTCCGCTGCTTGTTACTGTCGACGATTTGCATAACGCCGATGAATCTTCCCTTGAACTGCTTCGTTTCGCCAGCCATGGCTTTTATGGTTTGCGCGTTTTGATAGTTGCCGCGTACTGCGCCAGTGCCTTGGCCGAACGCGCGCAGTCCGCGGTAAGAGCGATAAGAGGATACGTGCGGCAGATCGATCTCGCCCCATTGGGCTACGCCGCCACCGGTGAAGTGTTGGCAAACATTCTGGGTCAGACGCCAAAGGAGAGCCTGATTCATCGCGTTCACGAGTTGTCGGGAGGCACCCCCAGGCTTATTTGCGAGATTGAGCATCCTCTTCTTTGGCAATTGGCAGCGAATCCATCTGATGAGGTTTTGCCGATACCTGATGGTGTGCGTGCCGCGGTCCAGGACATGCTATGCGTTCTTTCCGCCAAGGCGAGAGAGACCCTGGGCATCGCCTCCGTCATCGGGCACACGTTTGAACCGGAATTGGTCTTTAGGGTCGCGGAGCTCAGCGGGGATGATGGCTTTACCGTCCTTAACGAGTTGGAGAACGCCAGACTGATTCGGCCCGCGGGAGAACAACGCTACCGCTTTGTCCACGGTTTTGCCCGGGAAGTCCTGCTCAGGCAATGTTTGCCCGCGAAAAAGGCCCTACTCCATCAGCGGATCGCCGCCGCCATTGAAGGTCAGCATGCTTGTGACATCGAGGCCCGCGCTGGGGAGGTGGCGCGGCATTTGTTGGCGAGCCGTAACCCTGGAGCAGCGAAGAAGGCTATTGAATACGCGCAGATGGCGGGGCGCCGAGGGGCGCAGGCGCGCGATTTTGGCGCCTCGGCGTCGATGTATTCCATGGCTCTCCAGGCGCTTGATCTGGTGGGCGAGACGGACGATGCGAGGCGCGCTGACATCCTGACAATGTTGGGGGACGCGCAGTACAACGCAGGACATGCCGGGGCGGCGCAGGAGACCCTTTCCGCCGCGGCGGAAATTGCCTTGGAGTTGACCGGCTTGCGCCGCCTTGTACGCATCACATTGGCCCTTCCCGAGGACCACTGGGGTTTGGCAGCTTCGCCCAATCGCCTTGCGATCGTGCTGGCGGATAAGCTGCTGGATTCGCTGGAAGAACATGAGGCCCCGCACCGTGCGCTGATAGCGGCGCGCCTGGCGGCGGAATTGTCATATCTTCGGGATGAGCGCTGCCGCAGCCAGCAATTAGCGGCCCAGGCACTGGAGATTGCAAACAGGGTGGACGAGGACACGTCGCTTAAGCTGCGGGTTCTCCAGCTACGTGACCACCTCGTACGCCATCCCGGTGCTATCCAGGAGCGCCTTGGGATTGGCGCCGAGGTGACCAGAATTGCGAGTCAGCGCGGGGACTATGTCGCGCTATTCTTTGGTGCGTTGGCAAGGACAATTTCGCTCTTCGAACTCGGGGAGGTTAGCCGCAGTGATGCCGAATTCGAACTGGTCGAACAGGCCTCCCGGCTGGCGGGAAGGCCACTTTGCCGCGCTATCGTGGTGAGCTTCAAGGCAATGTTAGCCGGCTTCGATGGCAGGCTTTCCGAGGCCGAGGAACTCATTGCGCAGTGCCGGGCAATTGCGGTGGCTTGCGATATGCCCGAGCTAGCCGATCAATTCTGGCCTGCGATGATCGTGCCCTTTCGTGAACACCAACGGCTCGGCGAGTTGGAGCCGGTAGCGAGACTGACCTTCGCGGCGAGCCCTCACCCACATCGCCCCCACTCCACCTTCCGCGACTCGGAGTCTGCTAGGTTTCAGCGACTATCGGCATTGATCGGTCGATTTTCGAAATCCGCCGCAACGAACCACTGTCCGCTTAGCACCGGAAAATACCGTCAGCGCCTATGGCGCGATCCCTGTGCGGAGTTGAACAGCTCCCGTCGCCGAAGTTGGAGACCTTCCTTCCCTATCACACTGTAAGTGCCGACCTGTTGGCTCGGACGCGGCGCCTTGAAGCGGCGAGCGCCGCCCATTGCAAGGCCCTCGCGCTCGAACCGAACTCCGCAGGACACTCTGCAGCGAGATCGGATTTTACGAGGACACGGACACGTGCATTGACGTCCCGCATTTTCTCGCGACGCAATTCTCCGCACGAAAGGTATTAAACCTCAGTTACCGAATGGGATCGTCAGGTCCGTCTCGTTCGTGTCCACGACGAACACCGCGAGGAGCTTGGCCGGCTGCGTCTGGCTGGCATTCGCGCTGACGGCGTGGCGGTCCCCTGGCAGCTCGGAGAAGCTCTGTCCGGCCTTGTAGGTCGTCACCGGTCCGTCGTTGACCTGACTGCGGATCGCCCCCTCAAGAACGGTCGCATAGATGAAGGCGGATTTGGGATGCGTGTGGCCAGGCGAGTAACCGCCCGGGCCATATTCGACGAGCACACCCTTTATGCTCTTACCGGGGACGTTCGGCAGCTCGTGCTGGTAGACGAGGGTCACCTTGGCGTTCTTCGACTTCGGCGCTTCCGCGAGGACGCTGCCGAACGGCAGGATGATGGCGACAAGCAGGAGCGAACAGAGGATGCGTTTCATGGAGTCTCTCCTTCGGCTGGCGGATGCGGATCAGGCTCCTGTCCGTGAGCGGCGGAGCCATTCGTCCAAACCGATGCGGCCGAGGCGCGCTTCGCCCAATGGAACGAGCGAGCGCTCCTCGACCCGACCGCCGAAGTAGCGGGCCTCGCTGTCGCTCACGACCTCTCGCGGGTCGCCGACCGCCTTCAGATAGCGGGCGACGATCTCGTTGAACGGTCCTTGTTCCGGGCCGGCGATCTCTACGATGCCGCTTCGCGGCGCTGCGAGTGCCACATCGGCGACGATGGCAGCAACGTCCTCCGCCGCGATGGGCTGGAACAGGCCGGGCGAAAGCCTGACCATGTTTCCATCCGCACTTGAATCAGCGATGCCGCCGAGGAATTCCAGGAACTGGGTCGAGCGGATGATGGTGTAGGGGATGCCGGAGGTCTTGATCAGTTTCTCCTGGGCGACCTTGGCGCGGAAATAGCCATTGTCGCTCCGATCGGTTCCGACGATGGATAGCGCGACATGGTGCCGGACGCCCGCTGCGGATTCCGCTGCGAGCAGGTTGCGGCCGGAGGTCTCGAAGAATTCCAGCACCGCCTTGTCTTCAAAATGAGGGCGAATTGGCGAGGTCGATCACCACCTGCGCACCAGCCATGGCCTCTTTGAGGCCCTCGCGCCACTCACAAGGAGGGGCGATGCTAAGGGACGCAGTCCACCGATTTCTGTAAACTCTCTATGGTTGCTGCACTTTCAGGAGTCCGCAGGTGCTGAGGCCGGTCGGGAATCCGCGGCC
>DASZGF010000246.1:0-27766 GCA_035939115.1 Binataceae bacterium (SeqCode)
GGTATTTTGCTCGGGGTCCTTATAGGAGAAGAAGCGCATTGGAGCCGGCGAAGCATCTCCGGTCGAAGCGCTCAGCTTCGCGTTCATCTCGTCATCTGTGAATGTCGTGAACCCGCAGCCGGTGTGGTTGAGAAGCAGTATCTCTGTGGTTCCAAGTACGCGGTTCGAAACAATAAGTTCCCCGAGAACATCTTCTGTTACCGCGGGTCCGCCGGTTCGGATAACGTCTATATCGGCGCGCGGCAGACCCAAGATTCCAGGAAGGTCTGAGAGCCGCGGATCCATGCAGGTTACAACCGCGATTTTGGGGGCCGGACGCTTCCCCAGCGTTGGATCGTAACTTTTTGCATGGTTGCGGTTTGCTTCTAGCGCCTTATCGATAATACTCATCGTTTTCCTCCTGACGGGCGAACGGCGCGGCCAAGCTCGTTTTTTATAGTGTCGCTCTTCCGACCGAATCGGCTGCGATGGAGCGATGACACCCGAGGTGCTCCCTGGGTGTCAATAGTTTCAAACGGATCATAGCTCGTTGGAGGTCGATTTCCAATGCGCGCAAGTGACCTACTCGACAGGAGCAGAAGCTTACAACGGCCATTTCGAGTCTACTTGTTATCATCCGCTACTGCTCTTCAATCGTGAAGGCGACTGTTTCGTCGCCAAGCTACGGTTCGGCAATGTCCACATCGCCGATGGCTGGGAGGAAGTGCTGCTGCCCGAGCTCGACCGACAGATGGCGCAGGGCAAGGAAGTGTACTTTCCACGGCAACGCCGCCTTTGCGAAGCCGAAGCTGTACGAGGCGCTGGAAGAGCGCGAGGTGAAGTATTAGCGGAATCTGGTGAGAAGTCCTTGCCGACGCCGATCGGCCCGGGCCGATTCTTGAGCCTCCGGGTCTGACTCCCGAGGAGAAAATGGAGGTGATCGGAGCTACGCCGCTCGCACGATGGGGCGGTGCCGCGGAAATCGCCAAGACAGTGCTGTTCCTGGTCGAGACGGATTTCGTAACCGGCGAATGCATCCGCGTCGATGGCGGCCGCTATCTATTCTGACTGTCCATCTGCTCGAGCGTGTTAGCCCGCAATATGGCTCTGCAAACACACCGGCGCTGCCGCGCCAAGTGGTGCGCTCGCAGCGGATAAAATTGAAAAATAGGCCCAACGAGCCGGTCGCCGGCCACTAGCAGGGTGCGGAAAAAGTAGCTTTCGGGCAGTTTGAGGTGAAGTTCGTTTTCAGCTCCCTGCATAAGCGCTGGCTTCTTTCCTTAATCTTTTCTCCCTCTGGGAGAGGAGAGAGAAGGAGCAGGCTGCGGAAGTCCTTTTTCCGCAGCCTGCTAGGCTATGACTTTATTCCCGCTAGCTCGGGAGCGAGAAAAAGTTTGTGTTAACCCTCACTCTCCCCTAGACATAAGGGGAGAGGGGAGAGAATGTGGGGTGAAGGTCTTTTTGACACCCTTTCCCTCTTTCTCTAAGGGAGAGGCTAGGGTGCGGGTTCTTTTGCTCAAGTTGCAAATATTCATTCGCCCTTAGACTGGGCGCGGTTCAGAGGTGTCATGAGCACGACGGTTCAGCCAATCGACGATCTATCCATCAACACTATCCGGACGCTCTCTATCGACGCGGTCCAGAAAGCGAACTCGGGACATCCGGGAATGCCGCTGGGCGCGGCCCCGATGGCGTACGTCTTGTGGACGCGCCATCTCCGGCACAATCCCACCAACCCCAAATGGCCCGATCGCGATCGGTTTGTCCTGTCGGCGGGACACGCCAGCATGCTGATCTACAGCCTGCTTTTCCTCACCGGATACGACCTTAACATGGACGATATCAAGCAATTCCGCCAATGGGGAAGCCGCACCCCAGGGCATCCCGAGTATGGTGTGGTGCCCGGAGTGGAAGTTACGACGGGTCCGCTGGGTCAAGGTCTTGGGAACGCGGTGGGATTGGCAATCGCGGAGCGCTGGCTGGCCGCCACATTCAATCGGCCGGACCACGAAGTGGTGAATCACCACACGTATGTGATGGCCAGCGACGGCGACATGATGGAAGGCGTCGCGGCCGAAGCCGCGTCGATAGCGGGTCAGTTTCGGCTGGGGCGATTGATCGTGCTCTACGACGCCAATCAGATCACCCTCTCGGCCAGCGCCGACGTTACCTTCTGCGAAGATGTCGGCGCGCGATTCCAGGCCTATGGATGGCATGTGGAGCATATCGACGGGATGGATATTGCCGCGGTTGATGGTGCCTTAACCAAGGCCAAGGCGGTCGATGACCGGCCATCGCTAATCGTCGCGCGCACGCATATCGGCTATGGCAGTCCGCATAAGCACGACACTTTTCAGGCCCACGGCGAGCCCTTGGGCGTCGAAGAGGTGCGATTAACCAAGCGGGCGTTGGGCTGGCCTGAAGACAAGAGTTTCTACATTCCCGACGAGGCCTTGGCCCAGTTTCGCAGGTCGGTGGAACAAGGCCGCGACCTGGAGGCGCAGTGGCATCGACGCGTGGACGATTTGCGCGCTGCCGATCCGCAGTTGGCTGACAAGCTTCGGCAGACGCTTGCGGGTGAACTGCCCAAGGGATGGGACGCGGCCCTTCCCCGGTTCACGCCCGCGGACGGCGCGATGGCGACGCGCGACGCCGGACAGAAATCCATCATCGCGTTGGCCGAGGTGATACCCAACCTGGTTGGTGGATCGGGCGATCTCGATCCATCCACACGCACCGCGCTCAAGGGCCAGGGCGACTTCGAGAGCCCCAAGTTTACGCCGCCCGAAGGTGCGCCGCCTACCCAGGGAATGGTGGGCGGTCCGATGGGGTACGGTGGGCGGAATATCCATTTCGGCATTCGCGAGCACGCGATGGCCGGAATCTCCACCGGCATGGCCCTGCATGGCGGCATCCTGCCTTACGCCGCGACCTTCTTTACGTTTTCCGACTACATGCGGCCGAGCATCCGACTGGCGGCTTTGAGTAAGGCCCACGTGATCTATGTGTGGACCCACGACAGCATCGCATTGGGCGAGGACGGACCCACGCATCAGCCGGTGGAACAACTGGCCAGCCTGCGCGCGATGCCCGATCTAATGCTGCTGCGCCCGGCCGACGCCAACGAGACTGTGGAAGCGTGGAAGATCGCGGTGGCGCATACTGAGGGGCCGGTGGGGCTGGTGCTTACGCGCCAGAAGTTGCCCACGTTGGACCGCAGTACGCTGGCCTCCGCTGCGGGAACGGCAAAAGGAGCTTACATCCTGGCCGACTGCGCCGCAGGTCCGCCCAAACTTATCCTGATCGCTACCGGTTCCGAAGTGTCGATCGCGCTCGAGGCGCATAACCAACTGACTCGTGAGGGAGTTGCAAGCCGGTTGGTCTCGATGCCGTGCTGGGATTTGTTTCAGGCGCAGCCGCAATCCTACAAGGACATGGTTCTTCCTCCCGGCGTCAAGGCGCGAGTCAGTGTTGAGGCAGGCTCCACGCTAGGATGGGAGCGCTACGTGGGCCTCGAAGGCGCAATCATCGGGCTGAACCGCTTCGGTGCTTCAGCGCCGGGTGAAATCGTGATGCGTGAGCTGGGCTTTACTCCAGAGCACATTGTCAAAGTTGCCAAATCTATTCTGGCCGGCAACCGCCCTGGATAAGACATCGGTAAAGCTCGAAGCAAGTCGCGCATCGACGCCAAGTTGCAACTAATGCGAGGGCGGCGGCATCGCGCTGTTGTACCAGGTAAACGAGCGCGTGGCAGGATTCATAGAGCAACAGTTCGGCGTCCAACGGCCACTTGCCTGGTTGGATCGACTCGAAGCGCTGGTCGCACGCGAACTTGCTCCTAGCGCCCGGAAGATCCGCACCGCCTTACGCATCTCCACGATTGTGACAATCGCAATTGGACTGGACGCGAGCTGTCACGTCAACACTCAGCTGGGCGCGGTAATTGTGTGGCTCCTGGCGGGCGCAGGACCGATGATGTCAATTCGCAAGGCCCTGGCCTGGCAAATCGCGGTGATGCTCGCTCTGATCACGTCGGTGGTGATGGCGCGCGCATTCGCGGAGACGCCGTGGTTGATGCTGCCGTTTGTCTTCGTATGGATTTCATTTTTAACTTACGTGGGAGCGACGCGCAAGCTCGGCGTGGGCGTGCTCATTATACAGATAGTAAGCCTCATTACATTCTACGGCGTCGTGTTTGGACCTCAGGAAATCGGTTGGAACGCAGCGGCTGCGTTCGACGGTAGCGCGATTGCCTTGGGCGTGATCGTCCTGTTCGACAAGTGGTTGTGGCCGGACCCGGGCGAGCCGATCCTGGTGGAGTCTCTCGGAGCGAGCGTCGCGCGTGCCCGTTGGCAGCTTCTCGGGGCTTCGAACTCTTTTCTCGCTGGCGAAAGCGTGCCTCGACCGCCATTGCCAGCACCGACTTCCGACCTCCCCGCGCATATGGCGCTTCTTGATCGCGCGTTGGCCGAGGGCGCGTCCGAACATCGCCGGGCGATCCTGCTTGCTGCGATCACGCGCGCGGCTCGCATCAGTCTCGAAGTGGATCGCCTAATCACTACGGCGCGCGAGAACCTACCTCGAGAAATTCGCACGATGGTCCGGGGCGAAGTTCAAATGGCGGTAGATGCGATCGCCGCCGCGCTTGACGAGATTTCGCACAAACTACCGGCGCGCATTGTTGTAGGCGCGGACGAGCAAGCTCCCGACACGCGGACGCGTGTGCGCTTGACGATGGACAATCTGGCCGCGCGCGTCGTTGAGATCAGACCAGCATACATCGGCAAAACCAGTCCGGCGGAAATCGAAAATTTCGCGCAATTCATCGATTCGCTGGCTGTGCTCACCAGCCACATCGAGCGCCCGCTGGATGAACCTCCAGGGCGACCGACCACGGGTCCGTCGAACAGTTCTCTCCCTCGGAACAGTGCTGTCCCTCGATTGAGCGATCCTGCAGATCCCGCGCTTGTGCGCTATTGCTTGAAAGTCGGCTTGTGCACGGTGGTCGGCTATCTAATCGGCCTCATTAGCCAGCGTCCGGACTTATTCATTATCCTGATAACCGTAATAACAACCGCGACACCCACCTATGGCGCAACCCTGCAGAAGATGTACCTTCGGATCGCCGGAGCTATAATCGGAGGAGCGGTTACCCTTCTCGCTATCATTATAGTTTCGCCTAACTTCGACACGCTTCCAACCTATATGCTTGCGGCCTTCGCGGTCTTCTATCCGTTTACATACTCTTCGCTCGGCAATGCGCGGATGTCGTACGCGGGCAAGCAAATGGGGGTCATTTTTTCGTTGGTGTTCGTTGGGTTGAGCCCATCTGTCAATATCTACGAACCTCTTTGGCGCATTTGGGGCGTCCTGCTTGGTGATTTTGTCGTGGCGATGGTCTTCTTTACCCTGTGGCCGGAATACGCCGGTAATTCCCTGGTGCCCAGACTGCGAAGAGTCATTGCCAATATGCTCGCGCTAGCGCCAAGCGGTTCAGCTTCGAGCAGCGAGGATCAAATCCTGAAGACGAACTCGGAAACGATGAGCGTGCTGACCGAGTTCCTCGAGATCGCCGATGACGCGCGGATGGAAGGACGCACCTGCGTCGTCTACCACAATGGGATCGTCGGAGCGGCCGGGGCTCTTCGCCGGATTTCGAACCGGCTGTCCTCGATCGCGACAGCGCGGGTTCTTACTCAAACGCCGCAACTCGACCCCGTGACGGAGTTTGCGCGCGAGCGGGTCTTCAATACAATTCGTGAGCAGCTTGTCTCGTGGCTGGATTTCTTCAGCGGCGCTGAACGCTTCAGCGCTCCCGCTGCTCGCGCGATCGCGCAGAAACATTCAGCCGATGAGTTGGCGGAACCGCTCAACGAGTTCAGTTCACACTTGGAGGAGGGAGGGTTCGCCCGATTGGCATCGTGGCCGCTCGAGCCGCGCCGCACGATGCTCGCGGAACTGCAGTCGATGCGAGAACTTGAGGTTCTATTCTCTGAGCTGAATCGGTATCTGGCGGACGTTCCCGGCACCCCACGACACGCTTCACGCATCGAGGGGTGATCGATCTCCAGGGTGGTTCACTTTATTGCCGCGGGCTCGGTGTGAGAAGCAAACGATGGTACCGCGAGCCACCCCGCAATCGTGATCGCAAAGCCGCCGATAAGGAGTGAACGGTCGCACGCACCGCTTTATGAACGACGATAAAGCATTTCAGGAACGAGGCTGATCGCGAGATTCCTCGGAAAACTCTGCTAAGCGATGACCAGCAGCCGCCACGGCATGCCGGCAGGCGTTTTGAAATAACGCTTTGACGCACCATAACCCATCCGAGCCGCGCGCGTGAGCAAGCGGTGTGGGTTCGTTTGGCTACCGAAACGCTCCCTGACGGTCGCGGCTCGGTTTTTAAATGCACACGCCGGCGACATGGATGCTTTCAGTCCGCCGGCGGCTCACCAAAAGCTGTGCCGATAGTAGTGCCGATGGTAGTAACGCCGATGGTAGCTGGGCGCGGGGGTTTCCGCGGCCCCCAGCGCTGACGAATGTGCCATGTGCGCGTTAAAGTTGCGTCCGTAAGCCGCCGCCAGGGCCGGGTCCCGAATCAGCAGCAGGTTCTCCGCGTTGCGCGTCTCCGCCGCCCTGGTGAAGTTGAAGCTGCCGGTTATCACCAACGCCTGATCGATCACCATCACCTTGTTGTGCGCGATTCCGGGGCGGTGAAAGCTATCGATGAAAATAGGAATGCCGCCGGCATTAAGATCGTCAATCATCGAGGTGCTCTCTTTGAGCGCTTCCGGATCGAAAATCGCGTTGACCTGCACTCCGCGCCGGTGCGCCGCCAGCAACGCCGATTTGATCTGCGGTGAGGTCATTTCGTAAGCCTGCACCAGGATCTGCTGGCGCGCGCCCGCAAGCGCCTCGACGATCGCCTGCGTGCATCCGCCGTCGGGGGAGAAGTAGACCTGCCATGCGGCGGACGTTCCCCTGTCTTCGAACGCCTCGACGCAGGTGGGCGTCCAACACGCGACAATGAGAAACAAGAGGCCGGCCGCAACGCGGAACGGCTGCTTTATGGTTCGCAACGCCGGATTCATGTCTTTAATCGGCGATCCCCTTTGAAACTGGCGATTCAGACCTTTATCAAGGACTGGAGGTGTCGCCAACGCGCGCAGTCTGTTGACAGTTTTTCGCTCGTGGCGCGCGGATCACCTTGACTGGCCGTTGATGCACCCGTTAGCTTAATTAGAACGCCGGTCACAGCCACAGTTCCACGGGCCGGCCACAACAGAACGCCTTTTAAATTCGTCCCGGCGAGGACGAGAAGGGTAGGTAAGAGTGATAGTCGAACTTCCACACCCCGACTGCGTCCGCAGCCGGGGATTTTTTTGGTCTGAGCGGTCGTGAGCGCCGGCAATCTGACGGTCCTCGACGCCGCCGCGATCGCGCGCTGCGTCAAGCGCTTGGCCCACGAAATCGTCGAGCATAACCCCCAGACCAGCGACCTGGTGCTGGTGGGAATCGTGCGCCGCGGCGCCACTATGGCATTGCGTCTTAAGTCCGCGCTGATGGAAATCACCGGCGCGGATATTCCGCTCGGAACGCTGGACATCTCGCTCTATCGCGACGACAACCGCTCCGGCGCCGGCGATCCACGGCTGCTGGCGCGCGAGGTGCCTTTCTCGCTCGATGGCAAGCGAGTGGTGCTGGTGGACGACGTGCTCTACACCGGACGCACCGTGCGCGCGGCGCTTGACGCGATGGCGGACCTGGGGCGCCCGGAGTCGATCCAGCTTGCGGTGCTGGTTGACCGCGGCGAGCGAGAACTGCCGATCAAGGCCGACTTCGTCGGCAAGAATATCGCGGCGCCCGATGGCCAGCGGGTGTTCGTGCGGCTTTGGGAAACGGACGGAACGGATGTGGTCTTGATTGGAGGGGCGAATAAAGCGGCGTGAGCGATCGCGCCAAAGGCTTTGGTCGAAGACCATGCAGCGCCTGCCCAAATTTGACGTAGTCTCAATCGACGACCTGTCGATCAGCGAGATCGAGCGGATCTTCGTTCTGGCCGACGAATTCGCGGCGCAACTGGAGAGCGGTGAGGGCTTGCGCATTGCCGACGGCCTGATCATGGCCACCCTGTTTTACGAACCCTCCACCCGCACGCGGCTCAGCTTCGAGTCGGCGGCCCTTCGCCTGGGCGGCTCGGTGATCAGCTCCGCTTCGATGGATGCCAGCTCCGCGGCCAAGGGCGAGACCTTGGCCGACACGGTGCGAGTGGTGAGCGGCTACGCCGATTTGATCGTGATCCGCCATCCGTTTGACGGCGCCGCGCGGGTGGCCGCGGATTACGCCCGCTGCCCGATCATCAACGCCGGGGACGGCAGCCGCGAGCATCCCACGCAGACCCTGTGCGACCTGTTCATCCTGCGCAAGAAGAAGGGCCATCTGCGCGGACTCACGGTGGCGATCTGCGGCGACCTGAAGTTCGGCCGCACCGTCCATTCGTTGATTTACGCGCTGGCGCGCTTCGGCGCCAACGTGGTCGCGGTGCCCAATCGGGGCATGGCGGTCCCCGATTATGTGCTGGGACGCCTGGCAGCCGAGCGCAACTACAGCTTTTCCACCATCAGCCTGAGCGAACTCACCTCCCTGGCGGGCGGGCTCGACGCGATGTACCTGACCCCCAGCGCGCCGCATCAAATGGCGCTGTTCACGGGCGAGATGCCGGTGATAGAGCCGGGGGCGTTGGCCCCGGGACCGGCCGCGTTTGACGCTTTCTACGTGACCCGCTTTCAGCGTGAGCGGCGCTCCGAGCAGGAGCGCGATCAGACCGATTACGTGCATTTCGACGCCCGCGCGCTCAAGACCAGCCGCACCCAGGAGGCAGTGGTGATGCATCCGCTGCCCCGCACCGACGAGTTGGCCTACGAGCTGGACAGCGACCCGCGCGCGGTTTACTTCGAGCAGGCCGCGGCGGGTGTGCCGGTGCGGATGGCGTTGATTGCGTGGCTGCTGGAGAACGCCGGCAGCAGCCGGGCCAAGGCGGTGGCCCCACCCCTAATCCTGAAGGCGGAAAACGCGCCACCTTGTTCCAATCCCAACTGCATCAGCCGCCATGAAAGCCGCTACCTGCGTCCGCGCTTCAAGCCCGCTCCCGCCGTCAGCCATTCCGAACTCTGCCTGCGTTGCGAGTTCTGCGAGCGCGAACTCAAGGTGCAGTACGTCGGGCATTCGCGCAGCCATCGCTACTACAAGTATGACGAAAGCCTGCTGGGCTACGTCCGCCAATGGCTGGAAGACGGCACCCTGGTGGTGTTTGAAACCGTCAAGCAGGCCGAAGAAGCGGGTTACGAACCGTACCGTCGCGGCCCTCAGCGCGAGATCATGAACGCGGAGGAAATCGCCCGCGCGCTCGACGCTATCGCGGCCCAAATCATCCGCGATCTGCCGGATTTGGCGCGCGTCAGCGTGGTCGGAATCGTCAGCCATGGGGCGGTGCTGGCGATGCGTCTGTGCGAGATAATCGAGCGGCAGACCAAGGTGCGGATTCCATGCGCCGCGCTGGATGTTTTCCGCGGTTATGATGGCCTGCAGCCGCTGGGCGGGGCGCAAAGCTTCGAGGTGGAAGACCGTGTCATCGTGCTGACCGACGATGTGATCAACAGCGGATGGACCGTGCAGCGCGCGATGACCACGCTGTGGAAGCTGGGACGCCCGGCCGGGATGCGGCTAGCGGTGCTGGTTGACCGCGGCCATCGCGCCGTCCCGATCCGGCCCAACTACGTGGGCAAGAACGTTCCCACCGCGCGCAACGAACGCGTCCAGGTGCGGCTGGGAGAGCCGGCGCAGGAGGGCGGGGCCAAACCGAGCGACCGCGTCATGGTCTACTCGATGGTGGAGTCGCTTAAAGAGGCCGCCGAAAGCACGTGAAGGAATTGTTCGTGATGGGCGGCGTGGTAATCGATCCGGCGTCGGGATTGGAGGCGCCGCGCGACGTGCTGGTTAGCAGCGCCAGGATCGCCGCGATTGCGCCACCCGGCGCGCTGGTACCGGCGCCTGGTGCGGAGGTGATCGCCGCCGATGGATGCTGGGTCGTGCCGGGCCTGATCGACGTTCATACCCATCTGCGTGACCCCGGCTTTCCGCATAAGGAAACCATCGAAAGCGGACTGCACGCGGCCGCCGCGGGAGGATTCGTGGCAGTGGCCGCGATGGCGAATACTGACCCGGTCAACGACTGCCCCGAAGTCACCGCGTACATGCTAGCGCGGGCCGCCGAGGTAAAAGCGGCGGCGTTGATTGCGGTGGGCGCCGTCACCAGGGGCCTGAAGGGGTTGGAGGCGGCCGACTACGAAGCGCTCGCCGCGGCCGGTGTCAGGATGCTTTCCGACGACGGCATGCCGGTGGACAATCTTGGGCTGCTGGCCAATGCGCTGGATGCGGCGGGGCGTCTGGGGTTGGCCATTTCGCTGCATGAAGAGGATCGCGATTTGGCTTGCAGCGGCGCGATCAACGCCGGCAGCGTAGCGCAAATGCTGGGGGTCCCCGGTGTTCCGCCGGCGGCGGAAAGCGAGCGCGTGCGCCGCGACCTCGAGTTGGCGATTAAGGCCATGGCGCCGGTGCATATTGCGCATCTGTCGACGCTTGAGTCGATCGAACTGGTGCGCGCGGCGCGCCATCGCGGAGCCGAAGTCACCTGCGAAGCGACGCCCCATCATTTCACCCTCGATACCGGCGCCGTGCTGGATTTCGGCGCGGATGCGAAGATGAATCCGCCTCTGCGCGAGCGCTCCGACGTCGATGCCTTGCGCGCCGCGATTGCCGACGGCACCATCGACATGATCGCCACCGATCACGCTCCTCATGATCCCGTTTCCAAAGCCGCGGCGGAGCTTGCCGGATGCTTTGGGCGCGGCCATCGCGAGTGGCCGCTGCACGCGGAGCAGGCCCGCGCGTTCACCGCGTCGGCCAACGGAGTAATCGGATTGCAGACCGCGCTGGGGCTGGCGATGGACCTGGTTCATGCCGCGCTCATTAGCCCAATGCGGCTGGTCGAACTGATGTCGCTCAATCCGGCGCGGCTGCTCAAGCTTGAAGGCGGGCGGCTTTTTGTAGGCGGTCCGGCCGATATAACCATTATCGACCCAAAGCTGGAATGGGAGGTCGATGCCGCCAGGTTTTTGTCGCGCGGTCGTAACTCGCCGTTCACAGGGCGGCGGCTAAAGGGCAGGGCAGTTTCAACGATCGTAAGGGGCGCGGTGGTTTACGCGTATTAGTCACCTATGAAAATGCGTAGCACGCGCTTAAAGCGTTACCCTCACCCTCGCCCTCTCCCTAGTCAGGGAGAAGGTTAGGGTGAGGTTGACTGTTTCGAGCGGATAGAAAAGCGGAACTTGAATAAATGAACACCGAACATAAACAACCGGCGATACTAGCGCTGGCGGACGGACGAATCTTCCAAGGATTCGCCTTCGGCGCGATCGGTGAGACCATGGGCGAGGTGGTGTTCAACACCGCCATGAGCGGCTACCAGGAAGTGCTGACTGACCCGTCCTACAAGGGCCAGTTGGTTTGCATGACCTATCCGGAGATCGGCAACGTCGGCGTCAACGACGAAGATACCGAATCGCGGCGCATCTTCGTCGAGGGTTTCATCGTCAAGGAATATTGGCCGCGTCCCTCCAACTGGCGCTCGCAGATGCCGCTGGCTGACTACTTGCGCCAGGCCGGCGTGGTCGGCATCGAGGGAATCGATACGCGCGCGCTGGTCCGCCATATCCGCACATGCGGCGCGCAGGAGGCGATGATTTCCAGCGTCGATCTCAACCCTGAAAGCCTGGTGCGCAAGGCCAAGGCGTCGCCCGGGTTGGTCGGGCGCGACCTGGTCAAGGAAGTGACCTGCCAGGAAGCCTATTGTTGGGACGTTGGCGAATGGGCACTGGGCGCCGGCTACACCAGCCCAAATCTGGAGGGCGCGCCGCTGGTGGTCGCGATCGATTACGGGATCAAGCGCAACATCCTGCGCGCGTTGGTCTCCCACGGCTTCCGCGTGCGGGTCCTGCCTGCCACCGCGACCGCGGCCGATATACTCGCCTGCAATCCCGACGGCGTGTTTCTGTCCAACGGACCGGCGGACCCGGCGGCGCTGCCCTATGCCAGCGAGGCGGTGCGCGGCGTGCTGGGTAAAAAGCCGGTGTTCGGTATCTGCCTGGGACATCAGATTTTGGGACTCGCGATCGGCGGGGTGACCTATAAGCTTAACTTCGGCCATCACGGCGCCAACCATCCGGTCAAGGATCTGAGCAGCGGGCGCGTGGAGATAACCTCGCAGAACCACGGCTTCGCTGTGGCCGCCGACTCGATTGCGGGCCGCGCCGAAATCTCCCATCTAAATCTCAATGACCGCACCGTCGAGGGCCTGCGTGGACAAGGCGTTCCGTTTTTCTCCGTACAGTACCATCCGGAAGCATCGCCCGGCCCCCACGATTCCGGATACCTGTTCAAACGTTTTCGCCGGCTGATCGAAGCCTTTCCCCGCCATGGCGCGGAGGCGCTCGATCGGGTGCTGGTCGCGGAAAGGGAGAGCGCTTAAGTCATCGTGCCGCTGCGCAAGGATTTGAAATCGGTGTTGCTGATCGGCTCGGGCCCGATCGTGATTGGCCAGGCCTGCGAGTTCGACTATTCGGGCACGCAGGCGCTCAAGGCGCTGAAGGAAGAAGGGCTGCGTCTGATCCTGCTCAACTCCAATCCCGCCACCATCATGACGGACCCCGAGTTCGCGCATCGCACCTACATCGAGCCGATGAACGTGGCGAGCGTCGAGCGCATCCTGGAGCGCGAGCGGCCCGACGCGATATTGCCCACGCTAGGCGGCCAGACCGCGCTCAACCTGACACTGGAACTGGCCGAAGCCGGCGTGCTGGAGCGCTGGGGAGTGAAGCTAATCGGCGCCAGCATCGCGGCCATCAAGAAGGCCGAGGATCGCGATCTGTTCAAACAGGCGATGGTCAAGATCGGGTTGGAGGTGCCGGCGTCCGCGATTGCTCACTCCCTGCAGGAAGCCGACGCGGTGCGCGCCCAAATCGGCCTGCCCGTGATTATCCGCCCCTCGCGCACGCTGGGTGGCACCGGCGGCTCGATCGCGCGCAGCCCGGAGGACTTCCGCGCCAAAATCCTGTGGGGACTGGACAGCTCGCCCATCCACGAAATCCTGATCGAGGAATCGGTCGAGGGTTGGAAGGAATTCGAGCTCGAGGTGATGCGCGACAGCGCCGACAACGTCGTCATCGTATGTTCGATAGAGAACCTCGATGCGATGGGCGTGCATACCGGCGATTCCATTACGGTGGCTCCTGCGCAAACGCTAACCGACAAGGAATACCAGATCATGCGCGACGCCGCGCTGCGTATCATCCGCGAAATCGGCGTCGATACCGGCGGGTCAAATATCCAATTCGCGGTGCATCCCGAAACCGGCCGGATGGTCGTAATCGAGATGAACCCGCGCGTGTCGCGCAGTTCGGCGCTGGCCTCCAAGGCCACCGGATTTCCGATCGCCAAAATCGCGGCACGGCTGGCGGTGGGCTATCGGCTGGACGAGATTGCCAACGACATCACGCGCCAGACGCCGGCCTGCTTCGAGCCGACCATCGACTACGTCGTCACCAAGATCCCGCGCTTTACCTTCGAGAAATTCCCTGGCGCGGTGGACGAATTGGGGCCGCAGATGAAATCGGTGGGCGAGGTGATGGCGATGGGGCGCACCTTTGCCGAATCGATCCACAAGGCGCTGCGCTCACTCGAAACCGGCTCCTCGGGCTTCGAGAGCCGTGTGGCCGGAAAAAACCGCGAGGCGGCGATGGAGGAGATCCGGGCGCGGCTGGTTACTCCCAACAGCCAGCGCATTTACTACCTCGCCGACGGTTTGCGGCTGGGAATATCGACCGCCGACATTGCCCGGATGAGCGGGATCGATCCGTGGTTCATCGACGGTATCGCCAAAATCATCCGCACCGAGGAGCGCCTGCATAGCCAGGAGCTGGACGACGTGGCGCTGCGCGAGGCCAAGGCCATGGGCTTTGCCGATCGCCGCATCGGCGAACTCGCCGGACTCGAGGAACACGAGGTCGCCCGGCGCCGCCAGGCGGCAGGGATCAAGCCGGTATTCAAAACCGTCGATACCTGCGCGGCGGAGTTCCAGGCCTTCACGCCTTATCTCTATTCTTCTTACGAGGGCGAGGACGAGGCCGATCCCACCGCGCGCAAGAAGATTATCATCCTGGGCGCTGGCCCCAACCGAATCGGACAGGGGTTGGAATTCGACTATTGCTGCGTGCATGCCAGTTTCGCAATGCGCGAGGACGGCTTCGAAACCATCATGGTTAATTGCAATCCGGAGACGGTGTCGACCGATTACGACACCTCGGACCGGTTGTACTTCGAGCCGCTGGTGTTCGAGGACGTGATGGCGATTGTAGAGCGCGAAAAGCCGATGGGCGTGATCGTTCAGTTCGGTGGCCAGACGCCGCTCAAGCTGGCGGTGGCGCTGGAGCGCGCAGGCGTTCCGATCCTCGGCACGCCGCCCGACGCGATCGACCGGGCCGAGGACCGCGAACGCTTCAATGCGATGGTGCACAAGCTCGGCTTGCGCCAGCCCCAGGGCGTGATGGTGCGGGGGATCGGCGAGGCCATAGCCGGCGCTGCGCACATCGGCTACCCGGTGCTGATTCGACCATCCTACGTGCTGGGCGGACGCGCGATGGAGATCGTGCTGAACGAGGAGGGACTGCACGCCTACGCCCAACATGCGCTGACGGCTTCGGGCGACAAGCCGCTGCTGATCGACAGGTATCTCGACGGCGCGATCGAGGTTGACGTCGACGCCATCTCCGACGGTGAGACCGTGGTGGTGGGGGGCGTGATGGAGCATATCGAGCACGCCGGAATCCATTCGGGCGACAGCGCTTGTGTATTGCCGCCGCATTCGCTGAGCCCCGAAGTCATCGCGGAACTGATTCGCCAGACCAAGCTGCTGGCACGCGAACTGGGAGTGCTGGGCTTGATGAACGTCCAATACGCGCTGTATCAGAGCGAGTTGTACATCCTGGAGGTCAATCCGCGCGCCTCGCGCACGATTCCCTTCGTCAGCAAGGCGATCGGCGTACCGCTGGCCAAGCTCGCCGCCCGCGTGATGAGCGGCAGGAAGCTCAGCGAGCTGGGCTTCATCCGCGAAATCACGCCAGCACACGTCTCGGTAAAGGAATCGGTGTTTCCCTTCGTGCGCTTTCCTGGCGTCGATACGCTGTTGGGACCCGAAATGAAGTCCACCGGCGAGGTGATGGGCATCGACTATACTTTCGCAGCGGCCTTTGCCAAGGCCGAACTGGCGGCGGCTACCGATCTGCCCGCGGGCGGCGCCGCCTTCATCAGTGTGCGCGACGAAGACAAATGCGGCCTTGAGCCGATCGCGCGGAGTCTAAGTGAGATGGGCTTCGAACTGGTAGCCACCCGCGGCACCGCCCGCTACATCAACGATCTCGGCCTGCGCTGCGATCCGATCAACAAAGTCATGCAAGGCAGTCCCCACGTGGTCGATCTGATGCGCGAAGGGCGGGTGGCAATGGTCATCAACACGCCCGAGGCTGGAACCAACAAGGATTCGTTTTCCATCCGGCGCACGGCCCTGGAACTGCGCCTGCCATTCTTCACCACACTCGCGGGCGCACAGGCAGCAGTAACCGCAATCGCCGCGCTACGAGAAGGCCGCACCAGCCTCGCCGCCCTTCAGGATTACCATCGCACCTAAAGAACAGTAACTATCCGGGTCTGGCTATCTGTCCGCCGGCTGTTTTTCGCAGTCTGGCTCAATCATTCCACGGTAATTGGAAGCGTGACCGGGCCTCGATATATTACAGAATCGCGCCACTCGATGTTCTCGGCTGCGAGTTGTAATCCGGGATAACGGCGAGCTAGCGAACCCAGCACGACCTGCGCTTCCAGGCGCGCAAGTGTCGCACCGAGGCAGAAGTGAACGCCGCCACCGAATGCCAAATGCCCCTGGTTTGTACGGCGGATATCTGTGGGAAGGGGTTCTCACGAAAGCCTGGGTCAACAGGGTCGAAAACAACCACAGGCGCTTTCGATTCATCGGTAGACTCATTTTGTTTCACGTGAGACCTCCGCATTCGTCCAAGCGCCGGAATCCAGCAACCCATGGGATAGCTGAGCCATGGAGTAGCATGTGCGCGATACTTGTCCAAAAGGGGGCAGAAAAACATCCGGCTGAATTCCCGGTGCGCCGCTTGCATTCCACGGAATTCTTGTTCCGCCTATCACATTACCTTTGCTGGCCGTCCGAATAGCTCCCAACGTGCGCGACGAAGACAAATGCGGCCTCGAGCCAATCGCGCGGAGTCTAAGCGAGATGGGCTTCGAGCTGGTGGCCACCCGCGGCACCACCCGCTATATCAACGATCTCGGCCTGCGCTGCGATCCGATCAGCAAAGTCATGCAGGGCAGTCCGCTCGTGGTCAATCTGATGCGCGAAGGGCGGGGGGCGATGGTCAACAACACGACCGAGGCGGACACGAACAAGGATTCGTTTCTATCCGGCGCACGACACTGGAACTGCGCCTGCCATTCTTCACCACACTCGCGCCCAGGCAGCGGTCACCGCAATCGCCGCGCTGCGAGAAGGCCACACCAGTAGCCGCCACGTAGGACTACCATCGCACCTAATGATACGCGGGCGCGGCGCCCACGCCGGCGTCCAAATTGGTGGGACAGGCGTCTCGCCTGTCCATGAAGCGCGAGTTTTTTGCTCGCGCCACCGAATTTGGTTTGGAGGTTCAAAAGTGGCCGCAGGTTATGGCCATCAGCGCTCAAAGAATATAAAAGGGTGGCGCGAGCAAAAGATCTCGCACGTCATCGACAGGCCAGACGCCTGTCCCACTGATTTTTTTCAGCCCCCGCCGGCCTTGCCATATCTTCTTTCCACCTACTTAACCCTTAGGCGAGAGTAATTTTCGGCGGAAAAATTGATGTCATCCTGAGCGCAGCGAAGGATCTCGTTTCGGCGCGTTGCGCGCTGAGCAATGTGCCTGGCTGGTGCTGGTCACCGGTACTCTCTGTCCAAAACCACCAAACCCAGGCAAATCGCAGCCGCCAAAAAAGGGCGGCAGCGAGATCCTTCGCCGCTGGCTCAGGATGACATTTCTCTTAGCTCGTATTAGGAAAATACGGTTTCGAAACGATTTACCGCTACCCAATCAAGACCTGTTCTTGAGGAAACATATTCTCCGCTTTGAGGTTGCTCTATCGTTCCTGGTCAGACAAGAGCATTAACCGATCGGTGCGAAGCGCTCACAATTGGGGGCGTCAATGTGGAAACTCCGGTGAGAGCCTTAAGGCTGTCATAAGGCGTCGCAGCGGCGCCCGTTCTCCCCTTTTGCCACCGCGTATCACTCTCCGGCCGGCGCTGCCGTGGGATTTGCGGCTTTCAGGGCAGGCGCGTACAAGCCGGTCTGCTCCAACCATTGGATCAGAAACTTGCGTCCGCAATGAATCAGCGTAGGCGCGAACCGCGCTGCCGCCGCTCTCAGGGCATCTACCTTCACGCCGGGCGTTGACGCGATTTCACAGGCATGGCCGATGTACCATCTCTCGAGTCCCTCCAACGTTACTTCGGGGTGAAACTGGAGACCGAGCACGTTGTGGCCCATCGCGAACGCCTGGTAAGCATAGACTTGGCTGGAGGCCAACAGCAGGGCTCCCCGCGGCAGGTCAAAGGTATCGCCATGCCAATGCAGGACCGGTGTCGATTCCGGCGCCAGATGACGCAGCACGCCGACGCTGCCGGCCGCGGTCAGTCTCAGTGGCGATCAGCCAATTTCCTTTCGCCCGCCGGGATATACCCGGGCACCGAGGGCGCGGGCGATGAGCTGCGCACCGAGGCAGATTCCGAGCGTCGGCCGATTCGCCGCCAGCCGCTGTTCGAGCAATCTCAGGACCGGCTTCAGCGCCGGGTAGAGGTCGTCCTCGTAGGCCCCGATCGGTCCGCCGAGGGAGACCAGGAGGTCAGCATCCAGCGGATCCAGACTGGAGATCCCCCGTCCGGTCACATCGATGTATTCGACTCTGAATCCATTTTCCTTCAGGACCGTTTCGAAGCTTCCCAGGTCTTCAAAATGTACAAAACGAATAGCAATCGCTGATTTCATTACGCACGCCTCGTATATGGCAGGGCCTCAAAAACGGCGGCCCGCTGCTGTCGGGACGGGCAGGTGCCCGCTCCAGTGGCAGAACGCGATCATTCTGTCGTATTCCGCAATCCGCCGATCATCGAACTTTGCATGTAATCTGGCGGTCACGACTGAGTTGCCAACACGGCATAATCATTGCAGAAGGTTGCCTGTGTGGCAACACCGCGGCGTTGCCATCGCCCGCTGCTACCGGCGGACGGCGCCCTGTTCGCGCAGGAGGTTTTATGCAAAAGGCCGAACAATCGAAACCCGGTCTGCGCTCGAATTGCCTCAACTTTACCGAAGTCACCTCGATGGCGATCGCACTAATCTCTCCAACCATGACGGCGGCGCTGATTGTGCCTCTGATGTACAGCAACGCCGGCAACGCGAGCTGGCTCGCTTATGCGTTTGGCACCGTGATGCTGCTGTTTGTGGCGCTCAATCTGAATCAGTTCGCCAAGCGCTCCACGTCTGCCGGCTCGATGTACGCCTATACGGTGATGGGGTTGGGCACGACCGCGGGCAATCTCTCTGGATGGTGCCTGGTGTGGGCCTACCTGTTCATCGGCACCGCCGGGATGACCGGCTTTACGATTTTCGCCGGCGCGTTGCTCGGAATGATTGGGATCCATGTACCGCAGCTCTTATTGTTCGCTTTGTGCGGCGCGGTCATCTGGCTGCTGGCTTATAAGGATATCCAGCTTTCAAGCATCTTGATGCTGGTGCTGGAGGGAATCTCAGTCGCGCTGATCCTGCTGCTGTGCTGGTTCGTGCTCTTCGGCCAGAAATCCATCTTCGATCCGGCGCAGATAAAGTTGCAGGGCGCGTCGTTTTCGGGGATCAGCCTGGGCGTTGTCGTAGCGATTTTCAGTCTGGTGGGATTTGAATGCGCCACCGCGTTCGGCGCAGAAGCCAGGGAACCTCTGATTACCATCCCGCGCGCGGTAATCGGGAGCCTGCTGTTGACCGGCGCCTTTTTCGTGTTGGTCTCGTACACCGAGGTTTTGGGCTTCATCGGCAGCAAAGTCACGCTCGACAAGGCCGACGCCCCGCTCAATATTCTGGCAGATATGATGAAAGTTGGATGGCTGAAGGCGCCGGTTTCCGCGGGCGCGATGATCAGCTTCTTTTCGCTTGCGCTCTCATGTCTGAACTCCGGCGCCCGCATCCTGTATCCAATGGGGCGGCTGGGCGTGTTCCATTCCTCGATCGGCAGTTCGCATGAAACCAACGAAACGCCACATGTCGCGGTAACCGTGATGGCGCTGCTGATCATGCTCGTGCCGACCGCGATGGTGACGCTGTTCAAGCTGGAAATCCTCGACGCATTCAATGATGCCGGCACCTTCGGCGCTTTCGGATTCCTCGGCGCGTACTTCCTTATCTCGATTGCGGCGCCCGCATACTTAAAGCGCATGGGGCAGCTCAATGGCGGTGCGCTTGCGCTCTCGGTGGCCTCAGTGGTGTTGTTGCTGGTCCCAGCGGTCGGCAGCGTGTACCCGGTGCCGTCGTGGCCGGTCAATATTTTCCCCTACATTTTCCTGGCGTACGTTGCGGTGGGGATGGTCTGGTTCATGGTCCTGCGCCGGCGGCCAGATTTCGTGGACGAACTAAGGCGCCGCGTGCATACCGAGCACGGCACGGGCGAACTCCAGGTCACGCCGGCGGTGGTTGAAAAGCCCCGCAAACCAGCGCTGGCCTGAACGCGCGCCTTCAGACCTGAAGCAGACAAAACACTAGTGGATGAACAGTATTAAGGAGAACGTCTTGGCCAGCGAACAAAACGGAAGTATCGGCAAGGTCACCTCGCTATGGCGCTATCCGGTGAAATCAATGATGGGCGAACAACTGATGGATGCCTACTTTACGTCGCGGGGGATGCTGGGGGATCGGGCCTACGCTTTGATCGACCGTGCGACCGGTAAAGTCGCCAGCGCGAAGAATCCGCGCAAATGGCCGACCCTGTTCAGCTTCGTCGCTTCGTATAGCAAGCCGCCCGAGCCTTCCGCGGCGATCCCCCGGTGGTCATCGCGCTGCCTGACGGCAGCCACGTTTCCAGTGACGCTCCTGAGGTTTCCCGTCTCCTTGCGGGAGCGCTCGATCGCGAGGTGGCGCTGGCCTGCGGCGCGCCGGAAAAACCCTGCCTGGAGGAGTACTGGCCCGACATGGACAGCCTGGCGCATCGGGACGCGGTGACCGAGGAGGCGATGCCGCCGGCCACCTTTTTTGATTGCGCCCCGGTGCATATTCTGACCACCGCCACCCTGGACAAACTGTCCGCTTTTTATCCCACGGGCATCTTCGAACCGCGCCGGTTTCGTCCCAATATCCTGGTTGCCACCGGTGCCGGAGAATCGTCGTTTATCGAAAATACCTGGGTTGGGCGGACTATCGCGATCGGCTCGGAGGTCCGGATCAGGATTACAGGCAACACTGGCCGATGCGTCATGACAACCCTTCCACAAGAGGGTTTGCCACGCGATTTGGGCATCCTCAAAACGGCGGCGCAACACAACCAGTCCCATGTCGGAGTTTATGGGGAGGTGATCAAACCCGGGATTGTCCGCCATGCGGACGCAGTCAGCGTGATTGAATAAGAAGTGACGACCTGCCGGATGGCGGCGACCCATGGCTCATCCGGCATCGCTAATAGGATTGCCAAGGTGGCAACGCGATGATAACAAGCTTTGCATGGCAAGGAGTTCCGAACCCTCGATCGAATCAGACCCCTCGATCCTCGCCGCGCGGCTTAACCGGCTGCGTACCGAGCGCGGATGGACGCTGGCCAAGCTATCGGAGCTGACCAAGCTCTCGAAGCCTTATCTGTCCCGCCTTGAGAGCGGGCAGCGCCAGCCCTCGCTGGCCGCGCTGCTGGCGTTGGCCCGCACCTATGAGACGCCCCTGCAATCACTGCTCGACTCGGGCGCGCAGCAGGGACCATCGCCGGTAGTGATACATGGGAACAGGGCACAGATTCAGCGCAGCAACGGCTTACGCTACCAGGCGCTCTCAGGCGGGGGTGCGCTGGTAAATCTAAGCGCGGTGCATGTTACGGTGCCGCGAGGGCGCCGGAAAACGGCGCTGGCGCAGCACGACGGCGAGGAATTGCTGTATGTGCTTTCGGGCACCCTCAACCTGGTTTTCGACCATGATTCGCACACGCTCAATCCCGGAGACGCCGCCCATTTCGATGCGCGCATGCCGCACCGGCTTAGCGCGGCAGGAGCCGGCGACGCGGAAGTGTTGATGGTAGCCTACGTGCCGACGCGACGCGTCGGCGACCTCCAAGGCGCGAGTGAACCGAGGAAGACGTCACGACGCCGCCTTCCCAGACCAAACAAAGCTCCAACTGACGGTTCGTCGCCATCGGTGTCGATTTGTGCGTCTTTAGAAGACAACCACGGATGAATTCTTCCGTGGCGTAGGCCTCCATGGCCGGGTTCCTTTCCTCTCATATCAGACTGAGACGAAAATCAACGTGCCCACAGGCGCTAACCTGTGGGCACGTTGAGAGTTACTTACGTTGACGCGTCGCGTTCCACGCTACCTCAGGTTCCCGGTCTATGTTGCCGCTGCGCCTGCTGTTGCGGAGCGGAACGCGCTGGGGGCCGCGCGATCCGAGCGGGTCGCGGCATGGGGGCAGGACGAGCCATTGGCCGCGCAACCGGAGCAGGGCGCGCCATTTGCACCGGCCGGGCCATCGGGGCCGGGCGGTGCGCCATAGGCACTGGCCGCGACATTGGGGCAGGACGCGCGGCGGCGGGGCGGCTCATCGCCACCCGCTGCCGGGCTACCCGACTTGCTGCTGCACGGCTGGCCGCAGCCCGCTGCTGAGCTGCACGACTCGCAGCTTGCTCTTGCGCTACGCGCGAAGCCGCCGCATGTGAAGCCGCGGCACGCGACGCGGCCGCACGTGAAGCCGCCGAGCGCAAAGCTGCAGCTCGTGAAGCCTCCGCACGTGACGTGGCCGCACGTGAAGCCTCCGCTCGTGAAACCTCCGCACGCGAAGCCGCGGCTCGTGAAGCCTCCGCACGCGACGCAGCGGCGCGCGAAGATTCCGCACGCAAGGCCGCCGCACGGGAAGCCGCTTGCTGCTGCGCTACCCGAGAAGCGGACCGTTGCTGAGCCGCACGACTCGCAGCAGCCTGCTCTCGCGCTGCGCGTGAAGCCGACGCGCGTGAAGCAGCCTGTTGCTCGGCCATCCGCGCGGTCGGCTGCCGCTGTGCTAAGCGTGAGGCGCTGGCACGGGCGGCAGCCTGTTGCTGCGCCGCCCGCGACGCTGCCCGTTGCTGTGCTGCATGACTCATCGCAGCTTGCTCCTGTGCTACGCGCGAGGCATCCGCGCGTGAAGCCGCCTGTTGCTGCGCTGCTCGGGAAGCCCCTTGCTGTTGCGCCATCCGCGCGGTAGCTGCCCGCGCAGCCGCTTGTTGCTGCGCCATCCGCGTAGCCGCTTGTTGCTGTACTCCGCGTTGAGCAGCGCGCTGCTGTGCGGCCCGAACTGTGGCCTGCTGCTGTGCTACTCGAGCGGGCGTCTGCCGCTGCCCTGCACGCGCAATCGCTTGCTGCTGAGCGGCATGCAGACGCATAGCCGATGCCTGCTGCAAAGCATGTTGCTGTGTAGCTTTCAATTGCGCCATTTGTTGCGCGTCGAGCAGCTTTCGGGCTTGCGCTTGCCGCAACGCCTGCTGCTGCATCCGATCCTGTCGTTGAAGCAATGTGCCAGCCTGGCGCTGCAGCCGCTGTCGCTGCGCCAACTCGGCCGCCGACGCCTGGGCCAGGGCCCGGTTGTTGGCGACGACTTGCTGCTGCCGCCGCTCGACGGCCGAGGCGAGGTAAAAATCGCGCTGGCGTTGCGCCTGCTGCTGGATAATCGCCTGGTGCAGAGCAAACGCCCATTGCGGATGGCTCTGTTGTATATAGTTTGGATTGCGGGCGCCCCACCAGTAGAGATCATGCCACTGATGGCTTTGGTCATAAGCGCCGTACCAGTCGGCATGATGCTCACTTACCCAGTTCGGATTGCGCATCTGCCACCACTGGTCGCTGTGCCAGATGTGACGGTTGTCGAAGTCGCCCCACCAGTAAGGATGATTTTGGCGCACCCAATCAGGATCCTGCGCCCACCAATACGACGCCGGATACCATACGCGATTGCTATCGAAGTCGCCCCACCATTGGGGATAATTCACTGACGCCCATTCGGGTTGAACCTGATACCAATAATTTGCTGGATACCAAACCTGCTGGCTGTCGTAAGCGCCCCACCAGTCAGGATGGTTAACAGCTACCCACTGCGGATTGGACGAATACCAGTAATCCGCGGGATACCACATTCCGGAACTGTCGTAATCGCCCCACCAATCAGGATGGTACCGAGTAATGTAGTTGGGCTGATTTACCGCCCACCATGATGCCGGCTGCCACGCTCCGGCGTCGGTCCAGTCGCCCCACCAGTCAGGATGGTAGGATTGCGCCCAGTCCCGATGGTAGCTCCACCACCACGAAGCGGGATACCAGGCGCCCTGGTATTGCGCTCCCCACCATTCAGGATGATGGCGGCGGACCCATCTGGCCCGATGCATCCACCACCAATCCGCCGGACGCCATACGTGATCATTATCCCAGTCGCCCCACCATTCGGGATGATGATGCCGGACCCAGGTGGGGTCGTTGTCCCACCACCATGCTGCGGGGCGCCAAACGTGTTGGTCATCCCAGTCGCCCCACCAGGTGGGATGATTTTCACGAACCCAGTCGGGATGATTCTGCCACCACCAGCCGGCATCGTGCCATTCATGCGCGTCGTCATAGGCGCCCAATCCAACTTGCACATTGACCTGTGCACCAGCGGGTGCCGCAACCACTAAGGCGAGCGCCAGCGCAAATAATGCGGCGAGCGCCAATTTGATTTTGACCATTTATTTGCCTCCGAGGAAGAGTTGAGACTGGCCGTACCTGGCTTGCGAACAGCGCACTTCCCGCAACAACCGCCCCCGGAAATTCTCGCGAAATACACTTCGAAATTGAACGTCAAGAGAATGCTCAATTCCAGCGCTGTTTGGCCAACCGTTGATATATGGCCCAATTAGGTACAGCAAGGATCTTGCCACTCAGACAAACTATGAAATTGCGCCGGATGGCCGCCTCAGAACGTGCAGCTGTAAGAATTACCATGCACTGGGTGGAGGAGATCGCAATGCACAAAGAGGAGAATCCCGCTGGACTCGATCGCCGTACTAAAACTGAATTGATACAAAACAGCGTGCGCACAAGCGCTGGCGCCTGTGGGCACGTTGACAAGGATCCTTTGCACGCTGCTCGGCGCTGTATCAGGTTCCGGGCTTGTGCTGCTGCTGCCTTTCGGCCTGACGCTGCGGCTGGGCTGGATGAGGCGCCGGACGCGCAATTGACGCCGGATGCGGCATCGGAGCCGGACGAGCCATCGGCGCTATATGCGCAACAGGAGCCCGGCTCGCCGCTGCTCGCCGTTCGGCGGACGCTTGCGCGTCACGCATCTGGGCTGCGTGGTTCGCCGCCGCCGACTGCTGCTGAGCTGCGCGAGCCGCCGCGGCGTGTTCCTGCGCCATGCGGGCCGCCTCCTGCTGTTGGCGAAGGTTGTTCATGCTCTGCGGCTGCGTTGGCTGCTGCGGTCTGTGTTGCTGTTGCAACCGCTGCTGCTCCAGGCGTTGCTGCGCGGTCTCCTGAGTGGCCCGCATTTGTGCCGCGTGCTGTGCGTCCGTGGCCGTGGCTCCCTGCTGACGGGCGCGCTCCTGGGCCGCCTGCTGGGCGGCATTTTGCTGCGCCGCGTGCTGGTTTGCCAGCGCCTGCTGACGCGCGCGCTCCTGAGCTGCCTGCTGGGCGGCGTTTTGCTGCCCCGCATTCTGCTTCTGCAGGGCCTGCTGGCGCGCACGCTCTTGTGCCGCTTGCTGCGCTGCATTTAGCTGCGCCTCGTGCTGGTTCTGCAGCGCCTGCTGACGCGCGCGCTCCTGGGCCGCCTGCTGCGCGGCGTTTTGCTGCACCGCGTGCTGCTTGAGCATCGCCTGCTGACGCTGCTGAGCCGCGCGCTGGGCGGCTGCCTGGGCTTGCTGCGCCGCGCGCTGTGCCGCCTGTACGTTGCGTTCCTGCTGGATGCTGGCCTGTTGTTGCCCCTTCTGGCGCTGCGCATTAAGTTGCGCCAACTGCTGCGCGTTCAGAAGGTTTTTCGCCTGTGCCTGCTGCAAGGCCTGCTGCTGAGCATGCTGCTGCTGCTGGCGCAGGGCGTTGATTTGCCGCTGCATTTGCTGTTGCTGAGCCGTTTGGCGCGCGGAAGCTTGTGCCAGGGCGCGATTGGAGGCGATCAGCTGCTGTTGCTGGCGCTCCATGAGCGACGCGAGTTGAAGGGAGCGCTGTTGTTGAATCTGCTGGCGGACGATCGCCTGTTGTAGCGCGAAGGTGCACTGGGGATGGCGTTGCTGAATGTAGTCGGGGTTACGCGCGCCCCACCAGTAGACGTCATGCCAGCGATGGTTCTGGTCATAATCGCCGTACCAGTCCGGGTGATGTTCAGCCACCCAATTGGGATTGCTGTGATACCACCACGCATCGCTGTGCCACCTGTGTTGCTCGTCGAAATCGCCCCACCAGTATGGATGATTGACGCGAACCCAGTCGGGGTCGTGATGCCACCAATAAGGCGCCGGACGCCACCTGGCATCGCTGTCATAATCACCCCACCAGTCGGGATGGTTCACAACCACCCATTGCGGATTCTGCACCGCCCACCATCCGGCCGGGCGCCAGACATGGACGTCGTCATAATCACCCCACCAATCAGGATGATTGGCGACTACGTACTGGGGTTGATTGACATACCACCAGGAGGCCGGATACCAGGTCCCCTGATACTGATCTCCCCACCAGTCGGGATAATTGGTTGTTACGTATTGGGGCTGATTAACCACCCACCACGAGGCCGGATACCACACCCCCTGATATTGCGCGCCCCACCAGTCCGGGTGATACAAGCGCACCCAATCGGGGAAGTTGGCGACCCACCACGAGGCCGGGTACCAGGCGCCTTCATAAACCGCGCCCCACCATTCCGGATGATGGCGGTAGATCCCATTGGACTGATTCTGGTACCACCAGTCGGCCGAGCGCCAAACGTGATCCTGGTCCCAGTCACCCCACCATTCAGGATGATGATGGCGGACCCAATCGGGATTGTTTTGCCACCACCAGTTTGCGGGCCGCCAGACGTGGCCATCGTCGTAGTCGCCCCACCATTGGCCCCACCCAGTACGGTCCATTTGAGCCGAAGCGGGTGCGGCAAAAAAGATGAATGCCGCCACCACCACGACCAGAGCTGCAAAGACGAGTTTAATGTTTTTCATCGATGTGTTCTCCACCGCCGTTTTTTTCCACCACTCCATCAGAAACTGTTAGTACTCGCGGTATCGGATGCACGATCTGGGTTGACACCTTCAGAAGCGGATTCGGTAAGCAATCGAAAAACCAAGCCGCTGAAGGGCAAAAAGAACGATACATCCCCTGATATACAGCATCCCGTAACTTTCGGTGGCAAAGAGCTTGCCAACTCGAAACTCACTAGAACTTCGAGCAGACGCGAGGATTCGCCGTGAATATGTAAAACTTATCAATCCAGGCGACTCTCTTCTGAATGCGCGCTACCAACCCCACCTGCCTGCTGTGAACAAGAGCCATCGATTGCCGCGCCCAGCGCTTGCCGCAGTATTGCATACCCATGACAATGGGACGTTCCCAAAGCGCGTTTCGCTTACGCACGAACCCGAGGACTCATGCGATGCCGAATTCCTCCCTGACTCTGCGGACGGCTGGCGACAGCCTGACCAGCGCCGATCGGCGGCTTGGCATCGCAAGCGCGCTATCGGAGTTGGCGGGAATTGGCCCAAAACGGGCCGCGCTCCTGGCGCAGCATGGTCTCGCCACCATCGGCGATCTGTTGTTGGCCTTCCCATCGCGCTATTTGGACTGGCGTCAACTTAAAGTAATACATGAGATTTTGCCAGGTGAGGTCGCGACGCTGGCTGGAAGGCTGGCAAGCCTCAGCGAGCGTCCGATGCGGGGTTCACGATGGCGCCGGTTGCTGACCGGATGGCTTCAGGACGGGCAGGGCGGACGAATCCGGGTGGTATGGTTCAATGCGCCACCACATCTACGTTAGCGCTTTGGGGCGGCCGCCGAGGCGATCATCCAAGGCAAGGTGAGCCGGGGCGCCGACGGGCGGTTGGAGATTGTTCATCCCGAAGTTTATCTGCCCGGTCAGGACCCGCCCCTGGCGCTGCAGCCGTCCTATCGAGTTGGGGAGTATATCGGCCAGCGGCTGATGAGGGCCGCCGTTGATCGCGCGCTAGCGGCCGCCGATGAGTTACCGGCCGCGCTTCCCGACCAGGGTCTTCTGCAAATCGTGTGGAAGGTTTTTGGCCGTTTTTAGATCTCCGGGAGCATGCAGGTAAGGATCTTAAGGCGCAGGTATTGCTCATCGCGCAGACCATAGGCACGGCGTTGAAGGACACGGATTTTGTTGTTGA
>DASZGF010000247.1:0-2034 GCA_035939115.1 Binataceae bacterium (SeqCode)
GGGGTCAGGGGACACCGAGGGTGCACTGGTGAAACTCGACGCCGCGATAGGCCTCTACCAGAGTCACGGCATGGGCGAACGTTGGGTGCAAAGAATACAGGCAGACAAGTTGCGCGCTCAGGACAGCGGGGCGAAGGCAGAGGCCGAACCTGCGGCATCGCGCGCCCGCGAAATAGGCGATCGGCATGAAAGCGATCGGCCTGAAAACTCGACGGCCGAAGCGGTCTTCCACAAGATGGGTGACTATTGGACGCTTTGCTGGGCGGGAACCAAATTCAGATTGAAGAATAGAAACGGCTTGCGCATCATAGCCTGTCTCTTGCGGCATCCTGGCCAGCAGTTCAGGGCTCAAGATCTGATGTCGATAAGCCGCGGCGGCTCTTTGGTTAATCGCAATGGCGACAACGAGCCGGCGCACGCGCTTACCATCGCCCGCGACCTCGGCGACGCCGGCCCTGCCCTGGACGAAACCGCCAGGGCGCAGTACAAACGCCGGCTTGAAGATCTTCGCGAGGCGCTGACGGCGGCCGAACAGGACAATGATACGGGCGGAGTAACCAAAATCCGTCATGAAGTGGAATTTCTTGAAGACCAGATTGCCGGGTCTGTGGGCCTTCGCGGACGAGATCGCAAGAGCGCCTCGCATGCCGATCGCGCGCGCCTGGCGGTGACCAAATCGATCAAATCCGCTCTCAACCTGATCCGCGTGACGGATGCTGAATTGGGCAGACATCTCGCCCTGAGCATCAAGACCGGGCATCTGTGCGCGTACTTTCCTGTAACACCGGTGAACTGGCGCTTGTAGGAGTCAGACCGATGCGCTGTTCAAGCTGTGGCTCGGAGAGCCCAGCGGGCAAGAGATTCTGCTCTGCGTGTGGAGCCCCGCTTCCTCGGAGTTGTCCGCAGTGCGGTGCTGACAACGCGCCTGACGCAACCTTTTGCGGCGATTGCGGAGCCGCGCTGAGCGCGTCGGTCCAGACCTTCGAATCCCATCCTTCACCCATCCAACCGCAGGAAGCCGCCGGCGAGCGGCGTCATCTGACGGTGCTGTTCAGCGACCTGGCCGGGTCCACCCGGATCGCGGCGCAGCTCGATCCCGAGGATTGGCGCGAGACGGTGGCCGGCTACCATCGCGCGGCCGCGGAAGCGATAACGCGATTCGGCGGCCATGTCGCCAAATACCTTGGTGACGGCGTGATGGCGTTCTTCGGCTATCCCGAGGCCCACGACGACGATGCGGAGCGCGCCGCGCGCGCCGGCCTGGCGATCATCGAGGCAATCGCGAAGCTTAACGAGCAACCCGAGCGCACCGAGCTGTCGGCGCGGGTTGGGATCGATTCAGGAGCGGTAGTGGTGGGCATGGGCGTTGGCAAGGACACCGACGTATTCGGCGACGCGCCCAACATTGCTGCCCGCGTACAAGAATCTGCTGCTCCCGGCACGGTAGTGGTGACCGAGGATACCCATCGCGGTGGCGGAAACCGACCAGCAGGCTGAGCGCGACTACGCCCCGCACCTGGAGTACTTCTACAATCGCTGCCTGCACATCTATCAGGGATTCGCCGACGCGCCGGGTTACCGTACGCTGGATTCGATTCGAGCGGCGATCGAGCCGGGATTTCCCACCCAGCTCCCCGCCAATATTACCTACAAGGACATGATCAGAAGCGGTGCGGTCATCGCCGGTTCGCCCCAGACGGTGCGCGAGCGGCTGCGCGAGGCCATGAAGAGCCTCAATTGCGGCCACCTGATAGCCGGTCTGCACATCGGCTCGATGCCGCCGGAACTGGCGCGCAAGAACACTGAACTGTTCGCCCGTGAAGTAATGCCGCATTTACGCGATATGTGGAGCGAATGGGAAGACAAATGGTCCCCGCGCCCACTGCCGGAAAGCGATCGCACGCTCCCGGATTGAGCCTGGAGAGCCTGCCAACTCGCATGAGGCTGTGGCGGTCTCCAGCGGAGGTTCACGCTGGCGGCGCCGCGTAGGGGATACCGAGGAACTCGTCCATCCCAGGTACAGCTATACCCTTC
>DASZGF010000248.1:0-8878 GCA_035939115.1 Binataceae bacterium (SeqCode)
CGCGGCGGCGGCCACCGCGCGGCAGAAGTCCACGTCGAGGCCCGACCAGCGGCCGGCCGCGTCCTTGGTGGCGAATCCGGCAGAGTCTTCGGCCACGCCGCAGCGCAAGGTGCCACGGGATTTGACTTGCGCGAGGGTGTCGCCGGCGGCGGCCCGCGCAGGTCCGCCCGCGATCGCAAACAATATGCTGGCCGGCAACAACAAGGCGACGGTTGCCTTGCGCAGCGCGATGGCGGAGATTCCTGCAGGAAGCGTCACCATATTGTCATGCGATGCAGCGTCCATTCGGCAGGCGGTCATTGTAGACGGTGTGCCAGGACCCTCACGGGACCGCGGGGGGGCGAGATCAAATGCTCCGTTGCTAGACTGCCGGCAGCTGTACCTTGGAAGAGCAGCACGAGCAAGCCGCGCGCGGGGACCGACTTTCGAATTCGGCAAGCCGCGCTTTTGGGGGTGACATCCGTGCAGGTCGTTTCTGCTCTCGCGTTAACCTTGGTTCTGCTTGCGTTGATCTTCGCCTTTCTGGTGGAACGACGCCGGCGGCGCGTGGCCGAGCGAACGTCTCGTTATGTTTTGGTGGAGGTCGCCCGCCTGAACCTCTATGCCAAGTTGAACGCGATGTCCGGTGCCATAACGCATGAGCTCAGACAGCCTTTGGGAGCCATTCTCAGTAACGCCGAGGCCGCAGAGCTTTATCTCGCGAAAAATCCGCCCGACGTCGCGATCGCCCGGGAGATTCTCGGCGACATTCGGCGGGACGACCAGCGTGCGGTGAATATTATTGACGATCTGCGCGGCGTTTTGACCACCGGAGAGGGGGGCATGCAGGAGTTGGATCTGAACCAGCTGGTCCTTGACGCGCAGGCTTTGATGGCCGCGGAGACACGCGCCAAGGGCGTGGTCGTCAATGCCGCCCTGGATCAGCGTGGGCTGCCTGTGCGTGCGGATCCGATCCAGCTCCAGCAAGTCCTCTTGATTCTGACGATGAACGCAGTGGACGCCCTGCTCGGCCGCGAGCCTGACAAGCGCCAGATCGTGGTCCAGACCGAGAGGATTGGTGAAGCCGAGGGCAGCGTCTCGATTATCGACTCCGGTTCGGGCATTCCGGAGGACCAGCTCGAAACCGTCTTTGACGCGTTTTACACGACCAAGGACAAGGGAATCGGTCTCGGATTGGCGATCGCGCGTCAGATCGTTGAATCCTGCGGCGGCAGGATCTGGGCGGAGAACCGAGATGAGGGCGGCGCGGTGCTTCGCTTTACTGTGCCGCTGGCCACAAGAGCACCGGCCACGATGAAAGCAGGATAGAGGTGTCGGTGGTCGAAACACGTTTTCAAAATTTCTCCGATGCGCTGACCAGCTTCTTGAAGCTTGAATCGGCTGGCGGGATGCTGCTGATCGCCTCCGCGGCATTGGCGTTGATCTTGAGCAACACGGGCTTGTCGGATTTCTACCAATCGGTCCTATACATGCCGGTGGAAGTGCGCATTGGCCCGATGTTCCTCGGAAAGCCCTTGCTGCTCTGGATCAATGACGGATTGATGTCGATTTTCTTTCTGCTGGTCGGTCTGGAGGTCAAGCGGGAGATCCTGGAGGGTGAACTGTCGACCCCCTCTCAGGTCGTCCTGCCTGCGGGCGCCGCTCTCGGCGGCATGGCGGTTCCGGCCGCCGTCTTCTATTTCCTGAATCGGGCGGATCCCGGCGCTTTGAGAGGCTGGGCGATCCCGACTGCCACTGACATCGCCTTTGCACTTGGAGTTCTGTCCTTGCTGGGCAGCCGGGCTCCCGCGTCCCTGAAGGTCTTTCTGACAACCGTAGCGATCGCTGACGACCTGGGCGCGATTGTCATCATCGCCGTCTTTTACACGTCCGAATTGACCCTGGTGATGCTGGCCCTTGCGGCGGTGACCGTGTTCACCCTGCTGCTGCTCAACTACTTCCGCGTCAGAATCATCTCGGTCTATCTGGTGGTTGGGGTACTGCTGTGGTTCTTCATGTTGAAGTCCGGTGTCCATGCGACTCTGGCGGGCGTGGTACTCGCGCTCACGATTCCCTTGAGAGTGCAGGATGCCAACGGACACTCGCTGCTGCGAAATCTCGAGCATCGACTTCACCACTGGGTGGCGTTCGCCATACTTCCGATTTTCGCCTTCGCGAACGCCGGCGTCTCATTCGCCGGCGTCAATATGACCGCTCTGCTTCAGCCCTTGCCATTCGGAATTCTGACCGGACTGGTTCTGGGCAAATTTGTTGGCGTGTTCGGGTTCAGCTGGCTCTTGATTAAAAGCGGCAACGCGAAGTTGCCGGCAGGTTCTGAGTCGATGCATCTGGCCGGCGTAGCCGTCCTTTGTGGGATCGGATTCACGATGAGTCTTTTTATCGGCTCGCTGGCCTTCGAGACGGCGGAGTACCTGACGTCGGTGCGCCTGGGTGTCGTTTTGGGCTCAACCCTGTCTGCCGCTTGCGGATTTGCGTTACTGCGCCTTGCCAGCAAGGCCGATCGGATCGAAAGGCCCTCCGGTACCTCAGGGACGGTGCCCTAGCGCGGCGGGGGAGCCGGCGGTTGCGGCGGCACGGGCTCCCAGTCTCCCTTGCAGGATCTGACGTAGGGATAGTAGCTCTGCGAATCCCTGCAGAAGTACCAATACGCCGCGGCTGGCGGGCTGTTCGGAGCCGGCGCTGCCTGCTCAGGGTAGGCCGGCGCGGTGAGCGGTGCCTCAGCGTACGGCGGATAGTAATTGGGGGCGTAGTAGGGGGCGGAGGAGTAGGGGTAGGAGTAGGGGGCGTAGGAGTAGGGGGCGTAAGCGTACGGGTAGTAGCCCGGCCATCCCCACCACGGTCCGCCGAAGTAGAAGCCGTAGCGGGCGCCGCCCCCGTATCCGTGACCGTAGTAGCCATAACCGCCGCGGTATCCCCCCCAGTAGCCATAACCGCCGCGGTAGCCGGAACCGCCGCGGTAGCCGGAACCGCCGCCCCACGCAGCGCCGCTAGCCAACAGTGTCACGACGGCTGCAGTCAATACAAGCCCGCTCGACCTCATCGTGCTCACCATTTCGGCCAAACGACATTCAGCCAGAAGAGAACGCAGGCATTGTACGCCGACGGAACAGGCGGGCCGGCGGCAGCGCCCTAGTGCGAAGCGATGTGGCCGCCGGCGGAGCCTGTGGCGAAGCCGAGCTGTCCCGCGACCGTTACGAGTTCCGCCAGCGAGCCCGCCCGAAGCTTGTCCATCACGGCGTGGCGATGTGCTTTGATCGTCCGCATCGAAGTTCCCAGTTCAAATGCGATCTGTTTGTTGAGCTTGCCACGGATGACAAACTCGAATACTTCCCGTTCGCGCGGGGTGAGTTCGCTTAAGCACGCACGCAGTGCGGCCAGCTGCTCGCGTTTGGCGCTCGCCTCCTCATAGCGTGCAACTGCGATGCCGATGGCCTGGAGCAATCGTTCCTTGGAAACCGGTTTGCATAGAAACTCTTCCGCCCCGCCCTTGATCGCCCGCACGCTCATCGGAATGTCCCCGTGTCCGGTGACGAACACAATCGGCAGCACGTTGCCCATTTCACCGAGACGGTCCTGGAGCTGCAGACCGTCCAGGCCAGGCATCTGAATGTCGAGCAGGATGCAACCGGGCCCGGCACTCGGTGGCTTTTCCAGCAATTGGGTGGCCGATTCGTAGATGGCGACGTGACAGCCCGAAGCTTGCAGCAGGCGCGCGGTCGCCAGACGAAAAGACGCATCGTCATCAACAATATGAACGACCGGCGGCATCTTGTTCATAGCGGGGGCTCTCCTGCACCCAGGAACAATAGGCACCCAAGCGAGCAGAGCCTAACCTGACCTCTGAGATCATCGTTCGCCGATGACGCAAAAGGTATTTCAATCGGGGTCCTGGAGACTCGTCCATGCCTGGGCGGCAAAAGTTCGTGGCGGTTGTGGATGACGATCCCAGCATGTCGAAGGCGATCCACCACCTGTTGAGCGCACTCGACTTTCGGGTCGAGACGCTGGATTCTGCGGAGGCGCTCCTGGCCAGCTCTGCCGTAAACGAAGCCGACTGCCTGGTCCTCGACGTCCATCTGGGTAGCACGTCCGGACTGGAGCTGCGGCGCCAACTGGCGCTCTCCGGCAGCACGATTCCCGTCATCTTCATGACCGCCTACGACGATGAGCAAACGCGCAGGGAGGCGGCGGCGGCCGGGTGTGTCGCCTATTTGCCGAAGCCGTTTCAGGCGCATGTGTTGGTCGAGGCAATAACCAAGGCGACCGGCTAGACAGAGACCATGATACGCCTCCGGTCGGTCCTCCTGCTTCCCGACGCTCTTGAGCCTGGCGGTTTTCGGATATCCATGCGCCTCGATTCGAGGCACTGTAATGAAAGTCGCCGGGGCCGACCGGATATTCCTGCCGCGTTGGCGCAGCCAAGCAGTTTCTATACCAGACCAGGAGGTCACCATGAAGGTCGGACGCATACAAGTGACTCGCTGTGGATTCATAGCTGCGCTGATAGTGACCGGATGCTCAACGACCTACGATGGACCGCGCTCCGGCTTTCTGCCTGACAGCGATTACTCGAAGCTGGAAAAGGGATCGGCGCCCGGGGGCGGCAAACGCTATGCCTACATCAGCGACCAGTTCAAACCTTTCAACTACAACGCCCTGATCATCGAGCATTTGCAGTTCTATCCTGAACCGCAGCCGACCGACGCCGTGTCGATGGATACGCTGAACCAGATCCGCAGCTACATTGACGACTCGGTTCGCACCAAGTTCGGGCAAAAAGTGCGGCTCGTGGACCAACCCGGTCCTGGCGTCGCGCGCCTCAAACTCGGAATCACGGCGGTGGGTGAGGAGAGGCGCGCGCTCAAGCCCTACCAGTATCTTCCAATCGGACTGGCCATCACCGGCGCCGTGGCTCTCGCGCAAGGCGGGCTGCCGCATGACACCCAGGTCGCATTCGAGACCGAAGTGACCGACAGCGTTAGCAAACAGCCGCTGCTGGTCTCGGTCCGGGGCGGAACCGGGGAGCGAGCGACGAAGGACGAAGGTCAACACGTGGTGACCCTGAACGAATTGAAGCCCCTGATCGATAAATGGACCGACGCAGCAGCCGAGGACGCGACCAATTACATCAAGGCGAAATGATCTCGAGAATACAAAACTTGGAAAACGGGACGAAACGAAGGAAATGCCCGGGAGGTGGGGACCATCGGCACGCGGTGGATGATCATCGGTGCGCTCGCACTGGCAACTACCGCACCGGCGATCGCGCAGAATGCCGAGCTGCAGCGAAAGCTTGCAGTCGTGAAGCAGGCTGTTGCGGAAAACAAGCTCAGACTGCAGCGGTATCAGTGGGTTGAAACAACGCGGGTCACTTTCAAGGGATCGGAGCAACCGCCATCTCAGAACCTGTGCCACTACGGCCCTGACGGGCAGGTTCAGAAGACTCCGATCGCTGCCGCAACAGCGCTACCGAGTGCTGGCAGGAACAAGCAAGGGATTGTTGAGGAGAAAAAAACGGAGCTTGAGGGGTATATCGAGAACGTTAAGGGTGTTCTCGGCATCTACGTGCCACCCGACCCGCAGACAATGCAGCAGGACTACCAGGCTGGGAAATCCTCAGTGGAACCCGTCGGTGACATCTTGAATTTCGTCTTCGGGGATTATGCGCGGCCCGGCGACCGGATGACGCTGTCCTTCGATCCTGCCAGATTGGCGATCATCGCTTTGAAGGTCGACACCTACCTGGGTGATTCGAAGGATGCAGTAACGTTGCAGGTCCAGATGGCCAGCCTCCCCGATGGCACTCATCATGTTCAGCGGACCGTTCTGGACGCACCCGCCAGGCAGCTCGTGATAACGACGACCAACTCCAGTTACCAGAAGCTCGGTGGTCAGTGACGCCGGGCCACGCCGGCATCTACTACCCGCACGGCGCTACAAGGAAAATCCTCGGCCACCCGGGCGTGGCAAAAATCATCATGCGTCCGCCAGGGTGCCCATCTTCGCGACAAGGTTCCGCGGAGCTGGCGGTTTTCGGATATTCTGGCGCTTCGTTTCGAGGCACTCTATAGGCCCGCGGCGGGGGCGCCAGCGATGCTACGCGCACGGGTAGGCCACCGCGCAGTCTGGGAGACGATCCAATTAACAAGCAGAAAGGCACAGCCATGAGTCGTCGGGGGAGGTATCGTTATTTGTTCCTGGCAGCGCTCACCACGGCTTCAACCGCGGCGCTGGCCAAGGACATAGAAGGCAATCAGAAGAACACCGGCTACTGGCTCGACCCGCGCGGCACGGTCCTGATGAATCCGTATGGGTTGTGCTGGCGCACCGGATATTTCAACAAGGACCTGGCGCTGGCGGAGTGCGACCCGTCGCTGGTGCCGCCGCCACCGCCACCTCCGCCTCCTCCGCCGCCACCGCCACCGCCGCCACCGCCGCCGCCTCCTCCGCCGCCGCCGCCTCCTCCGCCTCCGCCGCCGCCCGAGAAGGTGACTTTCGTCGAGAAGCTCACGTTTGCATCGGACCAGCTATTTGGCTTCGATAAAGTGGACCTGAAGCCATCGGCGAAGGCCAAGCTCGATCTGCTGGCCGAGAAGATGCAGGGCGCCGATCTGACCGCAATCCACGTGGTGGGTCATACCGACGCAGTGGGCACCGATGCCTACAACGACAAGCTGTCCGTGCGTCGCGCGCAGGCGGTACGCGACTACTTGGTCGGCAAGGGTGTGGATCCGAACCTGATCGACGTCCAAGGCCGCGGTAAGCGGGAGCCGGTTGCCAGCAACAAGACCGAGGAAGGTCGGGCACAAAACCGGCGTGTCGAGGTCGAGGTCGACGGATCGCGCACTGTTGTGCACTGAGCGCTGAACGCGCGGCGGCGAGCCGACCTCGCCGTCGCGATTCGAACGGCCAGCAGACCAAGCGCGGGGTCGCGTTCGCCGCCGCTAGGAAGCGCGGCGCCGTTTCAAGGCGATTTCTTGGTCGGCGGGTATTGGGCGAACGCTGCCATCGCATTCGCCTCGAGGCGCTCGGTGGTCTTCTGTGGATCCTTGTCGACCGTTTGCACGAGATAGGCGCGCCACGCGAGCTGCTTTGTGTTCGCATCGATAAGATCGACGATGAGCGTCCCTTCGGTGTAGTCGCGCACCACCACCTCGTCATATGTGCGCCCCCAGCGCCCGCTCCAATATGGGTCGTACCGACTCCAGACCGGTCTCGCGGAGATGGCCGATGAGGGCTTTGTCTGGACAGAAGTCTTGTCCCTGGCACCGATCCAGTACAGGATCGCAAGATCGGGCGCGGCGTCCTCAGCCACCTCGCTGAGCCCCTTGGCCGACAGTTGTGCGCCGATTACGTCCTTGATGCGTTTGTCGACCAGAGAATTCTCGAGACTACCCCCGCCGGTAATGTCCTTTCCTCCGGCCCAATAGTAGGTGTGGTACCTGGAGAAGTCGGCGGATGGATCGAAGTCCGTGCGGGCGTTGGTATGCGCGCACCCGGCGACCACGCCCACGATCAGCGCTGAAAGGAATCGACTGATCCGAAGCATCATCAAGAGCCCCCTACAGCATGCGGCGACGGCGGCGTTTACCCGCAGGTACAATCCGCCACCGTCGGCGTGCAGGCCGAGTGTACTTAGCCGGCGCACTGCCAAGGGAGTGAGTTTTCCACCCGCAGTCCCCATCGTCTAGAGGCCTAGGACACGACCCTTTCACGGTTGTAACAGGGGTTCGAATCCCCTTGGGGACGCCAGAATAATCAGTAACTTACTGACGCGTACATCAACCTGCGGGCCGGATCCCAACAAAACGGGTCGGGGAGTTGACCCAGGTCGCTCCAAAGCCAGGCGATGGCCGCGCGGATCTGATGCGAAGGGCAGGACCCTGACCAACGATCAGCGCCGGGCTGCCGGACCTTCTCCAGGCGTGAACGTAACGTCGCCGCGGTCATCGCTGGTCCTCGGCAGCCGCTTCCGCGCCCATCCGGCTCAGCCAAGCCGCTGGACTCTCGATTACGACCCGTTTGCTGCCGACCTTGACGCTGGCCGGGCGCTGATGCGGTCCGAGTTTGTAGAACATCGCGAGGCTGATGTCGGCTTCGTCGCAGAACCGCTTGACCGCCCAGCCTACGCGCTGCAGTTCAGGTACTGCTCCGGCGCCCTGTTCGCGGCCCTTGCGAAAGTTGTTCCCCATTCCGTGCCTCCACCTGCCTGCATGACAGCATCCCGGAGCGCCCGCGGGCGTCCGCCCGAGGCAAGCTCGAATGGCCAACGGTGCTCGCGCAGCCGCCGGATTTGATTCTTGCTTCGCTGGTATCCCGTCAACTCGACGAGTTCGGTTTCGGACAGAAAGAGACGTTTGGGCAATATCCGTGCGCGCTCATCCGCGCGAGCTCGAGCTTCGACGGCCTCGAGCAGACGGCGCATGTCGGAAGTTAGAAGGGGGACCATAACGAGGGTTCGCTGCCAGCGAAGATTCGGCACCAGGAATGTCAACGGTGTTGATTCTGTCCGCCGAGGTTCCCCGGCACCGGCGCGGCGATATCGCTGCCAGGCCCAGTTCGCAGACCTGCGGCGCTGGGCTGCACGTCAGAGGTTGTCGGCTTCGGCGATGTGTTGATAGCAAGTGCGAACGCGTAGCCCGCTGCAAGGCCACATACTAGGAGCACAGAACCGAATAGAAATCCCAACGCGAGCCATTTGTAGGTGTGAGTTCGGCGCTGCGCTTGAGCAAGCTCGCTGATCGCGCGCGCCGCGGCGGCGCGAGCCGTGTCCGCCTCCTTCGCGATCGTCTCGCGCGCCGCCGCGAATTTCGCGTCGACAACGCCGGCCGCTGCAGTTGCGACTTCCTTCGCCAGCGCCCAGCCAGCCTTCTCGATA
>DASZGF010000249.1:0-16561 GCA_035939115.1 Binataceae bacterium (SeqCode)
CGTAAATCCCCCGAGACCGAGGGTTCCCGGTATTTGCTGTTTGAGCTCGACACCAAGTAAACGGTGTCCCCGCTGACTGGCCTCAATGGAACCTTCATGGTCTAATTGACCCGAGAGTTCATCTCAAAGGGATCCTGAAAAGCGATGAGTGCGACTAACCGGGTCAAGGTGGCGATCCTGGGTGCGAGTGGATACTCGGGCATCGAGGCGGTTCGTCTGCTCGCCTTCCATCCTTTCGTGGAGCTGACGGCACTGACCTCCGAGCACTACGTGGGACGCGAAGTCGCCGAGGTCTATCGCCATCTGGCTGGTTTGGACCTGCCGGCCTTCGAGGAGATGCGTCCGGACCTGATTCGGGGCCGCGCCGAAATGGTGCTGTCCTGCCTGCCCGAGCATGCGGGAACCGATGTCATCCGCGCGTCGATCGGGCAGGGAATCCGGGTAATTGACTTCTCGGCGGACTTTCGGCTGAAGGATCCCGAGGTTTACAAAGCCACCTATGGCCGCGAACATCCCGCGCCCTTGATGGCCCGGCAGGCGGTTTACGGCCTTACCGAATTCCATCGCAGTGAGATTCGCGAGGCGCGGCTGGTGGCAAATCCGGGATGCTATCCGACCGGGACTCTGATCGGCACACTGCCGCTAATCAGCCGCGACCTGGTGGATCCGGCTTCGATAATCATCGATGCGAAGTCCGGCACCACCGGTGCGCGACGCAGCCCCGCATTGGAGCAGCTTTTCGCCGAGGTCAACGATAACTTCCGCGCGTACAAAGTAGGCAATCACCGGCATACGCCCGAAATGGAGCAGGAAATTGCGGCTACGCTGGGGCGCGAAGTGGCGGTGATGTTCGTGCCGCATTTGCTGCCCATCAATCGCGGTATCCTGAGTTCAATCTTCCTGCGTCCGCGCAGCGCCACCACCGAGGAAGATATCCGGGCGGCATTTGAAGCAGCCTATGCCAAAGCGCGCTTCATCCGCTTGCTCAGCGCCGGTGAATTTCCCGAACTGAAAAACGTGCGCGGCACGAATTTTTGCGAGCTCGCCTTCGTGCTCAATCGCCGCTCCCAGACCCTGGTCGTGATTACCGCAATCGACAATCTGGGCAAGGGCGCCGCCGGGCAGGCAATTCAGAACCTCAATGTGATGCAGGGATTCGACGAAGCCGCCGGCCTGCTTCATCCCGCCGCGGTGCCTTAAGCCGGCGCTGCGCGACAAGGGACAGCGGTTCTCTAAAAATCCGAGCCGCCCCCGTCAGGGAGCGGACAGCTGGGCCGAACCGGTCGCTGTTCGGATCGAGAAAGGCTGCGCGGAAACCAATCAGCAGCGGAGGGCGCGATGGGTTTGTCTATTCGTTTTGCAACTCCAAAGGACGCGGAGTTGATCGTCAGCTTCGTTCGTTCGCGGCCTGGCGGAGTACGAGCGTGGGCCCGAGGCGGTTGAGGTGACGCCCGACTTCGTGCGCGCACAGATGGAATCTCCCGATCCGCCCTTTGAATGCCTGATTGCGGAACAGGACGGCGTAGCGGCGGGCTTCGCCTTGTTTTTTCGCAACTATTCGACCTGGCGTGGGCGGCCAGGTTTGTTCCTGGAGGACCTGTTCGTGGCGCCGCCCTGTCGGCGTAAGGGAATTGGCCGGGCGCTGCTCCAACGCCTGGCCGCGATTTCGGTGGAGCGCGGCTATGGCAGGATGGAATGGTCGGTGCTCGATTGGAACACCCCCGCCCACGATTTCTACCGCGCGCTGGGTGCAACCGCGATGGACCAGTGGACGATCTGGCGTCTTACCGGCGATGGGCTCGCTCGAAGTGCCCGCGGCTGACGCGCCAGCTGTTTCATGGTCGAAGCGGCACTTCGCAATGACATCCGCCAAAGCAATCCTGCTGATTTCATGTCCGGACCGGCCCGGGATTATCGCCCAGGTCTCCAACCTGCTCTATTCGCTCGACTGCAACATCATCGATTCCGACCAGCACACCGACGACGCGGACGACCACTTCTTCTGGCGCATCCTGTTTGAGTCCCGCAGCCGCCCGGCTCCCGCCGTAATCGCGGAGATCGGCGCCGTAATGCCGACACTATTCAGCGACATGACCCTGCATTGGGAACTGTTCGAAGCGGCCTATCGCGAACGGATTGTCATCATGGTTTCCAGGCTTCATCACTGCATGATGGACCTGCTGAGCCGCCATCACTCGCGCGAGCTTGACGCCGAAGTGGCCGCCGTTATCAGCAACCATCCCGACCTCGAGCAGTTGGTAAGACCTTTCGGGATTCCGTTCTTTGTCATCCCCGTAGCCAGGGAGAATAAGCCGCAGGCCGAGCACGACCTGCTGGGAAGGCTGAACGAACTGCGGTGCGATACCCTGGTGCTGGCGCGCTACATGCAGATTCTGTCCGGTGACTTCCTGCGCGCGTGGAACAAACCGGTCATCAACATCCATCACAGCTTCCTGCCGGCGTTTGTCGGCGCGCGCCCCTACAAGCAGGCGCACGATCGCGGAGTAAAGCTGATCGGCGCCACGGCCCATTACGTGACCGAGGAACTGGACGCCGGTCCCATCATCGCGCAGGCCACTACCCCGGTGACCCATCGCGACACGGTCGCCGACCTGACGCGCACGGGCAAGGACCTCGAAGTGGTGGTGCTGGCCAACGCCGTACGCGCGCATCTGCAAAAGCGCGTACTGAGCCATCGCAACCGCACCATCGTTTTCGGATAGATGCCCATCGAATGGCGAAGTTTCTCGACGGTCGCTCGCGCGGCTTGACAAAAGCACCGGATCTCTGGGATATTGAGAATCGTTTTCAATATCACGGAGTTTACAGCTGATGCGCCCGGTTCAGATTCTTATCCTTTCCGTCGCGATCGTGACCGCGATTACGCTGCTGCCGCAAACCAGCATTTCGGCGGATGCGGACACCATTTTCGAAATCAAGGCCGAAGGCGGCCGCTTTAACCCCGCACAGTTGGAAGTAGCGCCCAACCAGCCCTTCAAGGTGCATGTTACCAGCGCGGAAAAGACGCCAATCGAGTTCGAGAGTTTCGAATTGCGCCGCGAGCGCGTGGTCCGACCCGGGGAAACCATCACCGTCAACATGCCGGGCCTAAGCTCCGGGACCTACAAGTTTTTCGACGACTTCCATCGCGATACCCCGCAAGGCGCGATTGTCGTTAAGTAGCCGATGCCGCAGGCGGCCAAATGGCTGGCGCTAGCGGCGATAGTCATTGTGGCAATTCAGTTCATACCCCTGGAAAGGCGTAATTTTCCGGTCAAGACAGACTTGGTCACCCCAGCTCCTATAAAGGCGGCTCTTCGCACCGCGTGCTACGACTGCCATTCCAACCGCACCCGATGGCCCTGGTATGGCGCTATCGCTCCGGCGTCGTGGCTGGTCGCGCATGAAGTCAATGAGGGACGCCGGCGGCTTAACTTCTCCGACTGGGACGCCTACGCCTCGGACCCCGGAACGGCGAGTCAAAAGCTGGATGAAATCGCCGACTTTGTGACCAGCGGAAAGATGGCGCCATGGTACTACCTGGTGCTGCATCCCGGCGCGCGTCTGTCCAAGGCGCAGCGGGAGACGGTGGCGGGATGGGCGCGGATGCAGGCCCAACGCGCCGTCCAGTAAGCGAGCGGGAGCCATCAGGTTGAAATTCCAGTCTGGCTGTATCGCGTTGCTCCTGCTGCTTACCGCCTCCGCCGCGCTGGCGCAGGTGGACCAATGGGAGTTCGAGGTTTACCCGGCCGAAACGCTGAACAGAGGCATGTTCGAGCTGGAGTCGCTCAACAGCGTCTCGGCGATCGGCCACCAGGGCGGGGACGGGGAATACGGCTCCAGCCGGATGTATCGCACCGCATTCGAGTTGACATACGGGCTCACGGACAGGATCGAAGCCGCCGCCTACCTCAACCTGGCGCATCCAAACGGCGCGTCGTTTCAGTACGCGGGGTCGAAATACCGCCTGCGCGGCAGCCTGTTCGAGCAGGGCCAACTGCCGGTGGACCTGGGATGGTACGTCGAACTGGAATGGCATCGCGTGCCGCAGTTTGACGACAACGAACTGGAAGTCGAATTGCGCCCGATCATCACCAAACAATTCGGCCGCCTGGAGATCGACCTCAACCCGAAATTCGAAAAGGCGATTTTCACCGGACCAAATAAGAATCGCGGGTTCGAGTTCGGTTATGTGTCGGGCGTCTATTACAACTACTGGCCGTGGATGTCGCCCGGGCTGGAGTTTTACGGCGGCATCGGACTGATCGACGACAGCGATCCGATCCATCAGCAGCAGCATTACATCTTCCCCGTGGTCAGGGGCGACCTGCCCGGAGGGATCGAATACAACTTTGGACTCGGCGTCGGACTGACCCGCGGTTCCGACCAGCTGATCCCCAAGCTGAACATCGAACTGGAGCGGTTCGTCGGGTCGCTTTTTGAGTAAATCGCGGCGCGCAACTTTAGGCCGCAGTATACACCTACGATCTATCTCAGACTTCTTCAAGTAACCAGCTCTTTTGTGTCGATCGAGCTTTTCGGCTTGAATTTATCCCATGGAGACGCTTCGGCCTTCAGCAAAGGGACGGGTGACCCTGCCCAAATCGGTCCGCGACGTTCATCACTGGCGGGCTGGGACGGAGTTCGTCGTCGAGGACCCGCCCGACGGAATTATGCTGCGCGCGTTGAAACCTTTTGCGCACTCGCGCTTGGAGGACGTTGCCGGAAGCCTTCGCTACACTGGCAAGGCCAAAAACCTTGGCACAGATGGACGAGGCAAAATCGGATCGATCATGCCGGGCCGGTGAAGAACTTCAGCGAGCGGTCGGCGAACGCGATTAGAGGGGCCCAGTAAAGGCCCAACACGATTGTGGCCACGGCCAGCACGCCCATCAGGCCGTAATTCCAAGCCTCGCCCGTGCCGCTGACCATCACTTCATCGCCGGTTGGCTGATCGAGGAACATCATCCGGATCGGACGCAGATAATAGTAGAGCGAGATTACGGAATTGATAATGCCGACCAGCGCCAGGATGTAGAACTGGCCGCGGATGACGGCTGCGAACAGATAGAACTTGCCGATAAAGCCGACGGTCAGTGGAATGCCGGTGAGAGAGAACAGGAAGATCGCAAGCGCAATGGCTGGGACCAGTCCGCCGCGCCAGGCCAGGCCGCGATAGGCCTCGATCTCCTCGCGGCCGGTCGCGTTGGCGACGATCATCACCACCAAAAAAGCGCCGGCGTCCATCAGGTAATAGGCGGTCAGGTAGAACATCATGGCCCGGATGCCGTCGTTGGACAGGACCACGAAACCCATCAGCGCGTAGCCCGCCTGCGCGATGCTGGAGTAGGCCAGCAGGCGCTTCATGTTGGTCTGCTGCAGCGCCGCCAGGTTGCCCAGCGTCATCGTGATCATGCAGATGAACAGCAGCAATTGGGGCCAGTCCACACCGGCCAGCGTCTGCCAGTTGCCGTTGGCGGCCACGCGGGAGATAGCGGGATAGAAGAAGCGGGTCAGCAGGGCGAAGCCCGCCGCCTTGGATCCCACCGCCAGGAACGTGGTGATGGGAATCGGCGCTCCGGTGTAAACGTCGGGCGCCCACATATGAAACGGCACCGACGCCACTTTGTAGCCCATCCCGGCCAGGATCAGCACCAGCGCGATAAACACCCCTAGCGAGGCTCCGGTGCCGCTTTGAGTCAGGGCGCCGTTGATAGTGCCGAAGTCCAGCGCGCCGGCGATACCGAAGATCCAACTCATCCCATAGATCATCGTGCCCGAAGCGACGCCGCCGTAAATCAGGTATTTCAGCGCCGCCTCCTGCGAGCGCCGGTTATGTTTGAGAAATCCGGTCAATATGTATGAAGTGAGGCTGACCAGTTCGAGCGACAGATAGGCCATCAGCAGGTTGTTCGCCTCGGCCATCAGGAACATCCCGAGCGCTCCCGCCATCAGTACCGCGTAGTATTCGCCCTGATCGCAGCCCTTGACCTCGAGCGATCCGATCGACATCCAGATCGCCACCACAGTCGCCAGGACGATCAGCAGGCGGAAGAAAAAGGCGAAGGAGTCGAAAACGATCATCCCATTGAACAGGAAGGTGTTGCCGGTGCCGCCCGCAATCACGAGCAGGAAGGTCGCGATCGAGGCGGCCATCGCCACGATTCCCGCCGCCATCCGGTTGTCGGTGACCAAGTCGGTCAGGATCAACGCGACGACCGCCGCGCTGAGGACCAGCTCGGGGATGAAATACGCCAGACTTTTGACGTTTCCTAGTAGCATCTCTTATCTCAAGGCCACTGCCGCGCCGGGCGCGGACAGCACCACCTGGTTGAGATGGACCAGCGAAGTATTGAGCAGGTTCAGCATCGCATGGGGATAAATGCCCAGGATCAGTACGATTATCGCCAGCGGCACCAGCATGAACAGTTCACGGGCGCTCAGATCGGGCAAGCCCAGATATTTGTCATTGATCGGACCCAAGTAGATGCGTTGGAAGGTCCAAAGCATGTAACCGGCGGTCAGAATCGCGGCCGAGGCGCCAAAGAACGTCATCACCGGATGCAACTGCCAGGCGCCAAGCAACACCAGCACTTCCGAGATGAAGGCCGACATGCCGGGCAATCCCATCGCGGCGAAGAACGCGAACCCGGTTATCCCCGCATACAGCGGCATGTGGCTGGCAAGGCCGCCGAAGCCATTGATATCGCGATGATGGGCGCGGTCGTAAATCACGCCGACCAGCAGAAAGAGCATCGCCGTGATCGTGCCGTGGTTGAACATCTGGAGTACGGCGCCGTTGATTCCCGCCGCCGTGAACCCTGCCAGGCCCAACATTACGTAGCCCATGTGGCTGACCGAGGAGTAGGCGATCAACTTCTTGTAGTCGGTCTGCGCCATCGCGCACAACGCGCCGTAAACGATATTGATCGTGCCGACCACGCCCAGGAAGATCCACGCCAACTGATGGCTGGCGGCGGGCAGAATCCCGAAGTTGACCCGCAGGATCCCATAAGTCCCCATCTTGAGCAGCACACCGGCCAGGATCACGCTGATCGCGGTGGGCGCCTCGACATGAGCGTCGGGCAACCAGGTGTGGAACGGGAAGGCCGGAATCTTAATCGCAAAGCCGATAAACAAGGCGATCCAGGCGATACGCTGAAAGTTCATGCTGTAGCTGCTCGCGTTGGCGGCGAGCTTGGTCATGTCGAAGGTGGGGGTCGGATTGTAGTAGTACAGCCCCAGCATCGCCAGCAGGATCAGCACCGACCCGAGCAGGGTATAGAGGAAGAACTTGATCGCGGCGTATTCGCGCCGCGGGCCGCCCCAGATCCCGATCAAAAAGTACATCGGCAGCAGCATCACTTCCCAGAAGATGTAGAACAGGAAGAAGTCCAGCGACACGAACACGCCCATCATGCCCGCGTCGAGCATCATCAGCAGCGCGAAGTAACCCTTGACGCCCTTTTCGATCCCGAAGCTGGCGAAGACCGAGATGAAGCAAATCAGCGCCGTCAGCAGCACCATCGAGATGCTAATTCCGTCCACACCGATGTAGTAATTGATATTATACGACGGCACCCAGGCAGCCTTTTCCGCGAACTGGACAGCCGTGGTCGTGGTATCGAAATTCGCGTACAGAAAGATCGCGATCAGGATCTGCGGAGCCGTCGCGGCCACTGCGACCCAGCGGATCAGGTTGGGCTGCTCCTTAGGGCAGAGCATGATCACCAGCATCCCGGCAATCGGCACGAAAGTAATTATCGTCAGCAAATGGTCCATTGTCGTCGCTTATATCACCAGATGGAGCAAAGTGTTGTACTAATCCTCAAGCGAAAATATCCAGCGAGCTGAGGGTTTCCGTGATTCCTTCCATGTGTGGAAACCTCTACCCACGTCAGACCCGCAACATGGCACGCACCAGCAGGATGAACATAACCCCGGCCAGGATTGCGTACAGATATCCGTTTATCGATCCGGTCTGCAGCCGGCGTACACGGCTGCCGAAGTCCAAAGTTATATTGGAGGTCAGGTTGACCAAACCGTCCACCACCCAGGTGTCAAAGAGTCCGGACAGCCACGATAGGAACACCGTGACGGCCGCGGCCAGGTTGACTATTCCATCGATAATGTTCGCGTCAAACCACGCCGCCGCCCGGCACAGCATCAGGTACGGATCGATGACCGCGGCCTGATAGATTTCATCGATGTAGTACTTGTTGAGAATGATTCGGTAAGGCTCACCGTTAAGCAACGAGCTGAAACGCTCCGGACTCAGCACCTTGCGCCGATACATCAGGTCGGCCACAAACCAGCCCGCAACCGCCATCACGATCGCCAGCGCGCTGAAGGTAAGTTCGGTCGTATGGGCAATCGGCACCTGGCTGACGCGCCGGGTGAACTCGGAGCTGAAGACCGGTTCAAGGAAACGCTCGAACGGCTTGAAGTCGGCCACGAAGCCGGGCAGCATCACCACGCCGCCAATTACCGATAGCACACCCAGCACAATCAGCACCCCGGACATCGAGGGCGGCGACTCGTGCAGATGATGCTCCTGCTCGTGGGTGCCGCGGAACTCGCCGAAAAACGTCATGTAGACCTGGCGGAACATATAAAACGCGGTCAATCCCGCGGCGCCGTAAGTCAGCGCCCAGATGAACTGATGGCCATGGGCGAAGGCCTGGAGCAGGATCTCGTCCTTGGACATGAAACCGGCAAACGGCGGAAAGCCGCAAATCGCGAACGTCGCCACCAGGAAGGTCCAAAACGTAATCGGCATGTATTTGCGCAGGCCGCCCATCTTGCGCATGTCCTGCTCGCCGCCCATCGCATGAATCACCGAGCCCGAGCCCAGGAACAGGCAGGCCTTGAAGAAGGCGTGGGTCATCAGATGGAACACGCCGGCGGAGTAGGCGCCGACACCCACTGCGGTGAACATGTAGCCGAGCTGGCTGACGGTGGAATAGGCCAGCACCTTCTTGATGTCGTTTTGGGCCACGCCGATGGTGGCGGCAAAGAACGCAGTGAGCGCGCCGACGGACGCCACCACAAGCATCGTGTCGGGCGCTATCGAGAACAGGAAATTTAGCCGGCACGCCATGTAGATGCCCGCCGTGACCATGGTCGCGGCATGGATCAGCGCGCTGACGGGAGTCGGACCCGCCATCGCGTCAGGCAGCCAGACGTACAACGGAATCTGCGCCGACTTGCCGGTGGCGCCGATGAACATCAGCAGGGTCACGAAGGAGACCAGCGAAAGCCCCAGGTAGCCGGGCTGGCCGGCCAGCAGATGCGCCCACTGGGCGATGTCGCGAGTCACCAGCGTCGGATGCCCGGCCGCGGACAATCCCCAGTACAGCGTGTAGAGCGCGACTACGAAGGCCCAGTCACCGACCCGGTTGACGATAAACGCCTTGTTGCCGGCGGTGGTGTTGGCCAGCACCTTGTGCCAGAAGCCAATCAGCGCAAACGAGCACAGTCCCACGCCCTCCCAGCCGACGAACATCAGCCACAGATTGTCGCCCAGCACCAGCACCAGCATGCTGAAGGTGAACAGGTTGAGCCAGCCGAAGAAGCGCCAGAAGGACTCCTCATCGTGCATGTAGCCGACCGAGTAGATGTGGATGACGCCGCCGACGCCGGTCACGATCAGCGCCATCACCATCGACAGCGGGTCGAGCCAGAATGCGATATCGAGCTTCATCCCGCCGATGTTCATCCACACCCACAGGTCGTCGAGCATGAAGCGATGTCCGGGCTCCAGGGCTATCATCCGGAAAAAGGCCGACACGGCGATTGCGAACGCGGCCAGAACCACGCCGCATCCCACCAGCGCAATGGCGCCTTTGCCCAGCTTGCGCTGGATCCACGGGCCCAAAAGGAAATTGATCGCGGCGCCTGCCAGCGGCAGCAGGATGATCCAACGTATGAAATCTACGGGAACCGGGTTCTCCATGACCTAGCGAACCAACAGCGCTCCTATTAATAAATTCAAGGCGATTCCTCTGAGCAGGCGAGGGTGCGCTGGGACGGCAGTCCGGCGCCGGTTAATCATTTGAGCCATTCCTCACCATCCGCCTCAGGTCCATGTCCTCAAAGGTGCCGCGATTCTATTATCGGAAAGTTGATGTGGGTGGAAGCCTTCGCGCAGCTTTAAAACCTAACCACTGAGGGTTTCGGTGGCGTCGACGTCGATGGTCCGCAGGTCCTGGTAGATAGCCAGCACAATGGCCAGGCCCACAACCGCCTCCGCCGCGGCCAGCATGATCACGAAGATGCTGAAAATCTGGCCGTCGTACTTGCCGCCGCCATAAAGCGAGAAGGCCAGATAATTGATGTTGGCCGAGTTCAGGATCAGCTCGACGCCCATCAGGATGCCGATCGCGTTGCGCCGCGACATCACGCAGTAAAGCCCCATCGCAAACAGGATCAGGCTTAGAACTAGGAAATGATTCAAGGTCAGTCCGCCGGGCATCCCTATTCCTCTCCCCTCATTGGCTTTGCGGGCGGTCCACCGGCCGCGAGATCACCACTGCTCCGATGAGCGCCGCCAGCAGCACGATGGAGGCCAGCTCAAAGGGCAGCGCATAGGTACCCAGAAAGGCGTTGCCGATTCCATAGGTGGTGGGGTTAACGATCACCTTTGCGCCCTGATGCCACGGCGTTTTGAACACCGCGAACATCATCACCGCGGCCGCCACCACGCTGATGATCAGCGCCGGCGCGCGCCCCACGGCGCGATTGGAGATGCTGACGTCGGCGATTCCCTGGGTCAACATGACGGCGAAAATAGTCAGGACCAGGATTCCGCCGACATAAACCAGCAACTGCACCATTGCCACGAAATCCGCGGCCAGCATCACGTAAATTCCGACCACGCCCATGAAGGCGCCCAGCAGGGCGAAGGTCGAATGCACGATGTTGCGCGAAAAGGCGACAATCGCCGATGAGCCGACGGTCAGAATCGCCAACAGGTAGAAAACCGCCTGTGCAACCATTTAGAGTTCTCGTTACGGCCCGGGGGACGCCGCCTTACGCCTCCTCCGCGGCCGGCTTGTCACCGCCGGCCGTGGCGAACTCGTTCACGTAGCGCATGCCCCGGTTCAAGATCGGAATGATCCGCGGGTCGGTCTCGGGGCCCTTGGAGGGCTTGTAAGCATAAATCGGTTCGGGGATGAAGCGGCGAATCATGCTTTCCAAGGAGAAATCCGCGCCCTCGAATTCGGTCGTATGGTGAATCGATCCGGTTGGACACGGTTCGCTGCAAAGCCCGCAATACATGCATTTGGCAATGTCGATATCGAACTGCGATATCAGCATCTGGCGGGTCTCTTTGTCCTTTTCCACCACGATTACGATGCAGTCAATCGGGCAGGCACGCTCGCAGGCCAGGCATCCGGTGCAGATATCCAGGTCGACTTCCAGGATGCCCCGATAGCGAAAGGGCAGGGTATCCTGGATCCGGACCGGAACGCGGTCGGGATACTGGACGGTGTAGGGTTTGCGGATCAAATGGGAGGCGGTAATCGCCAGCCCTTCGAAGATGCTGGTGACCGCGTCCTTGATATTGCCTAAATAGCTGTTGGACATACGCCTTATCGCATACGCGCCGTCAGACGGTCGGGCTCAGGTAAAGCTCCATCTTGGAGCGTCTGAAGTAATGCAGCACGCGGCTTAGAAATACAATCATCAGGCCTGAGAAAAGTGCGAGCATGATCCAGGGCGCGATCGAATTGCCCTCGGGCCAGATTGCTACCCACACCGCGGTGCCAATCATGTTCACGAACGAGATCGGAACCAGGTACTTCCAGCACAACGACATGAGCTGATCGATACGAACCCGGGGCAGCGTGCCTCGCACCCACATCGAGACGAAGACCAGGAACAGCACCTTGACGTTGAAGGTCACCAATTCCAGGACGTTCATCACCACTGGATTGCTGGTGACGTGCGGGAACTGCCATCCGCCCAGGAACAGCGTGGTGATGATCGCGCCGATGATGAACAGATTGCCCCACTCCGCCGCGAAGAAGAACAGGTAGCGCATCCCGCTGTACTCCGTAGCGAAGCCCGCCACCAGTTCGGACTCGGCCTCAGGCAAGTCAAAGGGCGTGCGGTTGCCCTCGGCCAGCGCCGAGATATACAGCACGTTGGCGGCGATGAAGGTGAACGGGTTATTGAACGCGAACCAGGTCCATGGCGCCCATCCCTGGGCCTGGATGATCCCCTGCATCGAAAGCGTTCCGGTCAGCAGCACGATGGGGAAAATCGACAGACCCGCCGGGATCTCATAGCTTACGATTTGCGCCGCGGAGCGGATTCCGCCAATCAGCGACCATTTGTCGTTGGAGGCCCATCCGGCCATCAGCACGCCTACCACGGTCAACGCCGTGACCGACGTCATGTAGAGGATTCCCACGTTGAGGTCGGCCAGGATCAGCGAGGAGGAAAACGGCATCACCGCCCACGGCAGCGTGAAAGCCAGGATCACCAGGTAGGGCGCCATTTTGAACAGCCGCTCGTCGGACTCCGCTGGCACCAGGTCTTCCTTGCAGACATGCTTTAACCCATCGGCCAGCCATTGCAAAAAGCCGTTGGGGCCGACGCGGTTGGGGCCGCATCGCGACTGCATCCGCGCCCACACCCGGCGCTCCACCCAACTGACGATACCGGCGAAGGGAAAAGCGATGCCGAGGAAGACCACCAGGCTGAAAACGAAGATGGCAATCGCATACAGGATGTCGCGCGGCGGATGAGCGCCGAACGTACCGGAGGCAATCAGGCTATCGACTAACTTCTGCATGGAGTTTCAACGGTCGATTTCGGGCGCGATCACGTCGAGGCTGGCGATTAGCGTCACCAGGTCGGCGATCATCAGCCCGCGGCTGAGCTTGTTGATTATTCCCATCGCGGCGAACGAACCGGTGCGGACGTGGACGCGCCAGGGATAGCCGCTGCCGTCGCTGACCGCGTACCAGCCCATGTCGCCGCGGGCGCTCTCGATCCGAATCTGGCATTCGCCGGCCTTGGGTTTGAAGTTGCGCGGCACCTTGGCCAGCACGGGACCGTCGGGAATCTGGCTCAGCGCCTGGCGCAGGATCCTCGAGGACTCGTGCATCTCCCTCATGCGCACCATGTAGCGGTCCATCGCGTCGCCCAGCGTGCCCCATTCGCCCGAACCGATCGGAATGTCGAAGTCAAAGTCCGGGTACACCGAATAGGGAATGTCCTTGCGGATGTCCCACTTGAAGCCCGAACCGCGCAGGTTGGGACCCACCAGGTTATAGTCAATCGCTTCGGCCGTGCTGATTACGCCGACGTTGGCGAGCCGCTCGATATAGATTTTGTTGTAGGAAATCAGCGAGTTGTATTCTTCCAGAATCGGATCGAAATGGTCGAGGTAGGCCAGCGCCTTTTCGCGCCATCCGGGCGGCAGGTCCCAGGCCACGCCGCCGATGCGCATATAGTTGAAAGTCAAGCGCGCGCCGCACAACTCCTCGATCAGGTCGTTGATCATCTCGCGCTCGCGGATGGCGTGGGTAAAGGGCGTCATCGCGCCGATATCCATGCCCATCGTGCCCACCGAAAGCAGATGGGACGCGATACGATTGAACTCCGCCGAGATCACCCGGCAGTATTCGCCCCGTTTGGGGACTTCGATTCCGCCCAGCCGCTCACACGACATCCCCCAGCCCTGATTGGTGAACATCGCGCACACGTAGTCCACCCGGTCGGTGTAGGGCATGAAGCCGTGGTAGCCGACTTTCTCGGCGATTTTTTCGATCGATCGATGGAGATAGCCGACGTCAGGAATGGCCTCGCGCATCACCTCGCCGTCAGCCTTGATCACGAAGCGCAGCACGCCATGGGTAGAGGGATGCTGCGGCCCCATGTTGAGCGTCATTTCCTCGGTTCGCATATTACTTCTTACCCGCCGCTACTTCTTACCCGCTTCCATTCTGATTATCGGGCTCTCACGAACCGTCGAAATCCCGTGATACTCCATCGGCTCCACGAAATCCTTGCGCTGCGGATGGCCGGGCCAGTCCTCCGGCATCAGGATCCGCCGCAAGTCGCTGTGACCTTCGAAGGTAACGCCGATCAGGTCGAAGATCTCCCGCTCCATCCAGTTGGCCGAATTCCACACCGTCTCGACCGTGGCGACCACCGGGTCCTCGCGCGGCAGCTTGACCTTCAACGTCACGCCATAGCGCTTGGGATAGGAGTAAAGCTCGTAAACGACCTCGATGCGATCCTTGTAATCAACCCCGATCTCACTGCTGAGACAATTCATCGCGGTTTCGGCGTCATCGCGCAAAAACCGGCAGACCTCGACGATCGCGGAGGGCTCGACCACCATAAACGGGTCATGCGCCTTCTCATCGATCTCGAGGATTTTATCGCCCAGGCGCTCCTTCGCGCGTTGGTATGTCGCCAGCGCATCCATTCGTCGGATCCGAATCCCTAGGCCTGGACGGTGGCGCTAGCGGCAGGCTTGCCGTTGGCCCTGACCAGCCAGCGCTCGTTCATGATTTTCTCTTGCAGCTTGAGCAGCCCTTCGGTCAGCGCTTCCGGACGCGGCGGACAGCCCGGCACGTAAACATCAACCGGCAGAATCTTGTCGACGCCGTCGCACACGGAATAGGCGAGCTGGAAGAGTCCGCCGCAGTTGGAGCAACTGCCCATCGAGATCACGTACTTGGGATCGGGCATCTGGTCGTAGAGCAGGCGCGTGCGCAGCGCCATCTTGAGCGTCAACGTGCCGGCCACGATCATCAGGTCGGATTGCCGCGCCGAGGCCCTGGGCGTGGCGCCAAAGCGTTCGATATCGGCGCGCGGGCCGCCGGTGTGCATCAGTTCGATCGCGCAGCAGGCCAAGCCGAAGAGCATGTACCAGATGCTCGACTTGCGCATCCAGTTGATCAGCTCGTCGGTCTTGGTGGTCAGAACGTAGTCAGGCAAGGTATTGAGCAAAGGCATCGCTATTCCATCCCAAAGGCAGCCCTATTCGGGTACCTTTTTGAGCCATTCGAGGTCGTGTTTGATCCAGACATAGACCAGGCCGACCGCCAATATGCCCAGGAAAATCAGGATTTCCGACAGGACGTAAAGACGCTGGCCGCGCCGGATCCAGTCCAGGTACACGGCTGCCACCGGGTAGAGAAAGGCGACTTCAACCTCGAACACCACGAAAATCAGAGCGATAAGGTAGAAACGAACGTTAAAGTTGATCCAAGCCTTGCCCGTCGGCGGTTCGCCGCATTCGTACGGCATCAGCTTGCGCGCATACGGGTTGCTCGGCGCCAGCAGCTTCTGCATGCCGAACATCGCCGCCATGAACCCGATCCCGATTATGGCGAGGGCAAGCGCAACTCCAAACTGGAAATACATCGTCTTTGTTTCCAACCCTCATCTAGCTTGCGTTAAATGCAGGTGTCAAGAAGCCCTTCTTTCAAATACCCCGGTCTTGTTTAAGTTTTTCTTCACCGCATCCGCTTATCACGCAGCCGCCCGCGCACCGGAACAAAACAGGCAATCTGAAGAGGTTCGCAGAAGGTCGCGGCGCCCGCAGGCTGCTGCCCAGCAGTACAAGTGTGGTCCCCGCCACGGCGTCGAATCAAGATACCCTGCCCGCCGCTCCTAGGGCACGACCTGCTCAAGCAACGGCCGGCGCCGGTGGGGTGACGATTTCTAGCAGGCTGCGGAAAAAGGATTTCCGCGTCCTGCTCCCTCTCTCTTATCTCTCCCATAGGGAGAGATAATTAAGGAAAGCAGCCAGTTTTTGTGCAGGTGGTGAAGGCGAACATCACTGCAACCGACCGAAAGCTACTTTTTCCGCACCCTGCTGGGGCTTCCAAAAGGCTGGCAGCGCGCAGCCCGATCAACAAACTAGTGTGGTCTCTCGCCGTACCCGGAATCAAGACGATCCCGTCTGCCGGTTGAAAAGGCCACAGGTTCCGCGCTCCCGTCCCGACCGGGGATCCGAAGAAAGCCGTGACCAAGAAAGCTTATCTCACTGTTAGCCGTCCCGCGATTCCCGCGCCCGCTTGATGTCAAGGGCGAAGGTGAACAGGGAGACTTCGCCCTTGGGATCGAACGTCAAGGCGCGTCGCGAATCGGCACAAAACCCAAAGGAGCCTGGGTGTTACAATCCGCTGAGAGCATCAGTGCCCGGGTTGCAAAAGGAAGCCGTGATTCACACGCTTTGCGTCAGTGTAGTACCCCATGATTACCCCCGCCGGGTCGATTCCTAAAGGCACCGTGCCTTCGCCAAAGGCGGCGCCAGCGCCCGGGGCATCGAACGTGGTTACGGTACCATCGCGGGCCCGCACGAAGCCATGATTAAGGTCACGGAAGTCGTTGATCACTCCAGTGATCGTCCCCTTCGGGTTAATACCGGCGGGGTACGACCAATCACAGCAGATGGGAGAGCGACTGTGTTGTTTGTCAAGCCGGGGGGCGAGTTGCCCACAAGGTCCACAGCCTCTGGGATGGTGGTAAGAATCCCGGCTGTGGACTTGTGGACAACTCGCCTCTGCTTCATGCGGGGGTTTGGCATGGG
>DASZGF010000250.1:0-2210 GCA_035939115.1 Binataceae bacterium (SeqCode)
CCGCAAGGGAAACTGCTGGGACAATGCGCCAATGGAGAGTTTCTTCGGCACTCTGAAAACCGAGCTCGTCCACCACCGCGAATACCCCGATCGCGATACCGCGCGGCGCGACCTGTTCGCCTATATCGAAGGCTATTACAATCGGCGGCGCATCCACTCCGCCATCGGCTACATCACCCCACAGCAGGCAGAGGCGAAATACGCGTAACCCGGTGTCCACTTTTCCGGGGAAAGGTCACTTGATGGCGTCAAAACCTACCGCCCCCATGCGCAGTGCGGTTTTGACCGCGGCATGGAGGTCTTCCATCCCGAAGCTCTCCAGCAGGCGGAGAACTGAACGTATTCCCGGCGGCCGGCCTTGATCATCCGCGCTTCCATCAGCCGCCGCAGGGTTTGGAACTCCGCGGGCAGGTCCCATTCGGCCAGTGGCGCCGCCTGGTCCAGCGCGCCGATCTTCTGCTCGATCAGGGGCAGGTAGTGGACTGGGTCGAAGATCATGTCCTCGCGGTCATAGCACCGGGGATGGCGAGCGATGATCTCCCCGCCGCAGCCGATCACGACCTGATCGACATAGCCCCGTACCCAGACATCGCGATGGCCGTAGGCGACAGGCACCGAATAATCGTTGGTCTGGTAGCGGACCAGCGACTGCGAACTCACCTGTCCTGTCGCCTGTTCGCAGGAATCAAAGGGGGCAGGCGGTAGCTCTGACATCGCCTGCAGATCCCGCTGGAGCCGCTGTCCGATCGTCTCGGTATGGCCCCGCAGGATGTCCGCGTGACGCTTGCGGCATTGCTCCTCCAGCCAAGCGTTGAAGTCGTCCCACGACGCAAAACGCGGCAGTGGCACCATGAAGTTGCGCCGAGCCCAGCCGACCAGACCCTCGACGCTGCCCTTGTCGTTGCCTTTACCAGGACGGCCGTAGCGGTCTTGGATCAGGCAATGCGACAGGAACCCGCTGAAGAGGCGGGCGCGTTTGCGTGTGCCATCCGCCAGGATGCGCGTCACCAGGCATCTGTCGTTGTCATAGAGCACCGACAGCGGCACCCGGCCGAAGAAAGCAAAAGCGTGAACGTGGCCGTCGACCCAAGCCTCTGCCGTTGCCGCTGGATAGGCCCGAATGTAACTCGCGTCGCTATGCGGCAGATCGAGCGCGAAGAAGTGGGCTTTCTGCCCGATCCCGCCGATCACCACCAGCGCTTCGCCGAAATCAGCCTGGGCATGGCCAGGGGCGTGGTGCAACGGGACAAACATCTCCCGCCTGCGGCGCAGCTGATCGCGCACGTAATCCTTGACGATGGTGTAGCCGCCGGTGAACCCGTGCTCGTCTCGAAGCCGATCAAAAACCCGCTTGGCCGTGTGGCGCTGCTTGCGGTGCTGGCCAACGTCGTCGCGCAGCCACTGGTCGATGACCTCGGTAAACTCGTCCAGCTTGGGCCGCTTGATCGGCGCCGTCCGCCGATACCCCGGCGGTACCGAAAAGCTCAGCATCTTCTTCACGCTCTCGCGCGAAATCCCAAAATGACGTGCCGCCTCGCGCGCACTCATCCCGTCCCGACAGGCAAGACGCACCTTCAGATACAGTTCCACGGTGAAAATGCCCCCGCCCTCCCTGCTGAAAGGAAGGGCAAAAGTGGCAGAGTTTTACTCCGCCAGCTGCGGGACTATCCCGCCGCTACCGTGGCAGACTTTTCCACCGCCGTTCTCACAGGTGCCAGGTCGGACCGGGGTTGGGGGCGAGGATGGGTGAAAGCTCGGATTCTGGCGCAGGATCGCGGCAAGCAGCGTTGAGCCCGAACGCGGCAGGCCGGAGATGAAATGGGTGCCGTTCTGCGTCGCGCGCCCTTGGAGTGACGAACCGGCTCGATATCGCGTATCCGCGGCATGGTAGCAAGCCACTCACGGCGGAACCATTCGAGGCCGTCGCCCTTGCGCAGGCAGAGCCTCTTACCTATATACTATAATAGCAATTATTAAACCGATCATTTATGTGATGACCGCAAATATGGGCTGGAGAAGGTGTTGCCGAATTCCCCTGTCAATCCGCTGCCAATTTCGTTCTGCATCCCTCAAGCCGCATTAGAATGCTCCTGCGGCGGGCATATTCAAGCTGCTGAAACACTAAAGATTTTGTCGTCTGGGGGGAGGTTTCTGCGGATCTGGAATAGGTGATTTCCCTGCCGGCAGGGAAATGCTCGCGATCACAGCAA
>DASZGF010000251.1:0-1751 GCA_035939115.1 Binataceae bacterium (SeqCode)
GCTGACGCAAGCGGAATTCGAGGCGCGAATGGCGATGCCCGGGCCCGAGTTCGTGGCGCCGATGGTCGCCTACCTGTGTACGGACGCGGCGAAGGACGTGAACGGCCAGATCTTCCACGCCGAGAAATCGCACTATCACACCTACCACTATGGCGAGGTCGCGCGCTCGCTCTACAAATACGAGAACAACGGCGAGTTCACAGTAGACGAATTGATCAAGCTCATTCCAGCTTCCCTGATGGCTGGAATCCCGAACGTCGCTCCAGCGGAGAAGCCTCGGGAAATGGGATTGTAACGCGCTAGAGCGGCAAGTTGCGTCCGCCACACGTTAACTGATGCCGGGTGCCCGAGCTGGGCCATCCGCGCCGATCCCAGTTATTCAATGGTCTCATGGTAGGTCCGCAGCACCTTCGATACCGGGCATAATGCTGAGCCCAAACGATCGCTGCTCGGTGCCGGCAAGAGACTCCCGCACCGCAGCAAACAGCTTCGTTATTCGATAACCTCATTGGCGGCAGCAAGCAGCGTTGGGGGCACGGCAAGGCCCCAACGTCTTTGCGGTTTTGAGGTTGATAACGAAATCGAACTTGTTGGGGCTTTGCACCGGAAGATCAGCGGGCTTGGCGCCTTTAAGGAGGCGGTCAATGGAAGTGGTGGCCGATCATCATAAGCGTTAACATCAGGATAGATTGATCCGGACCCTGGTGCGATGGCCAAAACAGACGTCCAGCACGACGTGATCGTGATCGGCGCTGGCATCGCGGGCCTCGTAGCCGCGAACCGCGCCGCGCAGCTCGGCAAGCGCGTCATCGTCTTGGAGAAGAGCAAGGAAGAAAAATACCTCTGCAACTCTCGCTACACCTACGGCACGTTCCACATCAGTTTCACCGACGTGGGAGCGGACGAGGATGTGCTGTTCGGCAAGATCGTAGCCTGCAGCGAGGGCCTTGCGCGCAAGGATCTGGCGCGCGCTATCGCCAGGGACGGCCGCCGGCTGATGCAGTGGCTCAAGAGCGAGGGCATCGATCTCGTCGATCTCGGCGGATACCAGACCAACGTGCTTGCCCCGCCATGGCGAAAAGGGTTTGGCCTTACCTGGCGGGGATATGCTGGCGACGTTGCGCTGGCGCGGCTCGAAGAAAACCTGCGGCAGCGGCAGGGTCGGGTACTGCGCGGGATGCGTGCCCGCGCGCTAAAGCTTGCTTCGGGCGGAATCGAAGTCGAGACGGACGAGGCCGAAGGCTCCGCCAAATTCAATGCACCATCCGTCGTCATCGCCGACGGCGGCTTCCAGGCCAACTTGGATATGATCCGCGCGCACATTTCCTCGGCGCCCGAGAAGCTTCTCGCGCGCAACGGCGGAACCGCGACCGGCGATGGGCCTGCGCATGGCACAGGCGGTCGGCGCTGCGAGCACCGGCCTCGGCATGTTTTACGGCCATCTGCACAGCCGCGACGCGATGAACACTGTCCGGCTGTGGCCGCGGCCTTATGTCGACGAGATCGCAGCCGCAAGCGTCGTGATCCACGCAGACGGCCACCGCTTCGCCGACGAGGGGCTCGGCGGCATCTATTTATCCAACGTCGTGGCCCGTCTGCACGATCCGCTTGGCGCCACCATCGTATTCGACCAGGCGATCTGGGACGGACCGCCCGGCCGCGGCCATACGCAGCCGCCCAATCCGCTGCTGCCGGAGGCGGGCGGCACGCTACATCGCGCCGCCACGATTGCGGAGCTGGCCGGACTGATC
>DASZGF010000252.1:0-1873 GCA_035939115.1 Binataceae bacterium (SeqCode)
GATTGGGTTTGGATCAATTTTCGCTCCTAAGTATCGCACTACATCGAGCCGGACAAGCCGGTGCAGACGCCTTCATCGAATCATTCAACAGCAAGTTGCGCGACGAGTGCCTTAACGAGTACGTGTTCACCAGCCTGGGAGAAGCGCGCGCTATCATCGAGGTGTGGCGGCACGACTACAATCACCCTGCGCCCGCATTCGAGTCTCGGGTATCTGACGCCGGGGGAGTCCGCGGCAAGGAATCAAGGGAGCTCGGCCATCGCGCGTACCGCTTGGCCAGCAGAGCTGGCCGGCGCGGTGCAACGCGCGCCGACCTCGGATCCAAAACCAGACAGTTTTTCAGCCGCCCGCCCTCAGAGAGTGAAGGGCGGCCGGAAAAACTGGGATGAACATGAAACCAAAACCACAAACGACGCGCCCCAGGAGGGCAGTATCTCATCGATACCGGCAAGCAGTTGAAAAGAGGAAAGACTCCCCGACCACGGTCTATTCTGATGACTGGCTGCCGGAGCATGCCATTACGATCGAGGGCGCTGCGCTGCGTCGGGTTCGATCTGTTCACCGTCGCGCCTGGCCGTCAGCTCTGCGGGAACCGACCGCAGCACCGGAACTATCAGCGCAGTCGCCAGCGTTGTGATCGTCACCGCGGAGGCGAATCCGCCCCTGGAATATATCCAGCTTCCCAGCAAGTTCCCGGCACTACCGGCGAGGGCGAAAGTCGCGGTATTGGCCACCATCATCGCGGTCCCTTCCAGGCCCTTGGGACACGATCGCATTATGAGATCGATATACGCCGCCGTAGCGAATCCGCCGAACAGTCCATAGAGGATAGCGACCACGATCGTGCTGACAGGTCCCTGCGCGAGGAACATGATCGGTCCTTGAAGGATCGCGACTATCGTTCCCCACCACAGCAGACGCGAAAGGGGAGCACGCACGCACAAAACGCCGTACAACAAGGTCGTTGGAAGGAAGAACGCTGACTGCAGCGCTGTGAAAGTTCCGAACAGCTCACTCGAAATCCGCACTCTCTCGGTGAGGTGATAGAACATCGGCGTGCCCCATCCCGGACTGAAATTCCACAGGAAGAAGATCGCTGCCGCCGGCCACAATGGTTTGTGGCCAACCAGCCGCCGCAGGGCGGCGAACCCATCTTCACCGCGCCCAATCAAACGCTCAAAATCGCTCGCGGCCTCGAGTCGCCAGAAGGCCTGCAAAGGGATCACGAGCGTCACGCCGGCCGCGATGAGGAAAGTGCCGCGCACAGATACGTGCGCGACTAGCCATCCTCCGGCCAGTGCAGCCAGCACTGCGGGGATGAAAAAGGCGAATCCATACACAGCGCTCAGCCGTCCGGTCATCCCATGCGCCTGCGCCACGCCAGTCATCAGAGCTTGCGCCGAAGCGAAAATCATCACATAGAGGATGACCACGATGAATACGAGCGATAGCAACTTGAAATGGTCAATTGTCGATGTTGCTAACCATGCGTACACACCCGCAGCGGCCAATCCGCCGACCAGCAAGTATTGTCGATCTCCCCATCGTGGGCTCCTCCATCGGTCCCTGATGAAGCCGAACACGAATCCAGCGCAGCCGGGTATCGAGACAATGGCGAGGAAAACGGCAAGCCGTACTGGAGAGAGATGAAGGTTGTCTTTCAGAAAATAGTTAATCGGAATCGCGGCGATGCCCAGCGGTGAACCCAGGCCGACCGCGATATTCAGAACAGCGAAATAGGCAAGGACCTCCATTTGCATCGCCGATGCCTGACTGTTGCTCCGCGCTTCAGGAGAGCCCGCACTTTCGTCGCGCGACGAGGGTTGCTCAACTTCCATTGATCACTTCGTCTTAAATCGGTAGCTCTCACGGT
>DASZGF010000253.1:0-6130 GCA_035939115.1 Binataceae bacterium (SeqCode)
ACCCCGGACCCGCCGCTTACCATCTCCTCAACCGAGCCCGTGAACTCAAGTTGCTCCGCAAACGCGCCAAACTTCTGGGCTTCGACCTGCTTGATCATTCCACTGGCGAAATCGTCCTGAATTCTGTTTCTTAGGAGGAGGAGGGACAGGAGTGGTTCCGCCGGCTCTTCACGTTTTTGCGTCCCTGCGGGCGGGTCTTCATCAGTGATTGCTTTCTTGGGCGCCGGGAACGCCAGGAATACGAAGACACGTTCAACTCCTACTGGCACACGCAAATCGGCACGATCGCCGAGTATCACACCGCGGCACGTGAAGCCGGTCTGCAGCCGGACGGCGTTGAGGATCTGTCAAGCCGTGTGGAGCACTTCTTTTCCATCACGCGGGCACTGATCCAAATAGAGGCGCAAGAGGCGGGCTCTGGGCGGCGAGGAGTCATCGTTGCCGGCTGTATTGTCCTGAGTTGCCTGGGTGCGCGACCTGATCTTCGCGGGATACTGGCGGGCCGCGACCACGAGCGGCGATCGAGCGGGGATACTGGCCTGCAACAGCATTGCGAAGGCGCCTCGCGGACAGGTCAAAATTTCGGTGGGCACCAACCAAATCAACGAGGTCCACGCGCAGGATTTCATCGAGCAGGCGTTCAAGGTCAGCCAATCGCTGACGCGCGTCCAGGCAATACTAATTCGTTGGCGCAGCACGGTGCCCCCATTGATTACACGCCTGGAAAACATGGTCGCCTGGGCCGGATTGCCACCAATGCAGGAGCGTTGAGGACGCGCCCAGCGCGCGCGATGCGGCCTCGAGGATTAAGTTAAGAGTATGGATTTGGGATTTGGAAGTCGGATTAGTGGGGCTCGGTTTAATGGGCCTGCCGATGGCATCGAATCTCCTCGCTGCCGGGGGTCAAAGCTCAAGGTCTACAATCGCACGGCATCGAAGGCGCAGCCGCTAATCGGGGGCACCGGAGAGCGATCGTATGGGCCCGCAGTCGTGAGGGCACTGGAGAGCGATCGTGTGGTCCTGTTTTGGGCTCATTCTGCGGATTTCTCTCCGCGGCGAGGTGACCCGGGCCCCTTCCCCGATGCCAGCCCCGGTTTCGCCATTGAATCGCCGCCCGCCGAACATGAGGTCATGGAGTCAGCGGGACGCGGCGTTAGAAGCGGACTTATCCAAAGCATCCGAAGTGAGATCCCCATCCGTACACGCGCGCGCGTAACGGCGATAACAGGTTGTCGGTTCGGATGCTTCGGAAAGTGATTTAACTCCGGTTTTAGGCACGACTACGCCCGCGGGTGCCCCCTCGTACGGTCCCTGGCGTCGAGGCGCGGGTCGCGCGACCCAAGCGCCGAAAGGTCCCGGGCCAGCCGTCTGGTCAGCTCCGACCGGAACCTCAAGGATAGAACCCCTTCCGAGCAGATAGATGTGGCGATTTGGTGAAAAAAGCACCGGGTATAGTCACTGGAATGACAAAATTTACGAGCCTTCACCCGTAACAATTGGTAGGCTTTTGCACCCACCCCCAGGGTCTCGCGCGGGCTTCTGCACGAAGGGGTTAAGCATTACCGGCGCAAAGCGAGCGCGGGGCGCCGCCGAGAAAAAAAACCGCCGGCGTTGGGGAAAGCGCGCGGATGAGTCGTCAGAGATGAATATCAGCAAACGCCGTGCGCCCGCACACGCGTCGAGCGAAATAATGACGGTGCGACAGCTTGCCGAATACCTGCGATCCCACCCAAGCACGATCTACCGACTGCTGAGGGACCGCGAAATCCCCGGCTTCAGGCTGGGCGGAAGCTGGCGCTTTAACAAAGCCGAGATCGCCCAATGGATTAGGAAGACAACCAGGTAGCCGCGGTAGGCCGCGACGGTTGTGGGCGATGCCCGGTAGACCTTCGCCAGGGCTGAGAGGAACGAGGCGACTCCCGTCTGCAGCATCATCATCCGAGCAAGCCGCCATCATTCGGTGGCTTTTGGGCTATGACAGCGTTTCGCGAGGTGAGCGAGTTCGTGGACGATCACGTAATCTATCACGAACATCGGCGCCTTGATGAGACGCCAGTTGAAATTGACATTGCCGTTCACGTTGCAGGAGCCCGCGATTGGATCTACGCGGCTGATTTTGCCGCACGTTCAAACTCGGTCTATCTCGCCGGTTATAGCGGCCGCGTGGTCATCGCCAACTCGGCTGGCGAGGGGCTGCGCGTTTATGACATAGGCAATCCGCCAAAAAGAATCATTGACACCGGTGAATACGTCTACATCCTGACCCACACTCGGCTTTACGTGTTGCGCGATGATTGGCTACATGCGCTGGTCGATACAACGGACAGCGGTGAGCTGGTGCTGGCAAGCAGTAGGAAGGGCGAGCGCTTGATAAAATCGATCGCCATCTCGTCCAGGTCGGACAATAGCTTGTGCTTGACGATTGGGTAGGGCTGCCCGATGAGCCCGCGCAATTGCTCGACGGTTGTAATGCGATAATCACCAGGGTTCGCCATTGTCACACTCCTGCCTGAATTTACCCTACGTGGCTCCCGCCGCAACAACTCCGCCTCAGGGCTGAGGCGGCGGATCAATGCAGCCCGCGGAAGAACGCGCGGATATCCTCGACCAGCTTCTCCGGCTCCTCCATCGGTGCGAAGTGCCCACCGCTGGGAAATACCGTCCAGCGCTGCAAATTGTAATTGCGCTCCACCCAGCGGCGCGGCATCAGCACGACGTCCCTGGGGAACACCGACACCGCGGTGGGAGCCGCCACCAGCGGCGTTCCCTCGTGGCTGGGATGCCAGGGATTGTGGATCGCTTCGTAGTAATAACGCGCCGAGGTTCCGAAGCTTTGGGTCATCCAGTAAATCATCATCGTGGTCAGCAGTTCATCCTTGGTGAAACGCCGCTCGACCTGTCCGCCGCAGTCGCTCCAGGTGCGGCGCTTCTCGAGGATCCAGGAACAAAGTCCCAGCGGCGAGTCATTAAGCGCAAACGCCAGGGTCTGCGGCTTGGTGGTTTGAAGATGGAAGTATCCGCTTTCCTTTTGAAAGAAGTTGGCCGTGTGCTCAAACCATCCGGCTTCCTCCGGACCGTAGTCCTCGCGCTTCGGCGTCAGTCCCCCGGTCAGCGACAGCGGACCGGCGGTTGTGACGTGAATGCCGATCATCCGGTCGGCATACTTGTGCCCGAGTTGATTGGTTATTGCCGCACCCCAATCGCAGCCCTGCGCCGCGAACCTTTCATAGCCGAGCACTCCCTGCATCAGTTGGACCCACAGGTCGGCCGTGCGCCAGTAGTTGATGCCGGTGGTGGTCAGAGGGGTGGAAAAGCCGTAGCCGGGCAGCGACGGCACCACCACGTCGAAGGCGTCGTCGGGCGACCCGCCAAAGGCGGCCGGATCCGCCAGAGGGCGGATGACCTTGTGCAGGTCCCAGAATGTCCACGGCCAGCCGTGGCTCAGAATCAGTGGGATCGGCCGCGGTCCCTTGCCGGGTTCGTGGATGAAATGGATCGGGATGCCCTCGATGGTCGTCTTGTAATGGGAAAAGCGGTTGATCTCGCGCTCCTGGCGGCGCCAGTTAAAGCCTTTTTGCCAATAGTCGACCAGTTCCTTCAGCGCCTCGAGATTGGTCCCGTACGCCCATCCTTCGTTACCGAAATCGCCCGCCCATCGCGTTTTCTTTAGCCGGCTGCGCAAGTCGGTAAGCGCCTCCGCGGGGACAGCTACCTTGAAAGGTTTCTTCTCAGCCATCAATTCTCTCCGTTATGCGATGCGCGCTCTTTTTCCGACCGGAGCGACATCCAGGCACAGGCTCACCCGCCCTGTCGTGGCCAGACCTCAGAGTTTTAGGCCCCTGCGGATCGGGTGCGCAAGCCCCGCGTCCGGAGGATTCGACGCGATGGATTCCAACGCCAGGAGCGCGTTTTTGCGATCCATGCCGCGCCGATCATGAAAAACGCCGGCAGCGGCAGGATCATTAACTTCAGCGATTGGCTGCCCCGCAGCGGCCACCTTGCCGGCCATCTCGACGACACAGTTGCGCGACAAACTGCGTCGTCCCAAGCAAATGGGCCGATCGTAAACTAGAAGCAAAGTAAGAGACCGCGCGCGTGCGAACGGCCAGTGCGGACGGCACGCCCGGCTGAATCAGTTGAGAGGAAAGCACCATGACCTCAAACTGTATTTTTTTTTGCGGACGCGTGATGCGCAGCGAAGAATCTCAGACGGCCTCGAGCGGGAAGCCAGCGGGAGGCCACGCGTCGAGACCGCCGCGCAACGCCTTGGCCGCCGTGATTCCTACGTCTTTAAGTAATTGCGCCGCACGGGCGCTGCTGCTTTCGTTCGTTCAGGTGCAATAGGTGGTCACGTCCTTGCCGCGCGGTACGACCGTCTGCCATCCAGTCAAATCGTTGGGATTGGCGCGTACCGCGCCCACCAGCTTGCAGCAGCGGCTGGTGAAAACCGGGGGCCGTCTGATTAAACACGCCCGCTACTATTGGTTGCTGCTGGCGGAGAGCCACCTGACGCGGCGGCTGTTTGGCGGCATGCTGCAGAGGATTGAGACGCTGCCGGTGCCAGCCGGATAGGCGGCCTGCACAGCGCAGCAGATTTTGATGAGGAAATACGGGGAGGGAGAAGTGTCTGCGCAATCGATTGGACCAACGGCATTTATGCGGGTTGCATGGCCGCGAGAGGCTAAACCGACCCATCCCGGCGCGGCTGGCGGCACAGTGCACCAAAACTGGGCCAAAACCTTGACGAGGGAGGCCGTTTGGTCTACAGGCGGAGTTGGAATCGGAGAGTCAAAACGGAAATTCCGGTTAAAGTGAGAACCAGTAATTTCGACATGAAACATTTAAAAAAGAAGAATTGGTTTGCCGGTCTGGGCGTCGTGGCGGCGCTAGCTGTCACACCGGCCCTGGGCCTTGCCCAGACCACGGTTTACGCGCCCGCAACCTCCCGGACCACGACCACCACAGTTACCAACGGACCGCCCGTTAATCCCAACAGTCCGGTGCAGTTTCCGCCGGCCAACGTCGGAATGGGCGCCGATTCGCACGAAGGAAAGGTAAAGGCGGCGTACGTCGACCAGCAAATCGCGCTGGCCAAAGCTCGGGGCCAGAATACCAGCGCGGCTGAGGCGCAGGAGATTCAAGGCCAGTCCGATTTGAGCCGCGGCCTCAATACCGAGGCCGCACAGCATTTCGATGCGGCGCTGCGATCGATTGGCGTAGCTTCACCCCACGCCCCCGTGCCCTGAACTGGTCATGCGATTGCCCCACCGCTTATACAATTATATTCTCACTTTCCTAACCGTACCCTGTCGCTTTAACCGGTTAGGAGCCCTGGTTTTCCCCGCAGGGTGTTGAGAAACTAATGGTGACCAAGTTGCCACGATAGCAGCTCTCAACACCCTGCATAAAAACAGGCTGCCTTCTTCGATCTTTCCTCCCTTTCGTCTGCCCGTGATCTAGCCAAGGCCGGGAAAGGTTACATCCGCAAGCCGCCAAAACTTCCGATCACTCGCAGAGTGAATTTCTCCATTTGGTCGGTCATTGCGGCAAAACGTCACATTCCACTTTCAACCAATAAACAATCCACAGGTCTATCTGGCACGTTAGTTACAACAAAGTCCCTCGACGAATCCTGCTCCGCTATTACCGGGTCTGGGTGCGACGTGAGGTCGCCTGAGTGATTGTTCAATGAAAGGAGGTGCGCAAAACAGAGGAAGGCACGGAACCGCTCCGTGGCGCGTCCGGGGCGCTTACTGCGGCATCAATAGCGGCAGCGGTGTGGGGGCGGCTCAGTGTCGCAGCGAGTGAGCCTGGCGGTGGAGCTTGAAAGCGGCGGCCTGGACGCCGGAAAGGTCGAAGCCTAGCGCATCGCAGATGAATTGCAGGGAGATGGTGCCGGAGTCGGGTGCCTTGTGCCGACAACCATCGGCCGCCTTGGCCGAGACGGTTCGGTGGGCACTGAGCTTGCGGGGCGCGACGTTCGGCTCCGCACTCTATCAGTGGGGTACTCCATCCGCCCAACCAAATTCTAGTCAAAGATATTTGACTTAATTAAGCTGCTACCATGCCCGATTCCGACAACTACCCCGCGTGGGTGAGGGAAAGATGCGAGCGCGTGGTCGCGCGGCTC
>DASZGF010000254.1:0-144625 GCA_035939115.1 Binataceae bacterium (SeqCode)
CTACCCGGGCGACGCCTTCCCCGGATGGCCGGTGGCAGGGACAAATCATTGGGAGGTGCGCGACTACTATGTTATCGACCTGCTCGCGCTACCGAAACTCGGCAACTATTGCTATTCCCATCGCGCCTTTTACGTCGAGAAGCAGACCTACTACGCGGCGATGGCCGGGGCCGAAGCCTATGATCGGACCGGCAAGCTCTACAAGATGTTGTGGACCGCCAACTATCCGGTCGACATCCATGGAGTTACGACTATCTATGCCTATGCGACCGGCATGAGCATGGCGGTGGATTTTCAGAATTCACACATAACCTGGAACAACGATACCCACGTGCAGATCAACGACCAGGCGCCTCCTGACGTACGCGATATGGGTAACTCCACTCCAGGCTCCTTGGACCGCGTGATGAAGTAGGGCCTTCGAGGACAGCCGTTTTAGCCAGCATCCTCGACACTCATTTCAGGCAAAGGCCGCCGGAAATCCGGCGGCCTTTGCTTTTACGCGAAGCTACGCTTCGGGCCGCCGCTTCAAATCAGGCCAATGATACCAAAGCCTCGCGGTTTGTTGCGGGAGAGCGTTAACCTGCTAATTATAAAAGAGCATGATTCGTATCGGTACATCCGGTTTCAGCTACAAGGAGTGGGTCGGCAGCTTCTATCCGCCGCGCACGCCCGGCAACAAGATGCTGGGCTATTACGCGGCCCACATGCCGACGGTTGAGATCAATTACACTTTCAGGGCGATGCCGCGCCCGCCGATGTTGGAGGGATGGCTGCGCGAAACCACGCCCGACTTTCGCTTCGCCCTAAAAGCTTCGCAACGCATCACGCATCAGGCGCGCCTGCGCAACACGCAAAGCGACCTGGATTATTTCATTTCCGTTGCCCGTACTCTGGGCGACCGGCTGGGCCCCACGCTGTTCCAGCTTCCGCCCGGGCTGAAGAAGGACGTGGCGCTATTGCGCGACTTTCTGACTCAGCTTGACGGGCGCCTGGCGGCGGCCTTTGAGTTTCGCGATCCCTCATGGTTTGATGACGCGGTGTTCGACGCATTGAGCCAGGCCGCGAGCGCCCTGTGCCTGGCCGAGAGCGACAAAATTTCCACCCCGATCGTCCTGACCGCGCCGCATGTTTATCTGCGTCTGCGCAAGGAGAACTACGATGAAATCGCTCTGACCCAATGGGCGGATCGGATTGCCGACATGGAGGGCCAGGACCGCGACGTTTACGTCTATCTGAAGCATGCCGTCGCCGCTCCGGGTCTGGCCGCTATGCTGCGCGGCCTGCTGGACCAACGGCTGGGGACGGCGCCCCGGTGATCATTCCCGAAGGCGAATATGGTTATGAAATTCGCGACCAGGGGCGCCTGATCGCGGTCGAAACCACGCAACTCAACGCGGGCCAGCTAAGCGGCATCCGACGCCCGGCGGAAGCCACCGACAATCGGCATGAGGTCGAAGCCACCCTCGATGGCGACGGCCTGATCCAAACCATACGCTTGCGTTACGTCAGAGGCCCCTTCTCCCGCACCGCCAACTACGAAGCCGCGGGGGAGACCTTGCAGGGCGTGGTCACAGCGATGGGCGGGCGCAATACGCTCGAAGTCAAAATGGGCCGCTTCCGCGAAGTCGACGGCGGCCTGACCATATTCAAGTCGCTGCTGATCGCGCACGTTCGCGCCCGCGGCCAGAATCGATGGACCGCGCGGGTCGCCGTAATCGAACCAGCTACGCTGGTGGCCAAGGCGATCAAACAGTCGCTCTACCAGGTCGAAACGGAGCCGGGCACATGGTTATTCGAGCCCGCAATCGGCGAGCGCGAGACCATCATCGTGGACGACGCGGGCCGCATCCTGAGCCACACGACCCGGACCGGAATCAGCACCGTGCTCGTCCAGCCCCATATTTGATCTGAGAGCAAAATCCTCAGCCCCGGTGCTCGGAATCTAAAATAAAATTAAATTAAAATAGTGGGACAGGCGTCCCCGGCTGTCGATGACGCGCGAGACTCTTTTCTCGCGCCACCTTATCAAATTCCTATTCTCGAGCTCGCGCATCGAAGGCGGGCTAGCCGCGGACGGCCGCTTCCGCTTCGGCCGACAGCAACCCGGGTTGGACTTCGACGCCGTTGTAGATGCGCCGCTGCCGTCCATCAGGTCCCAGCAGGAACATGGTCTCCATGTGGGTGACGCTGCCGTCCGCCTCCCGCAACCGGCGCAGCTTGAAGGTGGTCAGCACCTGGTCGACCTGCTGCGGCGTGCCGGTTAAGAACAACCATCCGGACTGCTGCGCGCCAAGCCGATCAGCATAGTCCTTTAACTTCTTTGGCGTGTCATTCTCGGGGTCCAGGCTGATCGAAACCATCCGCACCTGCGATCCAAGCTGCGGACCCAGGTCCTTGGCCACTCCGACCAGTTTGGAGGTCAGCACCGAGCACGGACCCGGGCACGATGTGTAGATGAAATCGACCAGGACGGGCTTGCCCTTAAGCGACGCCAGCGAGACGTGATTGCCGTTCTGGTCGATCAGCGAAACCGCCGGCAAGCAGTCCTCCGGATTGGCCGCGTCATAGGCGCCGTTGGGCGCGGGTGCATAGTTGCACGCGGGAACAAAGACCATTGACGCCGCCAGCATAGCGGCCGCAAGACCAAGGGCGATGTTTGCAAAGGCAGTTCGCATTGACGGCGGATGGACGCTTCCTGCGATTTAGTCCATCCCAAAACCGCCGCCGACGCAACCCGGCCGACCGGTTCAGGCCGCCATTCGGTCGCGCGGCATCTTGCAATCGCCATCAAACATCGCGCCCTCGTGCAGCACCAAATTGGGAGTCTTGAGCGTGCCGCGAGCGCGCGCCGTGGCCAGCAGTTCGATCCGCTGGCGCGCCGTGATGTCGCCGTTGACGGTGCCGGCAATCGTGATGCTTTGCGCGGTGATCCTGGCATTGACGACGGCGGTCTCGGACAAAATGAGGTCCTCGGCCGTGATTTCGCCCTCCACCTCGCCCTCGATCCGGGCTGTCGCACCGAAGACCAGCTTGCCGATGACCTTGGTTCCTCTTCCAATACGGGACTCGTTACCGCCTGCTTCATTCGCCATGATCGTGCGCTCTCTCCACGGCCGGAACTAAACTTTGAAAGATGATGCTACACGCGTCCGGCAAGGTAAAGAGAACGGTCGCGCGATTGCGCTACAGATGCCGAATCGTATCCACAATCACTTCGATCAGTAGGGCGGGCGGCCCTGCCCGCCATTAATTGCGCGAGCGTTTTTTGCTCGCGCCACCGCTGAATCTTATAAGGTGGCGCGAGCAAAAGATCTCGCGCATCTATCGGCGGGCAGGGCCGCCCGCCCTACTTACGCAACCATCGTTGGTATTGATTTTTGTTTTCGCTTTTCATAGGCAGCTGCGCCTCAAAAAAACAGAGGGCCGGGATTGCTCCCGGCCCTCCTGCCGCCTCCGCATCCGCCCCACTCACTTGTCAGCGATACCTTGGTGCGTCCGCCTCCTAGACAGACCCCGGAGTAAATCGACGCTCACCACCACACCGCTCCACCGCATTACGCAACCCGCACCATCACCGGACCAACCCGCGTTTTGCCGTGACATTGTGCAACCACTCGCCGCGCCGCATAACACAACCCCGCACAATCCTCCCGCCGCTTGCCAGATTTTGCCGCCTCCGGCCCCTTCCAATCACCTCCGAAGTCAAAACCTCCTTCTTCACCCGGCTATCGCCGACAAACCTATAAATCATGAACAGCCGCTGGTAGTGCCGCAGTTCATACATTTGTAGCAGGTACCGTTGCGCACCATGATACATCCGCAATCCGGACATGGTGGCGCGTCCTGCTGATTCAAAAACGCCTGGCGCATCTCGCCGTCCTTGCCGCCCTCGAGAACCGGCATAGTGCTTGGCCGCGTCTCCAGCGCCGGCTTCGCCTCGCCGCCGTCTTCCATCACCACGCCGACCTCGCGCTTGGCCTGCTCGTCGAGGAACTTCGACGCCATCCAACGGAACAGGTAATCGACGATCGACTTGGCATAGGGAATCTGCTGGTTCTTGGTGAAGCCCGAGGGTTCGAAGCGCATGTGCGCGAACTTGTCGACCAGGAACTGCAGCGGCACGCCGTACTGCAAGGCGTAGGAAATCGCCGTCGCGAACGAGTCCATCAGGCCCGAGATGGTCGACCCCTGCTTGGACATGTTGACGAAGATCTCGCCCGGCTTGCCGTCCTCGTACATCCCGACCGTGATGTAGCCCTCGTGTCCGGCGATATCGAACTTGTGCGTGAGCGATTTGCGCTCGTCGGCCATCTTGCGCCGCACCGGCTGATGCTCGAACTCGGCGGCACGCGCCGCAACCGCCGCGACCGCCTTGGCCTTGCCGGTGTTGAGCGGCTGGGTGCGCTTGGAGCCGTCGCGGTAGATTGCCACCGCCTTGAGTCCGAGCCGCCACGCCTTGATGTAGGCTTCCTCGATTTCGGCGGCGCTTGCCGAGGCCGGCATGTTGATGGTCTTGGAGATCGCGCCGGAGATGAACGGCTGCACCGCGCCCATCATCTTCAGATGGCCCAGGTAGTGGATCGAGCGGGTCCCCGAACGCGGCGTGAACGCGCAATCGAACACGGCCAGATGATGGTCGGTAAGATGCGACGCGCCCTCGATAGTCTCGTGCTCGTCGATATACTCGACGATCTCCTGCACTTCCTTTGAATCGTAGCCCAGCCGCCGCAGTGCGCGCGGCACGGTCTGGTTGACGATTTTCAGCATCCCGCCGCCGACCAGCTTCTTGTACTTGACCAGTGCGATATCGGGCTCGATACCGGTGGTGTCGCAATCCATCATGAACGCGATGGTGCCGGTGGGCGCGATTACGGTCGCCTGCGAATTGCGATAACCCGAGGTCTGGCCCGACTTCAGCGCCTCGTCCCACGCCTCGCGCGCTGCGCGCAGCAGTTCCAGCGGCACATGCGCCGTTTCCAGCTTGTAGGCGTATGAGCGATGGCGCTCGATCACTTTGAGCATCGGATCGCGGTTGAGCGCGTAGCCGGAAAACGGCCCCACCGACTCCGCCATCCGCGCGGACTGCAGGTAAGCCTCGCCCGTCATCAGCGCCGTGATAGCGGCGGCGTAGCTGCGCCCCTGGTCCGAGTCATACGGCATCCCCAGCGCCATCAGCAGCGCGCCGAGATTCGCGAAGCCCAGCCCCAACTCGCGAAACGCCTTGGCGTTCTGCGTGATTTCCTCCGTCGGGTACGACGAGTTATCGACTAAGATGTCCTGCGCGGCGATCATCACGTCCACCGCATGGCGGAAACCCTTGACGTCGAATTCGCCGCGCTCGTCGATAAACTTGAGCAGGTTGAGCGAGGCCAGGTTGCAGGCTGAATTATCCAGATGCATGTACTCGCTGCACGGATTGGACGCGTTGATGCGCCCGCTGGCCGGGCAGGTATGCCACAGATTGGCCGTGCTGTCGAACTGCATCCCGGGGTCGCCGCAGGCATGAGTCGCCTCGGAAATCATGCGCAGGATGTCGCGCGCCTGGTAGGTCTGCGCCACTTCGTTGCTCTTGACGTAGCGCGTCTGCCATTGGCTGTCATTGACCACGGCCTGCATGAAATCGTCGGTGGCGCGCACGGAGTTGTTCGCGTTCTGGAAGTACACGGAGCTGTAGGCGGGACCGTCGAGCGAGCCGTCGTAGCCGGCGTCGATCAGCGCCCACGCCTTCTTCTCTTCATCTTCCTTGCACTTGATGAAATCGACCACGTCGGGATGCTCCGCGTTGAGTACCACCATCTTGGCCGCGCGCCGCGTCTTGCCGCCTGATTTGATAACGCCGGCTGAAGCGTCGGCGGCTTTCATGAACGACAGCGGTCCCGACGCGGTGCCGCCCGCCGAAAGCTTCTCCTTGCACGAGCGCAGGTTGGACAGATTGACGCCGGAGCCGGAACCGCCTTTGAAAATCATCCCTTCGTTGCGGTACCAGTTCAGGATCGACTCCATGTTGTCGTCCACGCGCAGGATGAAGCAGGCGGAGCATTGCGGCTTGGGTTCGATACCGACGTTGAAGAACACCGGGCTGTTGAACGCCGCCTTCTGGCGCAGCAGCAGATGGGTGAGTTCGGCATGGAAGGTGTCGCGCTCTTCGGCGTCGCGGAAATAAGCCTGCTTCTCGCCCCATCCGGTCACCGTGTCGGCCACCCGCAGTATAAGCTGGCGCACGCTGGTCTCGCGCCGGGGGGTGCCCAGGGGACCGCGGAAGTATTTGGAGGCAACCACGTTGGCGGCAGTCTGTGACCAATCCTTGGGGATTTCGATGTCGCGTTGCTCGAAGACCACCCGCCCGTCCTCACCGGCGATCACAGCCGAACGATACTCCCATTCGACCTCGTCCATTGGGTCGACGCCGGGCCGGGTGAACATCCGGCCCAGACCCACGCCACGCCGTCCGGATATCGCCACCGCTTCGTTTCTGTCGAGCGCCTGCTTGTCGGTGCTTTGGGCCATTGAATGAACTCCCCTCAACCCCTCAACGGGCAGTCTGGAACAACTCCCGCTTTCAGCAACATACGGGTTTTTAACCATACCAATGGTAGTGCTGTCAAATGGGGTTGCAGGGAGAAATCATACCACTAATGGTATTTTCAACAGGCTGTGAATCATTTGCAAGACATTTGTGGATAATTATTCGTCTTTTCTTCGTTCGGGCTCGGATTCCCTTGAGATGGACGTAATTTTTTGCGCTCAAATTTTTCTTTTTCCAGTGCCAGAGCTGTTCAATGTTACAGGGTCGTTTTCCTGCGTGTTACGCTAGTTTATCGTTGCTCGCAAAGGTGAGCATCGGGCTCTGGCGCAGGCGCCAACCGGTTCAAGTTTAGCTCACGAAAGTAGGCATATTTGGACGCACAACCTGTGCCAGTGAGAACGCCTTTCGGGCGGACAGAGGAGTAGGTTAAGCGGCGCTTCTGTGGGCATTTCTACTCGGGGTTTGCGCGCACGAGAAGCAAGGTGCTAGCTATTCTCGAATTGCGATGGCGCTGAAGGCACGAAAACAACCTGAACTGCTTGGCAAAGCGCTGGCCGGGGTGCTGGACGCCCTGGACACGCGCGGGCAGTTTGCACTTTTCAGGCTGGTCCGGGTCTGGCCCGAGGTGGCGGGGGACGCGATCGCCCGTCATACGGAGGTCAGTTCGCTCAAGTTTCACACTGCTGTCATCAAGGTTTCCACCGCCATGTGGATCCAGGAACTCAACCTGATGAAGCGCCAGATCCTCTCAAAGCTGGTCGCAGCGATGGGCGATGATTCGGTGCGCGACCTGCGCTTCGTCAAGGGCACGCTCAGCCGCCAGAGCCGCCCGCGCCCGGCACCGTCCAAGCGCCTGATCCGCCATTCTATCGCGCTACCCGAACTGAAGGATCCGCTGTTGCGCCAGGCCTTCGAGGACCTAATCGAAGCCTGGGGCCGCGCCCCCCGCTGAGCGGGAAACCGGCTCTTGCGCGCGCTAAGAAACAATGGCCGGGTCGCAAACTTCATCCACTAACTTCTCAAGTGTTCTGCTGCGAGCCGCTATCGCGATGGCGTGGATCGCCGTTGCGATACCGGCGCGAGCCGCTTCATCGAAGCCCGGTCCGCCGCTGCAAAAATCAGCCAGTTTCCGCGCCTACACCGTCAACGCCTACTTCGATCCGAATTCGAACACCAAAGAGGCGTATTTCGAAATCCTAAAAAACAGGAAGTCCATCTACCGGCAGCAGGCCACTGAAAACGGCGAGCGATTCAATATCGGCACCTTTTACGACGATGATCCCGACGCGAAGTTGGTCACGATGGGCCGCGACATCACCGGTGATGGTAAGCCCGATCTGGTCGTCTCCGAATGGAGCGGCGGCGCGAATTGCTGCCTGACGTTCCATATCTTCGAAATCGGATCGAAGTTCAGAAAAATCGCCGACATCGATGCGGAGTACGGCGACCAGGGGCCGCACTTCGTGCAGCTTGACCACGCTCGCGGGCTGCAGATCCAGATTTACGACTGGACCTTCGCCAACTGGCACAGCGACTTTGCCGATTCGCCCGCGCCCAGGGTGATTCTCCAATACAAGCGCGGGCGCTATCGCGTGGCATCCGACTTGATGTGTACCCCGGAAGCGGACATGAACGATGTCGCGGCGAAGGTTCAGCAGGTCGAGGATAAGACCAAAGACCTGCGCGGCGGTTCATGGCCTAACGCAAATATTCCCCCGCTGCTTTGGGGCACGATGCTCGATTTGATCTACACCTGCCACCGCCTCACGGCATGGCTGGCCGCGGACACCGCATGGCCGAAAAAAGTCCGCGGCAAGGAAGATTTCGTCAGCGATTTTATCGCCCAGCTAAAGAAGAGCCCGTACTGGCAATCGGTTTCGCAACTCGGTTCGTAGGGGCGGTTCGCGAACCGCCCGTTCCGCGCCTCGTGGACGCTCCGGCGCCATGGGGGTTTTTCTGGAAACTGCCTTGATCGAACGCACGACCAGCCCGCCCAGAGGTCTTATCTTCTTCTCTCGACCATCAGCGGGCGGTTCACGAACCGCCCCTACGACACCGGCATCGATTAGGATTATCGCATGAACAAACCCGCGTTTAATGTTCCGCCATGATCGCCTGCAGGCGCGCGGGGAAGTCGGTGATGATCCCGTCGATGCCCAACTCCAGCAGGTTGCGCATCTCGGCCTCTTCGTTGACGGTCCAGATGTGCATTTCAAGGCCCATGGCATGAGCGGCCGATATGCTGGTGGACGTCGCCAGCAGCATCGAATCGTAGGCCGGCGGGATCTGTAGCGCGTCGGCGGGAGGCCGGTAGCCCGCCATCTGCCCGATCGAGGCCGCAAAAAAACCCAAGGTCTCCCGGCCTGAGAAACTGGTGGGCAATTCGGGCGCCAGGGCCCGCATCTCGTCCAGCGGCCGCTGATGCTCCGAGGCTATCAGTACCCGCTGACGGGTCGCGGTGGCCGACAGCGCCTGATTGAGCGCCGTCGTCAGGCTGGGCTCGACCTGCTTTATCTCGACCACGAAAAACGCGTCGTCAAACAGGCCTAGCACGTCGGTCAGCCGCGGAATCCTGATTCCCGTCGCTCGAAATGGAAATCCGCCTTCAGCTTCGAACCGATAGCCGGCGTCGGCCCGCGCTATCCCGGCGTAGGTCAGTTCTCGGATCGCGCCGCTCAAATCGGTGGTGCGCCTCAAGTCGTCGTCATGACACACCACCAGCACGCCGTCGCGGCTGGTATGAACGTCGAGTTCGAAATAGCGGATTCCCTGGCGATGAGCGGCGGTGAACGCTTCCAGCGTGTTTTCCGGCCTGACTCCCCCGCCCCCGCGATGAGCGATCAGGCGCGGTGCGGGTGGCGCAAAGAAATCGGTTTTGAGGCCAGTGCGCATCGTCGGCTTTGACCGTGGCGAATCCTTGACGGTGCGTTTTTTAAAGGCTGAGGTTTACACGCGTTGCGCGGTTAGCGGCGGGCATCAAGGGAGCGCTTCACATCGAAGGGTCGCCCATCAGGCCGCTGTTAATCAAACGGTCCAGCGCGGCACTGGAACTGGTACGCTGGCGGCTTTCGCGCAGCAATCCACCCCTGGCCAGGTGGACCTCACGATGGCGTAAAGCGCGTTCGGGACGCGGCGGCGACAGGGAACCCGGTATGGAAAGCCCTGAGGGCGGCATCGAAAAGTGCACGGCCGGCTCCGCCTCGGAGTTGAATGCTTCCAGGCGATTGATGTCGGGGTCGGTAACCGCGGCGTTGGCTACGCCCGGATGCAAGTGGGCAAAGACTTTCTCGAATTCGTGCCTGAACCTTTCAAACAGGGGCCGCTGCTCGCCGGCGACAGTCCCGCTGGCGCCGCCATCCAGATTCACGGTCAGCGGATCGAGAAAACGTCCGTCCTTGAACAGCGCGTAATGCAGATGGGGTCCGGTGGAAAGCCCGGTGCTGCCAACATACCCGATCACCTGACCCATCCGCACGGGCGCGCCCGGCGTCACCTCCGGGCTGATCGCCGAGAGATGACCATAAACGCTCACCAGCCCAGTGTCGTGCACGATCCGGACGCAACGGCCCAGTCCCCCGTCCCAGTTGGCGAATTGAATCCTGCCGTCGCTAATCGCCTCCACCGGCGTTCCGTAACGAGCCGCCAGGTCGATTCCCGCGTGGGGCAGGAAGCGATGCAGGATCGGATGATATCGCGAAGGGGAAAATGACGACGAAATGTATTGAAAAGCTACCGGAAAGCGCAGAAATTGAGGCTCCAGCGAATTGCCGTTCTCGTCATAAAGATGCTCGCGCCCGCGCCCGTCGTTGAAGGCGAAGGCGGAGTAACTGTGACGCCCCGATTGAATCTTGCAGGCCTGCAGGTCCTGGTCCCGATGATGTTGACCGTCGGGCGTGACCAGTTCCTTATAGACCAGCTTCAAAGTACCGCGCGCCTCCATTCCCGGCATCCGCGTGGCGAAGGCATACTTGATCTGCTCGACCACGGCGCCGGGCAGATGCTTGCTGGCCGCGGCAACATCCAGTCCCTGCGCCAATGAGAGGCTGTAGGCCACCGTCTGCGGCCGGTACCGCAGGGGCTGGCGGGTCGCTAAAACCACTCCGCCGCCGATGTTTTCGGCCCTGATAATCGAATTGTCGTCGAAGTCGTACTCCAGCGCCTGTACCTGGCCCGTGTGCGGATCTTTGAAGACGGACACCTGATGCCCGGGGCTCAGGATTCCCCAATGGGCTGAAGAGCGAAAGGCTTCCGCCCAGGCCTCGCGTTCCGAATCGCCGACTCCGGCGTCACGCAGAAGGCCTGAAATGCTCACGGGCCGGTCAAGCTGAAACCTGACCACCCGCAGCTCCAGCACGGGCTCGGTCCGCGGCTCGGCTACATTGTCGTAAGCCGGACCGGGCCTTCCCGCCTCCATGGGTTGAAAGGTTCGTGCGGTCGCAACGGGTGCCGCCGGAATTTCGGCGGGGGCTTTCGCGGTGGAAGTGGACTCCTGGCTTCTACGCCCGACAGCGTAAAGTGCGCCTAATGTGCCGATCAAACCGACACATAGGGCGGGCACCGCGATCAAACCGCAGCGTCGGACGAATGCTCCTGGCCCAGTCATCTGCGCCGATTGTGACGGAAAAACCCAAGTCGGCGCAAGCTTATTTTCAATGTTTTTCCAAACAGGAAACACCGTTTGCCAACAGGCTTGTTGGCACCATCACGCGCTTGCTAATCTTCAGTTGCTAATGAGCATTTTGGGATTAGATCTCGGCCAGCGGCGAATCGGTGTTGCCATTGCCGATGTACCGGCGCTCGGCGCCAGACCGTTGACAACCTTGATCAGAAGCTCGTGGTCCCGCGATCTCGACCAATTGCGCACCCTCGTCGCCGACCGGCAGGTGCAACGGATTGTGCTCGGTCTGCCGCTCAACATGAACGGCTCGGAGGGCCTCGCCGCCCGCCAGACGCGCAACTTCGCCGGCCGCCTCGGTCAGGCGCTGGCGCTGCCCGTGGATCTGTACGACGAGCGGCTGACGAGCTTTGAAGCTGAATCCCGCCTCAAAGATTCATCGCTGGGACGCAACTCGCGTAAACTGATGGTGGATCAGGTTGCTGCCGCCTTGATTCTGGAGGGCTGGCTGGCCGAGCATGGAGGCGATCGGGGGGCGTGAGTTGCTGCGACCGATCCCAGCGAACAGACCGCAAACGCAATCGCCACGATATCTGGCGCGTCAGGACCTGGTAAGACACGATCTGATGCAACACGATCTGGTGCAATAAGGGCCGGATGGTTAAGAAACTCGCAAGCGCGATTTTTTTTCTAGTGATTTTGGGCGGCGTGGCGGCATACTACTTTTTGTTTCTGATGCCCGGACCACCCTTGGAAGCGCCGCGCCTCGTGGAGATCAAGCACGGCCAGCGGGTTAGATCAGTTGCCGCCAGTCTGGAGCGCGCGGAGATAGTCCGCAGCGCGCTTGCGTTGGGCGTCTATGTCCGGTTAAGCGGCGCCGCCAACCGGCTGCAACCGGGTGATTACAGATTTGCCGGCAACGAAACGATCCCCGAGGTGCTGGGCCACCTGGTCCGCGGCGAGTCGATCGTCATCACCGTGGCCATCCCCGAAGGATCAACCGTCCGGCAAATCGCTGAACGCCTGGAGATGGCGCGCCTGGTTTGCGACTCGGAATTCGTTCACGTGGCGCGCACCTCGCAGTTACCCAAGGCGCTGGGACTGAACCCCCTCGGAGTTGAGGGATACCTCTTTCCCGCCACCTACCGTTTCGCACCCTCCGCCAGCCCCCAGGATATTCTTGCCACCCTGCTCAGGCGCTTTTTCACGCTGATGTCTCCGCAGGTCGAGGAGCGCGCCTTCGAAATGGGTCTCAGCATGAACAAACTGGTGACCTTGGCGTCGATTATCGAAAAGGAAGCCAAGCTGCCGTCCGAGCGCCCGTTGATCGCCGGTGTCTTCTATAACCGTCTGCGCCTGAACATGCCGCTGCAATCCGATCCGACGGCGCAGTACAGTTTTGATGGGGTGACGGGACGCGCGCAGCAGGCGGTTCACACGGCGTCAGCCTTCAACACCTACGACTTTGCCGGGCTGCCGCCGGGGCCGATCGCAAATCCCGGTTGGGATTCGATCCATGCGGCGCTTTATCCGACCCCAACTGACTATCTATACTTTGTCGCGCGGAAGGACGGCTCCCATATATTCTCCCGCACGTTAAAAGAGCATGATCGCGCTATCGCCAGCCTGCGCAAGGCAAATTTCCATCCCGGAGCGGGTGGCGTGACCTCGTCCGAGGCCAATCTCCCCGGCGGCAGGAAAACTCCCAGTGACTGACCCGGTTAAAGCAATTCAAACCGTCAAGGATCGTCTGGCCCGTCTGGCCGCGTTGCAGACGCTCACAGCGCTGCTCCCATCGGTGATAGTGCTGGCGGGCGCGGCGCTGGGGCTGCGCGCCCTGGGCGAATATTCGTGGGAGCGATGGGGCTTTGCGATAGCGGCCGATCGGCTGCGGCTGGCGCAAATTGTACTTTTGGCCATCGCCGCTTTGGGCGTTGTGATAACGGTTGTCCTCGCCTTTTTGTCCTTTCGCGGCAGCGAGGATCCGATTGCGGCGGCGGAGCTAATCGACCGCAAGCTTGGATGCCGCCAGGAGGTGCTGACCCTGGCAACCCTGGGCGGCTCGAGTGAAGGCTCCGCGCGCAGTCCGTTGTTTCCGCTGTTGTGGCGGCGCGCCGCGCAGCATCTGGACCGGCTCAATCCCGCCAAGGCCTTTCCATTCCAGGTGAAACAAACATTACGCCAGGCCTTGTTTCTGACTGTATGCACGGTGGGCTTGTTAGCGGCGGGCATCTCGGTGCTGCTGGCGGCGAACCAGGCGCCGCTTTCCGCCGAGGGCCGCCAGTTGCGCAAAATCGCGCGTGAGATCGCCAACTCCGGCCCCGGCGACGCTCATACCCAGGATCTGGCCGCCCACTTGCGCGCCGTCGCCGACGCGCTGGAAAACCCCGGGGTGCCGCCCCAAACGAAGCTGGAGCAGCTCGCCAGCGTCCAGCAGGAACTCAAAGCCCAACAGCAGCGCCGCCAACAGCAAGCTGCATCCAGCAAGGGCGAGTCCGCCGGAAAAGGAACTGGAAAGGGCAACCAGGGCCAAGGTACCGGCGAGGGTAAGGCAGGCGCGGGACAGGGCAAAGAAGGGACCGGGCAGGGCCAGGGGAAAGGCGCCGGGAAAGGATCGGGCGGCGACGGCGCGGGCAAACCCGGCCAAGGCGAAGTACAATTGGCCGAAGCCCGCAAGGACATCTCCAAAATGCAGGCGCGGCTGGAAGCGGAGGCGAAACAGAAATCCGGCCAGCAGGAAAAGGGCGGCAATCTCAAAGCCAGGTCGCCCAGGCCCGGCGAGCAACCGGATCTGACCAGGCTTGAGAGCGCCTCCAATTCGACTAATCTCAACCAGTCTAAATCCAACCAGCAGCATGGTCAGGAGCAGAGCAATAGTCAGCGGGAGGGGGCGGGCCAGCCGCGCCGTGACTTCGGCTCCTCACAGGGCGATACGCACTTGGGGCAGTTTCCTCAACCGGGAAATTTTGAGAGGTTTTACAAGGCCGGCGAGCATGGAGCGCCGCTGGACGTCAGGAACGCGCGCTTCGTCTTGTTTCGCATTCCGCCTTCGCTCATCAGCGCCGGCGGAGGCAAATCGGTGATCGACAACGATCGTACCTCGGCCACCGTGCCATACGCCAACCTGCCGCTCAAAGAGGAGCGCATCGCAGCCGATCCCGACGAACACCAGCTCGTTCCGCCACGCTACCGCGACCTGCTGAGATAACCGTCCCTGCTGAGATAACTTTCAAGGAGAAGAAATGGGAGCCGCTCCACAAGCCAGGCCCGAGGATCGTCTGGCCGAGTTTCGCGAGGTCTTTAACCGGGTCCAGGACGAAGTCGGCCGCGTGATCGTCGGCTATCAAGGGGTGATCCGCAAGGTCCTGACCGCGCTGTTTTGCGGCGGCCATGTGCTGATCGAAGGCGTCCCCGGTTTGGGCAAGACCCTGATGGTCAAGACCGCTGCCGAAGCGCTCGGGCTCAGCTTCAAGCGCATCCAATTCACGCCCGACCTGATGCCCTCTGACATCACCGGCACCCAATTCCTCAGCGACGTGGACGGGCGGCGCCAGTTCGAGTTCAAGGCCGGACCGATTTTCGCCCATGTCGTGCTTGGTGATGAGATCAACCGCGCCACGCCCAAAACCCAGTCAGCGGTGCTCGAAGCGATGGAAGAGCATCAGGTCACCATTTTCGGCACCACCTATCCGCTGGCGCCGCCATTTTTCGTGCTGGCGACGCAAAATCCGATCGAACTGGAGGGCACCTATCCGCTGCCTGAGGCGCAGATGGACCGCTTCATGTTCAAGGTCGTAATGGGTCCGCCCAAGCCCGAGGAGTTGCGCGAGATTCTAAACCGCACGACCACGGCCGTGACCTATCATCCCAAGCCGGTTCTGGATCCCCAGCAAGCGCCTGAGGGTATCGAGCAGCTCAAGATTCTGGTGCGCGAAGTGATGACCGCGGAGCCGGTGGAGCGTTATGCAATCGGCATAATCTCATCCTCCACGCCGGGCGGCCCGGGCGCTCCGCCCGAAATCACGCAATATCTACGCTTCGGGCCCAGCCCGCGCGGCGCGCAGGCTTTGCTGCTATCGGCCAAGGTCACCGCCCTGCTCGATGGCCGCGTCAGCGTCAGCTACGAGGATATTGAAGACGCGATCGTTCCCGCCCTGCGCCATCGGCTGCTGCGCAACTTCCAGGCCGAAGCCGAAAACGTCACCCCCGAATCGCTGCTCGAACTGGTGCTCAAGAAACTCAAGCGCCCGCGCTCTTAGGGGTGTGTGATCCGGTGCGCTCTCAAGGTCCAGCAACACTACAAACTGCCGACGGCCAGTTCTTCCCCCTCTCCCTCACCCATTCCTACGCCCTCTCCCTGACCGGGGGGAGGGTTGGGGTGAGGGTGAAATCGGCGCGAATGGCTGAGCGACAGGTTGTCCTGGTTTAGGCTCAACCGATGCTCGGGTTACCCGACGAATTCAGCTCCGAATTCCTGGCCCGCCTGGAGCAGTTGCGGATCAAGACCCGGCGTGAATATGCCGGCCAGGGCAAAGGCTCGCATCTGTCGCCCCGGCGCGGCTCCTCGCTGGAATTCGCCGACTATCGCCATTACACACCCGGCGACGACTTCCGCTATATCGACTGGAGCCTTTACGCGCGCAGCGACAAGCTCTACATCAAGCTGTTCAAAGAAGAAGAGGACCTGCTCACCTACATCTTCGTCGATGCCAGCGCCTCGATGGGCCTGCCGCTTAACGATCGCAAGTTCGCCTCGGCGGTCAGTCTGGCGTTGGCACTGGCCTATGTCGCGCTGTCCTCCGGCGACCGCGTGATGGTGCGCGTGCTGGGCGGCGGCGGCAAAAAGACCGCCCCCACTTTCGTCACCGGGCGCCATCGCATCGTCGAGCTGGCGCGTCAACTGGCGGGAGTCAGCCCCGGCGGCCAGCTTGACTTTGCGCCTGCGCTGGCCGGCGAGCTGGCGGCGCTCAAGCGGGCGGGGAAGGTATTTGTGATCTCCGACTTCCAGATGATGTTCAATTCGATTGCGCAGGCGATGGGATTGTTCGTAGCCTCCAACATGGACGCCACCGCGGTGCAGGTATTGGGCGGCGGCGAGTTGGCCGCCGGCGAGCTCGACGGCGACGTGGAAGTCATTGATTCCGAAACCGGGGAGCGGCTGCGCGTGTCGATGAGCCGGCGCTCGCGCGACCAATACCGCGCCACCCTGATGCGGCTGTCCCGCGAAATCCGGGCGATGTGCCTACAGCGCGGATTGCGTTACACGCTGTACACCACGGAGCGCAACTTCCAGGATTTCCTCGTCCGCGCCGTAACCGAACTTGGCCTGGTGCATTAGGGTGCACGCCACACCAATCGATTTCTTCCCCAACTTTCTCCCCGTGAAAGGGGGAGAGAGTTGCGGTCCCAGTCGAGAATTCCGGAGTTAAATCTGCCCGGCAGATAAGCAGTCATGCCGCCGATTGGTTTTCTTTATCCGGGCGCGCTCGTTTTCTTCGCCCTCGTGCCGCTGCTGCTGATCGCTTACCTGGTGCGGGAGCGCCCCCGCAGCATCATCGTCAGCAGCGTCCTGGGATACCGGGCGCTGCGGGGCCTTAAGGCAGAGCGACCCTGGGGATGGCCGCGGCTGGACTGGCTGTTCCTGATCGAGCTGCTGATTTTGAGCCTGGTAGTGCTGGCGATGGCGCAGCCGTACGCGATTCATCAGCACACGCCGGTCGCGGTGGTGCTCGACAACTCAGCGTCGATGCAGGCGGGGATCCCGCCGGGCGCCAGGTTCGAGGCGGCCAAGGCGGCGCTGGAGCGGGCGATTCCCAATCAGAATAATGTTGCTGTCACGCTGTTCGTGACCGCCCCGCAGCCCCATCAGATTGGCGACGGCATGAGCCCCGCGCGGGCGCGATCGGCGATCGGCAAGGCAACGGTGATTGACGCCGCGCAAAGCACCATCTCGGTGGCCAGGATGCTGCGCGACATCGTGTCTGGCCATCGCTTCACGCAATGCCTGTTCGCCACGGCCAACCCGGTGAGCCAGCCGCTGCCCGCCGGCCTGCACATCTTCAAGGCCGGCGATCCGCTCCCCAATTATGCGATCGGGTCCTTCGCGGTGGGCGGCGCGCAGTTCGGCTCCGGTGCGCTGAAGGCGCGGCTGGGGCTGGCCAACTTCAGCCCCAAACCGCAAACTCTGGAGGTCGCGATCTCGGCCGAGGGCAAGACCCTGACCCGGGCGCAGGCGCAGGTTGGAGCTGGGGAAATCGGCTCGATTGAGTTTCCAACGCTGGCGCCGTCAACAGCTTATCGGGCCGACCTGAAGCCCGCCGACGCCTTTGCACTGGACAACGTGGCTTGGGCAACGCCGGCGACCGGCGCGCAAATCCAGGTCCTGTTCGTGTCTCCGACGCCAGCGGACGCGGCGGGACTGGCGTCGCTGCCGCAACTCAACGTCCGTACGCTGTCGCCGGAAAACTACTCGCCCGACGCGGCCAAGGCCGACCTGCTGATCTTTGAATACGGCGTGCCCAAGGAATTGCCGGCCGCCAACGCTCTGCTGGTGATGCCGCCGGGCGGCGACGACGTCTTCGGCCTGCGGCTGGCGCCCGGCGCGACCACCCAGATAACCGACTGGCGCTCCCCGGACGCGCTGACCGACGGCGTCAACTTCCGGCTGTTGTCGCTGCGCCAGCCAGAATCTTTCGCGGTCCATCCGTGGATGCAGAGCGTGGTCAACAGCAACCTCGGCTCCGTGATCATGGAGGGGTCACACCAGGGCCATCGCTACATCGTACTGGGATTCAATCCCTTCCCCTGGCTCGGTAGGCGCAACCTCCCGATGTCGGTGCTGACGCTCAATATCCTCGGCTACCTCTCCGGCTTCGGCTCCGAGGATGCCGGCTACCGCACCGGCGAGCCATGGATTGTGCCGGCGGGCGTCAGCGAAATCATCACGCCGGGCGGCACCAAGGTGCGCGTCGAGCCGGGAATTCCGTTCACCAGGGGCACCGAGCAGGGCATCTATCAACTGATTGGCCCCGGCTCACGCAAGAGTTTGCGCGCGGTCAATCTGGCCGACCTCAACCAGTCAAACCTGGAGAACCCGGCGACGATCAAACTGGATATCGCGTCCGGCGGCGGCCTGCCTCCCGACTTCTCCGAGCGTCAGACCTTTACTCCCTACCTGCTCGCGGCGATCCTCATCCTGGCCGCGTGCGAAGCTCTGTTTACCTACCGGCGCCGGCGCGCCTATGCTCAGGGGTTGACGTGAAGCTCGAACTGCCCCGCGATATCCCCTCGCTGCACGATCTTTCGCGCCTGCGCGATATCAGCTCGCTGCGCGATATCGTTACCGCGCCCGACATCACCTGGACCCACCCCCAGGCCCTGTATCTGCTCGTCGGCGTCGGCATGTTGCTGCTCTGGTGGCTGGTGCGGGTGGACGCGTGGCGCAAGCTGGCAGCGCCGATTATGCGCGCGATGGTGCTGGCGCTGCTGGTGGCGGCGACCGCTGAACCATACCGCAGCAGCACCTCGCAAGGGGCGTCCAAGCCGGTGCTGCTCGACGCGTCAGCCAGTATCACGCCCGAGATGCGCGCCTGGGCGGCCGACCTGCTGCGCAATCAACTCAAGCTCAAGTCCAGCGACCCCGCCATTATCTTCGCCAAGCAGCCGCTGGCGAAAAACCTGGGCGACGCGCTGACGGCCTTGACTGCTCGCGCGGGCTGCGCGGCGTGCCGCCCCGAGGCGACCGATCTGGCCAGCGCGTTGGCCAAGCTGACCGCGCTGGGCGAGGGTGGCGGAACGGTGGTGCTGGTCACCGACGGGTGGGAGAACCAAGGCGACGCCGCCCAGGAAGTCACCGAACTGCTCGCCGCGCATACGGAACTCTACGTCTTCACGCCGCCTGGAGCCTCCGCGATTCATGATGTCGCCATCACCGAAGTCGCCACACCTCATGCGTTGGCCAACACCGACTCCTTCAGGGTGGGTGTGACGCTGGCGAATCTCAATGAGCATCCGGTGGCCGGCACCGTGCGCCTGCTCGAAAGCGGCCGGCTCATCGAGCAACGCAACGTCTCGCTCAATCCGGGCTCCCAACGAATTGATTTTCCCGTGCGTAGCGCGGGCACCGGGCTGACTTCGTACCGGGCGACATTTACCGCGTCCAGGGGGGCCGACGATCTTTATCGAGAGGATGATTCGCTGCAGAGCTGGGTCGGAATCGGCGCCAAGCGCAAGATTCTGATTTTCGCGGGCGGCGCGCAGGACGCCAATTATCTGGCGGCGGTGGCGCGCCGTCTGGGGTTGGAACCGGAGGTCGTGCCGCCACGCGATACCCGCTTCAACGCCAACCTGCGCACCTTCGACGCCGTCGTGCTCGACAACGTGCCACGCGATCAGATGCCGGCCGCGACCCAGAACGCGCTGGCCCGATATGTCGGCGCGGGGGGAGCTTTGGCGATGGTCGGCGGTGACCGCAGCTTCGGCCTTGGCGGATGGCATGGCAGTGGGTTGGAGTCCATCATGCCGGTCATCATGAAGCCGCCCGAGCATAAGGAACGGCAGCGCGCCCTGGTGCTGATCATCGACAAGTCCGGCTCGATGGGCCGCGAGGAGAAACTGGACTACGCCAAAGCCGCCGCGCGCGCCGCCGCGGGCACGCTCAAGGACAACGACCTGATCGAGGTAATCGGCTTCGACTCGCAGCCCTTTGTCGTCGTGCCGCTGGAGCCGATGAGCACCGCGCGTCCCTACCTGGGCCAGATGATCGATCGGCTCAAGGCGCGCGGCACCACCTACCTGATGCCGGCGCTCAAGCAGGCTGACAGCGATCTCGCCCCCAGCGGCGCCGCAATCAAGCACATGGTCATCCTGACCGACGGTGAGACGGGGGGCACCGCCGCGATGTATTACGATCTGGTCGCCACCATGCATCGCCAGGGCGGCGTTACGGTGTCCACTATCGCGATCGGCAACGAAGCCAATGTGCGGCTGCTCGACTCGATCAGCAAGTACGGCGGCGGCGCGCTCTATCAGACCTCGAGCGCTGAAGCGCTGCCGCAGATCATTTTGCAGGATGTCGGGCGCCGTGGTGGGGAGCACCAGACGATGGTGGAGAAGGAGTTCGCGCCGCAAGCATCCAGTCCCGACTCGATCCTCAAGGGCCTGGCTGGACACACGCTGCCGCCGATCAAGGGCTACGTCAGCACCGAACTGCGGCCCGGCGCCACGCTCGACGCCTTTGTCAATCGCGAAGGGCGGCGCGATCCGCTGATCGCCAGCACCCGGTACGGCGCGGGCAAAACTCTGGCGGTGACCACCGACGGGGGCGGCCGCTGGGCTTCGCCGTGGATCCGCGACAATGTTTTCACCACCTTGTGGGACCGGATGCTGGAATGGATGACTCCGCCGGCCCAAAACGTGCCCAAGTTCGACGTCGCGATGGGTTATCGCGAGGGGCGGGTCGGATTCAAGCTGACCGATTACGACGCCGACCCGCGCCAGACGCTCGCGCTGGTGAGCGCACGGGTGCTGCGTCCCGACGGCGCCCGTGAGGATTTGGTGTTGTCGCAATCGGCCGCCGGTGAACTCGCGGGCAGCTTTGCCGCTCCAGTCGCCGGCACCTATTACATCGAATTGAGATCCGGCCAGAACGGCAAGGAACGCCCCTTCCCGCCCCTAGCTTACACGGTCAGCCCAGCGGCGTTTGCCGAGTTACCGCGCCGGAGGCCCAACTACGACCTGCTCGAGCATCTGGCGGCGGCCACCGGCGGACGGCTAAATCCGCCCCCCGCAGAGGCGGTAATGGCGCGCCCGCAGTTCAAGCACACAGTCGGCTTCGCACAACCGCTACTGGCCGCCGCAATGCTGTTACTAATCGCCGAAGCGCTGGTGAGGCGGCTGACGTCGTGAATGCCTGAGCAGTAAAAAGAAGCGAGGCGGCAGGGGTGCTGAAAAAATAGTGGGACAGGGTCTGGAGAAATAGTGGGACAGGCTCCCGCCTGTCGTTCACAGGCTGGAAGCCTGTGCCTGGAGTTTCTACAAAATTTGGCTGCTGAACAGCACCTGGGTCGCGTCATCGGTCAAAAAAAGCAGTAATTTCTGTCCCCTCTCCTTATCTTAGGAGAGGGTGAGGGAGAGGTCATAACACCGCTAAAATCAAGCGCCCAGTTCGAGCGGAGGCCGTGGGTAGAGTGAGCAGCAGGCTAAACTGGCGATGCGCGCAAACCTCTTCCTAACCCTCTCCTAAGATAAGGAGAGGGGACAGAAAGAGCCTCAGGCACTAATTGAACACAGCTAATTGTGTTCCATAGAAGGCCGAGTAATGTAGAAACTCGAGTCCGAGGCTGGAAGCCTGTGACTCGTTTCGTAGGGGCGGTTCGTGAACCGCCCTTCACAGGCTTCCAGCCTGTGATTTCGGTCCAGCCCGCGGCCGTAGCGGGTTCGCCGCCCGCGGTGGTATCAATTCATATGGGGCCAAAGCCCCCGAGGTGAGCGATGATACCTACCAGTCCTTTCGGAAGCACCGGCCATAACAGCAGCCGCGTCATCTTCGGCGCCGCGGCACTGGGCACGATGAAGCAGGACAACGCCGACCGGCTGCTCGAAATGCTGCTGGAGTACGGCGTCAATCACATCGACACCGCCGCCGCCTACGGCGACTCGGAGCTGCGCATCGGCCCGTGGATGCGCGAGCATCGCAAGTCCTTCTTCCTTGCCACCAAGACCGGGGATCGCACCCGCGAGGCCGCGCGCGACAGCCTTCATCGTTCGCTCGATCGCCTGCGCACCGATTACGTCGATCTGATCCAGCTCCACAACCTGGCCGAGGAGGAAGATTGGCAAAAGGCGATGGGTTCGGGCGGCGCGCTGGAAGCGCTAGTCGAGGCGCGCGCGCAGGGACTGGTCCGCTACATCGGCGTGACCGGCCATGGCAGCCGCATCGCGGCCACGCATCAACGATGTCTGGACCGCTATGCCTTTGACTCGGTGCTGTTCCCCTACAACTTCACGATGTTGAGCATCCCGCAGTACGCCGCCGATGCCGAAGCACTGATCAAAATGTGCAACGAGCGCGGTGTGGCGGTGCAAACCATTAAGTCGGCGGCGCGCCGGCGATGGCAAAACGGCGAAGCGCGCAAACTCAGTTGGTACGAGCCGCTGCGCGATCGCGACGCGCTGCGCCGCGCGGTCCATTTCACCCTGAGCCGGCCGGGCCTGTTTCTGAACTCATCGAGCGACGCCACGATTTTGCGCAACATCCTCGACGCCGCCAGCGAACCCCCGCTGGAACCCACCCGCGCCGCGATGGAATCCGACGTCGCCCACCACGCGATGGAGCCCCTATTCATCCCGGGCGTGCGCGATCGGATCTGAACGTGCGCAGCGCTGAACCTGATGGGCTATCGAAGCGAAATCGAGTGGACCGACGCGACCTGGAATCCAATCCGCGGCTGCACCAAGATCAGCCCTGGATGCAAGCATTGTTATGCTGAAAGATTCGCCGAGCGTTTCCGTGGCGTCAGCGGCCATCCATTTGAATTCGGCTTCGACCTGAGGTTCGTTCCGGAGAAGCTTGAAGCGCCTTTGAAGTGGCGCGCGCCAAAAAGGATTTTCGTCAACTCCATGAGCGACCTCTTCCACGAGTCGGTGCCGGCACAGTACATCGCTCGAATTGGCGACGTCATGGAGGCGGCGGGTTGGCACACGTTCCAGGTTCTAACCAAGCGCCACGAACGGATGCACGCATTGCTAAACGGGGAGTTGCGGCGTCTGGGAACACTACCCAACGTATGGTGGGGTGTGAGTGTCGAAGACCGTGAACATGGGTTGCCGCGAATAGACCTCCTGCGCAGGACCAATGCCGCCGTCCGTTTTCTGTCGGTCGAGCCGCTGCTGGAAAGCCTGGGCGAACTCAATCTATCCGGAATCGATTGGGTCATCGTGGGCGGCGAAAGCGGCATGCGCCCGCGCCTGATATCGCCAGATTGGGTGCGCGAAATCAGGGACCATGTGAGGCGGCGAGGGTGCCGTTTTTTTTCAAGCGATGGGGCGGACGTTCGCCAAAGCAGCAAGGCCGCATTTTGGACGGACGTGAATGGAACGATATGCCCCCGATCATGCTTAGGCAGGCGCCACAGTCCGCGGTTGCGTGAAACGAGAGGGTACGCGGCGCAACTGGAAGCGCCCTTGGTTTGGCGGCTATGATTGGGCCGAACCTTCGGGCAAGAGAGAGGCGCATCACATGGAGCTAGGGCTGAGGGATCGAGTGGCGCTGGTTACCGGGAGCTCGCGCGGCATCGGGCGGGCTACCGCTGAACTGTTGGCGCGGGAGGGTGCGCGGGTTGCCGTCACTTATCACACCATGCGCGAACGGGCGGAAACGGTTGCGGCGGGCATTCGCGAGCGCGGGGGCGATGCGTTCGCCATCCAGCTCGACATCAGCTCGGATCAGTCGATCCGCGATGCGATTGACGCCGTCATCGAGCGTTGGGGCAAAATCGACATCCTGATCAACAACGCCATCCACGGCGGCGAAAGGGCCGTGGTCCAAAGCCGGTTCGAGGATGTACCCGCAGAGCGGTGGCGTGACTTGCTGCGCGGCAATTTCGAGGGTGCCCACGTGGCGATTGGGGCGGTGCTGCCGCATATGCGCCGCCAGCGCTGGGGCCGGATCGTCAACGTCTCCTCAGTGGTGGCGGCCGATGGATTCCCGGGCGGGGCAACTTACGGAGCCGCCAAAGCGGCATTGCATGGGCTGACCAGGACGCTGGCTAAGGAACTTGCTCCCGAAGGGATACTCACCAACGTGGTGATGCCCGGCTTGACGCTGACCGAGGCGGTCCGCCGGTCGATGCCCGAGGCGGTCGAACAGGCGGCCAAGGTGTCGCCGATACGGCATGTCCCGACCTCCGAAGAGGTGGCGTCGGTAATCGTGTTCGTGGCCTCGGCCGCCAATACGGTCATCAATGGCGAAGTGATTCGCGCCAACGGCGGCGCTATCGCTTGAGCTCGATGCGACGAGTCAACTAAAAGCACCCGGATTGCTTTCTGCCCTTGAACTCAGCGGCTTGTCTGAGCGCCGGACGGAGAAACGCGAGCGCGTTGGCGACTCTGCGAGCGCGCCGCACGGCAATGACGCCGGTTTGTTACCCGGCCGACCCCCGTTTGAGGTCCCACATTCCCTCTTCCACCAGCTCTCCGCCCTGGTAGCACATGTAGGTACCGCGGATCGAATTGGCCGATGTGAACATGCCGTTGTAGTAGCAGTTCGACACATCGGCAGGAAGTACGACCGAAAGACGGAGCTGATTGCCCGATTGTCTGCCCGAAACGACCTTTCCAGTGTTATCCGCGCCGCCATTACGGCAGATCAGGTTGCCATACGCGCAGGTAAACTTGCCTTTAATCCGGTCGCCCTTAAGCCTCAGCGTGAAGGTGACATTGTTGACCGCGTTGCACCTGCCGCTGGAGAAAGAGCACGGCGGCGTGACCCGCGTTGTCCCGGTCCACAGACCGGTGACATCAGGCGTTTGCGCTTTGGCCAGGCCGGCCGCACTGAAGATCGCTGCCAAGGTGAGAGAAACAGCTGCCAGCATCAGAGATCGTCTCACGGGTACTCCTCCAATCGGTCTTTGCTGCTTCGAGGATGTATCAAACAACGGCGCTTGCATCCAATAGGACAAGCCGTCTTATAACAGGTCGTTGAAGACCGCCGCCGGCGTGTAGCCGACGCTTACCGCCAGCAACGCCGCGGCGGCGGCAACCTCCAGCGCGTCTGTGTGCGCCTGGATCAGTCTGCGCAGCGCCGCAACGTGACGCCTGGGCGAACGGCTACCGTTCACGGCGAAACCGGACCATGGATCCGAATCGAACATGGCCTCGATAAGCGGATTGTAATCATAGCCGGATTCCGCCAGCGCCTCGCGGGTGGCGACGCGGCGAAACTCGCCCGGCTCGGTCTTTTCGAAGTCGGCCAAGCGGCGGATGCGCGCACGCATCACGGGGAGAAGGGCGTCGTAACGCTGCACGGCTGCCAGGTACGGTTCCACCCCCTGCTGATCGAGAAAGCTGCCCACGGTGCCATCTTCGCCGTATGACCCAATGGAACCGCGCGCCGGCTCCAGCCTGATGAATCGTTCACCATCGACGGTTCGCTCCCAGCCCAGCGGGTAGAGACGGCAAGCCAAGGGCCGGCCCGAATGGATGCCGCATCGTCCCTCGCGCAAGGCCGCGCATGCGCCATCCGGGCCGAACCGCAGCAGCGAACCGCGCCGCAATGTGTAGCGCCCGATAGTCTCGCCGGTGCCCATCCCGGCCGCCGCCGCTATCCGCATCACGTCATGCGGAGCAAGCGTGATCACCTTGTCGCGGCAACACAAACCGCAACATCCGCAGCGATATGAAAAGCCGGTTTCGCGCCGCATCGGTGCCTGCCGCCGCGGATTTGTTATTCCATCTTCACCAGCAGTCCGCGAGATCGCGCCGCTTCGAACATCCATCGGAAGAAGACGATGGCAAAGACCAGGTAAATCAAGTTCAATTCGAGACCCCATCTGAAATGCAAGGTGGAAAATCCCCCTTTTTCGATCGCCTCGCGCATGCCTTCGAATGAGTGAGTAGTCGGGAGTATCGACGCCATCGGACGCAGAAAGCCCGGCAATGAGCTCAACGGGTAAAATACGCACGACAGCGGCATCAGCAGGCCGGCGAAGCTCCACGCCATGGCCTGGAACTTCGTGGTGTAGCGAAAGATCAAGCCAGTGATTACGATGCCCATCGTGAGCGCGAACAGGACCAGGTTCAGTATGAACGGAATCAACGTCGGCATCATCGGAAAGATATCGTAGTGATAGAAAAACCAGGCGATCAGGGACTCGACGATCAAACCGATCATCGCCTTGGCGAAGGTTACGATAATCAGTCCGGTCACGTATTCGGTTACGCTCAGCGGCGAAGCGAACAGGCTGACCAGGTTTCGCGACCACAGTTCCTCCAAAAAGCCTACCGCCATGTCGCGTTGGAAAGCGTTGAACAGCCCCCACAGGATGACCGCCCCGAGCAGGCAACTGATGACTCCCGGCTGCAAGCGATCGCCGTGGCGGAGATAAAGCGTGAAGAACCCCCAGACCGCGATGTTCACCACCGGCCAGTACACCATGTAGGTGATGTGATTCGCGTTGTGCCACACCTCGTAGGTATGCCGCAGGACAACGGCTCTAATTCGATATGGCTTCATCTGAGTGGCGCTCCGCGATGCGAATGAATACCTCGTCCAGAGCGGGCGCGTCGCGCTCCTCCTTCAGGATCGTGCGGGTTACTTCGATCGGAGTTCCAGTTGCGATGACACTCCCATGGCTGAGAAAGATGATGCGGTTGCACATCCGCTGGACCTCGTGCATGTTGTGCGATGTATAGAGAATCGTCGTTCCACAGCTCCGCTGGAGATCCAGCAGCACCTCTCTCACCTGCATCGCCGCCTGCAGATCAAGGTAAGCAGTCGGCTCATCGAGCAACAGCAGTTCCGGATTGTTGAGAAATGCCTTGCACAACCCGACCCGCGTGGTCTCACCCGAGGACAGGCGCGAAATCGGCTTGTTCTTCAGGCGCTCGATGCCGAATCGTTCCAGCAGTTCAATGATTTTCCTCCTCGGGTCGCGAACGTTGTAGATCCTGGCAAAGACCGTCAGGTTCTCCAGCACCGTCAACCGGACCGGAAATGCCATGTATGGCGAGGTGAAATTCAATCTCTGGAGTATCTGTTCGCGCTCCGCATCCAGATTCTTCCCGAACAGACGCACCATGCCCGCGTTGGGCGAAATCAAGCCGAGCATCATATGAATGATCGTCGTCTTGCCGGCCCCATTGGGACCAACCAGGCCGGCAATCTCTCCGGCCTCGACGACGAAGGAGACGTCGTCGACTGCCTTGAAAGAACCATAGGTTTTCGTCAAGCGCTCAACGGTAACGAGCATCGCGACACAGTATGCTAGAACTGCATGCTGGCACAAACTGCTCCAGCACGACTAAAAAAGACCTGCTGGTGTCGCCGCTTCTCACAGGATGCTCGACCAGTTGCCCGGACGCCTTCCCCGCATCGGCAGCGAGGCCGCAAAGGCTTCCTGTTCGAGGCCGGGTACCAGGCCAGGAATCCCACGGCGGCCCAATCGCGGGTGGCCAAATTGGGAGCGCCTGGTTATCTTCGAGTTCCCCGCCGAGCACTTGGAGCATCTTGCGCATAATCATCCGGTCGCGATTTGCCGGGGCGGCGGCTGGAACAGCACCAGGGATGCGGGCTTCAGGTCCATGGGTCTGCTGATCGCTCTACGGGGCGCGAAATGGCTAAGCAGCACCGGCGGCGTCTCGATGACGCCAGCCTCAAGCGGCCGGGCACTACCGGTCGTTGCGATTCATGAACGGCTTTTGCCAGAAATAATCTAAAACTGCCCTATTTTGACACTCGTCGGTAATGCTCTTGCAACATTCGACGAAAATTCGTATTCTGCGGCCCGGCATGGATGATGGCAGCTATCTGAATCGCCGCCAGACCCAGTAAAGGAGAGTATGAGCGTGACCGCTACGTTTCCGTCATTGCCCAAGGTTGACGTCGCCCGGGGTTCCCGGCTTCCACGCGTCTGCATCGCCACGTGGGAGATCGAGGGGCCGTCCCGTAACGCCGGCATTGGTACCGCGTACACCAGCCTGGCCGACGCTTTGAAGCGGGTCGGCTACGATGTGACTATCCTTTTCCTTCTCGGATGCCATCCCACTGACGGAAACATGATTGATTGGGTTGACTACTATCGGACAGAAAAGGGTATCAACTTGATACCGCTGCCGATGGCGCACGAACCGCGAATTCACGCGGCCTGGGCCTCCAGCGTGTCGTATCACACGTACGTCTGGTTAAGGGAGCATCAGCACGAGTTCGATATCATTCACTTTCCCGAATGCCAGGGACTGGGATTTTATAGCCTGCTGGCAAAGCGTCAGGGACTCGCTTTCGGTGATACGACCTTTGTGATTAGTGCGCACGGCCCGACATTTTGGGTGAAGGAGGGCAGCCAGGACTATATACGCAATCTCGGAGAGCTCGAGATTGATTTCATGGAACGCGTGAGCGTCTCGGCCGCGGATGTCGTCACGAGCCCGAGTCAGTACCTCCTTGGCTGGATGCAACAAAATGGCTGGGAACTTCCGCAACGGACTTACGTTGCGCCCTACGTTCTTCCCCAGGGTCTGCTGTCGGAAAAACCCGCGCCGCGCCCGGGGCGAAATGAGATTCGTGAAATAGTATTCTTCGGACGATTGGAGATCAGAAAGGGTCTCAAGCTTTTTTGCGATGCGCTGGATGAGCTCTGCGCCGACCGCGCGAATCGCAAGTTTGAGGTCACCTTTCTTGGCAAAGAAACCCAGCTTTATCCGTTCGAGCATCGGTTACATCAGCGACCGATCCAAGGCATGGTCCGTTCCGTGGCACATTGTCTCCAATAAATATCAGGGCGCGGCAATCGAGTACCTTCGAGGCGCCGGGCGGTTGGCGGTGATCTCGTCGCTTTCCGACAATTATCCGAACACGGTGCTGGAGTGCGTTGGAGCGGGTGTGCCACTGCTGGCCAGCAATGTCGGTGGGATTCCGGAAATTATCGATTCCGCCGATCGAGAGAACGTTTGCTTCGAGCCGCGGCCTGACGTTTTGGCGCAACGTATCCGGGGCGCGCTTGAACAGGGCGCCTCTTCGGCACGCCCGTCGGCCTCCTTCGCCGACACTGAACGTACCTGGGTGGACTGGCACACCGGTTTCCAGAATGGAAACAAAACCAGCCCGTCCGTTCGTCCGGATCGGCCGGCGAGTAGAGAGTCTATCTTCCCGCTGGTGAGCGTGTGTTTTGCGTACAACGTCGGAGAGAAGGGCGCTGACCAAACGCTGGCCTCGCTCAAGCAGCAGGACTATCCGCATCTGGAGGTCATAGTGGCTGAGTGCGGAAGCGAAGGGCGGTCAAATTCGTCGAGCGATGCTGAGAAGTTTGGAGTTCACGAACTGCGCCGAATTTGCCGGCGTAGTGCCGAGATGGGCGCGGGCAGAAATGCCGCGGTACGCGAGGCCAAAGGCGAATACCTGTTCTTCGTCGACGATCACACGTTGTTGCTGGCGCCCAACGCGATCTCCGTCTTCGTACAGGTTGCGCAACGCGTGGACGCCGACATCCTGACTTCGGCAATCAGCTTTTTTCTCGGGTCCTCCAACGGATCGTCGCAAAATCGCCTTGAGCACTCCCGCCGTCCGTTTCTCGGCGGTGATGCCGCTACCGGTGCTTTCGTCAACTGCTTCGGAAGCACCAACGCGCTGGTGCGGCGCGACGCCTTCGAGACCGTCGGAGGATTCAGTGACGAGGCGGTATCGACCCTTGACGACTGGGAGTTTTTTTCCAAAGCGGCCCTGACAGGCCTGCGGATCGAGACGATGCCGGAAGTGTTCCTTTGGCACCGTGAAGACCAGGACCGGGAGAGCATGGTGCACTCGCTCGTCAATGCGGTTCGGAGCGCACGGCCCTACACCATGCCCGGGCGCAAGGTGGCGCCCGCCGCGGAGCAAGCGCTGTTGCGGGTGGTACAATTTGGTCAGGGGCTGAAATTCGAGCGGGATGCTAATACCGGTACGCCGCTTTCGCGCGGCGAACAGGGCCCCGCGGTGACCGGCTAAGACGCATGGTGTAACAGGTAAGCGGCTGAGATCTTTTCCGCTGGAAGAACGAAGCCGGCCGATTGGTTTGATATGCCATCCTCACGCGCCGTACTGGTGCTCGGAATGCATCGCAGCGGAACCAGTGCGCTTGCGCGCGGTCTGCAGATGCTGGGCGTTTACCTGGGGAACGACTTTCTAAGCCCCAGGCCCGATAACCCGACCGGTTATTGGGAGGATAGGAACATCTTCGAGATCAACGAACGTCTTCTAGCCGTATTCGGGCTCAGGTGGGAAGACGTCGCGCTGATTGACGATGCCCGATGGGATGAACCTGGGGTGGAGGCCCTGCGCGCCGAGGCGGTCGAATACCTCAGATCGCAATTCATAAGCCATCCGCTGTGGGGGTTCAAAGATCCACGCACCATTCGGCTGCTGCCTTTCTGGCACTCGGTGCTCCACCGGCTCGAAGTTGACGAATGCTATTTGTTGGTGATCAGAAACCCGCGCAGCGTGGCGGCCTCGCTGATAAAACGCCACGGTATGGACGTGGTAACGGCGCACCTGCTGTGGCTGGTTTACGTGGTCCCGAATTTAAGCAAGATCGCCCATCGGCCGTTCATTGTTACCGATTATGACCTGGTCCTGGAGGACCCCCGGCGCCAGCTTGAACGTATCGCACGCAGTCTGGAAATTCCTGTGAATGATACCACCAGCGCCGGGATCGAGCAGTTCGCCGGCGACTTTCTCGATCCGGGCTTGCGTCACAGCTACTTCAACGCGTCGGACTTTGAGACGGATCTAAATCTGCCTCCTCTGACCCGCGAGGCATACCTGTGGCTCCGTGCGCTGGCGACCGACCGGGTGGAGACCGATTCGCCGCGATTTTGGTCGGCTTGGGAAGCCAGTCGCAGGGCCGTTGCGAGAATAGTCGCCAACGCCGGTTCCGCGTGACCGCTTTCGATCCGCTCAGCCGCGAGCGATCAGGCGAGCTACTGACGAAACCGCAACGTCGGACAAAGCGACTGCACGGTGTATAGCAATTCGGCGGCGGCTCACGGTGAGTATCTTGGATAACAGTAATGCCCCTTTACCAGACGATGGCACTCATCTGTTTGTGGTAATCGGCGCTCAACGGACCGGGACCAATATATTGCGCGAGATTCTCAATGCCAATGAGCAAATCGCGATGCTCGGTGAAGTGCTGTCGCCGAGCCCAGCACCCGCCCACTGGGATAACTTTTGCCGCACCTTGCCGGCCCGCAGCGTTCCTCCCCCCAGCTTAAACGAGGCCGAATCACTGCTCGATCGATACTTCGAATTTGTGCGGTATCGCATCCGCAATCATTGGGAAGGCAATAAGAAGAGCCGCAGCCACGCTTTTGGTGTCGACATCAAATATAATCAGCTGGCGCGTATCCCGCCAACCAATTGGGATTCCACGTCGCTTCCATTTCTTCTATGCTACCTGCGATCGCGCGGCGCTACGCTGATTCATACGACAAGAAATGTAATACACTGCGCGATATCGGCGCTGATCGCTTCTGAGCGAAAGGTCTGGCACAACTATGATGGCGCCATAATCGATCGCGCCTACCACCTCGACGTTGAGGAGTGCCTGGTGTCTGCGCGGGCAATCCTCCGCGATCACGCCGCCTTCCTCAACGCCGCGTATGGCTGCAAGATCGTCGATTGCCGCTACGAAGGACTGGTCGACGACATCAGGAGAGCCGGCGCTTTGGAAGAAATCCCCGAAGGTCCGGGGCCTTTACGGAACATCGTGGCGGCGCTGGGAACTCATTTCACGTTTCGGTATGATAGACGCCTTCAGAAGGCTATCAATATTCCATATTCCAGACTGCTCTCGAACTATGACGCTTTGGTCAGCCGGCTCAGGAACTCCGAGTTCTCAGCGTTTGCCTCGACCCTGGAGTAGCTGTGATTGCGAACGGCAACTTGGCGGAATTCGTTAAGTGGCAAGCTCGGACATCATAAACGCCAAGCCCTGGCTCGCGCCGAACGCGCAGGCCGGGAGTTATGCCTTGGGCCTGTTGGGTCTGGAAGAGCGTAAGTTGCTCTATCAACTGGCTCGCCATATCTACACCGGCGAAGGCGCTGTGGTTGAGCTCGGAGCCTTTTGCGGGGCCTCCACCTGTTGCCTCGCCGCGGGCCTGAGGGACAATCCGAGAGCCACGGGACACCGCGTCCATTCCTATGACCGCTTCATTGCCGATGAGCCATACCTGGTGGACTTCATTCGCGCGCAATTCGGGGAGGCTCTCGAGATGGGGCAGTCTTTCGCCGCGATCTTCCGGCGCGCCACGGCGGAGTTTGCCGATCTAATAGAAGTTCATGTGGGCGACTTGCTCGAACAAAGTTGGGCCCCGGATGCGCCTATCGAGATACTGTTTGTCGACGTGGCTAAGACGCTGGCACTGAGCGGCAAAGTTCTAACCGAATTTTTCACGCATCTGACCCCCGGGAAATCGATCGTCATTCACCAGGATTTTTATCACCCAACTGCGTTCTATCTTCCGGTGGTGATGGACTTCCTGTCGGATCACTTCACCATCATCGAAGCGGGTCGCGATTGGTCGGTGGTGTTTCGGCTTGAGACGGCGATTCCGCGAAAGAAACTGGAGACTGCCAGTCTTTACAAATTCTCTTTCGCCCAGCAACAGGCTGGACTCCGGCGCATGGCAGGGCGCGTGGGCATGCCGGGATGCGATTACCTTCGCCTGTCGGAATGTGCCGCTATCGGAACCCATTTCGGCGAAAGGCGGTTCCGGACCGCGCTGGCCACCGCGATTGCGCGATCGAGAGTTGGGATGGATCCGGTATGGTCGGACGGACTGGCCTGGTGCGGCGACTTTAACGCGTCCCGCATCCGCACCAGGCTTTATGGGAAGCCGTCTTTGATGCCGCCTCCGACAACCGCCGATAAGGCTTACTTCATGGCGTCAGCGATTGTTTCCAGGGTCGCCGCGCGCATCGCCTCGGGCATTAAGCCACGTTCCATTGATTAACGTCAGCGTATGAGCAGGAAAATCTTCCGGCTGCTGGAAACCCGACTCACCGCTCTGGCGCTTCTAGTGGCAACGAGCGTTCTATTTCTAGAACACTCCGCGGGGATGGATGCTCCCTTTGTAATATACTTTCTGGTAGCGGGTGCGTGGGCAATCATCATCGCGGTGCTATCTCGTCGTGAGTTCTTGCGCAAAGCCGCACTATTGTGTGGTTCAGCATTGTTCTGTCTGGCGGTAGTTGAGACATATGTGTACTACACTACGAAGTCGCAAGTCATTATTACCAGGACTACGCAGCAGGCTTGGCGCCGGGATACGATGGGCTTTGGTGATTTTCCAGTGCCAAATATGGCGATTGAATTTAAACAATTCCTCAATGGCCGGATGATCGGCGACGTGACCTACAGAATCGATGCCAACGGACTTAGAGAAATTCCTAACGCGGTACAAGGGCGGCCTTATGAGGTAGCTTTCTTCGGTTGTTCGTTCATGTTTGGTCATGGGGTCGAGGACGATCAGACCGTCCCCTATTACTTCCTGCGGGAGGCAAGAGGCACCTTTGAAGGCTTCAATTTCGCGGGCGAAGGCTGGGGACCACATCAGATGCTTAGGGAGGTTGAGACCGGCTTCATTCGCCGGGTGGCGGGCGCGCCCGATCTGGCGATTTATGAGGCAATCCCGGATCATCTGCGGCGCGTAGCCGGGAGGGCACCATGGGAAAGTGGGCCAAAGTACGAATTATGCCGAAGCGAGGAAGCATGTTACGCCGGACCGTTTCATAGTACTTACTACGAGACCTCCCGCCGCTGGCTCGACAAAAGCTGGACCGGGAAGTTCATCGAAAACTATTTCGCGAATCTCTCCCGGCCCTCCGATATTCCATTATTCCTGGCGGTACTGAAGAAAACGCGATCTCTGCTGGAGCAGAACGGGACTCGTCTCATAATCGTCTTGTGGGATCAAAATGAGCTGGCGAAGACGATGCTGAAGACCTTGAGGGCGAATCAATTTGACGTAATCGCGCTATCCTCCATATTCCCGGACGGTGACCTGAAGACGCAATCGCTCACTCAGGCTGATCGACATCCGTCACCAGCGACCAACCAGGCGATCGCAACGTACCTATGGGAGCACGTCGGAGGCAGTTGGTGGCAGAGCGCTCAAATGCCTCTATGTCCTATGAAACCGGTTTTGAGGGCGAACCAAAAGCCCCTCGGTGACCTACCGGACGTGCGGAAACTTGACTTTCAGGACCGAAGATCCACTTGCGAAGGATGGACGTCTGGGAAGTCTGCCCGGAAAAGGCCAGTTTTCGGTGCTTCATGTCAAGGTAAGCGAGAACCCATTTTGGAAGCGCTGTGAAAAGGCCAATGCTCAAAAATGGGCCTCAAACTTTGCGTTTGCAAACAATCTGGTGCCTGTGCCAGTTTACATTGGGATTTAAAACTGAAGATTTAAGCCTGATCGGTTTACAGCCGATTTGGAGATCCAACAGTGTCAAACAAATTGTTGCACTGCGGCGCGAGGAGTCTTGTTTTGAACAGATTTTACAGCTTTGCAGCTATGGCAGGTCTTGCGCTGGTTCTCGGGGCTGGTTCTTCATGAGGAGGTGGTGTCAATCCGACGATAAGCGATGACCAGTTCAATACCGCCGGCGGCACTCTTGCGCTTGGCAAGAGCTTCAATGGCAACAACGCTAACGTAAGCAGTAACACCGCTTTTGGTCAGAACGCGCTCTACAACAACACCACAGGCCGGGAAAATACAGCTACCGGATCTTTTGCGCTGTCCTTCAATACTACAGGAGCTAGTAATACCGCCGCCGGTGATTTGGCCCTGGACAACAACAGTGTCGGAGACGGCAACACCGCCGCCGGTTCGCTGGCCCTCTACTCCAACACGAGTGGTTCCGACAACACGGCCACCGGTCTTGCTGCCCTCGAGAACCTCCAGGACAATCAGGCGAGCGGTAATACCGCTACCGGTGCGTTAGCCCTGACTAATAACGCAGACGGCAGCCAGAATACCGCAACTGGAATGAACGCTCTCCGCGAGGGTTTTACCGGCTCTTACAACACTGCGACCGGGGCGAATGCCTTGTATGAAAATGAGGGTGCAGGTAATACAGCCGACGGTTTCAGTGCCCTATATGGCAACACCACCGGCAGCGCGAATACTGCCTGCGGAGAATACGCGCTAAACAAAAACAGCACGGGAAGCAATAATGCTGCCACCGGAGCGTCAGCACTCCAGTTCAATATCTCCGGCAACTACAATACGGCGGATGGGGTCGAAGCTCTCTACTGGAACAACACTGGAAGCTACAGTACCGCAACCGGATTTGGCGCCCTGTTTGAAAGCACCGGTTCCGGAAACACCGCGGTCGGTATGGATGCGTTGCTGGCCAATACCGGGAGCAATAATATCGGTCTGGGCTTCCAGGCAGGCAAGAATCTCACCGGAGGCAAGAATAATGTCGACATCGGCAACGCGGGGCTGGCGGCCGAGTCCAACACAATCCGCATCGGCAGTCAGTTAACGCAGACGGCCACCTATATTGCGGGGATAGCCGGGGTTGGGATAACGGGCGGTACTGACGTGGTCGTGAACAGCAGCGGCCGCCTCGGCATTGTTATGTCCTCGGCGCGCTACAAGCACGACATCCGTAATATGGGCGGCGCGAGCATCAAGCTAATGGAGTTGCGTCCAGTTACCTTTCGCTATAACAGCGACCCGACCGGCACACTCCAGTATGGGCTGGTGGCGGAGGAAGTGGCGAAGGTTTACCCGGAGCTGGTCGTTTACGGATCCAAGGGCAAGTCCGAAACGGTACGCTATTCGATGCTTAGCGCGATGCTGCTCAACGAGTTGCAGAAGCAAAACAGCCAATTGCGGAATCAGACCGCCACGAACCAGCGACGGGCCGACCAAATCAGAAAGCTCGATGCGCAGGTCGGAGCACTAAAGACACAGGTGGCTCAGGCAAATATCTCGACTGAGCGAAAGATCGGCGAGTTGGAGGCGCGCCAACAACGCGAACTGCGAGTGATGCAGGCTGATTTCGAGCAGCGTCTTTCGGTGCTGGAGCGCGCAACCCGTACCGGAGCACCAATGCCCGTCAAATTCTGATCGCAGGGTTGCGCGCGGCGCGGTGAGCACAAGCTAACGCTCACGTTCGGTCGTCAGCTACTACGCGAGTCCCTCGGGGCTCATTACCTTGGTGCCAGCCAACAGACTTTGGTTACCACATAAACTGCTGTTGCCTGGCCGCCTTTGCTTGATGGCGGCAACATCCCGCATAAATCTCTGATGAAGCGGTGCTCTGGGCGAGACTTTAACCTTGCCTGGCGGGCATCGCGCCGGTCGAGGCTCATCGGGAGGACGCGCCGCCTCCAGGGACGCACCAGGTGGCGCCGGCAACTGCGTCTCGCCCTGCCCGCGACAGTGGTGTAGAACCAATTTGGGGTGTTTCAATGGGTGAAGAAACTGCGATCGAGCTGGACAACGTGTCACGGATCTATCGGCGTGACGAATTCGAGGTGCGCGCGCTCGACAACGTTACGATGCGCGTTGCGGCCGGAAAGTTCGTCGCAATCATGGGGCCTTCTGGGTCGGGCAAGACCACCATGCTCAACCTGATCGCGGGCATCGACCACGCCACCTCCGGGCGGGTGGCGGTGGGCGGCGAGGAAGTCACCCGCATGAGCGAACGCGAGCTGGCCAGATGGCGCTCGCGTCACATCGGTCTGGTCTTCCAATTCTACAACCTGATTCCGGTGCTGACCGCGTTTGAGAACGTGGAGCTGCCGCTGCTGCTAACCGATCTGAAAAAGGTCGAGCGCCGCGAGCACGTCGAGGCGGCGCTGAGCGAAGTTGGATTGGCCGACCGGATGCATCATTATCCGCGCCAGCTTTCAGGCGGGCAGGAGCAGCGCGTGGCGATCGCGCGCGCCATCGTCACCGACCCCACGATTATCGTCGCCGACGAGCCGACCGGGGACCTCGACGCCAAATCGGCCGAGGAGATTCTGAACCTGCTGCGCGACCTCAACCGCGAGTTCCACAAGACCATCGTGATGGTCACTCACGACCAACGCGCGGAGCGCTTTGTGGAAACCGTCTATCATATAGACAAGGGTGTCCTGGCCGGGGTGGAAACGGGCAAGGGAGCGCCTGCGCAGGCCCCGGCAACGGAGGCGGCGCGTGGAGCATAATCCATGAGATACGCAATGCTGGTGCTGAAAAACCTGATGCGCAGCCGGCGGCGCACGATTCTTACGATCATCTCGATCGCGGTGTCGCTGTTTATCTTCTCGGCGCTGGTGAGCCTGCCAACCGTGGCCAACGAACTGCTGGCTGAGAGCGCCTCCTCGGTGCGAATCGCGGTCCATAACAAGGCCGGCCTGACCTACGCTCTGCCCGAGTCCTACAAGACCCGTATCGCGGCGACGCCGCACGTAGCGGCGGTGCTGGGTGAGAGCTGGTTCGGCGGGATCTATCACGAAGTGTCCGACGCCTTTCCAAATCTGGCGGTGGATCCGGAAGCGGCCGAGGCACTGTGGACGGATTGGGACATTTCCCGTCAATCCTTCGCTGATTTCCGCAAGATTCGGACCGCCGCGCTGGTGGGTCCGGGCACCATGAAACAATTCGGGCTTCACGTCGGGCAGCAAATCATGCTGCGCGGAACGATTTATCCTATTAACGTCACCCTGAAGATCGTCGGCACCACGGGCGGCAAGGCGCCGCCAAATTTCCTCATCTTCCGCCGCGACTACCTCGAAGAAGCGATCGGCCGGCCCGGGTTCGTGTCGATTTACTGGGTGCGGGCGGACAGCGCCGCCGCCGTACCGGCGCTGATTGCCTCCTTGGACGAGGAGTTCGCCAACTCCACCGCCGAGACTCAAAGCGAGTCCGAAGCGGCGTTCATGAACGGCTTTATGGAGAACTACCGCGCCTTCTTCACGCTGGCCGAGGTGCTGGGCCTGATCGTGGTGATCAGTATCGCGCTGGTGGCCGCCAACACCGCGGCGATGTCGATACGCGAACGGCGCGCCGAGATTGCCGTGATGCGCTCGCTGGGTTTCAGTTCCCGCCTGATCCTGAGCCTGCTGCTCGCCGAATCGTTGATCATCGGCCTGCTGGGAGGATTGTTGGGATGCGGTAGCGCGTACCTGTTGCTCAAGGTTTACTCGGCCGGCTCACCGGCGGCCGGACCCTTGTCGGCGATTCGGATGCCGCCGGTGGTGCTCGCGGAAACCCTGGCCGTTGCCGTACTGATCGGTTTGCTCAGCGCGCTGGTGCCGGCGCGCGCGGCGGCGCGGCAAAATATCGTGGACGCCCTGCGCGCGGTGGCATGAGGTGGCGATCCCGTTCAAATACAACGTGCGCAGCCTGCTGGTGCGCCGCGTTTCCACGCTCATGACCGGAGGCGGAATCGCGCTGGTGGTGGCCGTGTTCGTGATCGTGATGGCGATGGTGGCGGGACTTGATGGAGCGATCGAGGACAGCGGCTCACCCGACAACATGATCGTGCTGCGCAAGGGCTCCACCACCGAAACCGGATCCGCCTTCAGCCTGGATCAGTTCGACGCGCTCAAGTTTCTGCCTCAGATCAAGCGTGACCAGGCGGGGCAGCCGCTGGTCTCGGCCGAACTGCCAGTCCAGGTGCTGATGCAGAAGCTCGGTGGAGGGCGCGAAAATATCGTGCTGCGCGGCGTGACGCCGGTGGCCCTGAAGGTCCACGACCAGATGCGCATCACGCAGGGCCGCATGTTCGATCCGGCTTTGAACGAGGTGATCGTTGGAGCGGCGCTGCTCAAGCGCTACGCCAACTGCACTATCGGATCGAATATGCGGCTGGGTCGCGGGACCTGGAAGGTGGTGGGAATTTTCGACGCCGGCGGCAGCTCGTTCGAATCCGAGGTCTGGGCCGGGATACACAAGGTGCAGGACGATAGCCAGCGCGGCGCGTATTACTCCAGCGTGGTGCTCAAGATGGCGCCGGGGGCCGACGCGCCGGCCCTGATCAAGCGGCTGGCCGACGACCCACGGATCAATTTGCAGGGCGAGACCGAACCCGACTACTACCGCGACCAGTCGGTGGTGGCCTCCCAGTTGCGCAAGCTGGGAATGCTGGTGGCGGTGATCATGGCGATCGGCGCGGTTTTCGCCGCGATGAATACGATGTACGCGGCGGTGTCCGCGCGCACCCAGGAAATCGGCACGCTGCGGGCGCTCGGTTTCAGTCCCGCCGCCGTCATGGGATGCTTTCTGCTGGAGTCGCTGATGCTGGCGGTGGCGGCCGGCGCTATCGGCGTAGTGCTGGCGATGCCGGTAAACGGACTTTCCACGGCGTTTGGCAACTATATCACGTTTTCCACCCTCTCCTTTCAGTTTCGGGTGACGGTCGCGATCGTTATACAAGCGCTGATTTTCGCCGCCGTCATGGGCGCGGCGGGCGGCTTTTTGCCGGCGCGCCAGGCCATGCGAATGAGCGTGGTTGACGCCCTTAGAAGGAGCTGACGCGATGGCGCCCGATGCGCCCAATCCACCCCGGGTCCGCGAGCTCGAAGCCCTGCGTATCAAGCGCGGCGCGCCCTCGGAGCGCCGATCGCGCCTGCTGCCCCTGGTTGCGGCGCTACTGATTCTGGCCGCTATCGGCGCCGGCGCCTACGAGCTTTACCTGCGCACCCTGGGCCGGCCCACCGAGGTGCAGACCTCCTATGCTACGATGCGGCAAGCGGGAGCGCCGGGCGTGATCCTGACCGGATCGGGTTACGTGGTGACGCGGCACAAGTACATCACGATCGGCACCAAGATCCTGGGCCAGATCATGGAGGAGCCCATCGAGGAGGGCCAGCATGTCGCCAAGGGCCAACTGTTGGCGCGCATCGACGACCGCGATTATCGGGCCCAGCTCCATCAGGCGAACGCCGATCACGAACTGGCGGTGGCTAACGTCGCGCTCAAGCGGACACAGGCGATACGGATGAGGGCGCTTTACCGCAGCGGGGTCGCCTCGCGCGATCAGCTCGACGTGGCGGAGAACGCGCTGGCCGTTGCGCGTGCGGACCTGGCGCGCACCGAGGCCGCAATCGATTTCGCCAGGTTCAACGTCAGCCAATGCTACATCACCTCGCCAATCAACGGAATCGTGCTCCAGAAGTACCGCGAGCAGGGCGACACCATCAATTATGGCGGAAATATCCAGGCCGGCGGCGGCGCCACCGACATTGTCCAATTAGCCGATACCGAAGACATGCGCGCCGAAGTCGATATCAACGAGATCGATATCGCAAAAGTGGCGCTGGGCGCGCCGGCCAGGGTAATACCTGACGCTTACCCCGACCGCTCCTTCGACGCGAACCTGGTCAAGATTTATCCGGAAGCCGATCGCCAGAAGGGCACCGTCAAGGTCGAGGTGAGCATCAATCATCCCGACCTCACTATTGTCAAACCCGAGATGAGCGTCCGCGTGAACTTCTCAACCGGCGACGCCACTCGCGCCGACCGCAAACCGACGCTGCTGGTGCCGAAGAAGGCGATCATGATCGAAGGCGAGTCTTCCTACGTCTGGACGATACGGGATGGCGCCGCCGCGCGCGTATCGATCAAGCGGGGCCGCGAACTGGAAGATGGAGTCGAGGTGCGCGACGGTCTCAATGACGGCGACCTGATAATTGTCGAGCCGCCGCCCGGCCTCAAAGAGGGTCAGAAGGTCGTGGCGAAGCCGGCTTAGAGCCGAAAGCGAACTTCGTGGGTTCTGACCCTGGCCGGCTGCCCGCAACTCCCTCGCCCGCTTAGGTTGCGTGAGAGGACAAGCGGCGCGGCTGTTGCGGTTTTTTTCGCAACAGTCGTGACGCGCGGGTGAGGGTGCGGGAAACCGTCGCAATTGACTACCGGACGTTTCTGAGTTGCGCCTGATTTTTATTTCGCTTCAAGGCTAGCAAAAATATTTGAAACTTCTCAAAAGCGGATCCGCCGTCTCACTCCATCCTCAGAGCGATGCCTGACTATCCGAGCCGCGCGCGTGAGCGAGCGGTCCGTGTCGGGTTTGCCAGCCTGACCGCTCCCTGACGGTCGCGGCTCTGATTTTTCCTTTCCAAGAATCCAACGTCGAGGACTGGCGAAAACCGTCGCCACAAAAACTGAGGGTCTGATTCTTGGGCGAGGTATAATCGAAAGACGGTGGCGCCAGGCCACCTCGCCAGTGTCAACCTCAGGAGTATCCACGTGACCATCAGTCGGCGATTCAAACTAGTATGCCTGGTAGCAGCAGTCAGCGCACTTACTGCAAGCGCGTGCCCCAGCGGGCAGCGCGGCGGCGGAACTAACTATAACAGCGGCGCGTCAAACGGATCTTCGTTGGGCGGGCCAGGAACGAGTTCGACCGGTTCGATGGGAGCCACCGGTGGCGCAGTCGGAGCAGGCGCCGGAGCCGCTGGTGGCGCCGGCGGCGGCCATTAATCCAGTTCGCGAGCCCCTCAAAGATACCGCGCGCCGCAGTCCGCCGCTGCTGGCGTTCTGCGGCGCGCGGGTTATGGGTCAGGCCGCCTTGGGCTTGGCCAGCCGCTTGATCGCCGGGTCCAGCGGACGCTCGCCATCACAGTAATCCTGCCATGCCACGCTGTCCGCGATCAGCGCGGGGGCGGTGCGGATAGTAAAGCGGAGCGGGTCGAGATCCGCCCGCACCTGCGTCCACACCAGCGGCATCGACACGGTTGCCTGCGGGCGCATCCGCGGTGAAAGTGGCGCGACCGCCGTCGCTGTGCGGTCGTTGCGCAGGTAGTCCAGATAAATGCGTCCCGTGCGCTCTTTCCTGGTCATTTTGACCAGGTAGCGATCGGGACTGTCCGCCGCCATCCGCAGGCAGACCTCGTGGGCGAAGCCTTTGGCTTGCGGCCAGGTCAACTGGCCTTGCCGGCGCGAGGCCAGCGGCGTCACCACGTGCAGGCCTTTGCCGCCCGTCGTTTTGCAGAAGCTGACCAGACCCAGATGCTCCAGCCGCTCGCGTATTTCCTGCGCGGCTTTTACGACCGCGCTGAACTCGACATCAGGAGCGGGATCCAGATCAAAGACCAGACGCCCGGGAATCTCAGGATCTCCCGGATGGCAGTTCCACGGGTGCAGTTCCACGGCGGCGACCTGGGCCATCGCCGCCAGCCCTTCCACGCGATCGATCTGCAGATAAGGCTGGCTGTCTCCCCCAACGCTCACCAGTTCCAGCAGGCTGGAGGTTCCGGGTTTGCCGTGACGCTGGAAGAACCGCTGGCCGTTGATACCATCAGGAGCCCGAATGATCGAGCACGGGCGCCCCTTCAGATGTTGTATCATCCACGGGCCAACCGCTTCGTAGTAGCGCGCCAATTCCAACTTCGTGATCGGCTTGCCATCGCCCGGATCGGGCCACAGCGCCTTGCCCGGTTTGGAAATCGGCACTCCCATCACGACCGCATCGGCGGCCGCGGCGGGCGCGCTTGATGCGGTCGTTTTCGCGCTTTTGGGCTCCGGCTCGGCCAGTTGCGTATCGCGCGCCGGCGCTGGCCGCTCGGCTTGCACCTCGCGCGCCGGTTTATCCTCGCGCAAGCCCTTGAACGAGGCCTGACGCACGAGACCGGCGGCGGTCCAGCCAGCGAACTCGATTTCAGCCACCAAATCAGGCTTGAGCCAGTGAATGTTTGACGCCGCGCGCGGTGCATTCTCACCTTCGAACGGACTGGTCTCGGAAGCGGCCGCTTTCAAACGCGGCATGATCCGATCGAGCGTGGCTTTTCCAAAGCCGGTGCCGACGCGGCCCAAATAGACCAGCCGCTTGCCGCTATATGCGCCCACCAGCAGCGACTGAAAGCGGCCGTCCTTTTCGATCCAGCCGCCGATTACCACTTCATGGCCGCCGCGGCACTTGGTCTTGACCCAGGCATCGGTGCGGCCCGATTGATAGGGCGCGTCGGCGCGCTTGGAAACGATGCCCTCCAGCGACATGCGGCAGGCCGACTCCAAGACCGCGTCGCCCCCGGTTTCGAAGTGCGGTACGTAGCGGATCGGGGAATCGTCGTCGCCATCTCCGAGGATTTTTTTGAGGCGCTTTTTGCGCTCGCGCAGCGGCAAGCCGCGCAGGTCCTCGCCGTCGGCGAACAGCAGGTCAAAGGCGAAGAAGATCAGGTCACCGGTCTTGCCTTCCGCCAATGCCGCTTGCAGCGCGGCAAAATCCGGCGCGCCATTTTGGTCGAGCGCGACAATTTCCCCGTCGATGATTAAATCAGGGAGATGGATCGCGGCGGCGGCGATAGCGCCGAACTTGTCCGTCCAATCCAGCCCCTTGCGCGTTTTCAGTGTCGCATGGCCATCTTCTACGCGCAGTTGGATGCGGTAGCCGTCGAACTTGACTTCGTGAATCCACGGTTCGCCCGAGGGCGGACGGTTGGCCAGCCGGCATAACTGCGGAGCGATAAACTCCGGCATTTTTTTAGAGTAGACAGATTTGGAGTTCGAGGCGGAAGAATCCCGCTTACGCCGCCGCGCCGGCGGGCCGCCGCCTGGTTTCGCCTTTGGGTTGGATTTCGCAATTGCCATTGGTTTTGTTCAACGCAAAGAGCCGCGCCTTAAACGCGAACCCCTCTCGCCGGCGGCGGCGATCTCCTCACTCCATGATACTCAAACACCGCGGTCGAGCGCTGCCATTTTTATCCCGCGATGAACACCAGAATTCTTTGAAGATCATCCGCGCCAGGGCAGAGCGGAAAGCTTGGCGGCCAGAAAATCGCGAAACAGGACGAGGCGGGCCGGCTCCAGCCGCTTGCTTGGCGACACCAGGCTGATCGGCAGTTCGCCGGATATGTACCGGGGCAGAATGCGAACCAGCCCTTCAATCCGGGAGCTCGAAAAAAAAGAGACGATCCCGATCCCGATATTCGCGGTAACGGCCTGGTGGATTGACGGAATGTCGTCGACTTCCAGCGAACCCGTCACCTCGACCGGGTATTCGCGCTTGCCGTCGCGCAGCAGCCAGGTGGCCTTTCCGCCCTGACCCCTGAAGAGCACGCAATTGTGCCTGGTCAAATCGGCCGGCCTGCGTGGCTGGCCATTGCGCGCAACGTATTCCCGGCTGGCGAAGAGGCCAGTTACCAGGCTTCCAACCCGGCGCGCGATCAGCGAGGAATCGCTCAGACGGCCGACGCGCACCGCGAGATCCAGCGCGCGGCTCACGCCCGAGGTCGTCATGTCCAGCTCGTCGGCAGCTTTAGTGAAGCTGCCCGTTTCCACGACCCGCAGAAAAAGGCTTATGCCGTTAAGATCCATTGTTGCGTCTCCAGCAACAAAGTTTTGCTGAAAACGAATCTTGTGAATAGCTGGTCCAGGGATGATTCTTGTGAAGACGGGATCCATTGAAGGACACGAATCATGAAAACGAGCCGACTGACAATTGTTCTGCGCAGCGCTCTGGGCCTGATCTTCGTCGCGGGTCCGCTGGCGGCCGTTCTGCATCTGGCGCCCGAACCCGAACTGCCGGTGCCGCGGCTTTCATGGGCGCGCTCGCCGGTACCGGCTATATGCTGCCGCTGCTCTGGAGTACCGAAATTGCCGGAGGGATCCTGTTGCTCTCGGGCTTGATGGTGCCCCTGGCGCTGGTGCTGCTGGCACCGGTAATCGTCAACATCGTCGCCTTCCATCTCTTTCTGGCGCCAGCCGCGATGCCACCAGCGATCGTGGTCAGCGCGCTCGAGATCTACACGGCCTGGCAATACCGCGCGGCCTTCCGGCCACTCTTCCGGGGTGCTCCAGGCCAAATGGCCACTGAAACAAGCAAATTCCGCGTACAGGCGGCCTGAGCGCCACCCGGCGGTCACGGCACGAGGCCGATCAATGAACGACGCCCAACCAGTGAGGAGGAAACCAATGAAGCTCGCGTTCATCAGAATTGTTACTAACGACGTGGCTGCGACGGCGCGGTTCTACCGTGAGATCACCGGGATCGCTCCGAATTTCTTCACCGACGCTTACGTCGAGTTCCCCGCCGCGGGAGCGACGCTGGCGGTTTCCAGTCAGCAGACGATGGATTTGTAGGGCGCCGGCTCGACCGCGCCGCGATCCAACCGCTCGGTCATCCTCGATTTCCAGGTTGACGATGTGGACCGCGAGCGCGCCCGGCTCGCGCCGCTGGTTAGGGAGTTTGTGCTGGAGCCGACCAACCAGCCGTGGGGTAACCGGTCGATGCTGTTTCGAGATCCGGAGGGCAATCTGATCAACTTCTTCGCCCCAATCAGGCGCCAGGAGGAGGACCGCAAATGAAATCGGCACTTGAGATGGACTCTTCGGGCGGCGGCGTCTCCGCCGCGATGCAACCGCTGCTTCGTCCTTCCTGGTTGCCGGAGCGAGTATGGCCGTTTGGAAGCCTGCGGCTGGAGGTGGACGGCGCGGGCGTAGCGGCAACCGATGTCGGCGAAGGCCCGGCGCTCCTGTTCGTGCATACCGGTATGTGGTCCTTTATATGGCGCGACGTCATGACGCGTCTGCTCAACGACTTCCGGTGCGTCGCTTTCGACGCCCCCGGAACCGGGCAAAACGATCGCCTGCCGGCCTCCGAGATTAGTCTGGAGCGGGCTTCACGCGCGGTGACCGCCATTATCGAAGCCTTGGACCTCCACGATCTGACCCTCGTGGTTCACGACCTCGGAGGGCCGGCTGGTATCGCCGGCGCGTCCCGAACGCCGCGGCGGGTTCGCGGTCTGGTGGGGGTTAACACCTTCGCGTGGAAGCCGTCGGGCGCGATATTTCGCGGAATGCTCGCCCTGATGGGCAGCGCGCCGATGCGGGAGTTCGATGCTCTTAGCGGGTTACTCGCCCGCGTCTCCGCGAGCAGCTTCGGCGCCGGGCGCCATCTTGATGGTCCAAGCCGCGACGCGTTCCGCGCCGGAATCGGGCGCCAGGGTCTGAGAACGTTCCACCGGTACATGCGCGACGCGCGCCAATCCAACTCGATCTATGAGCGCGCCGGTTCCGCGCTGGCCGGACCGTTCAAAACGCTTCCGTTACTCACCATATTCGGCGAGCGCAACGACCCGTTCGGTTTCCAGCAGCGCTGGAAGCGGATGTTTCCCGATGCTCGCCAGCTGGTGGTGGCCAAAGGGAACCACTTCCCGATGTGCGACGATCCCGACCTGGTTGCGAGCACCATCAGGTCGTGGCATCGCGAGCGTGTCGTGCCGGCTACGCGCTAATCTTAGGAGGAATTCAAAATGGACGTGAAAGCGGCGTTGGGGCTCTCGCAGGTGTTCAGCATGATCGTCTTCGTGACGATCGCCCGCTGGTACGTAATGCCGTGGTTGAAGATTCAGGAGCGGGCCACCGCCCTTGTCGCGCTGCTGTGGCCGCATGTCTTCCGCTACGTGGCGCTGCAAGCCTACTCCGCGCAACACGCCGGCTTTCCGATCTCCGACAGCGGAGTGAACCAAATCGTTTACGGCGACGTTGCTGGAATGATCCTTGCCTTGATCGCTATTACGGCCCTGCGTCACGCAGCCCGCCTGGCGATTGCGCTGGTATGGCTGCTGGTCATCGCGACGGCGGTCGATACCGTGCTCAACGTGTCCGGCGGCATCCGCGAACATTTGTTCGGTGCCGCGACCGGGGTGACGTGGATGGTAGTGGGATTCGTGAGTCTCGGCCTGACGGTCTGGCAGCTTTACTCGCGGCGGGGAGAACCGCTCAGGCGCTCTATCGCCGCCGCGCCGCGGATGGCGAATCACTTATCGATGGCGCGTTAGGGAATTCCAAAGGAGGATCAATCAATGGCGGAATCCAAACAAAAGCCGGTCGCGGTGGTAGTCGGGGTAGGACCCGGGTTGGGCGCGTCGTTGGCGCGCCGGTTCGCGCGCGAATATGCGGTCGCGATCACCGCGCGCAGCGCCGATTACCTGCGCACTCTGGCCGACGACATCAGGAAAGCCGGCGGCACAGCGCTTGAAGTGCAAGCCGATACCGGCAGCCGCGAGCAGGTCGAGGCGGCATTCAAATCGATTCGCGAAAAGCTGGGCGAAGTAGACGTACTGCTCTACAACGCCGGCACCGGCCCCTTCGGCAGCGTCGCCGATGTGTCGGCCGAGCAATTTGAAAACTGCCTGCGCGTCAATGCGCTGGGGGCTTTCATGTGGGCGAAGGAATGCGCCCCGGCGATGATCGCGCGGGGCCGCGGCGTGATGCTTTTCACCGGCGCAACCGCGGGAATAAAAGCCGGCGCCAGATCGGCCGCGTTCGGCCCGGCGAACTTCGCCAAGCGCGGCCTGGCGCAATCGCTGGCCCGCGACCTGGGACCGAAGGGAATCCATGTCGCGTGGATCAATATCGACGGCGCAATCGACCTGCCAAACCGTTCAATACCCAATCTGAAAAAGGAAGACATGCTCAACCCCGATGCGATTGCCGAAACCTACTGGCACCTCGCGCATCAGGATCGCAGCGCATGGACTATGGAAACGGAAGTGCGCCCGTTCAAGGGGAAATTCTAGCGGAAGCGCTCTCCCGGTGAGGAGCGGCCGGCGATGGATAGGTATCCCGAGAGATGAACCCCGATAATCACCGTAGGACTCGCCTGCGCCCTGGTGCTCACATGGAGCGTGATGTCCCTGGCCTATGCTTACAATCGGAGCCTGGCGCACATGAACGATTCTTTCGCCCGGCGTTTGATGATCGAAACCGAGCTCGACGATCTCATGAGCACCGTCGATCAGCTCAGCATCGACCAGCAGGCTTTCCTGTCCACCGGTGACGGCCGCTTCCAGGACGGTATATACGCAAGCGCCGTCAACCTCGACCGTCAGTTGGACGGGCTCAATGCTGCGATGGCCAGGAGCGCTGCGCAACGCGCGCCCCTGGCCGCGTTATCCGCGGCAATCAAGCAGGTCATGGATTCCGTGGCCGAATCCTACGATGTAAGAGACGCGCGCGGCAGTGCGGCGGCGCTGGCCTTTTTCGACGCGAATGAAGCCGTCATCTCCAAGGTAAAATCGCAGGCCACCGAGTTAAGAACCGAGATCGCCCGCGATTTCTCCGATCAGAACGCGCGCGCGAGCAACGGTTTGCTCGCGGCCATCTTTTTTGGCGCGCCGGCGGGAGTCAGGTTCGGCCGCAGTGGAACTGGCCGCGACGCGCTCCGCATGGCGCGATAACGCGGCCACCGCGGGGCGCCTCCGCGGATCAGGTCTACGCCGCGCGGGGACGGCCCAACCGCGCCAGGCTCTGGTCTGACCAGACGTCGCTTAACTTGTAGAACTCCCTGAACGCCGGCACATCCTTTGGCAACTCCAGCCACGGCACCTTGCTCCGGGTAAAGATGTGAACGTCGGGCCTGACCGCTTCCGGTGTGTCGAGCGTTCCGGCACGAACGAACCGGAAGTCGCCGGGGGCACCGTGATATCGGCTCCATACGTAGGTCCCGCAGTCGCCGCAAAAGAAAACGTCATGATGCTGTCCGCTGCCTCCGGCCAGCCGGAATGATTTCGGCTCGGGACCGATTGCCTCAACGAATTTCGTCTCAATCCAGATGTTGGTCACGAACGCGCTGCCGGTCAGCCGCTGGCAGTCCCGGCAGTGACAGGCGTGAACGATCAGCGGGGCTGCGGTCAATTTGTATCGGATGGCGCCGCAGGCGCATCCACCTTCAAGATTCATAAAAGCCTCCTTCGCGCTTTCCGCCCGGGTTGCCCGTTGGACTCTCCCGTGGAAAGATCGGATGAGTCTGTTATAGCTACCGCTTTCTTTGGAGACTTGGCAAAAGTTGCTGTCCTCGCAAAAATTCAGGCGCGACCCATTGGGCCTGGCGCTGAACCGCAAAGCGCAGTTAGAAGCGCCCGGAGCGGCCGAAGGGAAGACGATGGCCGCCGGCGACGGATGGCGTGTGGTCGATATCGTATGTACGTCAGGGCCGCGCGATCGCGCTTTCGAAGAGCAACATACATGGGCCTCGATCTCGCTGGTGCGGTCGGGAACCTTTGTTTATCGCAGCCATCACGGACGCTCCCTGATGGCGCCCGGCGCGATGCTGTTGGGAAGCCCCGGTAATGCATTTGAATGTTCGCATCAGCACGGCGAAGGGGATCGGTGCCTTTCCTTTCAATACGATCCCGGGCTGTTCGCTCGCCTGGCGCACGACGCGGGAGCATCGCACTTGGCCTTCGCCGGCGGTTGCCTGCCGCCGCTGCGCGCACTCGCCCCGCTGACCGCACGTGCCGCGACGGCGATGGAGCGGCAGGACTCGTTTGAAGAGATTTCACTGGAATTGGCTAGCGCGGTCATTCAGACGGTCGGTGACGCTCGGCGCAACGCGACTGTGGCGGCTCGGGATCCCGCCCCAATCGCGCCGGTGCTGCGTCAATTGGAGTCTCGCGCAGTGGAGCCTCTGACGTTGGGCGAGATGGCGCGGATCGCCGGTCTCAGCCGCTATCACTTCCTGCGCACGTTCAAAGCCGTGACTGGCATCACACCCCATCAATGGCTGCTACGCGCCCGCCTGCGTGACGCCGCGCGCCGGCTCGCCACCAGCCGGGATCCAGTAACGGAGATCGCGCTGGACGTGGGCTTCGAAGATTTGTCGAACTTCATTCGTAGCTTCCGCTCCGAATTCGGCGTATCCCCGAGCAGATACCGCGCCACGGCGTGACGACCGGCCCCTGCGGAGTTTTGGGTGGATCGATCGATTCGGCTGGCCCTCAATTTCCGCGATCGTGCGCTCATGCGGTCAAACCTCTGTGCCCGCGCTCTGGTGATTCGATACTGCCTTTCGTTTTTGATCGCCGCGGCCACCTCCTGAGGTCGATCCACTCAGGGCACGCAGCACAGCTTCCGGATCACTGGCAATAACCGTGAGAAATACCCGCGCCGCGCCGGTCGGGACACGCGTGCCCTGTTCCCATTGCTCCAGGCTGCGTTTACTGAAGCCATAGCTGCGAGAAAACTCGCTCTGTGACATGTTGGATCGCCTGCGGATCGCCTTGACGTCGATTTCTTCGGGCACATGCGCTACGCATCCGTAATTTTTTTCACCACGCGCGAAGGCCAGTGCTTCCAGCGCTCCGCGCAGGATGCTTTGCCCTACTTTGGTCGTTCCCTTGGTTCTGCTCATTTTCTTCACGTCCTGTAGTTCTGTGGTAAAACCTTCAAAATCTTTTTAAGTTCGTTCTCGGCCTGACTCATGTCGCGCGGAGGACCGCGCGAGATCCTTCACTTCGTTCAGGATGACGATGTCGGGCGCCTGGCTTTTCCTTAATGTTTCGTAAACAGATTTCCGACTCATCAATCTAAATTTAGATTGGAAATACCGCCCGTGCTTCGTCTCTTACGTAGAGCCGGCCTCCGTGCCGGTTCTTTTCAGAGGGCCGCACGGCAGCGAGGCTCAGCAACCAGGGCCGTTGCCGTGGTCGTCCGGGTTTGCCGGTTCCCGCTTCTGCTGTTCGTACGCCGCGATGTGCTCGATTAGGCGGGCGCCGAAGTCGGCCAGCTTTCTTTCTCCCATGCCGCGAACGTTGCGCAGGGCTTCCAGAGTTGTTGGCCGAACGCTGGCGAGTTCGCGCAGCGTCGAGTCATGGAGGATGACGAAGGCTGCGACGCTGCGCTCGACGGCGATGTCGCGGCGCAGGGCGCGGAGGCTTTCGAACAGCGCCTCGTCGACGTCGCGCCAGGTGTCCTCCTCCCTCGCGGTCCGCTCCGGCTTGGGCTTTTTCGCTTCCAGCAGCTTGACTGGGCGCTTGCCGCGCAGGACTTCCCACGAAGCGGCGTTGAGCTTCAGCACCGGGCGATCGCCCGCCGTCCGCTCGAGCATTCCGGCGTCGACGAGTTGATAGATCACATTGGTCACGTTTTTGCGCGGCATCTCTTTCAGGAGGCCATAGGTCGACAGCTCGTCATGGCGCCATCGCCGCATCCGTTCGTTGCCCGCGCCGACCAGCACGTCGACCACGTGCTCGACGCCGAAGCGCTGCTCCACGCGCGCCACGCAGGAGAGCACCTTTTGCGCCAGCACGGTGGCGTCGCCGACTCCCGCGACCTCGCCCAGGCACAGGTCACAGGCGCCGCAGTTGGGCGCCGGGTAGACTTCTCCGAAGTAGGCCCCCAGCGCGGCGTGGCGGCAGCGGACCACGGTGGCGAAGCGGCGTATCTCCTCGAGCAGTTGTTTGCCGTTCTCCACCACCTCGGCCGGCGCATCAGCCTCCTCCGCGCTGCGCTCCAGCAGGCTCTGCCAGCGCAGCACGTCGGCGGCCGAGTAGAACAGCACGCATTCCGCCGGCAGGCCGTCGCGTCCGGCGCGTCCGGTCTCCTGCTGATAATGCTCGATCGACTTGGGCATGGCCGCGTGGATCACGCAGCGGATGTCGCTGCGGTCGATTCCCATACCGAACGCCACGGTGGCCACCACCACGTCGATCTCTTCGGCGGCGAACCGATCCTGCGTGCGCCGGCGTTCCCGCGCCTCCATCCCGGCGTGATAGTACGCGGCGCGGATACCGCCTGCCGCCAGGTAGGAGGCCATCGCCTCGGTGTCTTTGCGGGTAATGCAGTAAACGATCGCGGCTTTGCCCCGATGGCGGCGCAGCGCCTCGGCCACTTGCGCATCGACGTGCACTTTCGGAATCACCCGGTAGAGCAGGTTGGGGCGATCGAAGGAGCCGACCAGCACCGTGGGATCTTCGAGCCCGAGCTGTTCCACAATGTCCTGGCGCACACGCTGCGTAGCGGTCGCGGTGTAGGCGTGAACGCTTGCGTTGCGAAATCGCGTTTTGAGCTCGGCGAGCTGGCGATATTCCGGCCGGAAGTCGTGGCCCCAATGGCTGATGCAATGGGCCTCGTCGATCGCGAAGGTGGAGACGCCCAGGCGCGCGGCCAGTTCCAGAAAACGCGGCGTGAGCATGCGCTCGGGCGCCACGAAGATCAGGCGATGATGCCCGGCGGCGATTTCACGCTCGACCTGGCGTATCTCCGCCAGGTCCATCCCGCTGTGCATCGCGGCGGCGGGATAACCGCAGGCGCGCAGCGCGTCGACCTGGTCTTTCATCAGGGCGATCAGCGGCGAGACCACGATATCGGTGCGTTTTGCGACCGCCGGCGGCACCTGGTAACAGAGCGATTTACCGCCCCCGGTCGGCATCACCACCAGCGAATCGCGCCGATCAAGACCGGCCTGGATGGCCTCGGCCTGCAGCGGCCGAAGACCGTCAAAGCCCCAGAAAAGGCGCACCATGGCGAGGATCTCGTCAGGCGCTCTTTCAGCCGCGTCCTGCGCCACGCCTGCCGGCCCCGCGCGCGGCGATGAAATCATCGTCGCGGGTGATTGAAACTGCGTTCACAGTTTAGGTTCCCCCTTTGCTCACGCTGATTAGTACCACAGAGTTGCTTTCCTTGCGCATCCGCAGTTGAGGTTTACATCGCCCGCGGCTTGCCGCAACATGTGCAACCGAGGGACGTATCGTTTCCCCAGCCAAGCGGAGGGCATCACATGAAAGGTTTAAGGGACAAGGTGGCGTTGGTCACGGCCGCGGCCGGCGCCGGGATGGGCAAGGCCACCGCGCATCGGCTGGCCCAGGAGGGAGCGATCGTCGTCGTAACGGATTCTCACGCGCGCCGCACGCAGGAGACCGCCGAGGAATTGGGCCGGGAGTTTCCCGACCGCGTGATCGGCTTTCCGCTTGATGTGTCGGACCGCCGCAACGTGGAGGAGGTCGTCGGCGCGGTCGATGCGCGCCTGGGCAGAATCGACATCCTGGTCAACAACGCTGGCATCAACGCGTTCGGCGGCGTGAGCGAACTCAGCCCCGAGGATTGGCAACGGGTGCTCGACGTCGACCTTACTGGCTGTTTCAACATGATTCGGATGATCCTGCCAGGCATGAGAAAACGCCGCCAGGGCGCGATCATCAACATCGCTTCGGTGGCGGCGTGGACCACGAACTCCTCCGCGCCTTACAACGCGGCCAAGGCGGGCGTGCTGGCGCTGACCCGCACCGTGGCCGCCGAAGCCGGCCCCGACGGCGTGCGCTGCAACGCGATCGCTCCCGGAATGATACTGACCAAGTGGGTCGAAATGCATTGGAAGGAGATCGGCGGCGATCGGATGGCGAAAGACTGTCCGATGCGCAGGGGCGGCAAGCCCGAAGAGGTGGCCGCAGTCACCTGCTTCCTGGCTTCCGACGACGCATCCTACATCACCGGCGAGGCCGTCACCGTCAGCGGCGGATGGTATATGCACGCGTAACGTTTAATAATCTCTATGGCTCAAGCAGTAGGGCGGGCGTCCCTGCCCGCCTCTTCTCAAGGCGAGCAGGGACGAGACGCTCGCCCCGCTGCAACGCAGGCAGAGGTATTCATTTCGCGCTCCTTGTACATGGCGGGCAGGGACGCCCGCCCCACTGGAGGCGGAGAGGTATTTCGTTCACTGCGCTCCCGGTGCGGCTTCGGATCCCGAAGGCGCATGCTTGTAATGCTCGCCCACGCCCCAGCCCTCGCGCAGGCTGGCGAAGTATGCCGCTGCGCCGCCGAGATGCTTGAATCTCCATCCCTGCGGGGTGCGGACAAACTTGTCGCGATACATGCCCATGAACATCACCGGCGTGCCGTCGGGCTGGCTCAGGTACGCGATAACGTGCCATTTACCGACCGCCTCGTCGCCGTTGACCCGGATGTCCGGATTGGTCACGCGATGCAGGGCAAACGGCATCTGCGTAAAGGAGTCGATTTTGTCAACGATGCCCTGACGGCCTTCGCCGCGGCCGCCGACTTTGCCCGCGTCCCAGACTCCGTCATCCACGAACAACGCCGCGACCTCCTCGCCTCGGTGGGTGCGGCGATCCCATCCGCCGTCGACAGCCTCGCAATAGGCGGCTTTCAGGCGCGAGATCTCCATGATGTCCTCCAGGTTCCGCAGACGCGCCGTCAGCAAGTGGAGGTCGCCTGAAAGGTCTCTAACTGGCGCGGCTGGTACCGCCCGCGCCTTGGACGGGCGGGCGCTCGCCCGCGGCCGCGCCTTTGAAGCGCTTTTTGCAACCTTTTTTGCAACCGGCCTAGAGAGCTTTTTGGAGGTCTGCTTACCCGCTTTAGCCCCTTTGCGCTGCGCCTTTTTCATGTCCCAAAATTCGTCCTTGCGTTCAAAATTGTCAACCCGGGGCTGCCCGCCACGGGTTAATTGCTGCGATTAATCGATTTGAGCGCGGGCATGACCTCGCTGGCAAAACGCGTCCAGGCCTGGCCGACCTCGGCGTTATTGAGGCCCCGTCCGCTCAGCCCGATAACGATGCTATCCAGGCCGGTCCCGATCAGTTCCGCAAGGCGATCGATGCAGTAACCGGCCGGGCCCACCACCGCCCATCGATCCACGAACGCATCCGTAATCACGCCAATATGGCCCGCCTCGGCGTGGCCGTGACTGTCCATGTCATAGACGCGCCCGATCTCACGCACCACGGCGCGATCCTCCTCGGAGCCAATCCCTTCCATCGCGCTGGGCGACATCGCGGAGAAGCGGGCGAGTGGTGCAATCGATCCCTTTATGATCTGTCGGGCGTAGCTCGCGTCGGGATGCACCAAGACCGCCACGAAAGCCCCCAGCGCGAGCGTGGACGGATCCAGACCAGCCTGCTTGCGGGCCTCGCGCGCGCACTTGACCGCCCACGCCATCCGCTTGGGATCGGCGCCGATCGAAAACGACACGCCTTCCGCGGCGCGCGCACCTAACGCGATTACGCGCGGGCCGGTGGCGGCGACGTCAAGGGGCACCTTGGGCAGGCTGCGGTCGCGTCCGATCCAATCGCTGCGGCTGCGGCATCCGTTATCGAGCACAACTTCCTCGCCGCGCAGGTATCCTTGCACCTGCGAAATGTAACGCTCAAAGGCTTTGCCGTTAAACGCGCGCTCGCCGATTAACGAGGCGGCGGAGTCCCCTCGCCCCAGCCCGAGCACCGCCCTGCCGCCGGATTCCTGCTACACGGTCGCGATCGCCGCCGCGATCACCGAAGGATGGCGCGTGACCGGTGTCGAGACCATCCTGCGCAGCCGCAAACGTGTGGTCGTGCGCGCCGCCGCGCCCATCGCCACGTACGGGTCGTAGTAAATGATTTGCGTATCGGCGAATCCCATGCCGTCATAGCCGAGATCCTCGATTTTGCGCGCGGTCTCGCCGATCGATCCCGCCCATTGGAACATCGGACCCGCCCAAATTTCGACCCCTGAGGTACCCATGAAAGCGTGCGTAGCACGCGAGAGGACGGTCTTTCAAACCGATAGATGCTGAATCAACCCGGCGAGCCGGTCTGCTTCATTCAAGCCAAAAGAACCGGCACGAAGGCCGGCGCTACGCAGAGAGGCCAGCGCGCTAGGCTGCGGCGCCCAGATCCTTGCCGCGTTGAGCCGGAGAGGGGGTGAAGCGCACCGGCATGTGTTTGATGCCGGCATGGGAGTTAGAGCGCAACCGTTGGACCGGCGCCGTCAGTTGCATGTCGCGCATGCGGCGCGTCACCTCTTCGATCATGATCCGCAACTCCAACCGCGCCAGTTGCGCGCCGAGGCAGAAATGCTCGCCATAGCCGAAGGCCAGATGCTCGTTGGGCCAGCGCCCGACATCGAATTTGAAGGGATCGGCGAATACCTGCTCGTCGCGATTGACCGACGCGTTCCAGATCACGACCTTGTCGCCGGCTTTGACCTTCCGCCCGCGAATTTCCGCGTCGCGCGTGGCGGTGCGCATGACGTGCGTGATGGGCGAGGTCCAGCGCAGGAACTCCTCAACCGTGGTCCTCATCAGCGCGCTGTCGGCCCGATCGAGCCGGTCCCATTGCGCAGGATTCTCGATCAAGGCCATCATCCCGCCCGAGAGCGTGTTGCGGGTGGTCTCCTGGCCGCCGAGGATCAGCAAAAAGCAGTTGAACAGCACTTCCATGTCGCTGAGTTTGCGGCCCGCCATTTCGCCGTGGACCAGCGCGCTGACCAGGTCGGAGCCCGGATCGCGCCGGCGCTGCTCGACCAAATTCACGAAGTAGTGGAACATCCCCTGCTGGGCCGCTTCACCAGTCTTCTGGCGGTCGCCCTCGATTTGATACTCGGGGTCATTGGCGCCGATCGCCATGCTGCCCAGCTCGAACATCATGTCCTGGTCCGCTCTCGGCACGCCCATCATCTCGCAGATGATCGCGGTGGGAATTCTGGCCGCGACATCGGTGACGAAATCGCACTCGCCTTTGGCTGCCACCGCGTCAATTACCTTGGCCGCGATTTCGCGGACGTGGGCCTCCTCGGGCGCGACGGCGCGCGGCGTAAATCGCTTGCTGATAATTAACCGCATCTGGGTATGATGCGGCGGATCGAGCAGCAACATCATCTGGCGGTTGCCGATCCATTCCTCATCGCCGAAGGTGAGTATCTGGCCGTGCTCATTGCTGAAGGTGTCGGCGTTGAGGTACACGAAGCGGGCGTCGTCATAGCGGGTGAGCGACCAGTATCCGCGGCCGGGCCGTTGTTCGTCCCAATGGACGGGATCCTGCGCCCGCATGACGGTCCAGGCCTGATGCGGATCGCCGTTGAGAAAAAAGTCAGCGTCGGTAAGGTCGATTTCTTCCAAAGTCATGGCGTGTTCCCCCGCTAATAAAGCGGCGACCAGGTGGCGGAGCGCAAGAGCTTGCTCTGCCACTGATCGCGGTACTTGAGCGCGTCGAACATATAGGTTCCGGGTTTCACATCCTGGCGGCGCGCCGGGCGCTCGATCATACGCAATAACGCCTGGTGATCGACGACCTTCTGCCAGAATACGATCTCGCGCCGCTGATGGGTGCCGTGCGCGACCTGAAACATCGCCTGGAGTTCAAGAATACGATGCTCGCGAGCCTGGCGAATCATCGGCAGATACAGCTCTTCCAGCCCCTTGATATAGTCATCCAGCGGCGCATGCGGCCATCCGGTATCTTCCATGAACAATGCGGTTTCGTGTTCCGCGCCGCCGGCTGGCACATCACGCGGATTCAACTCTTTAAGTGGCGACCATTGAAGCGGCAGCAGAAGTTTGCCGGTCACTTCATGGCGCAGGGTGTCAACCTCGCGCATCCAGGTTTGCAGGTCGCCGCCCTGGATGCGCAACGCCATCCGCTCCCACGCGGCGCCGTCCTTGATCGCGGTGATCGTAACCACATTGTAGGACGCACCGGTGCCCATCGCCTGATTGGCGTACCAGAGCAGCCGCGCGTCGTCGCCCTTGGCCAGTGTCGGCATCCATCCGGTGCGGTAGGCGTCCTCGAAGTCGAACAGCCTGGTGCCCATAACCTTGTGCAGTTCGTGCAGAAACAACATCGCATCCCCTCCAGTGGCTTGCAGCGGAACCAGCAATCCGCAGCGCCGTTTCCCCTTTAACCGAAGGGACGCAGGCGGCCGGCGCCGCCGTTGATCGGAACCTTGATCCCCGTCACCCATTCGCCCGCCGGCGAAACCAGGTAAAGCACCGCCGCGGCGATATCGCGGGGCAACCCGATTCGGCCCAGCGGCATCTGTTTGACCAGCATCGCTTCGCGATCGGCCGTGGCGAACGTCGAGGTCCTGGCGTTAGTGGTGTCGACCAGACCGGAGATCACCACGTTGACGCGGATATGGAACCGCGCCCATTCGGCGGCCAGAGTTTCGGACATGTTGTCCAGGCCCGCTTTGGCGGCGCCATAGTTGCACATCCGCGGGGAGGGACCGCTGCCGGCGCCCGAGGAGATGTTCACGATCGCACCGCCGCCGCGCTCCTTCATAACCTTGGCCGCCGCCTGGCACAGAAACATCGGGGCCTTGACGTTGAGGTTGAACATGTTGTCCCACATCTGCTCGGTCATCCGCAGCGCCCAGCCGTAATTGGAGTAGGGGCCGCCGCCGGCCACGTTGACCAGGATGTCCAGGCCGCCCAACGCGTCCACTGTGCGGCTGACGATCGAAGGAATCTCGGGAATTTTGGTGAGGTCGGCGGAGATTGCCGCGGCTTTGCGGCCGATCGACTTGATGTGGGCGGCGCCTTCTTCCAGTTGCCTGGCGTCGCGTGCCGTCAGCGCGACGTCGGCGCCATGCTGGGCCAGCGTGTAGGCAACCTCGCGGCCCATCTCTTTGCTGGCGCCGGTAACCAGCGCAACTTTGCCTTTGAGCGAGAAAAGATCCGCCATGCGTGATACTCTCCTTTGTCTTGGCTCAACCGTTAGCGTTACCACGAAAAGGGCAGTAGCGACAAAGCGCCGTACCAGTGGTGGCGTTAACGTCTGTTCAGAAACGGCTATCGAGCTTGCAAAAAGCGGGGCGAATATAAGAGCCTTTGAACCGACACGGTTCCTGTTTCGCTTGGCTGACGGTCATCTTTTGGGCGTGAAACCCCGGCGCGCTGGGGACTTCTAACAGGAAAAGGACGATTCAATGGTTCATCATCATTATTTCTTGTGCAAGCAACCGCACATGACTTTGGAGGAGTTCTACACCTACTGGCGCCGCCGCCATGTGAAGGCCAGTCCGACGCCGATTCTGAATCTGCGCCGGTACATTCAGGGCCATCGCGCTCCCGTGCCCAGGGGCAACGCGCCATTCGAGGGTGTTACGGAAGCATGGTACGACAGCCTCGACGCGATGCTCGAGCAGCGCCGTCATGTCACTCATGATTTGGCGATGAAGGACGAAGCCGAGTTTATCGACCATCGCCGGGTCGACATCCTGACCACCACCGATGACATAATTCTGGACGGGGAGAAGAAGCGCGGCATGATCAAGGGCGTGTTTCTGATCAAGCGCAAGCCGACTCTGCTGCGGGCCGACTTCAAGCGCTACTGGAAAGAGGTTCACGCTCCGATTGCGCTCAAGCTGCCCGGCCTGCGCCGCTACGTTCAATCCCATGCGGTGGACGAGGCGTACGAATGGGCCGAGCCGCGATGGGACGGCGTGGCGCATATTTACTTCGACGACGCCCAAGCGGCCGAACGGGCCACCGTGTCCGACGTTTTCATCAAGGAATCATGGCCGGACGTGGATAAGTTCGTCAGCGCGGTCTCGGAGCTCTGGGTCCAGGAGCATCACATCCTGCCGGTCGAGGAACGACCCAAGTAAATTGCCCGGAGTTCTTCCCACTATCATCATAGGGAGAGAATCAGGCAGAAAAATTGTGGAAACGTCGAGGGCGGGAGAGCCAATCTCCTGCCCTCGACGCGCTAAATTCAGGCGGCCTTTTTCGCCGCTGCCAGCGCCGCTTCGTAATTGGGATGCTCGCGGATCTCCTTGACGTACTCGCTGTAGACCACGTTGTCGTTCTTGTCCACGACGAACACCGCGCGGCAGAGCAAGCCGTTCTCCTTCATCAATGTGCCGTACTTCTGACCGAACTCGCGGTCCTTGAAGTCGCTGATGGTGGTGACTTTGTCCACCCCGGCCGCGCCGCACCATCGCGCCTGTGCAAACGGCAGGTCCATCGACACCGACAGGATCTGAACGTCGCCCGGCAGCTTTGATGCTTCCTCGTTGAACCTGCGGGTTTCGGCGTCGCATACGGGAGTGTCCAGTGAGGGAACGGTGGTGATGATCTTTACCTTGCCTTGAAACTTGTCGAGGCCGGTCGGAGCGAGCCCCTTGCCGACCGCTTTGAACTCGGGCGCTTTTTGCCCCGGTTTGATTTCAGGGCCAACCAGCGTGACCGGATTGCCTCCCATAGTGACGGCGCCTTTGCGTTCTTCTGCCATGGCCAATCTCCTTCTGTGAGCAAAAAGTGGTGACGCACAGGACCGCAACGCACGGCCCCGGCGTTGAAACAAACGCGACTGCGATCAGTCTCAAAGAAATGGCGCGGTCATGCAACACCCGAAAATCGGCATCCGGTGGGAATCCCTTCTAAATCAATGCACTGCCAGCAGACCAATCAGACTCCCGATCACGAGGATCAAATTGACCACCATCGTCAGCCCGGCGCCGTATGCGCGCTGCTCGGGGTCCCTGACGTAGCCGAAGGCGTAAACCGCGCGGGCAATCAGGAACAGAACGCCTAAAATGGCGCCGAATCGTACGCTTACGTAGTAGCTGAACAGGAGCAGCGTCGGGATAAAGACGATGAGTTGTTCCATCGTGTTCTGATGCACCCGGTAGTGGCGTTCAAAAAATCGGATTGCCCGTAGTGGCAGGTGCCTTGATGCCGTACTTGATGCGGGCGCGTCCCGCGCTGAAGCCCAATACCATGTACTCCATCAGCGCCAACATCAGGATAATCTGCACTCCAACCATGCGATCAGTCCTCCTTTTTTCAAAGCGTCGCGGCAGGTACGGACCGCAATTGATAGCCCGGCGCGATGTAATGGCGAGGCTGCCCTATTTCAGAAACGGCAACACTTCGCTGCCGAACCGCACCAGCGAACGCATCGCCTTTAACGGATCCAGTCCGGGCAACTGCGTGTTGATTATCAGGTCGGTCAGCTTGTCCTCCTCGATAATCTGCGCCAGCCGCCGGCGAACCTCGGCGGGCGGGCCAATCACGCTGACGCGCTTGAGGCGCTCGGCATCGGGCCGGATGGCCGCCCTGGAAATGTCGGTCCCGGCGTGCGCCGACAACCATCGGCCATAATGCTCGGCCCAGTACAATGACGGCCCCTCAATGTCATTCCACGCCTGCTCGGCCGAGTCCGCGATATACACCGTGCGGCTGCCCACGACACTGAACTGGGACGGATCCTTGCCCCCGGCTCGCAGCGCGTCGTGGTATATTTTGATCGCGCTGGCGGCGCCCACAGTGGCAAAGGACAGTCCCATCTCCGCCGCCCGCTGGATTCCTTTTGGCGCGCCCACGCCCCACAGCAGTTCGGGATGGGGCTGGCTTATGGGTCGCGGCAGGACCCGCACGTCGTTGAGGTCGAAGTACTTGCCCTTGAAGCTGAACCGCTCTCCCCTCCACGCCAGCTTCAGGATTTCCACCGTCTCCAGCGTGCGGCCCAGGCGCTCCTTTTTGTTGACTCCGAACGCGGCGAATTCCTCCGCGCGGTAGGCCTGGCCGACGCCGATACGCAGGCGGCCGCCGGATATCACGTCCACCACCGCGATATCCTCGGCCAGCTTTAAGGGATGGTAAAACGGAAACAGCAGCACGTAGGTGCCAATCTGCACGCGCCTGGTGCGCGCGGCGATCGCCGCCGCCATCGGCATCAGCGCGGGCAGATAGCCGTCGTCGGTCAGATGATGCTCGGTCAACCAGATCGAATCGAAGCCGACCTCCTCGGCCCGTTCGATCTGCCGGAACATCTCGTTGTAGAGATCGGTGAAGCTTCGTCCCGATCCGGGCGGATTACGGAAATCAACCTGGTAGCCGAATTTTACCTGACTCATCGTTCATCCTTTGCGTGACGGCATGCGGTCTTGGCATTAGCCGATCCGCCCGGCCAATGCCAAACGCTCGCCCGTTGGCCGCGCTCGCCGCGATTTGCCATAACAAACCAGTCCCATCCATCGGATGGCGCCGGGAAGTGAAAGGAGCACAGCGAATGGCCGCAGAAATCTTGCTCAAGAATGCCCGACTGATCGATGGCCTGCAGGGGGAGCCGGTTGAAAGAGCCTCCGTACTGATTAAGGGCGACCGTATCGCGACGGTGCAAGCGGGCGAAAGCCCCGCGCCCGAGGGCGCCCAAGTGATCGACCTGGCGGGAAAGACCGTCACGCCGGGGCTGATCGACACTCACGTCCATACCGTGATGGTCGGCGATGAAGGGCTCCGGCTGTTCATGGCCAACGGCATCACCTCGGTGCGCGATTGCGGCGCGAAGTTGCAGTTGGTCGTCGCGACCAAACAGGCGCTGGAATCAGGCGTTAAGTTCGGACCCAGGCTCTTTTTCTGTGGTCCGCTGCTCGACGGCGCCAAATCCAGTCTGCCCGGAGCGGGCGGCGCGATCATGACGCAAAACGTACCCTCACGCGAGTCGATCCCCGGCATCGTCAAGCCCATCCTGGACGCCGGCGCCGACTGCCTGAAGCTTTACTTCGGGCTCACCGCGGAAATGGGCGAGGCGGTCATCCGCTATGCTGACGGCCGCGTTCCGGTCACCGGGCACATCGGCTACATGCGCGCCAGCGAGGCGGTCAAGGCCGGGATCAATGGCCTGGAGCACATCAGTCCATCGGTCTTCAACGACATCTGCCCCGCCCATCTGCGTTTCGGTCCGGGCACTTCCATGGCGGGGCGTCAGTTCGTGGAGCGGTTGCGCGCGGGATGGCTCGCGGCGGATTTTTCCGCGCCCGACGCGCAGGCGCTGATCGACGCGATGGCGCGGCGCGAGGTCGCGATGGGCACGACGATGAACATCTATTGGATGTTCAGAACCGGCTACGAAGGCGCCGCGGGCGATCCCGACCGCAAATACATCGTGCCCAACGTCCTGGCCGGACGGCGCGAAACGGCGGCGGGGCAGGGTAAGCTGTCCGACCCGGACTGGGATTTGTACTTCAGCCGCCTGGCGCCGGACATCATCGATCAGGAGCGGATGGCGCTGGAGAAGCAGCAGGAATTCTGCCGCCGCCTGTTCGAGGCCGGCGGTCTGGTGGTGGGCGGCACCGACGCCGCAATCAATTATCCACCGCCGGGGTTTTCCCTGATGCGCGAGCTGGAGCTTTTGGCTGAATCGATCGGCGCGATGAATGCTTTGCGCGCGGTGACTTCGAAGGCGGCAATCGCCCTGCGCAAGCAGGATGACATCGGCGCCGTAGCGCCGGGCAGGTTCGCGGACCTGGTGATAATCGACGGTGACCCGCTAGCAGACATAACCCGGATGCGGAACATCGCGGCGGTGTTTAAGGGCGGGGTGTCATACGATCCGCGGGAGATTTTGAAGCAGGTGCCGGTTAACCCCAATTATCGGCCGGCGTCAACCTGAAGCAAATAATGTTATCGAGCCAATACAGGAAACCCTCACCCTACCCTCTCCCTGGTCAGGGAGAGGGCGCAAAGTACAATGTAGACTGTACTCTGTATTGTCTCCGTTTTGTCTCAGCGAGCGTGGCATGGGCCTGCAGCTCGCAGTGCGCATATATAAAAATCCGCGAACAATTATTCCCTCTCCCTGACCAGGAAGAGGGTGTAGCGTGAGGGTGCCTGATTCTATGGTCGCACAGGCCGGAAGAAACAATAGGAAAGCAGACTTCGTGAAATATACCAATGTGCTCATCGCGGCGTTTGCCGTGGCAGCTTTATGTTTCTACTCGGAGACTGCCTACTCATTCGACCAAAGCGCGTATGAAGCACTGGCGCCGGCTGATTCGACCGCCACGATTGCACCTGGAACCAAAATCACGCTGCAGAACTGGACGCAATACCGGCGCTTCATGCCGGTTGGGATGCAGGCATTATTCAGCGGCAGATATCCTTGGAAGATCGGACCGGAACCAGAATACGCAATGGAGGTCGGACCTGCCATTCACATTCCCCTTTCCCGCAAGTACCTGGCCGATACGGAAAAGTATAGCGGCAAGGTCCGGCTCAAAAAGGTATCGACGGGCGGCTACACCGTGGAGAATTACGTGGCCGGAGTGCCCTTTCCAAATCCCACCGAGCCCGACTTGGGAATCAAGTTGATGTACGACGTGTGGTTCCCGTATTCACCCTTCGTATTCGAAATGCTGTTTGTTACAACCTCCGTCGATCGGTTTAAAAATTCAACAGACTCAACCACGGACGCGGTGACATGGAGGCTCAATCACATAAGCGACGAGGGCAAGCCGCTTTCGATGTATGCCGCCGGCTACCTGGAAGGGGACCGCTTCGAGACTCTGGAGCCGCAGCAATACAAATACACAACGCAGCTCAGTCTTCAGCCCGACGATCCCGCCGCGGTTCAGGAGATGTATACATTCGCCCCTTCGATGCGGCGGCCGCTGCGAATGTCCACTTCGGGGCGCTGCGCGGCCATGACCGGCAGCGATTTCGTGCAGGATGACAACGGCTCGGGGTTTTTCTTTCAAGCGATAAACTTCACCGCGAGATTTCTGGGTCAAAAGCGGCTGCTGGCGATGGTGCATCTGACGCCCGCCGGTCTGACGCCGCAAGGCTACCTGGTCAAAGGCTCTTTGCCGGGATGGCCGAAAACGGAGGCCGGAAAATGGGAATTGCGCGACGTTTACATAATCGACGTCACGCCGCTGCCAGCGGCCGGCGACTATTGCTATTCGCACAAAGTAGGTTACGTCGATAAGGAAACCTACGCGCTGACCTGGGTCGAGATTTACGGCCGCGATTCAGCCCTGGAGAAAGTCTGGCCGATATACCAGACACCGCGGCGGATTGGCAGCGGCGAGGAAGTGGTCATTCCCGAAGCGAACTCCACCACCCTGCTGAACGTCAAGAGCGCCCATGCCACGGCAGGGCTGCAAGGCAGTCCGGTGCGGATCGACGAGCAGGCGCCCGCCGAGGTGCAAAACGCCGCCGTCGCCGCCTCCTCCAGCGGCCTGGGCCAGATCATGAAGTGAGGACCCGAGCCACGACCTTCTTAGGGCGGTTAGCTCGGCAGCGCCGGCGCGACCGCTCGCTCACGCTCGCGGCTCTGATTTTTTGTCCTGTAAGGATGGTTAGTGTGTTTATTGAGGCGCGGGCAACGCAGGGCCCAGGCAGGCTCTACTGCCGCGATACCCGGCTGAGCCCTTCTGCTTCTGCCGTAGCGCCGGCCTCCGTGCCGGTCTTTTTTCTGGATCCTCTTAATCAAGATGGTGAGTTCCTCGTGCCGGATGTTTCCTCGTGTACAAACAAGGTTACATCGTGCGGAAGAAGAAAAACCGGCACGGAGGCCGGCGCTCTTGGACGCTTCTAAAAATGTCCCGCCTACCTGTCTCGATCCGATAAAAGCGGGCGGGCACTGTGCCAGGCATGGATGGCTTGTCTGGGCGAACGTGATGCGGTTGACTTGAAGTTAGGCGTTGATGACCGGACGCGGGTTCGGGGAACTTGGTCAGATGCAGAATCACGAAATTGCCAAAATCCTCGATGAAGTCGCTGATATGCTCGAAGTCAGCGAGGACAGCTTTTTCCGCGTGCGCGCATATCGCAACGCCGCCCGCACGGTTCGCGATCATCCCGTCCCCCTGGCGCACATGGATGTGAAGCAGCTCAAAGAGCTGCCCGGAATCGGCGCCGACTTGGCGGGCAAACTCCACAGCCTCATCCAAACCGGCGACTTCGAGGTCCATCGTGAACTGACGCGCAAAATTTCACCGGGCCTGATAGAGCTGTTACGCTTGCCCGGACTCGGGCCCAAGCGCGTGCGCCTGCTCAGCGATCGCCTTCGCATCAGGGACATCGGCGACCTCAAAAAGGCGATTGAAGCCGGCGCGCTGGGCACCGTGCGCGGCTTCGGCCCCAAGATGGAGCAGCAACTTACGCAGGCGCTAACTGGGGAAAAGCCCGTGGCCGAGGCGCGCCTGATGTTCGCGCAAGCGGCACAGTCGGCCGATGCCTTGCTCAAATTTATGCGCGAGTCGCCCGCGGTCGAGCATGTCGAGGTGGCCGGCAGCTTCCGGCGTTGCAAAGAGACGGTCGGTGACCTTGACGTGCTCGCGCTATCCACCGCGCCCATGGCTGTGATGGATCACCTGGTGCGTTTTGCCGGACTCAAGCGGGTGCTGGGCAAGGGTGAGACCAAATCCAGCGTGCTGCTGGGCGGCGATCTGCAGGTGGACCTGCGCGTGGTGCAACGTGAAAGCTACGGGGCCGCGATGGTTTATTTCACCGGCTCGCAGGCTCATTGCATTCATCTGCGGCGCGTCGCGCAAAGTGCCGGGATGCTGCTCAACGAATACGGCCTGTTCCGTGGCAGCGAGCGCGTCGCGGGCGCCACCGAGGAAGAGGTGTATCGCGCGCTTGGCCTGCCCTTTATTGCGCCGGAGTTGCGCGAGGATCGCGGCGAGATCGAGGCCGCGTCCGCCGGCCATCTGCCCAACCTGCTTAAGCGCGAGGACTTGCGCGGCGACCTGCACAGTCATTCGACCTATACCGACGGGCGCGCTTCAATCGAACAGATGGCTACCCGGGCGCGCGCCGCCGGCCTGGAGTACCTGGCCGTCACGGACCATTCGCAGCGGCTGGCGATGGCGCGCGGGCTGGACCCGGCGCGCTTGCGCGAGCAATGGCGCGAGATCGAGCAGGTGGGCAAGGGTCTGCATGGGATTACCCTGCTGCGCGGCATCGAGGTCGATATCCTCGAGGACGGCAGCCTGGACCTGCCCGACGAAGTATTGGCCGAACTGGACTGGGTGGTCGCCTCGGTGCATTACAAACTCGGCCAGAGTTCCAAAGAGATGACGCAGCGGATGATCACGGCGATTCGCAATCCGCAGATCGACGTGATCGGCCATCCCAGCGGCAGGCTGCTGACCGCGCGGGAGCCCAGCGCCTTTGACCTCGACGCGGTGCTACACGTGGCGCGCGAGGAAGGATGCGCGCTGGAGGTGAACTCCCAGGCCGAACGGCTGGACCTGACCGACAGCGCCTGCCTTAAGGCCAAGCATGCGGGCGTCAAGCTGGTGGTATCCAGCGACGCGCATCATCCGCGCGACTTCGCGATGCTGCAATACGGCATCAATCAGGCCCGACGCGGCTGGATCGAACCCGCCGACGTCCTCAACACGCGTCCGCTGGAAAAGCTGCACCAGCGCTAACCAGGCGCATCGCCGCGGTATAGAATGGGGATCGCTATGGAAACTCAAACGATGCAGACGCCAGCGCAGGTCGAGGCCACGATGAACTACCTGGCCGATCCCGACCTCAAGCCGGTCAGCTACATGTACAAGCCGCCCGAGGGCACGCCGGTCCGCTCCTGGCATGTCAGCAAGCATCCGATGACGATTCACAACGCGCGTCAGATCGCCGATCAGTTGTCGCTGGACCGGCAAGGATTTATCCTCACGCACCAACACAGCAGCGTGAGGAATTTTTACGACGACGATGAAGTGCGCTCGGTCTATTACGCCGAGGTCGAGCGGCTGGTGAAAGAAGCAACCGGCGCGGTGCGGGTGCTGGTGTTCGATTACAACGTGCGTTGCGGCCCGATGGCGAAGCGGGGCGACAAAGGGGTGCGCGAGCCGGTCAAGTACGCGCACAACGATTACACGCTGAAATCCGGCCCGCAGCGCGTTCGCGACCTGCTGCCCGGGGAGGCCGAAGCGCTGCTCAAGAATCGGTTCGCCGTAATCAACGTATGGCGGCCGATCCGCGGACCGGTTGAGGAGATGCCCTTGGCGGTGTGCGACGCACGCAGCATCGCGCCCCAGGACCTGGTGCCGACCGACCTCAAATACCCCGACCGCACCGGCGAGGTGCACTCACTCGCGTTCAATCCCGCCCATCGATGGTTCTTTATTCCGCGCATGGAGGCTACGGAGGTGCTCCTGCTGAAGTGCTACGATTCCGCCGACGACGGCCGCGCACGGTTCACCGCTCACGGTGCGTTCGACGATCCGACTACCCGCCCGGGAGCGCCAGCCCGGGAAAGTATCGAAGTCCGCACGCTGGCGTTTTTCGCACCGTAAAGCCGGTGCTTTGAGAGGGATTTAAAATTGTCATGAACTGGAGATTAAAATTGTTGGCCGCTGCGGCCGGAGCTCTATTGATTGCGAGCTCAATGGTCCTTGCCGGAGAACAGCCGCCGGCCGATTCCGCATCGGCGCCGGCTTGTTGCACGCGTCCGGTGAGCGAAACCCACGCAGTCGCCGACCTGCACAAGACGCTGGACCCGATGCAGTTTCAGGGAGAGGTGCGCGAGGCCTACAAGGTTGCGCAGGAAAACCCGGACCTGCTCGCCCAACTCCATTGCTACTGCGGCTGCGACCGCACCCTCGGACACAAGAACCTGCTTGACTGCTATCGCAGCGATCACGGCGCGTCCTGCGCGATATGCACCGGCGAAGCGATCGAGGCAAAAAAGCTATTCGACCAGGGCGCCAGTATCGAGACGATTCGCACGGCGCTGAAGGCGCGGTTCGCCGGCAATAATTCCAACTGAAGGCTTCAGTAGGGCGGGCCTCCGTGCCCGCCATTTTGGTCGCGCGGGCGCTGCCCCGCGCATCGACGGCGGGTTAGATCGAGCCGCCGCCGTCGACGGGGATTTCGACTCCCTGATATTCGCGCCAACTCAGCCCAGAAACGCCAGTCGGAAGACGCGAAGGTGATTACTCAGAGTTTGTCCGCCGCATCACCCTGCACGGGCGCTTCACGAAGCGCCCCTACAAGGACGCGCCGTTGCCAGGTTTTCGGCGTAGGGGCGGTTCGTGAACCGCCCGTCCGGCTGCGGGCTAATCCGCAGGTGAGAAAAACGCCCGCACATTTTCATTCTCCGATCCCTGACAGGGTGACGCTGATTTGCGACCGATCAATACGGACCGACCAATGCAATCGTTATGGATGCAGAGAAGTCCAACTGATTGTTTTGGGCTCAGAACTCAGAAGACTTCCAAGTAGGCGGTGCCATAGCGATCAAGCGTCGCCTTGACCATCGCGTCCATGCTTTGAGGATTCGAGATGTCGGCGGTGACGGGGATCGCTTCGCCGCCGATGTCAGTGACCGCCGCTGCCACCCGCTCGAGTTCAGCACCGGTACGCGCCCAAGACCAGTTGCCGATTCTCCACTTGCCATATTCTACTCCTATGAGCGGACGATTGCCGCCACGGACTCTTAGGGTGCGTTATGCCGGCCTTTACTGTCACGCCACAATGGCGAACCTGGCAGGGGCGGATCCTGATCGCCATCAGCGTCCTGCCCGCTCCGCCACACATGGCATGGTATTCGCTATTACAGAACGTGAGAACAGAAATCGGTACGGTGGGTCCACGCCACCAAGGTTGATTGAAAGATGGCGGCAGTTAATCATTATCTATCAAGCGGTAGCTGGAATCGGATCAGTTTTCGGCCCCGCCCAAGGGTTTGAGACATGGATCTTGTTTCAGCAGAAGACTCAAAAATAGTCAGAATGGCCTGTCTTCTGGCTGTGGTTATCATCTGCCTGTCAATCTGTTTCCGCTTCGTGCTCAACCATACTCTAACCACGGTCACCAATTCGGTTACCGGGAGCCTGATCATAGTCGAAAATTGCGACTCCCTAATGGACGACCTCAATCGCCTCAACATCAATCAGCGGGCCTTTCTATCTACCGGCGACGATCGCTATTCGGAAGAGGTGGCCGAGAGCGTGATCGACATAAGTACCAACCTCGAATCGCTAAAGCAGATCTCGGTCCGGGGCGAGTCGCTGCGCCATCGGGTCGGCAAGCTTTCCAGCAAGATTGACTGGGCGCTGGCCTCGATAGGAAAAACCTACGACCTCCAGAAAACCGTCGGCTCCGCCGTGGCAATCGCGCTACTCGACAATGATGATGCGATCGATGATGCCAAGATGGAAGCGGTGTCGCTCAAAAAACTCGCCACCGACGGCATGCTTGATCGCGTTGAAACCGAACGAAAAATGCGCTCGATCCTGGAAGTACTTTTTTAGGAGAAGAGAGAAAATAGAGGGGAGCCGCCTCTCTTTCCTTCTTATTTCAGCTCCTTCTCTCTTTTCTTTTTCTATAGCCGGAGCGGTTTCCCCGCTCCGGCTATGAATAGCTTATTTCAACGCGCGCACCCGCTGATTGGCCTCTCGCCCCAGGCACTTGTTGAGCCATGCCTGCGCGGCCGGGACGGCTGAAAAGTCCACCTTGGCGATCGTCGCGAAGCTCATCACGGCCGCTACGTTGAGGTCGGCGATCGTGAAATCGTTGCCCAGCAGATGTCCGTGAGCCTTGACCGCGTCATCAAGCACCTTGAGCGGGGCCTTGATCCCTTCCATCGCCTGCGTCACGGCCTTTTCGTCGCGTTGATCGGGGGGCAGGAACATCCGGTTGATGAGCACCGCCATCAGGCGCGGCTCGATCTCGGTCATCCCCCAAAAGCTCCATTGATAGACCTTCGCATGCTGATCCACCGAGGAGGGCCATAGCGGAGGTTTGCCGTATTTCTCGGCCAGGTGGAGGTTGATCGCCATCGACTCCCACAGGGTCAGCCCGTCGTCTTCGAGCACCGGGACATGGCCATTGGGGTTGCGCTTATAGTTTTCGGGCGATTTTGCCTGGGTCGTCTCCACCGGAATATGCTCGTACTTCAGCCCCAATTCTTCCAAGGCCCACAGTGAGCGCGCCGAACGCGACTTGGACGTGCCATAAAGTTTCAGCATCTTGTTGCCTCCGCAGTTTCCAGGGTTGGTGATTTTTATTTAGCGCGCCGATAAACCTGCCGCCAGCGGAATGAGAAGTGAGGGGAGAGGAGTGAGAAGTGAGAGAGAGAAAAGTTTTTACTCTCGTTTCTCTTTTCTCGTTTCTTCTCAGTTTATTTAACCTGAATGCTCAACTCCCGATAGGGATGGGTGCCGATATTGATTACTTCGCGGCTGACACCGCCCGCCTGCCAGGCGGCGCTGGCGTCGGCGCGACTCTCCTCGATGGAGCGCTTTTCCTTGCCGTTGTGCTCCACCACTTCGACCTTGGATCCGCTCAAGACGAACACCGCGGCATCATCGGCCTGCTTTGACATTCCCGTACTTTGGCCCGGCGCGAGCAGGGTTTCGACGATTCGCACCCGCGAATTTTCCAGCAGATGAACCACACCGGGAAGTGGCTCGCGACCGGCCAACGCGTTGGAGGTGGCAAAATCGACGTGCTCTTGATCGGGGCGCCGCGGACGTTTGATCTCCACCAACACCTCGGTAAAGCGGGTCTTTCCCACGTTGCTGTAGCTTTCAGTTCCCCCAGCCGGAATGAAGATGGCGGCATGAGCTGGAACCGGCACGGTGGAGGGCGGGCGGCCGTAATCGCGCAACTCCAGCAGGGCGGGCACCCCGGTGGTGAACAGCACGTAGTCGTAGGCGTGATGGTGCAGCGGGAAATCCTCGCCGGGACCGACGTCAGCCTCCCAGATCTTGATGTGGTCGTTTTCCAGTGTGAGTTTGGTCGCGACCGGTCCCATTATTTCCTGGTGCTCAGCCACTTTGAGCCCTCCGTTAGCGCCGATTTCCAGATCCCCGATTTGGCCTTGGAAGGCCTACTGGCCCTGGTCTGCCCCCGGGCCGTTGCCTCCCGAAGCGGTGGACTCGCTTTGATCGGTCTGCCCAGCGGCCCGGTTGAGGTAGTACTCACCCGGTCCCCAACCTTTTTCATAGGGTACGTTGAAGGCAAAGGTGAAGCCGAGCTTTTTGAACTTCCATCCCTCGCGCGTTCTGACGAAGTCGTCATTGTAGATGCCCGCGATCCAGACTGCCTTGCCATTGGGATGGGTCAGCGCGACCAGCACGTGCCAATTCCCGGTTGCCTTGTTGCCGTCAACCTCGATGATGGGATTGCTGATCCGATGGAAAGCCAGGGAAATGTTCTGTGCCCCCTTGAAGTACTCGCGGATGCCTTCACGGGTTTCGGCGCGAATTGTGGGCACGGCTTCCCACACCCCGTCCTCCGTGAAGATCGAGGCGACGCCATCATAGTCATGCGTGGGCCGGTCCCAGCCGCCGTCGACGTAGTTGCAGTAGCTCGCCTTGAGCTTGCTGATTTCCTCGATATCCTCGAGCAGTTGGACCCGCTTTTCCAGTGCGCTGCCCGCCTTCGCGACCCTCTTGGCGATCTTTTTTACGGCCTTTTTGGAAGCCTTTTTTACGACCTTGGCTGGTTTGCGCGCCTGCTTTTTCATAATCCGAAGGTTCATCCCAAAGGGCTGGGGATGTCAAGCGCGGGCGGGCTTGCGGGATTTCAATGCCGGTCGCCCCGCTCTCCACCTGGCGGACACGGCGGCCCGCCCTACTGGGAGAATCAAACTTGAAATCCGAGAAATCAGTGCTGTGCGAGGTAGCCGTTGACCGCGCTCTCCACCACCGTGCCCTTAAAGAAATCCGGATTAACGGCGGTCCACAGCTTGACCGGATTGGCAAAGACAAAGTCGCGAAAATCCTCCGCCGTGGCCATCTCCTCCTCGACCATCTCGTAAGCCTCCTGGAGCACCTCGAGCATGTCAGGCACGTCGAAATGGCCGATATCGGAGCCGAACACGGCGTTGAGGCGCGCCTTGAACGGGTTGCGCTTGCTGTCGAAGGCGGAGGAGGTCACGGGGTCGTCGGCCTCGCATCCGAAGTAAAAATTCGGCACGAACAGATCGTGGATGTCACTCTTTTGCTCGATTCCGCAATGGACGAAATCGTCGATTTGGGCGGGATCCTCTTCGCGGCCCCGGAAATGCATCGACTCCATGCCGATCGGCATGTCCTTGCGCAACAGCTTGCCGGCATAGCGATGATACAGTTCGGTGAATTGCTCGCGGTCGAGGTTGCGCGGATCGTAGTTGGACAGGGCCTTGACGTTGCGCTTCTCCCAATGGCCCTTGATGTCGGCCAGCAGCGATCGCGCCCATCCCACTCCGCCTTCCAAAAAGAGGAACTTGAGGTCGGGGAAGCGCCGGGTGACGCCGCCCAGGAACAGCGACTTGCACACCGCCTCATTCGCCGCGCCGAAATGCCCGATATGGTTGTAGACGTAGCTGGAAATCGAAACGCGGCTGCCCCATCCTTCGCCCGGCCCGTGAAAGGTCGGGATCACCTTCAATTGCTGGCACTTGGCCCATACCGGGTCGTAGTTGTAATCGCTGTCGATACCGTAAGTATCCAGCCAGAACGCCCATCGCGCCGCTTCGGGAAACTTCTTTGCGACCTCCGCCACCGGACGCCTGATGTGACTGGGCAGCATCACGACTTTCAGCCCGCGCTGGCCGACGGCATATTCCAGTTCGTCGATCGCCTCCTGCGGCGTATGCATGGGAATCACCCCGACCGGCGTCATCCGGTCCGGGTAATCGCCGAACATGTCAGCGTAGTAGTCGTTAAGCGCCCGGCAGGTCGCGCGCCGGACCTCCTCGTCCTCGAAAACCTGAGCGGCGATGCCCAGCCCCGGATACAGGACGGCGAAATCCAGGCCGATGTCGTCCATCCGCTCGTAGAGCAGCTTGGGGAACAGCGAGGTGGCCAGATCGAGGGTGTTTTTGGTCGGCACGCCCCAAAACGGCGGACGCTTGGAGCGCAACTCGCGGCGTTGCTCGGGAGTAAGGCCGTACCATTCCGTACTCACAAAGGTCTTGCCGAAGGCACGCCCAAAATCGCGCAGAACCGTCTTGCCACCCACCGCGGCCAAATACTCGCGCAGCACCGGCAAGTACTCGCTCAGATGGCCGTCGGAATCGATTACCGGATGGTTGAGCTTGTTCCGGATTTCCGCAGTCTTCGATTTCTGTGCTGACATGGGCATTACCTCCGACTTGGCTAGAAGCTAACTCCGCCTCCAGCCGAAGACAACATGATAATCAAATCGCAGCCATAGCAAGGCCCCCACTGTTCACCGGGCGTCAAACCTGCCGCCTGGACCCGTGCCGGCAAATAGCTTTTGCATCAACTCGATTCTCTGTGCCATCTGGTCGCGCTGAGCGGACGGCGGCAACGGCGGCGCGGAGAGTGCCACTGCCGAAGTTGAGGACGTCGACGATCCCGGGGTGAACAGCTCAGCGCTGGACAGGGTGGCGTTGATGCCCAGGCCGCCGGGGATTAGGACGTCCTGGGCCTCGCTGCCGCTAACCACGCTGGGGTCGAGAAACGCTCCCGCGGCCAGCCATCGCGCGGTGGTCATCGAGTCGGTCGCGGAGAATCGATTGGTGACCGGATCGTAAAGCTCGGCGCCCGCAATCGGCACGATCTCTCCAAGCGAGTTGAAGGTCGAGCCGCCGGCAAACAGGATATCGTTGCTGGACAACGTGTTGACCACGGGATCGAAGATTATCTGCGTCATACCGCCCGCCGCTGTGAAGGTCCGGGTCGCGGGATTGTAGATCTCGGCGGTTTGATCTCCGCTGCCTCCGGCGATCAAGACGCTGCCCGAGTTCGGCCCGCTGGTCAGTACCGTCGCGGTGTGCAGGAAACGCGCCTCCGACATTGAGGCGGTGGCGGTGAACTTGCCGGTAGCCGGGTTGTAAAGTTCGGCGCTGCTCAGGAAGTTGCCCACCACGTTGGAGCCGCCCGTCACCAGCACCTGGCCGGAAAGAGGACCGGTAGGAAAGATCGCGACCGCGAACTGCTCGCGCGGCGTGGTCATCGGGCCGGTCGCGGTGAAAAGCCCGGTTGCAGGATTGTAAAGTTCGGCCGTGGCTATGATCTTGCCGGTCCCGTCTTCTCCGCCGGCGACCAGGACCTGCCCGTTGAGCAGCAGCACGGCGCTATGATTGATACGCGGGACCACCATGCTGTCGTTGCACAAGGGCGGGGTCGGGCTCACGCCTCCCACGCAGGAGTAGGTTTTCGAGCTGGAATTATAGACCTCGGCGGTCGCCAGGGTGTTGCCGTCGGACCCGCCCGCCAGCAGTACCTGCGCGTTGCCCTTAAGCGCGGTGGCGGTCTGTGAAAACCGCACGTCGTGCAAGCTGTCGGCGCAATCCCGGCCGGTGGTGCCGCCGATACAACTGAAGGAACCGGAGCCGGGATCGTAGAGCTCGGGGGTCGCAAAGATCTGCCGGGTGAGGTCCGCGCCGCCGGTGATTAAGACGCGCCCGTCGTTGAGCATCGAAGCCGCCTGCCCCACCCGCGAGCGCACCATCGTTTCGCGGGTGGAGACGAAGCGACCCGTTGAGGGCGAAAATATCTCGGCGGTGTTCAGCGAGGAGGACGGCGTCAACTCGCCGATGGGATTGAGCAACAACCCACCGCCCGCCACCAGCACGCCGGAGTTGATCGCGGTCGCGGTCAACTCGAAGCGCTCGTGGTTCATCGGTCCGGCAGTAAGGGTAAACTTGCCGGTGGAAGGATTGAAAACCTCGGCGGTCACATCGTAGGTGCCATCAGGCAGCAGCCCGCCGCCCGCGATCAGGACCTGACCGTTGTCGAGAATCTGCGCGCTGTGAAAGGCGCGCGCCCGGTTCATCGGGAGGGTGGGAGTGAAGACGCCGGTTTTGGGATCGAAGATCTCGGCGGTGTTCAGGACCGTGAGCGAATTGTCCACGCCGCCGGTGATCAGCACTCGGCCGTCGTTCAGGGTGGTCGCGGTGTGGTTGTGGCGCGCCGCATTCATCGAGCCGGTGAGGGTAAAGCTGTTATTGCTTTCATTGAACAATTCCGCAGACGTAAGCGTGGTTCCCGAGGCATCGATTCCACCCGCGAGCAGCACCTGGTTGTCATCACTGCATCCGCATCCCTTGATGAAGGCGGCGGTGTGTTCGGTGCGCGCGTCGTTCAGCGCACCCGGATTGCCGGAGAACTGCTTGCTTTTGGGATCGTAGAGCTCCGCGCTGGGCAGGGCGCCGATCGGCAGTCCGGTACCGGTGCCGGTGGTCGGGTCGATGGTCGAGTCGACGGCGGGGCTACCGCCCGCGATTTGCACCTTGCCGTCCTGAAGCTTGGTCGCGGTTTGCCAGGTGCGGGGTGAGAACATCACGCCCGGCGAGGTGAACTTGTTGGAAGTGGGGTCGTATAGCTCGGCGCTGATGAGCGCGGTAGCGACCAGCAATCCGCCGCCGTTGTCGCCCCCCGTGACCAGCACCGTATTATCCTCCAGCAGCGTCGAAGTGTGATGATAGCGCGCCTGGTTCATCGCTCCCGCGGTCGCGGTAAACGTTCCGTTGGTGGGATCGTAGATCTCCGCCACGTCGAGGGTGCCGGCGATCTGCGATCCTCCAGCGATCAGCACCTGCCCCGTATCAAGCAAATTGCCGGTGTGAAAGAGGCGCGAGTCCGTCATCGAACCGGTGCTTACGAATTGCGCGGCGCCCGGCGCGGGCGGCGGTGTCGTCCTTGGGCAGGCGGGACAGGGATCGCAGCCGCCCAGTCCTGCCACGGCCACCCGCCCAGAGCCACAAGGCCGGCCAGGATACCGGTCTTGCAGACAACCGCCAACGATGAGGGTGAGATTCCACGCATTGTGCCTAAGCTCCCAGAAATGTGCACACCTTAGTGCGCAAGTCTTCCGCATACAAGTCGAAGCAGGACTTCAATGACAAAGGGAGGAAACTTTTGGCCTCTATTCGCGTTCTCTATAACAGCGCCGGCATTACCTCGCGGGCGAAGATTTCCACCGTGCGCGGCCGGCCAAAGTCGGTAAACCACGCGATTCCCATGTCGACGCCGCGCTGCTCGCGCTCGCGAAACTGCGCGATCACCGACTCCGGCGTACCCATCACCACGCGCGGGCGGGCGCTGCGCATCATCGGATGCTGGCTGTCCTCGGCCCAGCGCTGTTTGAGCGCCTCCTCGGTGGTTTCCAGGCAGACCAGGATATGTTCGGAGAGCTCCAGGGTGCTGAAGTCGCGGCCGATCGCCGCGCAATACTGTTTCAGCAGTTGGCGCTTGTGCGCGAAATCCGCCGCGTCGGCGGGGACGATATTCCAACGGTCGGCATAACGCGCCACCAGCTTCAGCAGGACCTTTTCCCCGCCACCGGCGATGGTGATCGGCGGACGCGGTTTTTGCAGTGGCTTGGGATTGTTGCGGGCGCCGTCGATCGAATGGTAGCGGCCCTTAAAGCTCGCCACCGGCTCGGTGAACATCAGGTTCATGATTTGGAGTGCCTCATCCAAAGCGCGCAAACGATCCCCAATCGGCGGAAAATCCAACCCATACGAACGATGCTCCTGCTCGTACCATCCGGCGCCCAGCCCGATCTCCAGCCGCCCGTTGCTGACGTGATCCACCGTGGTCAGCGCCTTGGCCAGGTAAGCGGGGTTGCGGTACCCGTTGCAGAACACCAGCATCCCCAGGCGCGCGCGCTCAGTGCGCGCCGCTAAGGCGGTCAGGCAGGTCAGCGCCTCGGGATGGTCGCGTTCGGGCGCCATGAAGTGCAGAAAATGGTCGTTGAGCCAGATCGAATGGAAACCAAGCTGGTCCGCGAAAACCGCTCGCTCAAGCAGCTGCGGGTAACTCATGAACTGGGGCAACTGGATCGCTATCTTCATCCTTGCAAAGCCTCCGGCGTGACTGTCCGACCCAAATCAGGCGGCCCGAGAGTAGCACATCGCGAGATAATAGAAGTGAGGGGAGAGAGGTGAGGAGTGAGAGGAAGAAGAAGCTTTTTCCCTCCCACTCCTCATTTCTCTCCCCTCACTTCTATTTCTTTTGTCGAACGGTCCGCAAAATATTTACGGCGCGGCGGGCGCGCCCAGGTGCAGGGTCAGGCGCGTGACGTTGCGGTCGTTGACGCGGCTGTAGTCCCTCCTCTCGGTAAGCACACGGACAATGTGCAAGCCCAGTCCGCCAGGCGACCGGGCTTCGAGCGGCTGGCTGAAGTCCGGCGCCGGCGCCGCAAACGGATCGAACGCGCCGCCGTCGTCGATCAATTCTATGGTCAGCCGGCCTTCCTTGACCAGCAGCACGACCTCGGCCGCGCCCGGCTGGGTGCGGTCGGGGTATCCGTAATTCAGCAGGTTGGTGATCAGTTCTTCGAGCAGGATCAGCGCCCGCGCGCGATCATCATTACAAATCCCATGTTGCGCCGCGAACGCCGCGACGAATGCCTCCACGCGACTTATCGCGCCGGCGTCGGCTCGAAGCTTGAGATGCGCCTGCGCGGTCACTTCACTTGCCGCGCCGATGGTGTTGCAGGATGCAATGGCTCTCCTCGCAGGCAAATCTAGCTGGTTTTCGGGTACCATTGCGACTGGTTTTTGCTATCGGGCCGGGATAATCTGCGGGCGGACGCTGAAATCGAGGCCATATGATGAAGTTTACCGCGCAACCATGGACACGTGTGGCGGGAACGGCCCTTGCCGCCGCGATTGTGATGCTGCTGGTATCTCTTGCCCGGGCCGATGGCCCTCAGATCGCGCAGGTCAAGACCGCCAGCGGCGATGCCGCGATCGTAAGGGGCGGTGCGCGGCTGGCCGCCAAGGCCGGAGACCCGGTCTATGAGAAGGATACAATTGAGACCGGCGAGGGCGGCGCGATCGGGTTGACCTTCGTCGATAACACGGTGATGTCCGCGGGTCCCAACAGCGAGATTGACCTGGCGGAGTACCGCTTTGACTCCAGCAACTTCGAGGGCGCGATGCTGACCGACATGCGCAAGGGTACGCTCACCGTGGTGTCGGGCGACATCGCGCGCAGTTCGCCTGGGGCCATGAAGGTCAAGACTCCGGCGGCGATGCTGGGCGTGCGCGGCACCCGCTTCGCGGTCCAGGTGGAGGGGAGCCGCTGATAGTGCGCCGCCTGGCCTGGTTAATGCCGCTGTTCGTCATGCTTGGCGCTTGCTCCAGCCGCCAGGCACTGTTCGTGGTACTGCCAAACCCCGACGGCAGCGCGGGCGCGGTCACGGTCAGCGAGGGAGGGCAGTCGGTGATGCTCGACCAGCCCTATGCCGCCAGCGAAGAACGCAGTAACAAACTGAAGGCTGAATCGAGCAACCAGGAGCAGGTCCAACAGGTCTTCGGCAGCGCCATCGCCGCGCAGCCGATCCTGCCCAAACACTTCCGGCTTTATTTCGTCAGCGATTCAGACCAGCTCACCCCGGCCTCCGCTGTGGAATACAAAGGAGTTTTCGAAAATATCAAACTCCGCCCCGTGTACCAGGTCGAGGTCATCGGACACACCGACACGTTCGCCTCCAAACAATACAATCAGCGGCTCTCCCTGCAACGCGCCGACGCAATCAAGGACAAGCTGGTGCACGACGGTCTGAACCCGAAATCGATCTCGGTGGCGGGCCGCGGCGAGTTGGACCTGGCGGTGCCGACCCCGCCCGGCGTGCATGAGCCGCGCAACCGGCGGGTGGAAATCACGGTGCGGTGATCAGGTTTTTTTTACTAAGCCGCCGCGCCCAGCCATCGCACGGCCAGGAGCGTGATGTCGTCGGCCTGCTCGGCGCCGGCGGCAAAGTGCCGAACTTCCTCGCGGACGAAGTCTACGACCGCGTGCGCTCCCGTGCGCGGCGCGCTGGCCAGCACCTGCTCCAGGCGCGCCTCGCCGTAGAAGGAATTCTGCCGGTCTTCCGCCTCGGTAACGCCGTCCGTGTAGAGCAAAAGCATCTCACCGGCAGCCAGTTGGCGCTGCTCGACGCTGTAGGGAAACTCGTCCACCGATCCCAGCGGCGGTCCCCCGCGCCCCAGCAGCCGCGTTGCGGTGCAGTCGGGCCTCAGCACGAACGGCGGTTCATGCCCGGCACTCACGTAAGCCAGCTTTCCGGTAACCACATCCAGGACGCCGGCGAAGACGGTGACGAACATCATGTTGGCGCCCACGCCGGCCATGTCGTTGCTGACCGCTGAGATGCGCTTGTTCGCCTCCGCGAACACCTGGTCAAGTGCCTCGCCATGGCTGAGCGTCGCGGCGCGCAGGACCTCCTTGCTCATCGCCATGAACAGGGCGGCAGGCACGCCTTTGCCCGAGACGTCTGCAATGGCAAAGGAAAGCCGCCTTGAATCGAGCATTAGAAAGTCGTAGAAATCTCCGCCCACGACTCGCGCGGGCTCGATCATGCCGTCAATGTCAACCTCGGGGCGTTCGGGAGCGCCGATAAACCGCTGCGGCAAGAGGCCCATTTGGATGGCGCGGGCCGCGTTTAGCTCGCCTTCGAGCAGCGCCGTGGATTCGCGTTCGTGTTGCAGAATGGCGGCCAGCCGGTGCCGGGCCTTATCGGCCGAGCGCAGGCTCGCACCGAGCATCGTGACGAAGATGATGCTCATACCGGCCGCCGGATAGACGCTGTCAAACAGCAGGTAGGAGAGGCGAAAGCCAGCATATTCAAAGGCGATCAGCGCCGCCAGCAGCGCCGCGAAGATGGCTCCCGCGACGCGCGGATGCTGATAGGGCAGCACGAATACGGTAACCAGGCCGGCGGCAATCAGCACCGCAATCTCGACCTTGCTCAGGTAAGCGGGCCGGCGCAGCAGAGTACCCGAAAGCATTGACTCGATGAGCTGGGCCGCGACCTCCACTCCGGCCATCATCCCGAGGGGAGTTTGTTTTACGTCAACCATCCCCAGGCCAGTCACGCCCAGCAGCACCAGCGCGTGGCGCAGATTGGCCGGGTCAAAGGAATTATTCAGTAGATCGGCCGCCGACACGTAGCGATCCGTCACCGAGCGCGTGAAGTACGGATAAGCGCGGGCGCGCCAATCGGTCGGCGCGAAGATGTCATCAACCGTTGCCCCGCGCACGCCGTCCTTTCCCGTAACGATGCCGATTGAACCTCCGCTGGCAACCCTTAACATTTCGAGCGCCAGGGAGGGCTCCAGGTTGCCCTCGCCGATCACAACCAGCGGCACGCGGCGAACGATCCCGTCGCTGTTGGGCTGACCCGCCAGCACGCCCTGTCCGCGCGCGGCCGCGGTCAACTCCGGGACGCTGCGCACCAGTCCACCGTATGACTGCAGGAACGGGCGCGGGTCGGCGCCGGACTCGCGCACCATCGATACGCGCCGCGGCGGCCGGTGTTCCGGCGTACCTTCGTAACTGAAGCCCATGCCAAGAACGGTCGGGACTTTGCGAAACGCGTCAGCCAGAATCGTTCCGCTGGGCGGCAACAAAGCCAGCTCATGAGCCAGTTGCTCGGGTATTCCTGGCAGAGTCGCGATTGCGGCGGGGGAGAAGCGGTCCTGCTCGGCGAAAATAATGTCTACTCCAAGCGCGGCCGGATGCCCGGCGGCGATTGCGTCGACCAGCTGAGCGACCTTCGCCCGCGGCCAGGGCCATTGCCCCACCTGCTTCAGACTGTGGTCGTCGATAGTGACGATGCGCACCGGCAAAGGCTGGTAAACACGGGGCGCGAACTGTTGCTCCAGGTCGAAACCGCGCAATCTGATGGTGGCGATAAGGCGCGGGTCAACAATCCGTATAGCAACCAAAAGCGCGAGCACGGCCACGGCAAGAATCCGGCCGGGAATGTCGAATGTCCAGGTTTGCGAGCGCTCCGCCGCGGATTCGGTCCGGGCCTCAGACGGCGATTTCAAGTCCGTCATAGGCCGAAGTGATAATCAGCTCACTACCCGTGCGGCTGATCTGGTCGTAGCGGCGCGTTTCGCCCAGGATCCGCTCGATCATGGGGTCGTCGTGGATCGGCTCGTGATGGAACATCACCAGATGCTTGACGCCGGCGAGCTGGGCCAGTTCGACCGCGATCATGTTGCTGGAATGGCCCCAGTCCTCCTTGACCGAAATCTGGTCGGCCAGCGAGTACATGGCGTCGAAGATCAGCACGTCAGCGTCGCGGAAGAACTCCACGAACGGATAGTTCTTATCCAGCACTTCATACTTGTGCTCGCAATCGGTCGAATAGACTACCGACTTGCCCCCCAGCTCGAAGCGATAGCCGTAGGAATCCCCGCCATGATTTTGCAGCATCGGCCGCACCGACAGCCCGTCTATCTTATAGGTGTGGCCGGGCTTGAGCTCGACGAATTCGATGGTGGCGGCTAGATTGCGGAAATCCACCGGAAAACAAGGGTCGGATTGCTGGCGTACGAAAGCTTCGCGAAGCACCTCGTGACAGCCGTGAATGCGGATCACATTGCCCGGGATAAAGGCGGGCGTGAAGAACGGAAAGCCATTGATGTGGTCCCAATGCAGATGCGACATGAAGATGTTGAAGCGATGGGTTCGAGCGGGACCATATCTGGCCAGCAGGCCGTTGCCGAATTCACGCAAGCCCGAGCCCGCATCGCAGAGCACGAACTCCTCACCGCCGCCGACCAGTTCGACGCAACTGGTATTGCCGCCGTAAGTGCCGCCCACGGAAAACGGCAGCTCATGGTCGATGAAGTCTTCAATGGCAGCGTGACTGTCCAGGCGCCGCTCCCGCGCCGCGAGCAATGCGTCGCGGAGTTTGGCCCGTACGCCCATGCGATTAAGCGGGGCTGGAAGAGATCCGCGAGTACCCCAAAAGCGGATTAACATAGATTACTTGTTCTGACGCAATTATGGCGGTTAGCGCAAGGCCACGAGCGCTTGCGCCGGGGTATCGTACACAGTCACCACGTAGGAGAACCGGCTGATTGCAAAGATCTCCTTGACCACCGCGTTGAGTCCGGCGACGGCCAGGTGCCCGCCCGTCGCCTTGGACTGCTTGGAAGCGGTCATTAACGCGCGCAATCCCGCGCTGGACACATAATCGACCTTCGAAAGGTCGACTAACACACTGCCGCCAGCTGAGCCTACACAGCCCAACAGGCGGCTTTGGAATTCAGGACTAGTCTCGTTGTTAAGGCGTCCCACAGGACCCAGTACAACGACGTCACCCTCGTGCTGCTCACTGATTTCCAAGGACTCCTCCGGCGCGAAGCGTCAGTCGCACGATCCTGTCCAATTCTCAGCATTTCTTCTCATTTGCGCAAGCGCACCGGAGCGGCGGCGGATATTTTGGGCTTCGCGATTCGGCCAGCGACTGCCCGGGCAGAAGCGGCGCCGCGGTTCGGCGGGATATGAACTTTTTGGAGTAGCGCCCACCTCATTGGAGGTCCGGAGCCCCGCCATACACGGTAAATATGTACAGATTTTACCTTTTTGGGCGGGCACCATTTATGCGTCTTAACATGCCTGCGAGGCCTTATATGAAGTTCCGAAAAATGGTTTCCATATTCGTTTTGAGCGCGCTAGTTGGCGGCTCCGCACTGGCCCTTGAGGGGTGTATCGCGGAAACACCGGTACCCGTCGGTTACGGCTACAGCGGTTACAGCGCCCCGTATTATCCGTACGGTGCAGCTACCGTTGGACCTCCGGTGGTTTACGGCGATTGGGACGAGCGTCACGCGTGGCACGATCGCGACTGGTGGGTGACTACCAGGAGGCCGTGGGTAGAGCAGCACCATCACGATTGGCTGGCCGCACGTAATGGTGAGCGGCACGCGCACGTGCGCGTGCGCGACTGACCTTAGATGGTCGCTGACGCATAGATTCTAAGGAAAGCAATAACAGCCGGCTGGGCCGCGTATGTGTCATTGCGGCGGCCTGGCCGGCGTTTTTATTCCAGCGCCAGCCGTTCGAGCAGAGCGGGATCCTCCACCACGCGGCCAGCGCCTCTGACCACTGCGGCCAGCGGGTCGTCGCTGACCTTGGCCGAAACGCCGATCTCCCGGGTTAAAAGTAGATCGAGGTTGCGCAACAAAGCGCCCCCGCCAGTCAGCATGAGGCCATTGTCCGCGACGTCCTTGAGCAGCTCTGGTGGGGTCTGCTCCAATACATCGTGTACCGACTCCACTAACAGGTTGACTGGTCCCCGGAGCGCTTCGCGAATCTGCTCGTCATCGATTTCGACGGTCTTGGGTTGGCCACTTTGCTCGTCCCGGCCCATTATCTCCAGGGCTTTGGTTTCCGGCTCCGCAATTGCCGAACCGAGCATCAGCTTGAGCATTTCCGCCGTTCGCTCTCCGATTCGCAGATTGTGCCGGCGTTTGACGTGCTCCATGATCTCGCGGTCCATTCGGTCGCCGGCCGTCCGCAGCGAGCGCGAAACCACTATTGATCCCATTGACAATACCGCGACATCGGCGGTCCCGCCGCCAATATCGACCACCATGCAGCCCAGCGGCTCGAGGATCGGGAGCCCCGCGCCCAGCGCGGCTGCAATCGGCTCATTCATCAGGATAACTTCCGCTGCCCCGGCCGATTCGACTGATTCTTTGACCGCACGCTTCTCGACCGGGCTTATCTCCGATGGCACCGAGACCACCACCCGCGGACGCACGATGGACCAGCGCCGGGATACCTTTTTGATAAAGTGCCGCAGCATTTCGCGCGCGGCCTCGAAGTCGGCAATGACTCCGTCGCTCAGGGGACGGGCCACCATCACTGAGCCGGGCGTGCGCCCCAGCATCGCCTTGGCCTCAGTGCCAACCGCGAGCACCTTGCGCACGCCCCTGGAATCGTAACGCAACGCCACCACCGAAGGCTCATTGCACACGATTCCCCGCTTCTTCGAGTAGATCAGAGTGTTCGCAGTACCTAGATCGATCGCCAGGCCCCCAACCAGAGCGCCTGGCAACAAACGCCCCAAACGCATGACCACACCCTCCCGCCGCCGCCTGCCATCACCACCAATGGTGAGTACTTCAAACTATTTAGCATGAAAAGTTGGAATCAACAAACTTAATCAAGCAAAATGGTGTAACAATCATGTTTTTCCGTTGCTCGACGCCAGTACCGCCTGGCTCAGAAGTCGCCAAAGGGGCGGCGGAACACTCCTTGAGCAGGCTCAGATGATAAAAAAAGATCCCCAAGACCGCTCCGCTTACACTGGCGGCTCCGATGGCAGCGTTCGTGGCTGTTGTGGGCTTTAGAACGGAAAACGCCGGCACGGAGGCCGGCGCTACCTATTGCGTGGACCGCCCGGTGGGGAGCCGGGCGGTCCCGAAGGGAGTTAACGCATTATGCGCGACAATCCACTGGGGAAGGCATAAACTTCGGGCTCTGAGCATTCGCCGTTGCAGTTCTTGTCGAACAGCGGCTCGTCGGTCGGCCGCGAGGTGGTGGCGTGGGTATTCTGAAAGTCCACCATCGCCTCCGAATTGGTGCCGCGGTAGATGAACATTTCGCCATTATTCAAGGGATGCGGCTTGAGATATATCATCTCGCCCTTCCAGTACTTGCCCTGGGCGTCATAGTTGTCGATCCAGGTCTCGTTCCAGGTTTCTTTGTCGACAAACATTACCTTGTGGCCGTAGCAGTAGCTCCCCAGCTTGGGCAGCGGAGTGATGTCGATGATATATTCATCGCGCAGCTCCCACTTGCCGACGGCGGGCGAGGGCCATTGCGCCACGCCATTTTTTCCCAGTTCTTGTCGTTATAAAAAGTCCCCGGATCGCCGTGCACCAGCGCCAGCATCTTTTTCTCGCCCAGCAATGACACGTTGAAGCTGGGCGGCTGTATCCAGGTGCCGTCGGCGTTGTCGTCCTGAACAAAATCGCTGCCCAGGATTGGCGAGCAGCGGGCCGCGGAGGACAGCCGCAGGGAACGGCGCAGGGAGGGCAGAAACACGTAGATTTCCTCTAGCTTCTCCGGATCGTCGGGCAACAGCGCGACCTGGGTGGTGTATTTCACCTGCTCGGGGGCAGACAGAAAGAAGCGCGTGGACTCCAAATACCCTTTTCCATAAGGCGGGTCTTCCGGGTACACGTCGTCCGAATTGTGGGTCATCCGCCATCCGATAACGTCTACCATCTGCACATAATGATTGTGGAAGCGATCGACCTGATCGCTGGGATCGGTGTAGCGGAGCCTGGTGGGGACGAAACCATACCATACGTTGTACAGAATTTGGAACGCGACATCGGGTCCGCCTGGCTTGGGAAACGGAATCCCCGCCTTGTAGCCCACCACCGTGTAGGAACCATCTGGAACCTTCTGCAGCTTGGCCTGGCCGGCGTACTTTTCGGTCGCAACTGCCATCGGAGTGGGCCACTTGAAGGGAATAGTGGGGCCGACGACGACCGTATATTCAGGTCCCGGACCGACCCTCCAGCTATACCGCCCGCTGTAGGCCGCAACCATCGACATCGGCATGAACTGCTTGTAGTTCTGCCAGTTTGCCAATGTGATCTGAGTACCAACCGGTATGGTCTGACTGGAGTTGGCGTCGGCCAGCGCCTGGTAGGCGCCGGCGTCAAACTTGATCTGGGCGTGTGCGGGCGCCCATGCGGCCGCGGCCGCAATCAAGGCCCACATCATTGCGGCGCTGAATATCTTTTTCATAAAAATCCCCGTTATCTGAACATTCGTTATCCGGTCATGCGCCATTTTGTCAACCCGCTGTAACAATCCTGCAATGATCACAGCTGATGTCCGCATTATAAGCCCCTTCTGCGCGGGCCTTCACGAAGATAGCGATGGGAAGGCTGCGCCGATACCGGGCGCCGCAGCGCTATATGGGTTTGCGGCGCATCATCGCGGCGCGGCGGGCGCGCACTACGATCTCGCCACGCTGGTTTTTGCCGCGATGCTCGAACATCGCCACGCCCCATTGCGGGCGCGACTTGGACTCCCGCACCTCTACCACTTCGGTCTCGGCGTAAATCGTGTCGCCGATAAAAACCGGCCTGGGAAACTCCACCTTCTCAAAGCCGAGGTTGCCGACCGTGGTTCCCAGCGTCAGGTCGGCAACCGACAGCCCGACCACCAGGCCCAGGGTGAAGATGCTGTTGACCAGCCGCTGCCCGAACTCCGCGTTCTTCGAAAATTCGGCATCCAGATGGAGCGGTTGCACGTTCATGGTCATGGTGGTGAAGAGCAGGTTGTCGGTCTCGGTGACGGTCCGTCCCGGTTGATGCTGCACCACTAGGCCCACCGTGAGTTCCTCAAAGTACTTGCCCGCCATAAAATTTCACCTTTCGATTGCTGAATATCGTAACGTGCGCCTGCGGGGCAACCGCTCAGAATGACCACCATAAGTACGCGACAGGAAGAGACGGGACGGCAAAGGCTGGCAGGCCCGTTTACTCCCCGTGTGGCAGTCGTTACAATAACATTGCGCGGTGAGATCCGGATTGGATTCGCCGCGCTTTTGATATCAATCGATCCAACGATCCCAATATGCGCCGCAACGACATTCGCAATCTGGCCATAATAGCTCACGTTGATCATGGCAAGACCACCCTGGTGGACGCGCTGTTGCGCCAATCGGGCGTGTTCCGCGTCAACGAACAGGTGATGGAACGGATCATGGACTCCTTTGCGCTGGAGCGCGAACGGGGCATCACGATCCTGGCCAAGAACACCTCGATTACCTGGGGTGCCACGCGCATCAATATCGTCGACACCCCCGGCCATTCCGACTTCGGCGGTGAGGTCGAACGAACTCTTTCGATGGTTGACGGGGTGCTGCTGCTGGTTGACGCCTGCGAAGGCCCGCTGCCGCAGACCCGCTTCGTGCTCAAGAAGGCGCTCGAAGCGGGGCTGGCGCCGATTGTCTGCATCAACAAGATCGACCGTCAGGACGCCCGCCCCGCCGAGGTGCTGGACGAGGTCTACGACCTGTTTATCGACCTCGACGCCAACGACCGCCAACTGGACTTCCCGGTGCTCTACACCAACGCCCGCGAAGGTATCGCGCTTACCGAACCCGGCGGAAGCGGCACCGATCTCAAACCGATGTTTGAGGCGATTATAAAACACCTGCCCGGCCCTGAGGTCGAGCCTGACGCTTCGCTTCAGTTCCAGGCCAACAATCTGGAGTACAACGAGTACGTCGGCCGGCTGGCGATCGGACGCATAGTGGCCGGCTCGATTGCCGCAGGCGTCAATTATTCGCTGTGCCGGCTGGACGGCAGCCGCGTGGTCTGCAAGGTCGCACACCTTTACGGATGGCACGGGCTTAAGCGCATCGAGGTGGAGCAAGCGGGCGCCGGCGACATCATCGCCGTGGCCGGGATCGAGGATATCGCGATCGGCGAGACTATCGGCGCGCTGGAAAATCCCCGTCCGCTGCCTTTGATCCGCATCGACGAGCCGACAGTGGCGATGACTTTTTCGGTCAACAACGCGCCATGGGCGGGGCGCGAGGGCCAGTACGTGACGTCGCGCAAGCTGCGCGAGCGCATCGAGCTGGAGTCGCGCCGCAACGTCAGCATCCGCATCGAGGAAACCAGCGTTGATTCGTGGCAGGTGATCGCGCGGGGCGAATTGCAGCTCGCCGTGATCGTTGAGACGATGCGGCGGGAGGGCTACGAGCTGCAGCTCTCCAAGCCCACCGTGATCACGCGCCAGGCCGACGGCGTGCTGGCCGAGCCGATGGAACTGGTGATGATCGAAATCCCCGAGGAGTTCATCGGCATCGTCACCCAGTTGCTCTCGCCGCGAAAGGGCAAGATGCGCGCGATGGTGACCCATTCCACCGGGCGCGTGCGCCTGGAGTACGACATCCCCTCGCGCGGGCTAATCGGCTTCCGCAGCCAGTTCCTGACCGACACGCGCGGCACCGGCATCATGAATACCCTGTTCAACGGCTACGCGCCCTGGTGCGGACCGATCCAGTCGCGGACCAATGGCGCCATGATCTCCGATCGCGAAGGAGTCGCCGCCGGCTACGCGCTGTTCCATCTGCAGGAACGCGGGCGGTTGTTCATCGGTCCCGGTCAGCCGGTTTACGAGGGCTTGATCGTCGGCGAATATTCGCGCGAGATCAATCTGCCGGTTAACGTCTGCCGCGAAAAGAAGCTCACCAACATCCGCGCCGCCGGTCACGACGAGGCAATCAGGCTGACGCCGCCGCGGGTGATGACGCTGGACCTGGCGCTGGAATGGATCGACGAAGAGGAGCTGGTCGAAGTGACCCCAGCCTCGGTGCGGATGCGCAATCGGGTGCTGAAGACCACCCTGCGCAACAAGCATCGCGCCGCCGCCACCCAGGAAGCGTCGGGGATCGCGTCATCCTCTGCGACTATCTCGCGTTAGACTCAAAAAGAAAAATCCGAGCCGCGACCGTAAGGGAGCGGTCAGATGGGCACACCCCACAAAAACCGCTCGCTCACGCGCGCGGCTCGGATTGGCTTGCCGGCAAACATCGAGTCAGTAGTCGCGCCACAGGATGGCCGATATCTTGCCCTCGTCCTGAAACACCTGGATCACGTCCCCCAGGCCGGTTATCGCGACATCATTCACCACCAGCTCATAGACGAGCTGTTTTCCGCTCTTCGCTCTGATATAACCACCGAATGCCTCTGCTTTCAGCACGAGGCCGGACGAACTGCCCTGGACGAACGTTCCGGTCTTGGCGTTAACCTGCCCGGTCGCGCCCGCCAGCGTAGGGTCTGCCTTGAAATCAGTGACAAAGGCGAGCGAGCCGTCCACGCCCAATATCGGCAGCGCGGCGAAGTAGGACGGAAAAACCGGCTTGGCGGCCATGTCCAGAAGAATTTTGGTAACCGCTCGATTGGTTGCGGTCGTGAGTCCTCCGCCGCTGCCGTCAATGAATTGGAATTCGTCGCCCGCTATTCCGTAATTTAAAATCAGGTTTTTGCGCTCCACCACCAGAGCGTCACCCATGTTGTTTACGCCCTGAGTAAGCCCGAACAGCAGGAGGCTGGTATCGGCGCCGATATTGTAGCTCACTTTCAGCACCAGTTTTGCGTCAGCGGAATAGGGCAGGCCGATGAGCTCCGCAACCTTCGTGTCAGCCGGATACGAGTTCGACGATGGCAGCAGACTGACCGGATTAAAGGCCACCGCCGGCGCATCGACTTTTACACCCGCGGCCTGGAGCGCCTCGATCAGCACGGTGCGCGCATAATTGGAAGGCCGGACGATCCTGAAGGTCTGCACCAGGGGGAGTTTGTTGGTCAGCGGAGGATCGAAGTCCACCGGCAGATCCCCGGTGATTGCCGCCGTGCAACCGGGAACGCCTATGCACGGTGGAAACTCGGGGTCCAGTTCGAGGGTTTTGTCCGAACCGGGCCCGCTCGTAAGCAGCCTGTTGGTGACCCCCAGAGCCGCGGAGATGGGGCGCGAAACCACCGACGCCGGGGACCCTGCCGTAGTTGGATTGATAGTCAGGTCGACCACATCATCGTTGACGAAGATGGGCCTGAGATCGAACTCGCCCCTGAAGTTGTAGGGTTGAAAGAGCCGGTCATCTATTACGACGTTACCCGCGATCTCCTTCACGCCCGCCTTGGCGACCTGCCGCGCAAGCGCGATGTATCCGGCCAGCGGATTGGGCGCGGTGAGCACGGCGTTGCCAAGTGAGTCAGCCTCGTTATGGTCGTAATTGGATGTCGCGACAGTGCTGTCCGGGTTGGTCTGCCACCCATGGTAAGGTCGCCCGACGCATGAAGTATCAGATTGCCGTTCAGGACGCCGCCGGCGCCGATGCTGCCGCGGCGGTAAATCGAAGTGTTATAGGTGTAGTTGGGGCCGACTTGATTCAGCAATTCTCCCACGGAGAAGAGCTTGCGTACGGAGCCGATGTAAAAATGGTGATCGGGCTGCAAATTTATCAGCACGCTCGCGCTGCCGCGATCCACGACTTGCAGTCCCCACAGCGCGTCCTTGTAACGGGGCTGGTTGAACACCGCCTGGATGTCCGCCGGAACATTGGCACCGTTAGGGCCTGGTCCGGACTCGCCCATACCGCCGCGACAGCCGCCGAAGGCGAAGACCGCGGTGACAAGAAGAAGACGCAACCATCGTGAAGTTTTCAATTCGCTCACTCACCGGGAAGCTTCGGGCCCGGCACTTCGAGTGACAACCAGGATCCTGAACGTGCCTGGGACCGGTATGGGGCGCGGATGTGGGTGGTCGGCCGTCGCGGGGGGCGCTGGCGTCAGGTCTGAGGTTGGCAGATATACCGTCCCGCTGCGGCCGTCGATGGCCATCGTGCAGGCGCCCGGCTCGGTCCGCAGTGTCTGCGCCGCCTCGAATTTCTGGGGTGTCACTTCCCGGACCAAGGTCAAAGTTCCGTCGGCGCAACTGGCCAACACCAATCCGTTGTTGAAGGCGGTGGCGTCCACGCCGGCGCCGATGGGAAAATGCGCCACCACCTTCCCATCGTCGGCGTTCATGATAACCAATTCTTTATTGCGACAACCGACAAACAGCCGGCGTGTCGCGCGGTCCATTGAGAGGCCGGTAGGCCGCTCCCCGGGACCAACAGGCCAGCGTGCGATGACTTTCATGGCGTGCGTGTCGACCACCGCGATCTCGTTCTGATCGGCGATATTCACAAACACTTTGCCGTGGCCATCGGCGACGGCATACTCCGGCGATCCGGCCAGGTCGACCATGGCGTCCGCTTTGCCGCTCTTGGGGTTGATGTCCGGTGCGATCGCAACCATCTGATGGGCATCGCCGCAGAAGACCAGTACGCGGCGGCTGGCAGGGTCGTAGATGATGCAGTCTGCGTCCGGTGCCGCAGTGACTTTTCCCAAAGTCGCGCCGGTCTTCAAATCAAAGACGATTACCGAGCCGTCCTTCCCGTCGCTGATGAACCCGCGGCCAGTCTTGGGCACGAGCGCCACGCCGTGAGCCCTTCGCATGCCCGGAATGTCCGCGACCGGCCTGCCGGTCGATACTTCCACGATCATCGTATGAGTCGAGCGGGTTACGTACAGATGCCGGCCAGCCACGTCGAGTGTGACGTAGTCCCATCCGCCCTCCCCGCCGATTTTCAAAGAAGCGGCCTCCTTGTAGTATGGCAACGACGCGGCACGGGCCGGCGAATTCAAAAAAATTTGTCCGGCTGCAAAGACTACGAGGGCCACAAACCGCAGGTAATCGGCTAGCATAGTTGTCCTTCTCACGCTCCGCCACTACCGCCAATTGGAACAGAAGATAACCTTTCAACTGCCTGGCCGAGTGTAGCTCAGATGGATTTTCGTCTTAATTAGTTGCGGGCTCAGCGCGACAATTCGAACTCGACCAGGGGCAGGCGGTCGTTGCCGAAAAACATATTGCCGTCGACAAAAATTGTGGGCGAGCCGAAGCCGCCGCGGTCGATCAGTTCCTGCGTGGCCGCACGCAGCTTCTCCTTGTATTCGGGCCGCTTGATCTTCTCCAGCATCTCAGCCGCATCCAACCCCGACTGGCGCGCGATGTCGGCGATTACGCTCTCCTGGCCGATATCGCGATCCTCCACCCAGTAGCTTTCAAAGGCGCGACGCGTGTATTGGGCGATCCTGCCGTGCTCCTGCGCGACGTATGCCCCGCGCATCACGTTGACGACCTTGACCACCGCCACCCCCACGCTCGGCATCTTGAGCGTGATACCGTAGCAGCGCGCCCAGTCCTTCATGTCCTTGTTGTAGTAACGCGCCTTGGGAATGACCGGCCGCTCGCGCGTTTCATAGACCGAAGGATTGACGGCGTTGAACACGCCGCCGACCAGGATTGGCCGCCACACCAGATTGGCACCGTGACGGCGCGCGATGTCTTCAATCCGGCTGAAGGCCAGGTAGGTCCAGGGGCTGGAGCAATCGTAGAAAAATTCCAGTTTCTTCATGTCGAAATCCTCACGCGGCGGCGCCAGTGCCGGTCCCGGTCACCTCAATTATTCAGACGCCGCCGCGACGGTCAAATACCGGTTGCGCTTTGGCCAAAACGGGCGCATCAACTTAATAGTTTGGGAGGCACGGCTAAATGGCGCAACTTCGAACCGGCAACGTCAGCGCGAACGGCATCGACTTTCACTACCTCGAGGCGGGCAGCGGTCCTTTGGTCCTGTGCCTGCACGGTTTTCCCGACAACGCCCACACTTATCGCTACCTGCTTCCGGTGTTGGCAGAGGCCGGCTTTCGCGGGGTCGCGCCATTCATGCGCGGTTACTTCCCCAGCGGCAGGCCCGCCGATGAACGCTACGAATCGATCCTGCTGGCCCAGGACGCGGCGGCGCTGATACCCGCGCTGGGCGCCGATCGCGGCTGTGTCGTGGGGCACGACTGGGGCGGCTTCGCGACCCTGGGCTGCGCGGCGCTGGCACCCGATCGCGTACGCAAAATCGTCACGCTGGCAATTTCGCACGGCGCTTTCGGCACCGACTACGACTCGCTCAAGGGCGGATGGCACGGCTACTTCTTCCAGATGCCGTTTGCCGATGCACTGGTCGCCGCCAATGACTACGACTTCATCTATAAGTGGTGGCGCGACGCGTCACCCGAATACGAGCCGCCGGCGGAGATAATGGAAAGCGTCAAGGCGACCTTCCGCAGCCCCGGGACGCTGACCGCGGCGCTCAACTACTACCGCCACACGATCCATCCGGCCAATCGCGACCCCGCCTTGGCCGATGCGCGGGAGAAGGTTGCCACCACTCCAATTCCCGTTCCGGCGCTGGCTTTGCATGGGACCAGGGATCGCCCGGGACGCCTTGCGATGTTCGAGAAGATGGGCGCGCTGTTCGGTGCCGGTGTCGAAAAGGTGGTGCTGCCCGGAACCGGACACTTCCTGCATCTGGAGCGGCCGGCCGAGGTCAACGCCAGGATCGTGCAGTTCCTGAAAGCTTGAACTTTCCTGGGCGCTATGGCCAAACCGGCGCCGAACGATCCGAATCGCTAACCGGGGCAGCATGACGCGCATGCCGAAAGATCCGGTCGATACCTCGATCGCGAAATTCCGGGCCGGGTTCCGGGGCCGGTCGCCAGGCCATGCCGGAAAACCGAGGCCGTTCACGCGGCCGACCTTAAGTATATCTGCATACTGCGGCTCTGATGGTGGGCAATTCTCGCAACGATCGGGGCGCTTGACGGATCGCCCAAAACACGCCGGACCCATGCGCATTACGCTCATTATCCTGGTGTCGGTTGCCGTCGGATTTACCGCCGCTACCGCTTCGGCGAAGAGACGAAAAACGCCTCTGTCCGCTACCGGCGCACCAACGCCTATGCTTACAGCCACCAGCACGGCCGCTCCCACAGGCACAGCGACCGCTACCCCGGCCGCGACGGCCACCGCTACCGCGGTGCCACTCCTCACAACCCTGAAAGCGGCGCAGGAGATTACAACAGGGTTCTTCGCAGGCATTACCTGGACCTTAGTGGCCCTGCTGCTTCCCCTCTTTTTCTGGAAGTATGTCGCAAGGCTTCTGCGGGGAATGGCCGCGGCAATGGAGACCCGCGCGTTCACGGTGGACGTCGGCACATTCAAGGTGATCATAGGCGAGCGCCCGCTGGATGCATCCATTGACCAGACCAGGCTATTTTCGCATTCACCGTTCGAGCTTGACCCCGTCCCCGACCGGCCCTCCGCTTTGATAGCAATTGAGCCCCAGAACGCCTACGTGTTTTCGGATTTCGTCGCAGGCATCTGGGCGGCTTCGCACCAAAATGAAGTCGGCGACATGGGCGCGGCTCTGGATAGGCTGAAGCTTACCTGCGACAGGTTGAGGGATCCCGCCGGAAACCCGCGCGCGACGCTGGCCGATGTCAGAGCGGAGGTCGTGGAATACGTTCGGCGGCTGGAAGCGGTGCGTTTTCTCAGGGTGAGCGAGTTCAGCAGCTTGCTGGACAGTCAGGAACCGCTGCGAACAGAACTGGAGAATATGACACTCACAGATCTGCCTGGAGATCAGGAAAATTGCCTAATCATTTTTGCTGCCGGACTCTCCTATGCGCACTGCGGCCAATGGACCCTCGCAACGCAATTACTCAGCAAGGTCGCACTAAAAAACCTGCAGCCACACTATTACCCAGCGGGTTACTCATGGATTGGGAGCACCTACCATCAACACGTGCAGGAGCTGCTCATGAAGGAGCCGCAGCTCCCGTTTGATTCCCGCGACTTCTCCGACCCTGTAAACGCCATGCTCGAATCAGGTCGAGCGATAGACGAAGCAATTAGAACAAAAGACGGAGCAATGCAGCCCGCGAGCGCCGCGTATTGGACCAGGCAATTCGGCGTGTCAGTAAACAATGTCGCCTACTACAAACGCGAGCTATGGAAATCTCTTGGATTCCTTTATTCATTTCTGGGTGACTACTCAAAGGCTCCGGAAAAAAGAAAGCAGTATTTTACACAAGCCATGCTATATCTCAGCCGCTGCAACGAAGAAGTCGATGGCGACCCGCCGACGCCGCTGGATCGAAACAATCTGGCCGACGTTTATCGGCAACTCGGCGAACTGCCCGAGGCGACGCGTCTGGTCAACCAGGCCTTGAAAGAAGTGACGGTTCCGGATCCGAGTTTCTACAACACCCAAGCGTGGATTTTCTGGAATGACGGGCAACCTCTGAGCGGTTTTCTGGCGCTTCAACACTATGGTGAAACTGAAGCCGATAAGGCAGACCAACAGGATTTGGAGCAGTACGTCCTTAACCAGATATTCGCGGCCAAGCTGGCCGCAAACATACCCGAGGCGTCACGGCCGTCGTACGTCGCACTCGCCGCCAGCCGCTTGGAAACCGCGCGTTTGTTCGTCAATCGGAAAGAAGACCGACTCGGAAAATCGTCGGCTAACAAGCTGCTGGCGGAAATCGAGGAGTTGCTGGGCATCTGTACCTCGAAGTTCCCGGCTCCGAGGAGCTCGCCGCCCGGGCATTCGACCGCCTTGAAGCAATCGGGTGGAAGACGGTTCCCGAGATTGAATGGCGCCGCAAGCTCGGCCGCGCAAAAGCGTATACGCGGTTGGCGCGTGTGGAACGCCGTCGCTCCTCCGCGCAAGTTGCTGAGCCACACTGGAGAACCGCGAACTCTATTCTGAGCACCAGCGCCAGGGATATGCAGGCCTTTGCGCTCGATCGCCAGGACCGGGCAGCGCGGCGAGCGCGTAATTTCCGGCTCCGGCTGGACACTGTAGTTGCCCTGCAGGCCCTGGGCGAGGAGAGCTTTTGCGAGGGCCGTACCGACGCGACCGAAATTCTGCTGGATCAGGAAAACACGATACTGCGCACTCTGCGTGACGCGATGGAAACCGACGATGGGCTGAAGGAATACCTCGATGGCGGGCTCCAGGAAATGCGCACTCAGGTCCGCTTTTACGAAGCCCACTATAGTTTTCTGATCGGCCGGCTTACGATTCGAAAAAAAGGCGTCAGCGACCCCGACGCGCTCAATATCATGCGGACCAACTTCAACCTCGCGCGCGGTGTCAACAGCGAACTCAACTGCCGCATCGATTTGGAGATGGGCTGCAGATTGCTCCAGGCCGCACTGGAGGCGAAGAGCAACAACAAGGCCGTGTACGACGAAGCCGTGGCCGCCCTGGAGCGCGCCGCCAGCCATGACGCGCCCGCGTTGCGAACCGAGACGATCGATGCGTTGCGCGAAGCTTACACGATGCGCAACGCCGTGCTGATCAAGGCCAAGGACTCATCCAGGAGCAGCTGAGCCATCGAAGATGAATTCGAGATCCACCGGAAGGTCAGTAAGTCGGGTGCGAAGGCGCTCGATTTCAGGCGGGATCGAGCCAAAGTTTTCCATCACTTCGCCGGCAGCCTTGTAGTCGCCATTGGTCGTAATCTCTTGAAAGACGGCGGCCAGTTTTTGGACGTCGCGTTCCATCTTCTCGGGGTCGACGCACAAGTTCCCTTCCCGATCCGCCCTGAGCGATCCTTCGCGGATAAAATAGGAAAGAACGATGGCGGCACCGCGGCTATAATCATCGCCGGCGCCGAACCGAAGGCTGCGCATACTGTTGACTACGAACGTCACGGCAGCGGCCGCCTTGATATCCGCCGGGAAGTAGCCGTGGTGCGCGAGCAAACCAAGGAAAACCATACTCAGCAAGTCGGCCCGACATTCCTCGATCGTCGCATACCGCTCGCCCAATGCTTCATTGATACTCGTGGCGGTGCCGTCGCGATCCCGCTTGACAAAGCAGGTACTCAACGCATGCGCCATCTCATGAAGCAGGGTGTGGTAGAGGAACGCGTCTTCCCGTACCAACGCAAGCTGGTCGCTACGCAACACCCGCGCTCCGAGCGGCTTCAAAATGGGTTCGAACTTGGCCGAAATCACGTTCCGAAACAGCAATAGGCGAGCCCCGACTTCACTACGTATCTTTTCATCGTTAGGCAGGGTCGCCGCAATTGCTTTCCCACCCATGTTGGTCATCCCAGCCGCAAAGGCGACGTCGTAAACGCCGACGGCGAATCGCCGGTGCGCTTCCGCCGGCTCGACCGAGCCCGGGAGTCTTCGCTCGAGTTCGGGCGCAACGGCTTCAAAATGCGCAAGCTGTTCCGTCATCGGATGGCGAATCATCACGGTCGCCTCGTAAGACGCCTTTACTCCGAGAAGTTCGTCACCATAGATCTCGTAAGGACCGACCGCTATATCGATGGCGCTGTCCGTGGCTGCCATCCACAGGCGTTCGCTCGGTAGCAATGATCCGCCAAGCAACCCCTTAGCTCGAGCTCGAAGAAAATCCCGAAAAGACGCTGAGCTTGCGAGACTACCTGCTCGTCCGAGGCCAAGAGCAACATTCGATAGCTCTTCCCGGTAGTGATGTTCATACGGGATGGTTCTGAGCACATCACCTTCCCGGCGCACCAGGGTAGTGTGGCTCAATAGAGACTGTCGCTGTTTCGGGTGTTCGGAAAGATAGCGCTGAATTTCGTCCCGCGAAAGATCCTTGGGATAAAGATTCCCGCCCAAGGGCCTCGGCTCAGTACCGATGAAAGGACGACCGTTGTCGAAAGTGTCCCAAGGACCGAAGTTCATCTTCAGAAGGCGTTTCAGTTCGCCACCGAGCTGGGATGTGCCATCCCAGGACAGGTACCGCGACAGCCACTCATCTCCCGCTCGCTGCTTCCAAAAGATGCGGTCAATCCATCCCGCAGCCCCGATGAGCTCCCGGAGAGCCAGCTGGTCTCGCTCGGCAAGGCGCTCCATAGGGACGTCAAGACGCACCGGAGCATAGCGGCTCAAAAGCTTCGAGACATTGGATTTATCGGCCAATTCGGTCGCCAAATCACACCCTGCCAGCTAGGATTTCATGGCGCGGGTCCGGATTACACGTCTCACAGGATAGCACAGCTTCTTGCGCGCGGGCACGGAGGTGACGGTACGAGCATCGAGGAGGACTTGGCCGACGCTTCAACGGCCGAATTGCGCGAGGCGTTGCGGGGATGGCTGGCCGACCATGCGGAGGAACTGAGACCGTTCGCCGCGCTGACGGCGGGCTCGTTGGCAGACGTATTCGAGCATGAACGCGGCTTTCAGCGCATCCTCTACCACGACGGCTGGACTCGGTGGGGATGGCCGCACGAGGTCGGCGGCTTGGGCGGTTCGCTGGCGTTGCGCGCGGTCGTTTATGAGGAAGTGTACCGGGCCGGTTATGTGCTGCCCGAAGCCTACCAGGTCTCCGAGGTGCTGGCCCCCGTGCTGGTCAAGTATGCGCCCGACTGGGCCGCCGAATGCCTGCCCAAATTCCTCAACGGCGATGAGCACTGGTGCCAGGGGTTCACCGAACCGGACGCCGGCAGCGACCTGGCGTCGTTGCGCACCCGAGCCGTGGAGGAGGACGAACATTTCCGCGTATCGGGGCAGAAGGTTTACACGAGCGACGCCCACCTGGCGCGATGGTGCTCGCTGCTGGTCAGGACCGGAGCGCCCGGCAGCGCGCATCGCGGACTCAGCATGTTGTGGGTTGACCTCAAACTGCCGGGGGTCACGGTTCGGCCGCTGATCGCGGCGTCGGGCCGCGACGAGTTCAGCGAGGTTTTCTTCGAGGATGTGCTGGTTCCCAAGTCCTGCCTGATCGGGCCGCTTAACGGCGGCTGGAGCGTCGCGATGTACATGCTACAGTTCGAGCGCGGAACGTACGCCTGGTTGCGGCAGGCGCTGCTCCATTTCCATTTGGAACGTGCTTGCAAGGAGGCGGCCGCGACGCCGGCCTTGGCGCCGATCGTGGGCGACGCATACCTGGCGCTGTACGCCTTGCGCGCTCGCGCCCGGGAGACGGTGACGCGTCTGGCCGCGGGCGAAAGCCTTGGACCCGAGACTTCCGTCGACAAGCTCCTGCTCAGCACCGCGGAGCAGGCGGTGTTCGACGCCGTCCGCCATCTGGATTGGCCGCTGCTTGAAACCGGCGATTCCAACAACGCGTCCGCCATGCGCGTGGCCTGGTTCTACACCCGGGCGGCATCGATTTTCGGGGGCGCGGCCGAGGTCCAGCGCGACATTATCGCCGAGCGGCTGCTGGGCTTGCCGCGGAGCCGATAAAATGGACGCGGCCGACCTCAAACTGGTCCGCGCTTCTCTGCGTCACCTGCTGTCCGCGACCGCGCCCGCACAGATCGTCTCGGAGTTGTACAACTCGGGATGGCCTGAGCTGCTCAATGACGACGCCGAGGCAGCCGTGTCGGCGCTGTTCGAGGAGCAGGGCCGGTTGCCGGCGGCGTCCCCGGCGCTGGATCTCCTGATGCTCGCCGCCCTTGGCGAACCGCTTGAAGATGACGTCGTGGTCGTTTTTCCGGACCTTGCCGCCAAAACCACCCCGCCGGCAACCGTCCTTCCCGGTGAGATGGTCAAGATACGGGGATTAGCACTATGCGGCGCGGAGCGGGCCGGGCGCTTTGCAATCGCACTAACCAGGGCGGACGGCGAGGTGGCGATGGCGACGATCGCCGCCCGCGCGGCCACGGCAATCCGGCGCGCGCCGATCTCGGGATTCGACCCGGACCTGCATCTGAGCGCGATTAATGGCGAGATTCCCCTGCGAGAGCTGGAACTGGCGCCGGAGCGTGGCCGTTGGCGCGACGCGCTGAGCGCGGCCCGTCGCGCCCTGGGCCACGAGATGATCGGCGTAACCGAGCGGATGATGCAGATCGCCGTTGAGCACGTCAGCACGCGCCGTCAATTCGGCAAACCGATCGCCACCTTCCAGGCGGTCAAGCATCGGCTGGCCGACGTGTATGTCGCGCTCGAAGCGGCGCGCACGGCGGCCAAGGTTGCCTGGCAGCACGACGATCCATTCGCGTCCTCGATGCTCAAGGCGCTGGCGGGACGCGCCGCGTTGCAGGCGGCGCGTCACTGCCTGCAGGTATGCGGTGGAATTGGCTTTACCTGGGAGTTCCCGCTGCAACGCTACATCAAGCGCGCCCATATGCTCGATTCGCTGTTGGGAAGCAGCGCATCGCTGCAACTGCAGATAGGCGAAAAACTACTGGCGGCAGGCTCGCTCCCTCGCCCCGGCGATTTGTAAGGCGCGAGCGGATGGCGCATCAGGTCGTCATTGACCGGGGCAGCTGCTCAGGACTTCCGGTCCGCTGCAGGCGATTTTGCGCTGCAGTACTTCGACGGTGCTGGGCTGGTAATGCGGATCCTTAAACTTGTCGGTTTCGATCTGGTAAGCGCCGGGAAACATGGGCTTGCCGTTGGGCCATTGGGCGTAAGGCGTAAACAGAGCGCATCCGGAACAGAAAAACGCCAAAACGAGCAGGAGTTTTTTCACATCAAATCCTCTAACCGCCGCAATTAACTCCAAATACCTTGCACGCCGACGAGCCGCCAGCCAACAACCCGCTAACCGAATCAAACCGCCCTTGGATCATACGCGGCGCTGCGCAGCATCGTGCCGGGACGCGCGCCGGTGCAGGTCTGTCCTTCGAAGGTGATTTGGCCGTTAACGATGGTGTAGTCGATGCCCACGGCGCGCTGCAGCAGCCGCCCCTCGCCGCCCGGAAGATCATAGGCCATCTCGGGTTCCACAGGATCGATCCGCAGCCCTTGGAGGTCGTAAACAATAACGTCGGCCGCCATCCCCTCGCGCAGCACTCCGCGATCATGCAGTCCGATGATCCAGGCGGGCATGAAGGACAGGCGCCAATGCGCCTCCTCCAGCGACATCAACTGACGGTCGCGAATCCAATGCCCAAGGAATTCCACCGGATATTTGCCCAGCGAAAACAGCTTGGTATGCGCGCCGCCGTCGGACAGCCCGATGACCGCGTGCGGATGCCGCAACATGGTCGACAGCGCCTCCTGGTCGCGATTGGCGAAATCGAGAATCTTGAATCCGGTTTTGAGATCCTCTGACAGGGCCAGGTCCAGGAAAACATCGATCGGTGCGCGGCGCTCGGCGGCGGCCAGGTCGCCGATGTCGCGGCCCGCGGCGTACTGATGTTCGGGCCGCGTGTGCGTCACGCTGATGTCCTGCCATTCGCCGCTGAAAACGCGCGTGCGCGCCGTGCGAAAATCTTCGTTCAGGGCAACGCGCACGGCCGGGTCCCGCAGCCGCGCTATCCGCTCGGGCATCGGCGACGAGAGCACTTCACGCCAATTAGGCATGTCGTCGAACTGATTCATCTCTTCCAGGGTGAAATACAGATGCGTGGGAAAGCAAACCGTCATGCCATAGAGCTGCGCGTCGCGGTTCAACTCGTCCATCCAGTCCAGCACCTTGCGCCAGTGGCCGGGCTGCGATTGGAATTGCGCCAGCGCATTCCACACGATCGGGCGCCCCGCCGCGCGCGATAGCGCCGCGGTGAACTCGAAATCGGGCCGCCGCTGCGCCGCCAGCGTGTATTCGATCGAGCCGATGCCAAATTCGCGCAGCACGCCGCACAGGGCCAGCAGTTCGGCGTCGTCCGCCTGATGGCTGGGCAGCGGGCTGCCGTCGTAGTCGGTATCCGCGATGTTGCGATCGGTGGAGAAACCGAATCCGCCGGCACGCATCCCGGCACGCAGCATCTCGGCCATCCGCGCGACCTGCTCAGGCGTGGCGGCGCCCTCCTTGGCGGCATCCAACCCCATCACCCAGCTCCGCAGCGGTGAATGGGGCACCAGCGAGCCGACATTTAATCCCAGTCCGGCGCGTTGCAGACTGGCCAGGTAATCGCCGAAGCTGACCCAGTCCCAGCGCATGCCCAGGCGCATCGAAGTCAATGGAATCGCTTCGACCCGCGACATCAGCAGCATCGCGCGGTCGCGGTCTTCGGGGCGGATTGGGGCAAAGCCAAAGCCGCACATACCGATCATCACAGTGGTAACGCCGTTCCATCCCGAATTGGTGGCATACGGATCCCAGTTGAGCTGGGCGTCGTAATGGGTATGCAAATCCACCACGCCCGGCGCCACGATGCGCCCGGTGGCGTCAAGCACCCGCCGCGCATCGCCGTCCACCCGCCCCATCGCCGCGATGCGCCCGTCGCGGATACCCACGTCACCCCGATAACGGGGCATCCCGGTCCCGTCGACTACTGTGCCCCCACGAATAACCAGATCATAAACCGGCATAGCTGTTTGCTCCTGGCGAAGACTGCGCCCCAGTGCCTGTGCAGGGCGCGGGTCAGCCCACGTTCATCGCGTAAAGTTTTACCGCGTTGTCGAAGACCACCTTGCGTTTGACCTCTTCGGCGATGCCCGCGAAGTTGCGTTCCACCACTTTGACTGAATCGGGCCAGGTGGTGTCGGTATGGGGAAAATCCGATGCCCACATGAAGTTATCCGCACCGAAATAGCTGGTCGTCAGCACGCCAGTGAGATCGTCCTGCAAGGTCACCCATACGTTGCGCCGGATGTAATCGCTGGGCGGCATCGACAGCAGCCGCTCATCGGTCATCGCACCGAATTTCTCGAACATGTGGTCGATACGATACATGAAGTGAGCCATCCACCCGCTGTCATTTTCCGCCACCACCAGCTTGAGCCGCGGATGGCGCTCCAAGACGCCATAGAAAATCAGGCTCAGCAGGGTTTTTTGGATCTCATGCACCGGCGTCATTAGGTTCATGAACATAGCCGCCGCGCCGCTTAGCTTAAGCCCCTCGCCCTGCTTGCGGTCGGTGATTACGTGCAGCGTAAGCGGCATTCCCAATTCCTCGGCGCAGCGCCAGAAAGGGGCGTAAAGCGGGCTGTGATAGGGCTTGTCGGCGGGCGGCGACGACCAGATCATCGCGCCCTTGAGTCCGCGCCGCGCCACCCGCTCCAGTTCGCGTATGCCAGCGTCGATGTCTTCAAGCGAAATCAGCGCCACCGGGTAGAGACGCCGGGGGCTGTATGAAGCGAACTCCGCGATCCAGTCGTTATAGGCGCCAAAGCAGGCCCGTTGCAGATCGGCGTCATCCAGCGCGAACAGCGACAGGCCCAGGGTCGTGTACAGGATCTCGGCGGCGACGTGATCTATGTCCTGGTCGGCGATCCTCGCCGACGGGTCCCAACCGCTCGGGCGCGCCGCCTCGTAGCCCTTTTCAAGGTGCTCTCTAAGTTCCTTGCCGCCCTTGCCCAGACCGAAGCCGTGGGCGACCTGGTAGGGCGCCACTCCAGGCGATACGAACCAATGGCCCGGGCGGCCGGGCAATTGGCGGACTTGCGGGGTCCGATCGCCAAACCGATTGCCGATTGCTCCAAGCCACAGATCGGGCGGTTCCATTACGTGGGAATCAGCAGACACCAGCCTCGGTTCCATCGGGACCTCCTTGAAGCAGGAGCGAACGCGTTATTGTAGTCGCGATAGCCGCGGATTTGAAGTTTCGCGACGGATAGCAGCGCGGCCGCGGCGTGATAATATGTGCGCCAACGGAGACCGAGCATGATAAAGGCGATTTACTTCCTCAAGCGCAAAGCGGGAATGGACCTCGAGGATTTCCGGAAATATTGGCTGGGCCGCCATGCCGAACTGGTTTGCAAGGTCCCCGGCGTGCGCAGCTACGCCCAGTGCCACACGCTTGAATCGGGCTACAGGAAGGGCGAGCCGCTGTGGGATGGGATTGCGGAGTTGGGTTACGACGATACCGATGCGATGCGCCGGGTCGCCACGCTGCCCGAAAGCCGGTCCGCCACCGAGGACACCGCAAATTTCGCCGACACGGCCCGCGGCGGCGCTCTGTTGACGGTGGAAACCGTCCAGAAGGACGGGGCGACCAATCCTTCGATGGTGAAGATGGCTGGGTTCGCCGTCCGCAAGGCCGGGATGGAAGCCGAGGCGTTTCAGCAGTACTGGAGGGACGTCCATGGTCCACTTGCTTGCAAAATTCCTCAGGTGCGCCGCTACGTGCAGTGCCATCCGCTGCTCTCCGCTTACCGCGCCGGGATCAAGCCGATCTATGATGGAGTGGCCTTGACCTGGTTCGACAACACCGCCGACATGCGGGAAAAGCCGCCCGAGTACAAGGCGATCCGCCGCGACGAGCCCAATTTTCTCGAATTACACCCGGAGAATATCATCATTACGCGGGAACACATCATTATCTGAGGCGCCAATCGCCTGGCCTTGCGTTGGGGGGAGGCGGGCAGGAACGCCCGCCCTGGCTGGTGCAATTTCCTCGATTCGTGGCTGCCTGTAAGATTTCATTCGTGCGCCACCGCAGACCACCAGCATACCGTTGCCTGCGCGCCATCGGACAGATCGCGGCACTCGTCCTTGTCCTGACGCTGGCGGCTTGCTCAGGCGGCGGACCGCAATCGCCGATGGCGCAGAAGCGCCCCGCCGTTCCGGTGTTGGTCGCCAAGGCGGAGCGCGTCACGGTGCCCCAGCAGTTGCACGCCATCGGCACCGTTCAGGCCTACTCCACCGTCGGCGTAAAGGCGCAGACCGGCGGCGAAATCATCGGCGTTCACTTCCACGAGGGCCAGGAAGTCAGCAAGGGACAACTCCTGTTCACCATCGACCCGCGTCCCTTCGAGGCGGCGCTGGCGCAGGCGCGCGCCAACCTGGCCCGGACGCAGGCACAAGCCGAACTGGCAGAGGCCGACGCCAAGCGCTGGCAGGTGATGTATAAGGTCCACGCCGCATCCTCCCAGCAATACGATCAAGCCAATTCCGCAGTGGGGGCGTTGCGCGCCAACATCGTGGCCGACAAGGCGGCGGTGCAGACCGCCGAACTCAACCTGCAATACACCAAGATCTATTCGCCGCTGGACGGGCGCGCGGGCAACCTGAACCTCAACGCCGGCAATATTGCCAAGGCCAATGCCGACACCGCGATGGTGGTGATCAACCAGATCAAACCCATCTACGTGCAGTTCGCGCTGCCCGAGCGGAATTTACCGGAGATCCGCCGGCACCTGGAGATCAACCGTTCACTGGCCGTCGCTGCCAATCCGCCCAACGAGCCCGACCAGACCTCGGTCGGCACCCTGACCTTCATCGACAACACCGTCGATCCGACTACCGGCACTATTGAGTTCAAGGGCACCTTCCCCAATCAGGAGGAATGGCTGTGGCCGGGTCAGTTCGTGGACGTCACGCTCACCCTGGAGCAGCGTCCCAACACCGTCGTGGTTCCCGCGCAAGCTGTGCAGTCAGGGCAAAACGGAAGCTATGTGTTCGTGGTAAAGCCGGACCTGACTGTACAAATGCGGCCAATTAAAACGGGGGCGACCCTGGAAGGCAAAACCGTGATCGACAGCGGTCTGCAGGGAGGGGAAACCGTGGTGACGGACGGACAGATGCTGCTGGTGCCGGGGGCCCAAGTGCGGATTAAGCAGGGTCTGGAAGCGGAGTAAGGCGCGATCTCATGAGTGTCAGCGAACTGTTCATCCGCCGGCCGGTGATGACCACCCTGGTGTCGCTGGCGATCGTAATCTTTGGCGCGCTGGCTTATCGCAGCCTGCCGGTCGGTGCTCTGCCCAACGTCGATTTTCCCGTGATCATGGTGTTCGCGAGTCTGCCCGGCGGCAACCCGGAGACGATGGCCTCCTCTGTGGCCACACCGCTGGAGAAGCAGTTCTCGACCATCCCGGGGCTGCAGTCGATGAGTTCGGCCAGCTACATGGGCAGCACCAACATCACGCTGCAGTTTGACCTCAACCGGAATATCGACGCCGCGGCACAGGACGTGCAGTCGGCGATTGCGGCCGCCCAGCCGCAGCTTCCCCATGAGATGCCGACTCCGCCCACCTTCCGCAAAGTCAACCCCGCCGAGCAGGCGATTATGTTCCTCGGCTTCAGTTCGCAGACCCTGCCGCTGTCAGAGGTTGATCATTTTGCGGAGACCGACCTCGCCCAGCGTATCTCGATGGTCAGTGGCGTGGCGCAGGTGCAGGTTTACGGTTCCAAAAAGTACGCCGTGCGCATCCAGCTCGATCCCAAGCTTTTGGCCGCGCATGGAATCGGTATCGATGAGGTTTCGCAGGCGGTTCAGAACGCCAACGTCAACCTGCCCACCGGCACCCTTTACGGCAAGCATCGCGCCTTCACGGTCCAGGCGGCCGGACAGCTTACCGACGCCGCGGCCTATCGACCCCTGATCATCGCCTACCGCAACGGCGCGCCGGTGCGGCTGGGGCAGTTGGGCCGGGTTCTTGACAGCGTGCAGAACGACAAGGTCGGCGGCTGGGTCAACGGCGAACCAGGTGTGGTGCTGGCGGTTCAGCGCCAGCCCGGGACCAACACCGTGCAGGTGGTCAACGATGTCCGTACGGTCATCGATAACTTCCGGCGCGAATTGCCCGCCTCGGTCAACCTGACCATCCTCTATGACCGCTCCCAATCGATCCGGTCCTCGGTTAACGACGTGCAGTTCACCCTGCTGCTGACCGTGGCGCTGGTCGTGATGGTGATCTTCCTGTTCCTGCGCAACGTGTCCGCGACCGCGATTCCCAGCGCCGCTCTGCCGCTTTCGATTATCGGCACCTTCGCGGTCATGGCGGAGCTGGGATACAGCCTGGACAACCTCTCCCTGATGGCAATCACGCTCTCGGTCGGGTTCGTGGTGGACGACGCGATCGTGATGCTGGAGAACATCTTCCGCCACATGGAGATGGGCAAGAGCGCGCTGGAGGCGGCGCTGGACGGCTCGCGCGAGATCGGCTTCACCATTCTTTCGATGACCATGTCACTGGCGGCGGTGTTCATCCCGGTGCTGTTCATGGGCGGGGTGCTGGGCCGGCTGTTGCACGAATTCGCGGTCACCATCGCGGTGGCAATTCTGGTCTCGGGCTTCGTTTCGCTCACGCTGACGCCGATGCTGTGCAGCCGCTTTCTGTCCCCGCCCAAGAGCCAACGCCACGGCCGGATGTATCAAATCACCGAACGCGGCTTTGACGCCTTGCTGGCGGCGTACAAGAGGACGCTGGCCTTCGTGATGCGCCATCGGCCGGCCACGATGGTGGTTTCCCTGGGAATCCTGGGGGCAACGATTTACCTTTTCATGGTCGTCCCCAAGGGCTTCCTGCCCAGCGAAGACACCGGCCAGATCGTGGTCTTCACCACCACCGCTCAGGGTATCTCCTACGACGCGATGGAGGCGCACACCAAGGCCCTGATCAACATCCTCAAAGCGGACCCGAACATCGACTCGTTTTTTGCCGGGATCGGCGGCGGCGGCCCGATTGGCGCGCTCAATAACGGCCTGATGTTCGTGCACCTCAAGGACCAGCGCAAACTCAATGCCGACCAGGTGATCGACGAACTGCGGCCAAAGGTTTCGCAGATACCGGGGATGATAGTGTTCATCCAGAACCCGCCGCCGCTGCAGCTGACCGCCCATTTTACCAAGGCCATCTATCAGCTCACGCTGCAAAGCCCGCATATCAGCGAGCTGTACCATTTTGCCCCGCTGCTGGAGAGCAAGCTGCGGGCGATGAAGGACTTGACCGACGTCAACAGTGATCTGGAGATCAAAAATCCCCAGGTCAGCATCGCGATCAACCGTGACAAGGCCCGCGCCATGGGGATATCGGCGCAGGCGCTGGAAGACGCGCTGTACAACTCCTATGGCTCGCGGCAGATTTCCACCATTTACGCGGCGGACGATGAATACTGGGTGGAGATGGAACTGGAGCCCAGGTATCAGGCCGAACCTTCAATCCTGTCGCTGCTCTATATCCGCTCGGCCGACGGCAAAATGGTCCCGCTCGATACTTTTGTAAAGACGACCAGCACGCTGGGGCCGTTGTCGGTCAACCACAACGGTCAGATTCCTTCGGTAACCATCTCGTTCAACGTCGCTCCCGGCGCTTCGCTGGGCAAAGCGCTGGCCGACGTCAAAACGCTGGCGGACAATACCCTTCCTTCGACCGTCACGACCTTATTCGCGGGGGCGGCGGAGCAATTCCAATCCTCGCTGGGCAGCCTGGGGATGTTGTTGCTGATGGCGATCCTGGTCATCTACCTGGTCCTCGGCATCCTGTACGAAAGCTTCATTCATCCCATCACGATTCTGTCCGGTCTCCCGGCGGCGGGCTTCGGCGCGCTGTTGACATTGATGGTGTTCGGGATGCAATTGGACCTGTTCGCCTTCGTCGGCATCATCATGCTGGTCGGTCTGGTCAAAAAGAACGCCATCATGATGATCGACTTCGCTCTGGACGCGCAGCGCACCGAGGGCGAGAGCGCCGCCGACGCCATTTACGAGGGCGCGATCGTGCGCTTCCGCCCGATCATGATGACCACGGCGGCGGCGTTCATGGGCGTGCTCCCCATCGCCGTGGGAATGGGCGCCGGATCGGAGTCGCGCCGCTCCCTGGGCGTGGCCGTGGTGGGCGGGTTGTTCTTCTCCCAGTTGCTGACCCTCTACATCACCCCGGTCTTCTACACCTATATGGATTCCTTCCATAACCGGGTCGTGTCGCTCTGGCCCTCGCACACCCGCGCGGTTGCGGCGATCGCAGCCGAGCAGGCGCAAGAAGAAACCCTGGTCGAGGAAGAGCCGGCGCTGGCCACGCGGCGGCGCAAGGCCTCATAGGAGGAGTGAGGGAAGATAAGTAAGTAGTGAGAGAAGAGAATCAGAGACATTTTCGCGGTAATCTCTAACTTTTCCTCTCGCTTCTCACTTCTCTCCCCTCACCTCTATCCAGGTCTATAAAGATGCGGCCGACGAAGGTGTCGGCTTCGATGCGCAGCGGCAGATGGCGCTGGTCGGCCGAGATCCAGATCACGGCCTGGCTCACCTTATAATGGTTCTTGGGATTGCTCACGTAGAGAATTGTGGGAATTACGCGGAATGTCTCCACATCGTCCGCACCAATATGGATTTGCTCGCGGCGCTCGACCCGGAATTGCACCACATAACGCTCGGTGGCGGCGAACACGTCCAGCGTCATCGAGTCGCCGACTTTAATCGGTTGCGAGATCGCAAGCAGGGAGGCCCCGATCGGTCCCAGCGGATGACTGGCGGCGAAGCGCTTGACGTCGATTTGGTCATGTTTGCGGCGGGTGGTTTCGACCACGCCATCGGTGCGGTCGAAGTTGACCGAGTATTCGGTCTGCCTGCCGTTTTCGCTGTGCCGGATGAAAACCCCGTCGGACGCCATCGACTGCGGCGGGAATTCTTCGCTCAAAGAGGACCGCAGCCGATAGAAAACGTCGACCAGTTTGTTGGTCGAAACCGACGCTTCCCCCAGCCATTCCTGGCTGCGCTTCGGATCACGCCGCAGCGAGATGTGCGCAAAGGCGACCGGAAGCTGCTGCCATGAAACGGTGTAGAAAAGCTGCTGGCCGGGATGAAACGGGACTCGTCCGGGCGTATAGCCGGGCGTCTGGATTCCCGCCGGCAGCGGATCGACAGAGGGATTCCCCCGTGCCAGGCCACTGAGGGCCACGCATAAAATCAGGACTATGAGACAGCGCAATGTGGAAGAGGCAATCACCCGATCGACCCGCCATTATTGCAAATTGGTCATGCATCGTCGATGATCACACCCACAACGGCGGAGGTATACAGATGTTCAAGCCGTGTTTCGCCCTGTGCTTTGCCAGCCTTGCGGGATTGTTGTTGGCGTCGTCAATCGCGTCGGCCCAGATGGGTGGTCCTGCGTCAGCCAGTCCGCTTGGCAATATTTTCAAAAACAACAATGCCAATACGTCCAACCGAAGCAGCACCCAGCATGAATTGAAAAGCGCTGAAGCCGGGCTGGGCGACGCCGACCCGCGCGTGCGCGTCGAAGCTTTGCGCAAGCTGCGCAACGTAAAGGATCCCGAGGCGGACTTCCTGCTCATCCGTGCCATGTCCGATCCTGATACGCGGGTGAGAGTCAAAGCCATCGATATTCTGGGCGGGCGCGATAACGCCGACGCGGTCGCGCCGATGTGCCAGTTTCTGTTCCTGCGCTCGACCGAGCCGGTAGTGAAGATGCATGTGGCCGCGGCGCTGGGACGGATTGGCGACGCGCGGGCGGCGAAACCGCTGATTCAATTCCTTTATGAAGCCACCGACGAGAACAGCCGCGGCACCGCCGTCTTCGCCCTGGGCGAGATCGGCGATCACTCCGCCAACGACGTGCTGACCACCGCCGCCACCGAGGATCCAAGCCCGACCGTGCGCCGCCTGGCGCAGCAGGCGATTCAGAAAATCAACGGCGAAATCCCAACCGGTCATCCCGTGACCACCGCGAAGCAGCAGATGGTACCGACCGACCAGCGGCTGTCCAAGCTGCGGGAGTTGGATCAGCAATTGAACAAACCATAAGGACCATGCCACTTAAATCAGCCGGTTGGCGCTGGTTAGGCGACTACGACGATGATGCGATTGCGTCAGATTTACGGTCTGGGATGGGCCTTGGTTCTTGCCGCACTCATTGTGGGGGGACACGCGGATACCTTTGGGCGCTTCGTCGGTTCAGCCATCACGGCATGGGTCGTCTATTCGGTCCCTTTCGGGATCACTTTCATGATGGCCCGCGGCGCGCGCGATGGAGGTCATCGCTCGCATGCGGATTAGTTTCGCTCGCCGGCCTTTCAGCCCCTCATGCCTGCACGAGATCGTCGAGGCCACCCGCTCCGGATGAAAATCCGGGAAAGACGCGATTCACACCTCCACCGCCGATCGCCATATGACGCCTGATCACGACTTGCAGCACGGCGCGGAAGTCGGTGGTGACGGCGAGATCGCGCCCCTGATACAACCCGGATTCGTCCAACCCAGGCCAGTTGCCGTAGACTTTGCCACCGCGAATCGCTCCGCCTGCCAGCCACATGACATTGCCGTGTCCATGGTCGGTGCCGCCGTTGCCGTTTTCCCGCGCGGTGCGCCCAAATTCAGACATCACCACGATCACGGTGCGCTGGTAGGCGGGTCCAAGCCCCCGCGCCAGGCTTACCAACCCGTCACCCAGGGGCCGCAGCTGATTGGCCAGTTGGCCGTCCGCGGCGCCCTCGTTCACGTGCGTGTCCCAACCGCCTAATGCGGCAAACGCGATTCGGATCGACGGATCGCGCGCCATCAGACGGCCCAACCGCGCGCCGCTCTCGGCAAATGCCCGGTCGGGATGCGGCGCGCCATTGTCGGCAGCTTGCATGTCCTGTCCGAGTTCGGACAGCAATTGTTGACGCGACTGGTAGCCCTCCTGAAAGGCCCGGCTTAGCGGATCGCGTCCCTGGTACAGGCGGGAGAAAGGCTGCTCGATCCGCGGCCGGTCAAGCGGAATCGGCCGCCCCGCCCCGCGGCCCATCGGCATGTTCGCGACCGCTACCGGGCCCGACAGGATACGCGGCACGACCGGCCCGAGATTAAGCGCGTCGGTGGGCCGATGCGGCGCGGGCATCGCGGCCAGCAGCCGGTTAAGCCATCCGTCGGGCGTGCCCTTGATTCCCGGAGTCCCCGATTCCATGTAATCCTGCGCGTCGAAGTGCGAACGAGTGGCATCGGGCGAGCCACAGGCATTGACGAAGGCCAAGCTGCGCTCATGCCACAGCGGCATCAACGATGAGAGCGCGGGATGCAGGCCGAAATGACCGTCGAGGTCGAGGACCGCCGGCTGGGGAACCGCGATTGCCGGACGCGCGTGGTAATACGCCGCCTCGCCATGGGGCGGCACGACATTGAGTCCGTCCACCGCGCCGCGCAGGAAAACCACGATCAGGCGCGCCTGATTTCCGGAGTCGGCAAAAGCGCGCGTCATCCAGGCGCCCGGGCCGAACACAACCCCGGCCGACCCCAGAGACGCCGCCCTTTTTAGAAACTCGCGCCGATTCATCGCCAGGCCTCCTGTGGATGAAGCTCAGCCGTAATGCCTTATATGACGTAACCGCCGGGCAAATCGTTTCGCGGCGATGGGTTGTTTTTGACCGGTTTCAGAGCGGCGGCGGCTGGAAGCCGCCAAGATCTTCCTCAAGAGCACGGGCTATTGCCAGGACCCTTTCTTCCTCGAAGGCACGGCCGACAATCTGAACGCCGAGCGGTAGCCGGTTGCGGTCCAGTCCGGCTGGCACAACCGCGGCCGGCAAGCCGTAAAAGCTCGGCCATACGGTCGGCCAAATCATTGCCAGCCGATGCCATTTCGCGCCGCCCGATTCGATTTCTTCGCCGGCGTCGTGCCGGAACGCGGTGATGCAGCACGGGACCGTCAGGATGATCGGATAGGTCTCCATGAATTTGGCCAGATCGCAGCGCAGTTCATCGCGACGCATCGACGCTTTGAAGAAATCCGCCGCCGTGGTTTCGCCCGCCAGCGACCCGACCATCATCTTCAACAGTTTGGGCCGGCAATGCTCGATATCCGCCCCGTACCATTCCAGATTCAGCCGCCGGCCGTCAGCGTTGTAGTATCGCGACTGCAGACCTTCCGCGATCGGTGGGGTGAGTTCATCGACGATGACGCCTCGCCGGGATAGAAGGCGGGCGGCGCGACCAGCGGCCTCCTTGATTTCGGGAGCGGCCGGCGGATGGCCGCTCAAGTCAGTAAAAAAGGCGCATCGAAGATTACCCAGCCGCACCCGCTCCGGTTGAACATCTGGCGAGGGCACCGTGTTCGGCGAATCCCAGGACGGACCCTTGAGCGCGTTGTAGGCCAGGGTTAGATCGTTGACGCAGCGCGCCAGCGGGCCGACCGTGGCGAAGTTGTGCAGCGGCGGCGAAGCCGCGCTTTCGGGCGGCAGATGCCCGCTGCGCGAGACCGTCGCCCAGCCGGGTTTAAATCCTGCCACGCCGCAAAAATGCGCGGGAATCCGAACCGAGCCGCCCGTATCGGAACCCAGTCCAAAGGCGTTGAGCCCGCTGGCGACCGCCGCACCCTCTCCACCGCTGGAACCGCCGGGCACGTGTGAGAGATTCCACGGGTTGGAAGCCGGACCAAACACCGGGTTGTCGCAATCGATGTCGCCGCCAAGCTCCGGGACGTTGCTCTTGCCGATTACAATGGCACCGGCGGCGCGCAGATGCGCCACCGTGGCCGCATCGCGCTCAGGAATGTAGTTGGCCAGCTTGCGGGTGCCGGCGGTCGAACGCAGGCCCTGAGTTGAAAGCGTATCCTTGACTGTGAAGGGCAGCCCCTCCAGGGGCCGCACGGCTTCATTGCGCGCCCGCCGCCGGTCGCTTTCAGTAGCCTCCGCCAGCGCGCGTTCCTCGGCCAGGGTGACGACCGCGTTGATGCGTGGATTGAGCGCCTTGCAACGTCCGATAAACAAGCGCGCCAACTCGACGCACGAAACCTCGCGGCGGTTCATCAACGCCAGCAGTTGGCCCGCGGTCATGAAATGAAGTTCGTTGCTCGGACTCATCGCATCAACTCCGTGCTGCCGGATTCGGATGAGCATTGCGTCGAAACATCGCGGTCGTCAACCGATGTCACGGACATCGATTTCGGTGATGGGCTCGGTTGCGTGCCGTACAGGGTAATCGTGATAGTAGTCACAAGATGACGCCGGACATCAAACTCAGAACGTTATTTGTGCTGGATGGGCACGGCCGCATTATTTGCACACGTGAACCTGAACCAGTACCAGGCCCACTCTTTACATTGATTCGAACCTGGTCGAGTTGCGCCTGGGCCGCACGAACGGACGTGCCTGAGGAGATTTCCCGCGAGATCGACCATCTAGCAAGCGATGAGCCCCCACTTCGAAACCGTCAAGATCCCCCGGTTCATGCAGATAGATATCTGTCTCTCGTCGGAGGGGAGATCGTGTCGGGTCCCGCGTTCGAATTCCGTGACCCAATCGCGCGGCATGCCGATGTCGCTCCGATTGATCGGTTAGAGCTGCTTGAGCACAATTTTCGCGGATGGACCGCTGCTGAGATTCCTGGACGGTGGCCGATATTAGCTGTGATGGAGGGTGGCTATCCGGTTAGCGTCTGCTTCTCCGCGAGGAGTTCTGAGATGGCGGCAGAGGCGGGCGTTGAAACCGATGCGGCCTTCCGCGGACTCGGTTTTGCCGCGCGCGTGACCGCTGCTTGGGCGCTGGCGATTCGAGCATCAGGACGGATTCCGCTTTACAGCACCTCCTGGAGCAACACGGCATCGCTTGCCGTAGCTCGCAAGTTAGGTCTCACGCAATACGCAACCGATTGGAGTCTCCTTGCGACTTTAAAACCTGAGTAGCGCGGTCGTCGTTGTATTCCTTTCAGGTGCGCGTTTGGGTGATCCTCGCGGAATTGATTTTTCCGTCTAGCGCGAATTGGTCTCCCGCTGCGTGACGGCGGCTTCGCGGACCAGGATTCCCTGGTGGGTCAGCTCCTCGACCTGCTCGGCGTTATAGCCGAGATAGCTGCTCAGGACGCTTAGGTTATGCTCGCCGATGAGCGGCGCCGGTCCGGTGATTTCGGTCACGCTCTCGGAAAAGCGCAGCGGTATGTTCGGCAATTGAAGATCGCCGATCACCGGATGCTCGACGTGCTGGATGAAGCCGCGCTCCGTCAGTTGCGGCTGTTCCATCGCCTGGGCCACGCTCAGCACCGGCGCGGCCAGGATGTGATTGGCGTTGAGGATCTTCAGCGCGTCATCGCGGCTGGGGAACGACTTGAGCCATTGCTCGATAATCGGTACCAGCTCCAGCCGATTTTGCACCCGCACCGAGGTCGGGTTGAAGCGCGGATCGCTCAGCAGTTCGGGCTTGCCGATGGTTTTGACGAAATGCTCCCAGTGATGCACCAGCGCGGTAATCACCACGTAACCGTCGCGCGCCTCGAATATTCCGCAGGGCGAGGTGCTCGGATGATGCGAACCCATGCGCACCGGCGCGGACTGGCCGTGGCTGCTCAGGTGCTGGACCAGTCCCATGTCGTGCAGATGGAACAGCGCCTCGACCATCGAGATGTCGATATGCTGGCCGCGTCCGGTGCGCTCGCGCCGGAACAGCGCCGCGCACACCGCAATCGCGCCGTGCACACCGCCGTTGTTGTCGGCGATGAAGTAGCCGGGTAGAGCGGGCGCTCGGTCCGGATAGCCGGTCAGATCCATCACGCCGGATAGCGCCAGCGCCACGTGGTCGTTGCCCGGCCGATGCGCCAGCGGCCCCGTCTGACCGCATCCGGAGACCGAAACCATCACAATGCGCGGGTTGATCTTGCGCAACTCCTCGTAGCTGAGTCCGGCGCGATCCAACACGCCGGGGCTGAAATTTTCCACCACCACGTCGGCGCGCCGGATCAGCTCTTTGGTGATGTCCAGTCCCCGCGGCTGGTGGAAATCGAGGCAGACGCTTTTTTTGCCGCGATTCCACAGCGCGAACGCAAACCCTCCCGACGCGTATGGCCCCTGATTGGTGAAACGCGGCTGGATTGGATTTTCCCGCGGCGGCAATTCGACCTTGATCACCTCGGCGCCCATGTCGGCCAGGAAGCGGGTCACGATAGGCCCCGCGATGTAATTCGTAAAGTCGATTACGCGCACTCCCGCGAGCACGCCATCATCGATCGCATCAGTCATGCTTGATTATCTCCGCGACAGTGGGGCGGACGTCCCTGCCCGCCATCCGCCGAGTAAAGGACTGAAATAACACATCTTCCAAGCGTTGTGGCTCTGGTGTCCTCAAAATGGCGGGCAGGGACGCCCGCCCCACTGACGACAGGAACATATCCTCATGCGGCGGCGCCGCCGCGTAGCAGCTTGCCGGGCAGCGGTCCCTCGGGGTCGACCACGTCTTTGCCGTGCTGGCGGATGGGCACGCCATTTACGACCACCAACTCCACTCCGATCGCGTCCGCGATCAGGCGGGCCGCGCTGCGCGGCAGGTCGTTGACGCGGCGCAAGCGGCTCGCTCCCACGGTGGCGGGATCGAATGCGGTTACGTCGGCCGGCGCTCCGACCTTGAGCACGCCGCGATCCTTCAGCCCGAAGACTTCGGCCGGACGCGACGTGATCATCCGCACCGCCTCCTCCAGCGGGACCAGGTTCTTTTCGCGCACCCAATGGCCCAGCAGATAAGTATAGGAGCAGGCGTCGCAGAGCTGGCTCATGTGCGCGCCGGCGTCAGACAGGCCCATCACGGTGGCGCGATCGGTGAGCAGGTCGGCGACTTCGTTCTCATCATTGTTGAACAGCGACATCAGGAAGCGCGCTTCAAGCCGAGACGCGATCGCGAGATCGAGCGTCAGGTCGACGGCGTCCTGCCCGCGCTCGCGCATCACCTCCGCCAGCGTGCGCCCTTCCAGTTCGGGCTGCGTGGGGCAGTAGGTTATCGTTGTCTGATCGTAGTTCCATCGCTGGCCCAGCGGGCCCTTGCCGGCGGCGACGTGCTCCTTGAAGGTGCGCCGAAAAGCGGGGTCGGCGTACACCCGCATCTTGCCCTCGATCTCCAGCGCCTCCGATACCGGTCTGAAGAAGTCCATGTTCTCGAACACGAACGGATCCTTGAAGCAGACCTCGTTGACGACCGGGCGTCCGATCACCTGCGGCACCAGTTGCAGCCCCTGGCCGATCAGCTCATGCGCCCTTTGCATCCCCTTGCGATGCGCTCCCGGTCCGCCCGCGCCGGTCACCATCGCAAACGTGATCGGCCGCCCATTGCCGCGAACGATCTGGGCGAATTCGTCGTACATCAGGCCGACGCCGGGAGTTACCTCGACGATGCCGCGGCCCGCGTCGCCCAAGGTTGAGGTGAGAGTCTCGATTTCGTTCCAGTCGGCGAAGCGGCTGGGAACGGGTTTGCCCAGATAGCCGATATGAGTGAAAGCCTTGGAAGTCGCAAAGCCAACCGCGCCGGCGCCGAGCGCCTCGCAGACGATCTTGCGCATCCGCGCTATCTCAGCTTCGGTCGCCGCGCGCTCAGTCGACGCCTCGCCCATGACGTACAGGCGCACCGGCGTATGGCCGACCAGGGCGCCATAATTGATCGCGGCGCCGCGGCGCTCGATCGCGTCGAGGTACTGCGGGAAGGTTTCGAAGGGCCATTCGTAGCCCAAGCCGCCTTCCAGCGCGTCGATGCTCATCCCCTCGACCTTCTCCAGCGTGCGCATGATGAGGCCGCGATGTTCGGGATGGGTGGGCGCGACGCCGAAGCCGCAATTGCCGAACACCACCGACGTAACGCCGTGCCAGGGCGAGATGGTCAGCATCCGATCCCACAGGATCTGCGCGTCATAATGCGTATGGATATCGACGAAGCCGGGCGCCACCGCCAGACCGGCGGCGTCAATCGTGCGGGCGGCATCGCCGTGGACCACTCCCAGGGCCGCGATTTTGCCCGCCTTGATCGCCACGTCGCCCTGAACACCGGGCTTGCCGGTGCCGTCGATTATGGTCCCGCCGCTGATTTTCAGATCGTAGTCCATGATGCTCTCCCTGCGTTGCGCGGATATGGCGCCCTTGCTGAATGTTTCCCGTGCCTGATCTCAGGCGGCGAAGTAGTCGCGCGGATTCTTAACCAGCAGCGTGTCGATCGAGTCTTCACTGACGCCGGCTTTGCGCAGCGCCGGCAGTATGTCCTCGCTGATATGGGTGAGCTTCCACTTGGGCGAGCTTTTCAGCATGTTCTGCATTCCCTTGCCCAGGCGGCCGAGCCAGCAGGCGACGGTGTCGTGGGCCAGCATGATACGGTCGTGGCCCACGCCCAAAAGCCCGATCAGTGAGGCCAGCCGCATCCGGTCGGGTGCGACCATCTCGATCCCGAAGCGATCGAAGCCGAGCCAGGCGCCGCGCTCCAGGATATCGAAATAGTAGCGCATATCGCCGACGCCGCATGAATGGCCGATCATGACGCGCTTGGGTTCCACCCCTTCGCTGCCCAGGATATCCAACACCTCGCGTCCGAACGGGGCGGTCTCGCTGTTGTGTACCAGAATCGGCACGCCGGTCGCCTTTTGCGCGCGCGCGGCGGCCCTGAAGGCCTTTTCCTCGACGCGCGTGATGCCTTTTTCGCCCGGATGGCCGGGCATCCCGCTGTTGGCCGCCTTGATCAGGCCGGCCTTGATCCCCGTCGAGCCGATTCCTTCGGTGATTTCGCGCACATACAGTTCCGCGATTTCGTCGGAATCCAGCATGCGGAAATGGGTCGGGATTCCCATCGCGTCGTTGTAGAGGCCGGTGGACATGATCACCCGCATCCCGGTCCGGTCCGAGATGGCGGCGGCGAATTCAGGGTCGCGCCCCAGTTCCATCGGACAGGGATCGATCAGCGTGGTGATACCGTGCTGCTTGACCTTTTCCACCGCGCCCGCCACGTTGCCAAATTCGCGTTTGCGATCGAAATTGGCAGCGTCCAGATAAGCACCTGGCATGCCGGTCAGCAGATGCTCATGGACCAGGGTGGGACCGAGGTCGGTGGGGTCACAGCTTCCCAAAACGGTATTGATTTTCATGGTTGGGGCTCCTCGCAGCCGGATTTGGCAGCCGGTTTACGAATCGCACCTTCCCGGCCCGGTGTCAAAAGCTTTGGCTGTAAAATCGCCTGCGCGGGTGTTATAAATAAGGGCCGTCTGACGGGATTTTCATGGGCGCGCTGGCGCAGACAGTCGGGATAAGCTCCGCTCAATCCGGCCTGTGGGAGCGGTACGTCCGTCCGCCGCATCCGGACCATAGCAATCCCCGCTGGCACGTCTCCCCCCTGATCGACCTGGCGGCCTACCACTTCAGTTGGGCCTGGGCGCTGGTCCCGATGATGCTCCTGGGCACTTGGGATAGCGCCATCTATTGTGTCTACGCACTGGTGATGGGCGCCAACCTGGCCCATCGCCACTACGGATTGCCCTATGCCTATTTCGACGGCGGGGTGTTCCGGACCTTCGAGCGAAAGCTGACCCTTTTTCCGCAGATCTGTATCCTGATGCTGGCGGCGACACCGCTGTCGCTAAGCCAGCGCGCAGGTTGGATTGGAGCCGGAGCCGTCGGTGCGGTGGTCTTCTTTTCCCTGCTGTGGAACTTCTGGCACGTCTATATGCAGAAGTACGGCATCCTGCGGCTGTACCAGGCCAAGGACCCGGCTCCGGTTCAACGCCAGGGGCCGGCCTGGGTCGATAAGTACTTCATCCTGTGCTGGATCCCGCTCTATCTGAGCTACTTGGTACCCAAATACAAGGACCTGATCCTGGCCAATGGCACCAACGTCGCAGGCCCGCTGTCCGCCATCATCGGGTTCATGGAGAAGTATGAGCGTTGGCTGGTTGCGCCCACCGCCGCTATCGCCGCGGGCGGTGTTGCTCTGTGGCTTTGGTGGGAATGGCGCACCCACCGATACCAAAACCGCCCGCGTCTTTGCGCAGCCACCGGCACGCTGTTCCTTTCCACGGCGATGTTCTGGGCCAATCCGGTGGAAGTATATATCGCTTTCGGATTCAGCCATGCCGTCGAGTACATGGTCTTTGTCTGGGCCTTTCAGCGCCGCCGCTACTGCCGCCCGCGGCCAGCGCCCTCTCTGATGGAGCGGGTACTGCGATATCCCAAGACCTGGTACCTGGGTTTCACCCTGACCTTCGCCGCTATCGGTACTACCCAGGTGTTGTGGGGCCGGCTCATCATGCATGGCGTACGGCCGATGCTGTTCTTCGGACTCACCGGCAGCTTGTGGCTGTTCTACTACGCCGTGTACGAATCGCTCGTCCACTTCTATATGGATGGCTTCCTGTGGAAGATGCGCCGCCCCGACGTGCGGGAGAATATCTGACCCTCCATCCGCCATAATGTCTGCCATCAGAGCCGCGAGCGTTCTTCCGTAGCGCCGGCCTCCGTGCCGGTTCTTTTCGTCTCGCACTATGCTGAAAATGGTTGCGCCTCGCAAAGATTTTGCGTCCGGAAGGATTTCGCTTGCGCCACATGGACGCGAGCATATTTCCTGCACCCTCTCCCATTTATCTATGGGAGAGGGCTGGGGAGAGGGTGCCTTCAGCGCTTGCATGATGTAAAAAACACCGTCGATCTTTGTAGGCGCGGGTGACAGCAGCATGCGGTTGAGAAACGGGTTTGTAATTTTGTGGCCCTCCTTTACCAGACACCCTCTCCCCGCCCTCTCCCATAGATGAATGGGAGAGGGGGTGGGAAGGGGCGAACCGAAGACGCCGGCACGGAGGCCGGCTGCTACGGCAAAAAGAGCGCTCGCTCCAATACCACCTTAATGCATCATGAACTCGGGGCTGCCCAGGATCAGCGCGGCGCGGAGTTGCGGCGGCGATTCGCGCACGGTGGCGGCGGTCTGATGCGTGAAGCTGTTGCCGACGGTCGCCGCCAGTTCGTAGGGATCGGGCGGGTTGATTGCGGGGGCGCGCGGGGGCGGCATCGCCGCTGGGGTGATGGCGCCGCCTTCGGGACCGTCCTCAGGCGGCAGCGTTGTCAGAGGCAGGCGCCCATTGCCCAGTGCGGTGGCGAAGCTTAACCGGCGCATCATGGCGTCGGGATTAAGCCATGCCGCCTGCGTGAATTTGTATCCGTCCGGCGTCTGGCAGGCGTAAAGCGGCTCACCCAGTTGGGCCATCGTTCCCAGCAAGGGCCGGAAGTTGCGTGGGCTCACCCCGACCGCGCGGACGGCGGAAACCACGAACTGGTAAGGCGTCTTGAAACGGTTGGCATAATACTTACGGTCCCAGAATTCGGGACTGTGAAAGAGCGCGTCGAGCACCGCGCGGATATCTCCGTCGGTGTTCAAAAAAGTTGCGGACAGGCGCGCCACCAGCGCCGGCGGGGGATCGTCGGCAACGAAATACTGCGTCAGCTCATAGGCGATGTGATTGGCGGTGGCGGGGTTGCGCGCCAGTATGTCCAGGGCCTGCTGGCCTTCACCCATCCCGCTGCCTTCAATCGTATGGCCCAAAAAGATCTTGTTCCCAAAGTCATGGCGGGCGGGGTCGAAGTAAAATCCGCTGCCGGTTCCGGCGCCTTCGCCAGAGGTGCGTCGCAGCCAACGCCACAGGCCTGACCTTCTGGCGCCGCCCCGGTTGACCAGGCCCCATCCGGTGAAAATCCGGGCCAGCTCGATCACGTCGTGCTGCGTATAGCCGCCGTTGACGCCGAGCGTATGCAACTCCATCAGCTCACGCGCGTAGTTTTCGTTCAAGCCCTCGAACTTGCCGCGCGCGCCGGGCGTGCCGGGTCCGGTGTTAAGCCAGTTGTCGAGATAAAACAGCATCGCCGGATGGCTCGCCGTGGCGCCCAGCAGGTCGCGGAAGCGCCCCAGCGCGTAGGGCCGGATCGCCTCCTGTTCAAACGCGCCGGTCCACAGGTAGTCCAACCCCTTGCCGACAAAAACGTTGAAATGGTTGAACCAGAAATAAACCATCACCTGCTGGAGTTGGCGCGGATCTTCGATTGCGCGCACTAGCCGCGCCTGCGCCGCCTGTTCCATCACAATTCGCGCACGCTGGCGGGCGGCCTTCGCTTGCTCCGTAGCGCCGGCCTCCGTGCCGGCGGTCTTTGCACCGGGCTGGAACGGCCGGTAGGCCATGAACAGTTCCACCGGCGTCATCCGCAGCGTATCGAGCGCGTCAAGCTGGGATTGAAGTGCCGCTGGAACCGGAATCAACTCGGGATGGAGCTGCTCCTGGATGTAACGCTGGACGCCGATCTCGTTGACGCGTTCGAGATCGCCGGGGCCCGGCCCGAAGGCCAGACGATTGAGCACATGAATCGGCCTTTGGGCTGGAGGGATTTGAGCCGCGAGCGCCTGCGCTCCTTGAAGGAGCAGGCACAGAATCATCACTGTGACGCCGGTTTTGATCGATGCCATCATCGCACGCGCCGATTACCGTCATTTGACGGGCGCCGGACCAGAATCGTTGACAGGGGCGCGTAGGGGCGGTTCGCGAACCGCCCGTTCCGTGCCTCATAGACCCGATGAGCTATTCAGAGCCGCAAGCGTAGCGAGCGGTTCAGATGCGTTTGCGCTTCTTGGACAGGTAATCGACCAGCATGTATTCGCCAAGATGGTCGGGCCTGGTGTAGAGCGCGCGGCCGCGGTTTATCTGGGTCATCTTTTCCACGAAGGCGCGCAGGCTGGGAGAGTCGTCCAGCATGAAGGTGTTGATCGTGATCCCCTGCCGGGTCACGCGTTCGACCTGTTTTAGCGTCTCCTGGGCGGCGCGCACGCTGATGCCGCCAAACGACAGCGGCCATTCGCAGTATAGCCGCTCCTTCAAAAAGTAGGCGGTGGGCTGCCCGTCGGTGATCACGATGATGTGCTGGTTCTTGGCCGGATGGCGCGACAGCAGATCGGTCGCCAGCCGCAGCCCGTCCTGCAAATTGGTGAACGGGTCGCCCATGTTCCACGACGCCTCGGGCAGGTCACGCAGCTTGAGCTCCACGGCGCGGGTGAAGAAGCCCACGATGGCAAAGAAATCGCGCGGGAACTTGGTGCGGATCAGCGTCTCCATCGCCATCGCGACCTTTTTGGCCGCGGCAAACCGACCCTCCCAGCTCATCGACCACGACATGTCCAGACACAGCACGGTGGAGCACGAGCTGCCGTAATCGCTGTCGTAAACCTGGAAATCGTCGTGCCTAAGCTTAAGCGGCACCGAGGGGCCGCGCTTCAACGCGCGCTTGAGCGTGCCGACCAAGTCGAGGTTGAGCGGCTCGCCAAAGTTCCAGGTATGGGTCTGCTCGGGCTTCATCTCGACCTGTCCGCGATAATCCGTCAGATGGCCGCCGTGGCGATCCTTGAGCAGGCCCTGGTAGATGTCGCGCAGGGCCAGCTCGCCGATGCGCCGCACGCCCTTGGGCGAGAGCTGGAGCTGATTGCCCTTTTGCATCACGTAGCCCGAATTCTTGAGCAGCAGGATTACCTGGCGCAGGTTCTGGAAGTCCTGCATCGCCTGCTGCCCCAGCAGCTCCTTGAGCTCCTCCAGCGAGATCGACTCGAAGTTCTCCGACATCAGGTCCTGCTCGAGTTGCTTGAGCCGCTCCATCTCGCGCATCAAATCGAGCGCCTGCTCGTAGTCTAGGCTGGTGGGGCCGTGGAACATCTGGCCGTAGCGGTCGCGGAAGTTCTCCAGGTCGCGGATATTCTCGTATTCGGACAGCAACTCGTCGAAATCCTCGCCCGCCTCGCCGTCCTCGAATTCGTAGTTCTCCATCTTACGCAGCGCCTGGGAGAGCCTCTGCGGCAGATTGGAGAGCTGCTGCATCTTGTCCTGCATCCCCGGCTTGCCCTGCGTCTGCCCCGACTCCAGCGCGTCGCGTTCGCGATCGAGGATATCCTGGAGGCGCTGCTCCATCTCGGACATCGAGTTCTTGAGGTTGAAGTCACGGTAGCGCTGGCGGATCTCCTGGCGCAGCTCCTCCAGGAACTCGTCCAGGCCCATCACGCGATTGCCGTCGATGTCGAAGCCCTGGCGGGTGAGCCAATCGACCGCCTGGCGCACGTCGTCGGTGTAGGAAAGATATTCGGACAGCTTCTCCAGCACCTTGTCGGCGTCAAGCCGGATGCGCTGGGAGCCGTCCCATTGGGTATAGCGTATGACAGGCATCGGCCACCTCAGGCGTGGTAGGCGAAGCGTCCTCCGCGCCGTTCCTTGTTAAGCTTCTGATGCAGATGCAGGCCTTCCAGAATCATTTCCACGGTCGAGGCCATCAGGGCCGGACTCTCGGCCGGACCCAGCTTTGCCACCGCCGCCTTCAATCCCGGAATGGTCCGCACCGCCTCGATATACTCATCCACCGGCGACATGTCGGACACCTCCACGCCCCATCCCTGATCGAAGTAGGCGACGATCTCCTTTAGCTCCTCGACCTTGACCGCCTTGTCGAAAACCTTGAGCACGGCGCGATTGATCAGCCGCTCGATCAACTCCTCTTCCTTCTTCTCCTCGCCCGCGTACTCCATCTCGATCTTGCCCGCGGTTGACGCATACACCGAGTGCAGGTCGGACAAGCGCGGCACCACCTCGGTGTCGCCGTTGCGTACGGCGCGCTTTTCAGCGTTGGAGATGAGCGATTCGTAATTGTTGATGGTAACGCGCACGGAGACGCCCGAGGACTGGTTGATCTCGTTGCTGCCGCGGGCCTCAAACGTGATCTGGGCCATGATGTCCTTGATGAACTGCGGGATCCGGACCTCCATCCCGGCGGACGCCGGATAGGCCGCCTCCTGCTCCATGATCGCGATCTCGTCCGCGATGGTTTTCGGATAATGGGTGCGGATCTGAACGTCGAAGCGATCCTTGAGCGGCGTGATGATTCGTCCGCGCGAGGTATAGTCCTCGGGATTGGCGCTGGCGACCAGGACCAGGTCGATGGGCAGGCGGATCTTGTAGCCCTTGATCTGGACGTCCTTTTCTTCCATCAGGTTGAACAATCCCACTTGGACCTTTTCGGTCAGGTCGGGCAGTTCGTTGATCGCGAAGATGCCGCGGTTGGTGCGCGGAATCAGCCCGTAATGGATGGTTTCTTCGTCGGCCAGGTAGCGCCCCTCCGCGACCTTGATCGGATCGATCTCGCCGATCAGGTCGGCGATCGACACGTCGGGCGTGGCCAGCTTTTCGGCGTAGCGCTGATCGCGCGTGATCCATTCTATTTCCAGGTTGTCGCCGGCTTCGCCGAGCTTGCGGCGGCATTCCTTGCAGATCGGTTTGAGCGGGTTGTCGTTGATCTCGCATCCCTTGACCGCCGGCACGTACTCGTCGAGCAAGTCGGCCAGCGCTCTTATGATACGCGACTTGGCCTGGCCCCGTTCGCCCAGGAACACCATGTGGTGTCCGGCCAGGACCCCGTTTTCGATCTCCGGAATGACCGAATCGTCGTAGCCCAAAATCCCCGGCATCAGGCGCTGTTTGCCGCGCAGCAGCGCGAGCATATTCTCACGCATCTCAATCCGCACCGGCAGGACCTGGTAGCCGTTGCGTTTGAGTTCGCCCACGGTTCGAATCTGAAGCAAGCTTTCGTCCATAAGCGGACCTCGTTCCCGCATTTCAGGATACGGGAATTTGGAGTTGTCTGAAAAGCGGTTCGAGCAGCGCGAAGCTGGCTTGGAGGTGTTCGGAGGCGACCCGCGTCTGCGCAAGCACCGGCATGAAGTTGGTGTCGCCATTCCAGCGCGGCACCGCGTGCCAGTGCAGGTGATCGGCGATTCCCGCTCCGGCGACGCGCCCGAGGTTGGCGCCGAGATTGAATCCGTGCGGGGCCAGCGCCTGCTTGAGAATCCGCACGGAAGCGATCTGCAAGGCGCTGAGCGCCGCCGCTTCGGCGGCCGTAAGCCCATCCAGTTCGGCCGTGTGGCGGCGCGGCGCGATCAGCAGATGGCCGTTGTTGTAAGGATAGCGATTGAGCATCACCACGGCTTGCGGGTCTGCGTACAGCACCAGACGGCGCCGGCGGGACGCCTTGTTCAACGCGCCGAAGCAAAAAATGCAGCGCGCGGTCTGGCTGCGCGCGGCCTTGATATAGGCGCCGCGCCACGGCGCCCACAACTGGCGCCATCCGGTTGGTTTCCGGTCCTCCGGCCCGCGCTGTTCCATCACCGCGGCCGCGCAACTGCGTGTGCGCGCCCCGCGGCGCGCCGGCTAAAAGTTTCGCGCTGCGCCATGGTTCGCCGCGACCAACGCGGATCAGCGCTGCACTTTGCCCCGCGCGCCACGGCTCTCGCCGTCTTCGCGGTCCAGGCGCAGCTCCTCGTTGAGGATGTCCTCGAAGGAGAAACGCGCGCCCTGATGTTCGCGCCGCATGTAGGCCTGCATCTCCTCGCGCTCCTCGTGCTGCTTAAGCGCCCTGATCGACAGCCCGATGCGCCGCTCCTTGGGATCAAGCTGCACCACCAGCGCCTCGACCTGATCTCCCACCTTGAACAGCGAGGAGGGCTTGTCCACCCGCTCGCTGCTTAGCTGCGAGACGTGAATCAAGCCTTCGATGCCGTCCTCGATTTCCACGAACACGCCGAAATCGGCGATCGAGGTGACCTTGCCGTTGATCTTGGTGTTGATCGGATAGCGTTGCGCGATGGTGTTCCAGGGATCGTCGCTGAGCTGCTTGATACCCAGGCTCACCCGTTCGTTTTCGACGTCGATACCCAACACCACCGCCTCGACCTCGTCGCCCTTGCGATAGAGTTCGGAGGGATGCTTGACCTTCTTGGTCCACGACAGATCCGAAATGTGCACCAGGCCGTCGATGCCCGATTCGATTTCCACGAAAATCCCGAAATCGGTGATCGACTTGACTTTGCCCTTGACGCGGGAGCCGGGGATATGTTTTTCCGCCAGCACCTCCCACGGATTGGGCTCGGTCTGCTTAAGCCCCAGCGAGATGCGCCGGTTGGCCTCATCGACGCCCAGAACCTGCACCTCGACCAGGTCGCCGACATTGACCACCTTGGACGGATGAACGGTGCGCTTGGTCCAGCTCATTTCCGAGACGTGGATGAGTCCTTCCACGCCCTTTTCCAGCTCGATGAAGGCGCCGTAGTCGGTCACGCTGACCACCTTGCCCTCCACGCGCCGCCCCACCGGGTAGTTGGCCGCCGCCTCGGTCCAGGGGTCGGTCATGATCTGCTTCATGCCCAGGGAGACGCGCTCGCGCTCCGGGTCATACTTGAGCACGACCACCTTGACCTTGTCCGCGACTTTCAGCACCTCAGAGGGATGCTGCAGGCGGCCCCACGACATGTCGGTGATATGGAGCAGTCCGTCGATACCGCCCAGGTCGATAAAGGCGCCGTAGTCGGTGATGTTCTTGACCGTGCCCTCGAGGATCACTCCTTCTTCGAGCACGTGCAGTGTTTGTTCCTTCAGGGAGGCGCGCTCGCGCTCAAGTACGCTGCGGCGCGAGACCACCACGTTGGCGCGCGCGCGATTGAATTTGAGAATCTGAAACCTTCCCCGCTGGCCGATATAGCGGTCGAGGTTGCGCACCGGACGGATGTCCACGTGCGACCCGGGGAGGAACGCCGGCACCCCGATATCAACCTTCAATCCACCCTTGACCTTCCCCAGGACCACGCCTTCCACCGGCATGTCGGTCGAGAAGGCGCGCTCCAATTCGCGCCAGATCTTGAACTTCTCTGCCTTGGCCCGCGACAGCATCACCGTGCCGTTGTCGGTCTCGGTGCCGTCGAAATACACGTCGATCTCGTCGCCTTCATTCACCGCGACGTTGCCGTCGGGGTCAATGAACTCGGCAAGCGGCACCTGGCCCTCACATTTGTAATTGATGTCGACGATGACGTAATCGCGGGTGATGAGCAGGACACGGCCGGTCAGGACATCTCCCTGCCGCGGCGCGTTGAGGCTTTTCTCCATCAACGACTCAAATTCATCGTCTCCTCCGAGTGATGTGTTAGGCAAACCTTTCTCCATTTAATTGGGACCTTCCGCGCGGAATTCGATCGGCTCACACGAATCCATACAACCGGGCCATCCCGGATTCAAGTCCCGCCGACCGCTTGAAGCCGCTTGTGAATTTCGCTTATTAATCGCTCGACGACTTGCGCAACCGATAGATTGGTCGAGTTTATCACGATTGCGTCTGGCGCGCACACCAACGGAGCGATTTCGCGGGTGGTGTCGCGCCGGTCGCGCGCGCGCAAATCAGCCTCCACCTCGGCCAATTTAACCGCCTGACCCTTGGCTTTAAGCTCGGCAAAGCGCCGCGCCGCCCGCACCTTGATATCGCCGTCGAGATAGAACTTGACCTCGGCATCGGGAAACACCACGGTGCCAATGTCGCGTCCTTCCATCACCACGCCGCCCTGTGCCGCCGCCACGCGCTGCAAATCCACCATCCGCGCGCGCACCACCCCCAGGGTCGAAAGTTGGGAGGCCAGATCGCTGATCGCCGGCTCGGTGAGTTCCGCGCTTACGTCGGCGCCGTCGAGCAGCACCCTGGCGCCGTCAAACTCGATCCGGATCGAGTCCAGAATCGGCGCCAGCCGCTGCTCCAGCGCGGGATCATCGGGGCTGATCCCCCGCCGATGCGCGGCCAGCGCCAGCGCGCGGTACATCGCGCCGGTGTTCAGATGGTCAAAGCCCAGCTCGCGCGCCAACGCGCGCGCCACCGTGGACTTGCCCGCGCCCACCGGTCCGTCGATCGCGATAATCGGGCGTCGTCGTTTGGGCGCCGCCGCGGCCAGATGGCGCCCAATCCTCTGCCCGGCCGCAAGCGCGGCTGTAATCGCGTCGGCATCGCCGCTTTGCACCACACCGCGGAAATTTTCAATCGCCGAGATGAACAGGCCCAGCGCCTGGAGGATTGCCTCGCGATTGGTCAGGCAGATGTCGCGCCACATCTCGGCCGAAGACAACGCCAGCCGCGTGGTGTCGCGCAAGCCGCCGGCGCCGAACGCGGCGGCGTAGCGCCCCGCGACCTGCTCGTCGGCCAACGCCGCGCCCAACGCGCTTGAGACCAACTGCGGCAGATGGCTGGCGCGCGCCAGGATCTGATCGTGAACGTCAGGCGGCATCCGCTCCACCCGCGCACCGGTGGCGAGCCACAACTGTGTCACCTGCTCCAACGCTTGCGGCGTGCTGCGCGCCGAGGGAGTGATGATCACGCGCCGGCCCTTGAACAGTTCCGGATCGGCGGCCGCGGCGCCGGTGATCTCCTTGCCGGCCACCGGATGGGCCGCCACCAGCGCCATCCGCGGCCCCAGCAGCGGCTCAAGATGTTCCACCACCCAGCCCTTGACGCTGCCCACGTCGGTGATCACTGCGTCGGGCGGCAGATGAGGCGCCATCGCGGACAGCAACCCGGGCATCGCCAGAATCGGCGCGGCCAGCACCACCAGGTCGGCCCCAACCGCGGCCTGCGCCGGGTCGCGCGTGGCGGAGTCGATAAGGCCGAGCTTAAGGGCGACATCGAGATTGGCCTGCGTGCGGCCCAACCCGACGATGCGATCCACCAGTCCGTGGCGGCGCGCAATCTGCGCCAGCGAACCGCCAATCAGTCCAACGCCGCAAATCGTCATCTGACGGAAGAGCGTGCTCATTGACGGGACCGCGACTTTCGTAGCTTCAGCAACCAAGCTGCGCAATGGTTTTCTGTCCCCTCTCCTTATCTTGAGAGAGGGTGAGGGAGAGGTTGCACCTACCGCACACTCGCGATGCTGACTTCGAGCGGAACATTCGCACAGTGAGGGATGGCTCTTGAAGTGATGCGTGGGGACCTCTCCCTAGCCCTCTCCTAAGATAAGGAGAGGTGACCCAGAAGGATTTTCGTCGAAACAAGAAGTTGCGGAAGTCGCCATATCTTTGCTACTTCGGTTCGCCCAGCAGCGCTTGCAGCGCTTCGATCAGTTTACGGTTCTCCTCGGGCAGGCCCACGCTGATTCGAACATGAGCCGGGAACTGGTACCCGTGCATCGGGCGGACGATCACTCCGCGCCGCAGCAACGCGTTGTAGACTTTTACTCCATCGCTGACGTCAACCAGAAAGAAATTCCCTTGCGTGGGCACGTACGCAATTTTGAGCCGGCGGAACTCGCCCTCCAGATACTCAATCCCCTGCGCGTTTACCTCCAGGGTGCGCCGCACGTGCTCAAGGTCGTCCATCGCGGCGCTGACCGCGGCCTGCGCCAGCAGGTTGACGTTGAAGGGCTGGCGCACGTTGTTGAGCAGGTTCACCATCTCCGGATGGGCAACGCCGTAGCCCACGCGCAGCCCCGCCAGGCCGAAGATCTTGGAGAAGGTGCGCAGCACGATCAGCCTCGGTTGCGCACTCAGGTAATTCAACGCGTTGGGATAATCGGGGTCGCGCACGAACTCGAAGTAGGCCTCGTCGGCCACGATCACCACATGGCCGGGCACCCGCGCCAGCAGCCGCTCCCACTCCTGGCGCCTGTAGATGGTCCCCGTCGGGTTGTTGGGATTGGCCAGCCAGATCACCCGCGTCCGATCGTCAACTGCGCCGCCAATGGCGTCGAGGTCAAAGGTGAAGTCCTTCATCGGGGTGAGCCTGGTGGTCCCGCCGCTGGCTGCGTCCACCAGTTCATAGATTGCAAAAGCGTGCTCGGAGGTGACCGCGTTAAGCCCGGGGCGGATAAACAGGTAGGCCAGCAGATTGATAATTTCCACCGAGCCGCAGCCCAGGAAGATGTGATCGGGAGTGACGCCGTGATGGGCCGCGAGCTTGCGCGTCAGCATCACGCTGCCGCCGTCGGGGTAGCGGTTCAGATCGTCGATTGCCGCGCTCAGCGCCGCCACCGCCATCGGCGAGGGCCCCAGCGGGTTTTCATTGGAGGCCAGCTTGACCGCGTCACTGATTCCCAGTTCGCGCGCCACCTCTTCAATCGGCTTGCCCGGCTCATAGGGTTTGAGCGCGGCCACCGAGGGCAGGACAAGATCGGTTAATTTCAATGGAATAATGGGCCGCCTAATCGCCCGGCGGCCTGCCCTCAGGATATGATCCCAGCACCTTGAGAAAAAGAGCTTTGCGCCGCAGCGCCTCCAGCGCCTGGCGCATCGGCGGATCGTCGCGATGGCCGTTGAGGTCGAGGATGAAGACGTATTCCCACGGACCCGACGAGCGCTGCGGGCGGCTCTGGATCATGCTCAGATTGATGGCATTGCGGGCAAAGATGGTGAGCGCCTCTTTGAGCGCCCCGACCTTTTCCGGCACCGCGAAGATAAGCGTGGTCTTGTCGGCGCCGCTGCTCGCCACCGCCTCGCGCCCGATGACCAAAAAGCGGGTTATGTTTCGCGCCACGTCCTGGATACCGTCGGCGATCACGCGCAGTCCATAAGGCGCCGCCGCCGCGGCCGAGGCGATCGCCGCCGCCGCGGGATCCGCGGCCGCCATCTTCGCGGCCAGCGAATTGGAGGCCACCGCCTCCTGCTGACAATGCGCAAAGTTGGTGGCGAGGTAAGTGCGGCATTGTCCCATCGACTGCTGATGCGAGATGATCTTGCGGATCTCGCCGCGCTCGCCGCTTGCCGAGAGCAGCGCATGGCGCACCGGCAGCATCAGCTCGCCCACGATCTGAAGCGGTGTGTCGATCAGCAGGTCCAGGGTCAGCGTTACCGAGCCCTCGGTGGAGTTCTCCACCGGCACCACGCCGAGGTCGGCCTGCGCGGCGTCGAGCGCGGCGAACACGCCCGCAATCGAATCGGCCGGCACGAACTGCGCGCTGGAGCCGAAGCGGCCGATCGCGGCCAGATAGGTGTAGGAATACTCGGGACCTAAAAAAGCCACACGCAGTTTGCGTTCCAGCGCGCGGCAGGCCGAAATAATCTCGATGAAGATGCGGCGGATGTGCTCGGCGCCCAGCGGTCCCGGATTGCGCCGCAGCAAGTCCTCGATGATCTCCTGCTCGCGCAGCGGCTGATAGATATCGGTCCCGTTGGCCTGCTTGAGGTGGCCTATCTCCAGCGCCAGACGGGCGCGCTCGCCGAGCAGGTCCAGCAGCTGGACGTTGATCTGGTCGATACGCTCGCGCAGAGCGGCCAGCCGATCTCCGGCCGGACCTTTGTTTGACGCCGATTCAGACACGGCCAAAACCGCTAACCGATTCCGCGGCGCTTTTCAACGCGGGAGCGGGTGGGACGCTTGCCATTGGAGGTGGAATCGAACACGAAGGCGCTGCCCATCGCGGCGAACTTGCGATCGCGCGCGGCGCGCAGGCGCTCGGCGCTGACTTTGACCAGGCGCGCCAGATGACGTCCCAGCGTTTTGCCCAGGACGGCGGCCGCCGCCGCCGGATTGCGATGCGCGCCGCCCGGCGGTTCGGGAACGATTTCATCCGCGATACCGAGGCGCTCCAGGTCCGGCGCCGCCAGCCGCAGCGCAGTGGCCGCCGCGCCGACGTTTTCGGGTGTGGCGGTGCGCCACAGGATCGCGGCGCATCCCTCCGGCGTAATCACCGAGTAGCAGGCGTACTCTTGCATCAGGATCACGTCGGCCACACCCAGCGCCAGCGCTCCGCCAGAGCCACCTTCGCCGATTACGCAGGCGATGACCGGTGCCTCGATCCGCGACATCAGCTCCAGGTTGCGGGCGATCGCCTCGGCCTGTCCCCGCTCCTCGGCGCCGATGCCAGGCTCGGCCCCCTGGGTATCGATAAAAGTCGCCAGCGGAATGCGGAAACGGCTGGCCAGTTCGTAAATCCGGGCGGCCTTGCGATAACCCTCGGGATTGGGACGGCCGAAGTTGCGCTTGATGCGCTCGGCAGTGGAACGGCCGCGCTGATGGCCCACAATCGCAAGCGGCTGGCGCTTGAAATAACCCACACCCGCCACGATTGCGCCGTCGTCGCCGAAGCGACGGTCGCCATGCAGCTCGACAAAATCGTGCAACCACGCGCCGACGTAGTCCAGCGTTTGCGGACGCGCCGGATGGCGCGCCAGATGGACCCGATCGATGGCGCTTAAGTTGGCGAAAATTTGCGCCTGCAGCCGCTCGCGCTCCGCTATCAGGGCGGCGCGGGCGGCGGGGTCGGCCTGTGCGGCGCGCTGGTCCAGCTCGCGCAGCGGCTGTTCGAAATCCATGTAATCGCTGCTGGACGGCATTTCGATTAGGTATCGGCTGGAGAATTGAAAAAATCCGCCAGCAACCTGTAAGCCTGCTCCGCGCCGCCGTCCGCGTCAATCCAGACGATTTCCGGGTCGCGCCGGAACCAGGTCATCTGCCGCTTGGCCAGACGCCGGGTATCGCGTTTGGCCAGCGCCACCGCCGCCTCCAGGGTACCCTCGCCCCGTAGGTAAGACGCGATATGCTTGTAGCCGATAGTGGAAAGGGGGGGCGCGTGGGGCGTATAGCCGCGCTCCAGCAACGCCTTGACTTCATCCACCAACCCGGCCGCCATCATGGCGTCAAAGCGCCGGTCGATCGCCCCGTAAAGCCGCTCGCGCTCCATCCTCAAACCGATGGTGAGGCTCAGGTACTCGGGACGGGCAAAGCCATGGGCCGCCTGATGCCGGCTCATGGTCACGCCGGTGACGCGGAAGACTTCGATCGCGCGCACAATCCGGTAGAGATCGCGCGGCTCAAGGCGGCGCGCCGCGGCCGGATCGATGCGCCTTAACTCGTCGTATAGATGCTCTACTCCATGGCGCCGGGCGGCCGCCAGCAGCTCCTGGCGGATGGGCGGCGAGGCGCCCGGACCGGTGAAAATTCCATAGCGCAGCACCCGCAGGTAAAGCCCGCTGCCGCCCGTTACCAGCACCGGCCGCCCGCGCCCGGCCGCATCCGCGATCGCCGCGCCTGCCAGCGCGCGAAACTGCGCCACGTCAAGCGGCTCCCCGGGCCAGCGTACATCAACCAGATGATGCCGCACGCGGGCCAGTTCCGCAGCGCTGGGCTTGGCCGTGCCGATGTCCATCCCGCGGTATAGCTGGCGCGAATCGGCGTTGACGATTTCAGCACCCAGCCGCTGCGCAACTTCCAGCGCCAACGCGGTCTTGCCGATCCCCGTGGGTCCGACGATGAAACCTATCTTGATGCGCGGCTCGGCTTCCGCGGGCGAGGTTGTGGAATCAGCGCCGGGCGCCCGCGGCAGGAACGCCTCGCAACTCTCACCTTCATCGGTTACCGATAGATGCGGCGAGTTCTGCTTGAAGCGCACCAGTCACCCTCACCCGAACCCTCTCCCTAGTCAGGGAGAGGGCGTTAAGAGATTTCTTCTGTTAACTTAAGATTACTTGTCAATCGAGGAGTTTAACCGGAACTTTGTGCCCTCAATGAAAGCACGAAAAGATCGCTGATGCCACGTGCCTCCGCAGTAAGCACCTTCCCCTGGCAGAACCTTTCGACGCTCCTCTCCCTGAGCAAGGAGAGGATTGGGGTGAGGGTATTCGACGTCAGCATAACTCACCGAATCGTCCAACACCGCTCAGCGGCGGAACATGCGTTCGATCTGGCCGCGGGGGAAGCGGATATGCACCGGACGTCCGTGCGGGCAGTTGGTTTTAAACGGGGTGCGGTCGAGATCGGCCAGCAGGGCCTGGATTTCGGAATCCTTTAAAATGCGTCCCACGCGGACCGAGCCGTGGCAGGCCAACTGCTTGAGCAGGGTCTGGAAGCCCTCCTCCCCCCGCCATTGGGCGCCGCCCTCGCCGACGGCTTCGATCATGTCGGACAGCAGGTTAAGGCCGCCCTGCGCGCCGAAGACCGCGGGCGTGCCCTTGAGCAGCAGCGTGGTGGGGCCGAAGGGTTCGATATCGAAGCCCAGCGCGCGCAGTTTGGGTAGGGCGGCATGGATCTGGGCGGCGCGGGCCGGGTTCAGCTGCAGCGTTTCGGGCACCAGTTGCGCCTGCACCTCGACCGCCCCCCGCTCAAGCTGAGTGCGCAGCCGCTCAAAGGTCACCCGTTCGTGGGCGGCGTGCTGATCGACCAGCAACAGCCCCTCCTCGCTCTCCAGCGCGATATATCCGGCGAAAAGCTGTCCTAACACCCTCAGCTCGGAGTAAAGCGGAGCCGGAGCGGTGCCCTCGCCGCCATTGGCGAACCCGGCGGCCGGCGCTGGCGGCATCGCGCTCGCATTACCCGACCGGTAGCCCAGCCCGAGACTTTGCTGCTGGAGGGTGGGACGCGGAATTTCTGCTTCAAGCACCAGCCGCAGCGGCGCGCCGACCGGCCCGTTTGGGGCTGCGGCTGAAAGCGCCGCGGCGCCATTGCCCGCTTGGTGGGGCTGGGCGGGGGCAATCGTTTCCGCCTCCGATGCGGCAGCGGGGCCGGGCGCGCCCTCCGCGGTCTGATTGGCCAGGCGTTCGCGCAGCACCCGGTACAGGGTCTCGAACACCGCTCCGGGGCGACGAAAGCGCACCTCGGCCTTCATCGGATGGACATTGACGTCGACATCCTGGGGCGGCAGCGTGATGAACGCCACCACCGCCGGGTAGCGTCCGCGCGGCAGCAGCGTCGCGTAGGCATTGCTGATCGCGCGGATCAAGAGACGGTCGCGGACCGCGCGCCCATTGACGAAGGTATAGAGCATGCGCGCGGTGGGAAAGGATTCCTGGCTGAGCGAAGCCAGCCCCTGGATCCGGACGGCCTCGCCGCCGCCAGCCACCGGGAGCATCCGATCCGCCAGCCGGGCCCCGTACAACTGCCGAAAGCGCTCCAACAAGCGGCCCGCGGGCGCCACGTCGATCACGGTCTTTCCGTCCACCCGCAGTTCAAAAGCGATCGCCGGGCAGCCCAGCGCCAGGCGCTGCACAATTTCAATCGCGGCGGCCTGCTCGGCCGCCACCGATTTCAGAAACTTAAGCCGCGCCGGCGTGTTGAAGAACAGGTCGCGCGCCTCAATCCGGGTCCCGGGCGCCATCGCGCATTCCTGGCGCGACGCCATCTCGCCGCCCACCACACTCAAATGGGTTCCGCTGAGATCCTCGCGCCGGCGGGTCCGCAGCTCCAGGCGCGAGACGCTGGCGATGGAAGCCAGCGCCTCGCCGCGAAAGCCCAGTGAGCGGATCGCGACCAGATCCGACGCGTCGCGGATCTTGGAGGTGGCATGGCGGCGCAGCGCCAGCAGCGCGTCGTGGGAACTCATCGCGCAGCCATCGTCGGCCACCGCGATCAGCGCGGCGCCGCCGCCGGCGATCTCGACCGTAACGCTGCCCGCCCCGGCGTCGAGCGAGTTTTCGATCAGCTCCTTGACCGCGGAAGCCGGCCGCTCAACCACCTCCCCGGCCGCGATCTGGCTGGCGACCTGCTCGGGCAGGATGTGAATGACGCGGTCAGACATGGTCGTTGCTTCAGTCTGCTTGAGCCTGAATCAGAGCCGCGCCCGCAAGCAAGCATTGCGCAACCGGCTTTCCACAGTCTTCCAGGACCCCTTTCCCGGCGGGCCGTCTCAGGATACCTTAAGCATTCACGATTCTGGAGTTCTGTCAAAATGAGACATTGCGCGATTTGTGGAAAGCAACCTTCGGTGGGCAACAACGTCAGCCACGCCAACAACAAAACCAAGCGCCGCTGGCAGCCCAACCTTCAGCCAGTGCGGGCGCAGATTGGAAGCGGGGTCAAACGGCTGTTGGTCTGCACCCGATGCATCCGCAGCGGCAAGGTGAAAAAGAGCGCCTGAACCATCGCCCCGCTCGCAGGAAGGCTTCTCCCGGCTTCTTCTGAACTTCCCCTTTTATTCTCTCCCCTTATTGATGACAGGGGGAGAGAAGTGCCAACCAGAAGCCTCTAGCACCCTCAGTCCAGCAGCGGCAGGAGCTTTTCGGGTGGACGCGCGATCACCGCGCGGCCGCTCCTGATAATGATCGGCCGCTGCATCAGTTCCGGATACTTCAGCAGCAGGTCGATCACCGCCTGTCTGGTCTGGTAATCCTCCATTTTTAGCCCGAGTTCCTTGAAGCGCTTGTCGTCCCGCACCAGCTCCGAGGGCGGATCGCTCAGCATACCCATGATTTTTTCCAGGGTGGCGCGGTCCGGCGGAGTCTTGAGGTATTCGATAGTGTCGTGCTCGACCTTGCGGGAATCCAGCAGTTCGAGCGCGCCGCGGGAATGTTTGCAGCCTGGATTATGGTAAATGGTTACTCGTTCCATGATTGCTCCAGCTCCGTGTTGGCGCCAGCATAACCTGCGGCGCCGTCCGCATCAAAGGCCATTGCAAACAGGAGTGGGGGGAGAGAAGTGAGGAGTGAGAGTCAAGAAGGGAGAAGAAAACGACAAGAGATATCAGAAGCGGCAATGCTCTCGGTCTTTTCTCCCCTCTCACTTCTCCTCTTGGCGGTGGAAAAGCATTTGAGCCACATTTGGCCGCTGGCTAATAATATTCGAATGACTTTGCCAAAGCGTCTTGCGCTCCTCGCACCGCTGTTCGCGATCCTGGCTCATCCGGCGCCCGGTTTTGCCGGTCCGCACAAGGGAGTAGCGGGAAAGATGCAAGCGGCGCCGCCGGTGGTGATTAGCGGCAAGGTGCTCACCTACGAAGGGGCGCCGGCGGCCGACCGCCAGATCCATCTGGAGAATACCGTGACCGGCGATGCGTTTTTGACCAGCACCGGAAAAGACGGCAGCTTTTCAATCGCCGTACCGCCGGCCTACTACAACCTGCGCGAAGAGCATGGCCCGATCGTGGCGGGCAATATTTGGGCGCAGGGCGACGCGATCAGTCTCGGCACGGTATCCGAACCGGGCGGCCTGCAGCATCTGCTTCAACAAGAGGGCCTCGCGCCGGCGCAGATTCACAGTCCGGCGGCGATAACTTCCGATGTCCGGCCCGGCAGCCCGATTGAACCCGCCAACCGGATTTCCCCTAACAATCCACCGCAATAGCCTTTGCCGGTGTAGGAGGCGGACGCGATCGCCCTGGATGATGATCGCGCCCCGTCGCTGTCGCTTGATTCCCGCCGCGCGCGCCAGGTGTGCGTTGGAAAAAGCCGGGCGCGCCGCATCAGCCGGTCACCTATGCACCGGCTTTAGCTAAGCACATGCTGCTTAATCCACCCTCCGGCCTCGCCCTTGCCCCATTCGGAGTTCCTCACCTTGTCCTCGCACGCTTCGCACAGCGTCACAAACGTGTTGCGGTGGGTTTCCGGATGCGTATAGAAGCGGATAAGCGCGTCGTCCTTGTCCTGATGGCAATATTCGCAAGTGTCCATTGTTCTGCCTCCCATCTGTGCCGCCGATTGGTGCGGACTGAAATAGCCGGACAATCTGGCACAGATAAAGTTCGGTCGCCAGCGCCCGCTGTCAACGTCCGCTGTGGCGGCTGACTGAATCCCCCGTCCGCACCGAGATAGTGCGACATCAGGCGGCGAACTTTCAACCATTTAACTCGTGATTCGTGACGCCGCCCCTTTGGAGTTGCGGGGGTGGGCGGCCGGATGGCGAGCGCGCGGGATCGCGATCAAAAGAACACTGGCTCGCCGTGTGTTCCCGCGATCCGGTAAAAACATTCAAACACCCCGGCCTTGTTCCCGCGGGCAGGGGGCGGCAGTGCGTCCTCCCGCACGCAGGGCACTTCCCTGGCTCCGGCCGCTGAAAAGTCCGGCGCAGTGGTAGTGAAATTCTTCTGCCCTCCGGGCGCCAGGTCGAGTTTGGCGTCGGCCACCGCGCTACTGAGCTTCTCGCTGCCCCCGTAGAGCATCACTTCGACGCTTATCCCGACCAACTGATGGGGAGAGCGGTTGACGACATGCCCGCTGAGGCGGCCAGCGCTGCCCGCCGCGCTGGCCCATTTTACGTCGGACAACAGCACCAGTTCGGAAGGTATGAGTTGGGCCGAGTAGGCTTCATCGACGCGCTGGTTGTATTCCACATACTCGAAAATGAGCACCGCGATTACGATCGGCCCGATGGCCGGAACCAGGAGGTGGGAGTTGAAGGTGTCGCCGTACCGTCTCATCGTGTAGCCCAGCAGGGCCAGCGGGATAACCACCGCGGCGGCAGCAAAGGCCGAGGAAACGGCGACCGAGTCGGCGCCCATCGCCCAATGCATCAGCAGGGCGGCCAGGACCAACCCCGCGTACCAAAGCAGTATCAGCCGGCCGGTACCTGGGGCTGAATCTCCGGGCGCAGGGGCCACTTCACTGCGGGTCCGGAACTCCGATTGCGGCTCCGTGGGAATGGGTTATTCTCCGTTGTGCCCAGCGATTTTGTCAATCGCGCCGCGCTGCGCGACACTGCCCCGGCAGGGTGCGGAAAAACTACTTTTCGGGCAGTTGTATGACGCTTGCTCAGCGGCCTGCATAAAAGCTGGCTGCCTTCCTTAAACTTCTCTCACTATGGGAGATAAGAGAGAGGGAGCAGGCTGCGGAAGTCCTTTTCCGCAGCCTGGCTAATCCGCCTTGGAAACCAGCGTGCGGTACTCCTGAAGGCTGAACGCGCGATGAGTCTCGGTGCGCACGTTGCCCTGCGCGCCCAGCGTCAGGGCGAGGCGGGCGACGGTCTGGTCGTCGGGCGCCTCGATAATGAACATCGAGTCGTATTGGCCCATCATCGCGTAGAAGTCCTTTACCTTGGCGCCGTGGCGCTCGAAAGTCTTCATCGCGGCATCGATGCGGTCGGGCGATCCTTTGAGGTGATCGAGCCCCTGATGGGTCAGATGAAACAAAATCACGTAAGACGGCATCGCTTTCCTCCCCCGGCGGCGGGACGTCCAAATGATGCTCAGCCAAGAGCTACCCAGTAGGTTGAGCAACGATATAGGAATGAGGCCGTCGTGCGCAATTATGGCCAGCGCAATCAGGCACCGTCTCCAGGGGCGATCCTACTTGCGCGCGGAAAGATCGGGGAGGGCGATGTGGCCGTAGCGTTTGACGATCGCGGCGGCAACGGTGGTCGAATAGACATTGGGGGTGGCCGTCGCCTCCTCCATCCGCCGCTCCTGCAGCGCCTGCATCTGGCCGGCGTCTTGCGCGGTGACCTTCAGCGCCGAGTTTGCGACGATGGCGGCGTCGGGGCAGTCGGGCGGGGCGTCATCGAGCAGTTGGCGCATTATGGTGGCGCCCACCGCGGGCTCCATGTGCCAGGCGTCGATAAACATCCGGTCGCTGCGGGCGATACCGTTGTAGCCGGAGAAATCAGTGTAGGGGATATGCTGCGCCACAAAGCCCTTCCAGGCCTGGAAATCGGGCCAGCGGCCGGTTTGCCGGATCATTTCCAGTTCGAACTGCGTAACCGGCGGCACGAACGCGATCACTTCCACGTGCGCGCCGCGGAGGCGCCCGAGGATGTCGACGAAGGATTGGCGCATCCGCGCCGAGTAATCGAAGCGCCGGTACTCGGGCAGATTGCCCACTTCGCGGAATCGGCGTGCGGCGTCCATCCCGGCCAGCGTGGGGGGCTCGGGATGAGCGAACATGCCGCAGATGAAGGGGCCAGGCCACGGAATCGGCATCGTCGCCGCCCTGGATATCTTTCCCATCAGCGCCCGCAACACCATCCGGTAGCTGGCAACGAAGGTGTCCGAGCTCAGGAGGTTGTCGGTAAGTTCGAGGCGCAGGTCGCCGTCCAGGCGCGCGCAGGTGTCGGGAGCGCAGCTGTCGGCGTAGGCGTCGAAGGTGTAAAACTCCACTCCCCAGATGACGCGCTTTAGATGGGGATTGCGCAACGCGAGGTCCACCTCCTTGGCGATTTCCGGCATCCGTGAACCGGAAAGCGCCGCGTTCTGGAAACCATCCTTGACCCCCTGCTCGATTTTCATCCCGTACACCACGCGTGATGAGCCCAACAGCAGAGTTTCGGGAGACGAAGTGTGCAGCAGATAGGGGGTCACCGTCCGCTCATCTCTATTAGTGACGCGCCGGTATCTGGCGGACACCAGATGAAAGCGCCATGCGCCCCACGGGTTGACCAGGTAGTTGAAAGCGAACACCGTCGCGATGGCGACTAAGAATCCAATCAACATCAGGCGAAGACGACGGGCCGCGGCCATCGGGCATGAAACCTAGAACTGGAAGTAAACGAAGGCCGGCGGATTGGCCAGGTTGAGCACGCTGATCACGGCCAGCGCGACGAATGCCGCGGCATACACGTAGTCACCCACCCAGTCCCATTGCATAATCGCCTGACGGTTGGGGCAGAACAGCACCACCACCAACCCCTCCACGATAGCGCGATACTTCTCCTGGTTGAACGAGCCGAACTCCGACCGCCAGGCAAACCCGTTGGCCCCAACCATCCCGCGCACAATCTCCCAGGCGCGGGTGAAAGTGGCGGAGCGGAAGAACACGTAGCCGAACAGCGTCACGCCGAAGGTCAGAGCCCATCCGGCCAGCCGCGGCAGGCGGTGGCCGCGCTGGCGCCAGGCGTGATCGACGCTGAGGGCTAGTCCCTGAAGCCCGCCCCAGACCACGAAGGTCCAGTTCGCCCCGTGCCACAGCCCGCCCGCCAGCATGGTCAGAAACAAGTTGAGATGCTGGCGCAGCTCGCCTTTGAGGTTGCCGCCCAGCGGGATGTAAACGTAGTCACGCAGAAAAAATGACAGCGTAATGTGCCATCGACGCCAGTACTCGACCATGTTGGTGCATTGGTAGGGCGAATCGAAGTTCTCCGGGAAACGCACCCCGAACATTCGCGCCAGCCCGATGGCCATGTCCGAGTAGCCCGAGAAATCAAAATAGACCTGTAGCGCGAAGGCCAGCGTCGCCCCCCATGAGTCGGCAAAGCTGGGCAGGAAATGGGCCTCGAACACCGGCCCCACGAAGTCGCGAAAGGTGTCGGCCAGCATGACCTTCTTGAACAGGCCGATGGCGAAGATCATCAGGCCTGGACTCAGGTTTTCCGCGGCCAGGCGGAATTCGCTGCGCCGGTTGAACTGCGGATAGATCTGCTGGTAGCGGACGATCGGCCCGGCGATCAGGTGGGGAAAAAACGTGATGAACATCGCGTAGCTGATGAAGTCGCCGGTGCCTTCCTCCTCCCGGTAACAGCTCATCAGGTAGGTGACCTGCTCGAAGGTGAAAAACGAGATCGCCAGCGGCAGCTCCATGTGCAACAGCGGCCAGCCCACCCCCAGCGCGCCGTCGACGCTGCCGACCAGGAAGTCGCGGTATTTGAAATAACCCAGCAGGGCCAGGTTGACCGCGATTCCGACTCCCAGCACGACCCGGCGCCGCAAACTCCCCGGCCCCTCGGGATAGGCCTCCTTCAAGGCCAGCACCCTGCCCCACAGGTAGGTGAACACTATCGAAAACAGGAACAGGGGAAGGAAATGCCAGTTCCACCAGGCGTAGAAAAACAGCGAAGCTGCGATCAGGAAAAAAGGCGTAGCGGCGCGCCATCGCGACTCCCCCAGCGCCCCGTAAACCAGCAGCACCACGGGCAGGAACCCCAGGATAAAGGGATACGAGTTGAACAGCACCTCAAACATCCTCGCCGTGAAGAAGAAAAGAGAAACGAGAAAAGAGAAAATAAAGGGGAACCACGCACTGAACCCTCTTTTTCTGCTCTCATTTCTCTTTTCTCATTTCTCTTCTCTCTCTGATAGGGCTTGGACTACCGGAGAAAACAAAACGAGAAAAGAGGGGAGAGCCGGACGAGAGGGCGCTAATAACAGGGTTTTTTCTCTGCCTCTATTTTCTATTTTCTCTTTTCTCGTTTCTCTTTTCTGGTATCGAAGTATAAATGGAAGCGCAAAACGAAAGCGACCGAAGGAGATTCCCATGGTAGAGCGAAAACAGCGAGTTCCCCTGTGCGATCTGACCACCCTGTCCGCCGAGGAACGGGAAATGGCCGAGAAGAACCACGTTGAAGGCCAGATCCCAAACATCTTCAAGACCCTGGTCAATCATCCAAAGCTGGCGCGCAGTTGGCTGCGCTTCGCCGGCTACATCCTGGGGCGCCAGACGCTGCCCGCGCGCGACCGCGAACTGGCGATTTTGCGTATCGGATGGCTCAACCAGGCGCCCTACGAATGGGAGCAGCACGTGCTCGTTGGCAAGCGCAGCGGAATTTCGGCGGAGGAGATCGAGCGCATCAAACAGGGGCCGGGCGCGGGATGGGACCCGCATGACGCGGCGATTTTACAGGCTTGCGATGACCTCTATGAGAATTCGGTGGTGGCGGACGGTACCTGGGAGAAGCTGGCGCAGCGCTACAACACCCAGCAGATGATGGACCTGGTATTCACCATCGGACAGTACAACCTGGTTTCATGGGCGCTTAACAGCCTGGGCGTGCCGCTGGATGACTTCCTGCCCGGCGCGAAAAAGGCGACCTGACGCCGGCCGTGGGTTACAAAGCGCGTTGCCGCCGTGGCATCGGCGTTATAGATTCGAAGGCGCGATGACGGCGCGGCCCATAAAGTCGGTGGGACTGGTAATCAAACGCCACGATTCCCAGGCGGTTGATCTGGCCGAGGTCCTCGCGCAATGGCTGCACTCACGCGGACTGGAACTGTTCGTGGAGCCCGAAGTCACGCTGCCGGTGCATGCCCATCCGCTGCCCAAGCCCGAACTGGCCCATCGCGCGGACCTGATCGTGGTGCTGGGCGGCGATGGCACGCTGCTCAGCATCGCGCGCTTCGTCGGCGAGCGTGAGACCCCGATCCTCGGCGTCAACCTTGGATCACTCGGGTTCCTGACCCAGGCCGCGATGGAGGAGGCGCGCGTTTGCGTCGAGCGCGTGCTCGACGGCGATTACACGGTGGACCGCCGCATTACGCTGGAAGCGGATATAACCAACGCCGACGGCTCTCCCAAACATCCAGCCGCGGTCACGGCGCTCAATGACGTGGTCATCCACAAGCGCCATCTCGGACGCCTGCTGGAGCTGGAGGTGATCGCCGACGGCCAGAGCTTTTGCTCCTATCGTGCCGACGGATTGATTGTCGCCACCCCGACCGGATCCACCGCCTATGCGCTGAGCGCCGGCGGCCCGATCATTTTCCCCACCCTCGAAGTCGTGGTGCTGGCGCCGATCTGTCCGCATACGCTGAGCAATCGCCCGGTGGTGCTGCCCGACTCCTCTGTCCTCGAAATCCATATCCAGGCCACCGATCACGACGCGATGCTGACCGCCGACGGTCAGGAGGGCGTCTCCCTGGGCGCGCAGGATCGGGTGATAATCTGCAAGGGCAGGAATCCGGTCGCGCTGGTGCGGTCCTCGCACAGCTACTTCGAGATCTGGCGCAACAAGCTGCGATGGGGGTGAGGCTTTGGTCCCGCTGGGGCCTATAATTTGGCGGCGGCGGAGAGGTGCGGACTGGCGATGCTGCTTGAGCTGAGGATTCGCAACTTCGCAATCATCGACCAGGTGGCGCTGGAATTCGGTCCCGGCCTTAACGTGCTGTCGGGCGAGACCGGGGCCGGCAAGACCATCATCATGAACGCGCTGGGGCTGCTGCTGGGGATGCGCGCATCGCCCGAGATGGTACGCGCCGATCAGAAGGAAGCGGTGGTCGAGGGTCTGTTCGAGGTTGAGGGCGAAGGCCTGGCGCCGGAGCTTTTGGCCGGCTTGGAGCGGCCCGCGCCGCGCGAACTGATCGTCAAACGCGTGGTCTCCGAAGCCGGCCGCTCGCGCGTACTGATCAATGACGAGATGGCTACCGTGCAGACGCTGGCCCGCATCGGGGCCGCGCTGGTCGAAGTCTACGGACAGCACGAGCAGCAATCCCTCCTGCGCACGGAAAACCATCTGACCATCGTGGACCGCTTCGCGGCGCTGGAGGCGGACCTCGCCGCGTACCGCGGAGCGTTTGGGCGCGCCCGCGAATGCAGCGCCCGTCTGGCCGGATTGGAGCAACGCGCCCGCGATCGCGAACGGCGCCTGGAGGCGGCGCAATTCGAGCTGGGCGAGTTGGAGCGCGCACAGCTTGATGCGGACGACGAGCGCGAACTGGCCGCCCAGCGCGCCATCCTGGCCAATGCCGCCAGACTGATCGGTGCGGTCGGCGCCGCCGAGCAACTGCTGATGGACCAGGACGGCGCCGCGGCCGATCTGATGGGCCGCGCGCAGGCCGCCCTTGGGGAAGCCGCGGGGTTGGACCCCAAGCTGGCGGAACCGCTCGAACTGATCGGGTCGGCGCGGGTCGGGCTTGAAGAAGCGGTCCATTCGCTACGCCTTTATCGCGAGCGGATCGAGGCCGACCCCGGCCGGCTTGAGCAAATCGACAACCGGATGGCGGAAATCGCGCGGCTTAAGCGCAAGTACGGCGGCTCGGTGGAAACCGCGCTGGCCACCCTGGAGCGGCTGCGCGCCGAGGTCGCGGAGCTGGAGCATGTGGAGGAGAGCATCGCCGGGCTCAAGGCCGAAGCCGCCAGGGAGCTGGCGCAGGCCGCCTCGATCGCGCGCCAACTGAGCCAGGCGCGAAAGGGCGCCGGCGCGCGGCTCAAGCAGAAGATGCAGGCCGAGCTTAAGACGCTGGGAATGCGCAACGCGGTCTTCGAGGCGCGCCTGACCCCGTTTAACGGCGATTCGGGACTGGAGTGCGAGGGGCTCCGGATGGGTGCAGACGGGATCGACGAATGCGAGTTCCAGATCGCGCCCAACCTGGGCCAGCCCCCGATGGCGCTGGTGAAAATCGCTTCGGGCGGCGAATTGTCGCGCGTGATGCTGGCCCTAAAACGCCTGGAAGCGCAGCGGCGCGGCGTGGCCACGATGATCTTCGACGAGGTCGACGCCGGAATCGGGGGCGCGGTGGCCGATGTGGTGGGGCGCAAGCTCAAGGAACTCTCCCGCTTCCATCAGATCCTGTGCATCACCCATCTGCCCCAGATCGCGTCTTTCGCCAATCGGCATTTTCGCGTCGAAAAGGAAGAACGCCGCGGCACCACCACCAGCAAAGTAACCGAACTGGACCGCCCGCAGCGAGTCGAGGAACTGGCCCGGATGCTGGGCGGCGCCGAAGTAAGCGACCGATTCCGCCGCGCCGCCCGCGAACTACTCCAACGCGCGCAGTAACTACATTCTTCACCTCTCCCGTATTCACCTCTCCCGCTAGCCGGGAGAGCGACTGTGTTGTTTGTCAAGCCGGGGGGCGAGTTGCCCACAAGGTCCACAGCCTCTGGGATGGTGGTAAGAATCCCGGCTGTGGACTTGTGGACAACTCGCCTCTGCTTCATGCGGGGGTTTGGCATGGG